>CAIYQZ010000034.1 GCA_903928495.1 uncultured bacterium
CTGCGCCTGGTCATCGTGCGCGACATGTGGCTCACCGGCTTTGATGCCCCCTGCGTGCACACCATGTACGTGGACAAGCCCATGAAGGGCCACAACCTCATGCAGGCCATTGCCCGCGTGAACAGGGTGTTCAAAGACAAGCAAGGTGGCCTAGTGGTGGACTACATCGGCATCGGCAACGAGCTGAAAGCTGCCATGAAGGAATACACCGCCAGCAAAGGCCGGGGCAAGCCCACGGTGGATGCACACGAAGCCCTGTCCCTGATGCTGGAGAAGCTGGATGTGCTGGGAGCCATGTTGCACGGGTTTGACTGGTCAGCTTTCAAGACCGGGGGCCACTCAACATTGGCCGGTGCCGCCAACCATGTGCTGGGTCTGCCATCCACGAGCAAAGACAAGAACGGCAAGCCAGTGCGCGATGGCAAAAAGCGGTTTGCAGACGCGGCCCTGGCTCTGAGCAAAGCCTTCAGCCTGTGCTGCACGCTGGATGAAGCCAAAGCCCTGCGCGACCAGGTGGCCTTCATGCAGGCAGTGAAGGTCATCCTGACCAAACGCGACATCACCCAGCAGAAGAAGACCGACGAACAGCGTGAAGCGGCCATTCGGATAATCATCAACGGCGCGGTGGTCAGCGACACGGTGGTGGACATCTTCGATGCCGTTGGCCTGGAGAAACCCAACATCGGTTTGCTGGACGACAGCTTTCTGGCCCAGGTGCGCAACCTGCCCGAGCGCAACTTGGCGGTTGAGCTGCTGGAGCGTTTGCTGGAAGGCGAAATCAAGTCCAAGTTCGCCACCAACATCGTTCAGGAGAAGAAGTTTTCTGACCTGCTGAGCAACGTCATCACCCGGTACCAGAACCGCAGCATTGAAACTGCCCAGGTGATGGAAGAACTCGTGGAGATGGCCAAGAAGTTCCGCGAGGCCGCCAACCGGGGCGCGGAACTGGGCCTGTCGGACGACGAGGTGCGGTTCTATGACGCCCTGGCCACCAACGAGTCGGCGGTGAAAGAGCTGACCGATGAAACCCTGAAAAAAATTGCCCACGAGCTGACCGAAAACCTGCGCAAGAACATCACGGTGGACTGGGCACAGCGGGAAAGCGTGCGGGCCACGCTGCGGCTGATGGTGAAGCGCATCCTGCGCAAGTACAAATATCCGCCTGATTTGCAGGATGCGGCGGTGGAACTTGTGTTGCAGCAGGCAGAGGTCATTGGAGAAGGCTGGGCAGTCTGAATTCAACCGTCTCCACAAATATGCGGAGACGGCACTGGGCGCTGCATTTAAGGGCATCACATGCGCGAAGCACGACTTCACGACGCTCTCTCCTTGTTTGTAAGGAGTTGCTTGTTACAACGCCCGTTACATCAGCACAACCTTTTAACAGCCCCGGGTCGGGGTTACGACTTGTTGGCTTACGGTGACCAGCGCCAGCCCCAAAACAAAAAAATCTTGGCACAGTCTCCGGGCGTTGTGTTGGCTATCTCTCACTTTTCGGGCGTCGCGTTAAGCGTTGAATGCTGGTCGCTTGACAACCCACGGGTTCTGCCTGGGTTACCCGTGGGGGTCCGGTGGGTTCGTCAACGGCTCGTCAACGGTCGTTCACGGTTCGTTGCACCTGTTGCCCGTAAGGACTGGCGGCAGGGCTTCAGGGAGTATTCCTTGGGATGGTCGCCGACCGCCTGAATTTTCAGGTGGTTGAAAAGATGAGCGCGTAATACAGCTCCAGCGGCTCGCTGAGCACGAGTCCATCAGTCGGGCACTACGGTCGGCCCATCTGTCGGGCGGAACCCAAAAAAATCTCAGTCACAAAATCGTCCTTGCTCTGGGGCTGGCGGCACCACTCGGATGGCAGCTCCCTGCCTTGGGACAGTGCAGCTATGGCAGCCAGGGGGCGATGCAACGTGAAGCGTGCCCATCCCTTTGGCTTGTTCCAGCGCTCAAAGCGAACCAGGTAGGCCAGGTATCGCTGGTGCAGGGCGACATTCCGCTCTTCACACTGTGTGAGGTAGCAGAGGTGGGGGGGGTGGGTGCCTTGTTCCATGCCGTCATTCTCGGCCAACAGCGCCAGCACCAGACAAGAAAAACCCGGCACGGGGCCGGGTTTGTGCTACTTGCTCACTACCTTGGTCAAGGCTTCAACCGCTGTCGCCATTGTTTTGAGCACCTCGGAAAGCAATGTCATTTGTGGCATTTCCGGCCCGCCCTTGTCGCGCTCTGCACGGTCTGGGGCTGAAAACGTAGCCCGAAGCAACGAAAGGGTCACCACGGTTACGGCCACAACCAACGTGGCGAATATGCCCACAGTCCACGGAGAGAAAAAATGAATGTCAGAGGTGACTGCGCACATCAACTTGTAGATGATGAAGCCCAAAAATAGTACGACCAGAACTGACAAACCGAAGGCGCCGCCTCGGTACTTTCTTCGATTGGCTGCATCGTCCAAAAGGGCGTTGGCTCTTTTGGACTCATCCAACTCCGGAATATCTCCCTGGCTCAGGTCCTCATAGGTCCTTACCGTTATTGGGTCGCTCACACTGACAGCCCAAGGTTGTTAACGCGGTATGTCATGGCGACTTTGGACACCTGAAATGCAGTTGCCAAGTCATCAACGGAACTGAATTGCCCAGACCGCACCAGTTTGGCAACGGCATTGGCGGGCATCAACAACTCAGCAGCAAATTGATTAGCCGCACGCTCCATGGGCGAAGACTGTGCTGAGGAGAAATTTGTAGAAATATCCCGTGGTGCATCCTCGTGGCCCAATGCCCAATGCCCAAGCTCATGGGCAAGGGTAAACCTCTGGCGCAGTACCCCTTCATCAATATTGACCTCAATGACCATTTTGTCGCGCAGGAAGTGACCGCTAAATGGGTAATCTTCGTCGGCGAATACCGAGCTGATGTTCTTGATGGTCAATCCGACCTTGCGAGCAATTTCTTCAGGGCGAACAGGAAGAACGCCGTTCCAATGGCTCGCTAGCAGCTCACGCGCTGCCGCTGCCGGGGATTTCCCCCCAGCCCGGTTGAGCGAGGGGGGTGCAAATGTCTGTGACATATCGAACCTCCTAGTAGCCAATGAATACGCACCGTTATATTTTGACGGATATCGATGGATTTCGTTCCATGGATACCCCTACCCATCCAGAACAAAGCTTCATTTGTCGCAGCGCCTAAAGGAAAAACCCGGCGCAGTGGCCGGGCAAGTCCTGCTGTCACACAGGCCCGCTCAGGGAGGTAAAGCGGGCCCCGTCGAGGGGTAAAAGTTTACTGCGGCCATTGAAACCTCATGGCTTTGTGGGATTGACCCAGCGTAGTGTGGTGTCTGTCCTCGCACACGGAGCAATTCCGATTTGGTGCTTTGCCGGTGCGCCGGGCCCAGCGCACCAACTGCACAAGGCAGCCCCCTTCTCCCTAGGGTCAAAGCAGCAGCCAGTCTAACCCCGGCCTTGGCCTGATGGCTACCAGTCACCCGCGCCCCGTTGATTGAACGAACTCGGGCTGAGTCAGCCCCTCGCGTTCAGGCACGGTCTGCCCTTGTTCTTTGTTCTGTTGCGCGGTCAATTCCCTGTGCGCCTTCGCGGCCATCATCTTGGCCGCAATCTCCACGGCTTCCATGCTGGGCATCTTGCCTCCATCCTTCTCCAGCATCTTGGCAATTTCCCCCAGTGCTGCGGCCTCCAGCCTTTTCATTGATGGCACGGGCCGTGTGTCTGGTGAATCGTTCATTGGTTTCCCTGCCGTTCAGAGTTGAGTGTCATGTTCCTCGATGCATTCAATCGCAAAGAACGACTCTCACTCGCTGAATCACTGGTTGAATTTCTCGCGACAAATCCGCAACCCCACATTCACCCCATGTGGCGTTGGTGCTTTTGCTGCATCTTGTTGGCATGACTCATAACGACTTTGGTCAAGCCAGCCCAGTTTCGGTTTGGTCATGGCACTGTTCGTCGTGGGTAAAGCCACGCCAAGTGCCTCAGCCAGTTTGGCTTTGTCCCACTGTGGGTAATAAGCTTGGTGAATGACGTTCAGAGCCGATTCATCGCTCAGGCCAGAAAGTTCAGGCAGTCGCTTGCGTGCTTCTGCCATGCTAGTGACCCGCGCAACCTTTTGTCCATGATTGGATTGAGTCAAATGGCTTGAGTCACTGTGAGATTGGGCAGCGCCATTTCCGGCATCGCCCGTAGCGCTGCTTGGTTGAATTTGCACATGTGGTTGATGCGCAATGCTCGACCCGGCAACCGGGTGACTCTGTTGGCTATCGCCAGTTGGTGCGCCCGTCTTCGTCTCTACCTCGAACCGCTCTGGTTCGTCGGGCTTTGATGACCACAACGCTGAAACTGCAATCGCCAAAATCAGCCCAACAAGTGGCAAGGCCAGGTGAGCTTTCGTCAAGATAGCCCAAACCTTGGGCCCTGTGTATCTGGTTGCCGACCGCCAAGTGCCTACACCCCAGAAAACCAGATATGCCAGCACCGCCAATCCAATCAGAATTGCAGTAGCAGAGCCCGGCACAAGCCTCATTCCTGATAACCACGCCAACACAAAAAGCCCGTTGGGTAGCAACACCCCATAAATCCAGTACGCCTTAACTAGCCGTACATCACCGTTCCAAAACTTGCCCATTGCAGACTCCTCCCCTACTGTTTGGGCCTTGATTTCCAAGCCCTTGATTAACACTGTAAGCGGGATTTGAGTCGTCCGGTCAGCCTGTCTAGGCTCTCGCCCAAGTACCCCAACGCCACCTCAGAGCGCCTTGTGTGCTCGTTCAACAGCCGCAGGTAGGTCTTCGTATGCATCCCCTTCGGTCGGCCCCCCGTGTCGCTCAGGATGCCTGCCTGCCACCCCAGCTTGCGACGGAGTTTGTTGGCCTGACGTGCTGCCCTGTCTTCCAGGGTTTCGCGCTGGCTGCGGTAGTTGGCCCCCCAGCAGTGACGGCAAGCCAGTTCACGGCCACCGTACAACACCGCCACGCGCTTGTCGCACCTGGGGCAGTGCCACCACACACGCGAACCAAAGTGCAAGGCGGTGCGCTCCAGGGTCAGCAGGCGATTGAAGGCGTGCCATGTGCTCTCACCCGTTGCGCGGGTGCGCCACTCAACCCACAGGCCATCGTGGCGGGCCTGGGTGTGCAGGGTGATGCTCACGCCCTCTCTGCGTGTCCATTGCGCCCAGTTCATGCGGTCTGTGGCCAAGTAGCCATCGCGGGCCAGTTGCCGAATGTCCAGCGCCATCAATTCATCGGTGCATCTGCGTGTCATTTTTCATCATGCGAAATCATTTGGGATTTGCCAACATTACTGCGCACCCCGTCTGCATGCTCCCAGCGGGTCAAAGCGCTGTGGTGGCTTGAAAGGCGCTGTGCGGCTACCCCAGCAAACGCCCATCACGGTCAACCAGGTATCCAAAGCCCTCAATCCCGTTCACCAGCTTAGGCTTTGTGTGGTCGGGGTCATGGACCACCACCCCATTAAAGCCAACCAGCGCATGGCCCATCAGCTTCCCACGATTGATGCAGCTCCCAAACACGAAGTGATGACGCCCTATCAAACTGATTGGGAGAAATCCACCAGCGACTAAAGGAGCGCAAAACTTCAAGTGCATACCCTTTGACGAAAACCACTCATTGACCACACGCCAAAAGTGTTCGTAGTCAGGAGCGCAGAGCGCTGCAAAGTGGGGCACCTCATCGAGATTCATCTCCAATATCGAAGCTGTTGCCGCTCTGAAACAGTCGCCAATCTGCCCGTTGATTGGGTCGTGGTCCGTTACGCGCTGAAAAACCGGTTTCATGTGGTGTCCTTGGTGTGCGGTCACAGCAGTGGCGCTTGCGTTGGTGTGGCCTGAGCGGTCGCTGGCTGCGCAGCGGCGGGTGCTGGGTATGCGGCGGTGGCGGACACCTGGGTGGTGGTGCCCTCAAAATCAGCGCACCACTCGTCTGCCAGCTCGGCCAGCATGGTGATGGTGTTCAGTTCGTGGCTCAGGTCGGCGTACTTGTGGTCGCTGTGGTCGGTCATGTATTGCCCCAATTCATCAATCCGGTCACGCAAGGCCAGCATGCGGCGCTGCAAGGCGGCGATGGTCTTGGCGGCTTGTGGGTCTGCTTCCATCAGCCCGAAGTGCTCGCACAGGGCACGCAACTGCCAGGGGTGTATCAGCACCTCGTCTGATTCGCTGAAGTCGCTGTGCTGGGTCAGCACGATGACGGGGCCGTTCTCGTCGTTCTGCCATTCGGCTTTGACGTGGTGGTGGGTCAAGTTGGGTTTCATGGTCGGGTCTTCTCTCAATCAGTCCATGCGCTCAGGTCGTGGGCGTGTTCGTCGTGTTCACGGGTCAGGCCGTCAACGTGTGGGTGACGGTGGTTGGCAGCGCCAGCAGGTACCGTGGCGGCTGGCCTGGGGCAATGGCGGCCAATTGCTCGTTGCTGTGCATCGCGGGCACGGCGCAGGCGGTCGGCTTTGCTGTGGTTCGTCCAGTTCGAACGGCAACCCACAGCAGCCCAAAGGGCGGCCAAACTGTCGATGGCTTCTAGGCTGATGCCGTCATCGTTCGTGGTGGCCTTGTCATCGTTGCCATGGTCTTGGGTAGTGCCCATTTCCCCCACTGGGGTGGCAATGTATAGAGGTGGTACACGCGGTGTCCTATGGCTTGCTTTTTCAGGTTGACCCGAAAAACCGGCTGAAACCGTTGCTGGGCTTGGGTTTGCGGGGTTTTCAGCCATAGTCACGCCGTGTCCTAGTCGTTCTGTCCATGTGTCACGCGGTGTACTGGTTTTGGGGCTGACTACGTCACGCGGTGTCCTGGTTACTGTCACGCCGTGTCCTAGGGCTTTTTTTTCTGAAGCGACCTTTGCGGCTTCTTCAGCGGTGGCGATGAGGTGTTGACCCTGCTCGATGGTCGCCACGGTTTTCCACTCGTTGGTGGCCTTCATGGCTGTCAGGTGCTTTGCCGGAATCTCGTGACACTCTCGGTCTGTCACCCGGTACAGGTTGGCCAGGCGCTGTCCACCTTTGGCGCATCCACCTTTGCGGGTGACCGCAATCAGGCCCACGGCACATAGCGCCCGCAGGCTCCGGGCAAGGGTCAGGTGGTGGTTGATGCCACAACTCTTGGCACGGCTCAGGGGCAAGGACAAGTCGCCATTGTTGTACCCCTTGAGCTCGCGCAGCAGGGCAAGGTATGCCATCACATCGTGTGGGGATAAGCACTTGAATGCGGGGCTGTCGTAAATGTCGGCATACACCCGCAGGCTGTGCCCCCTTGGGTCGCGTGGTGGCTTGGGTGCGCTCATGCGGCACCACCTTTCAGCAGTCGGTGTGCGACTTGCTTTGCGTGCATTGGCAGGCTGTAAATGGCTTGTCGGCCAGTCTTTGCCGGGTTGCGGTCGGATTTGACGGGCCAGCCCATTTCATCCTTCAGGCGGTGCACCTCGGCAGCCAGTCTCCAGCCCATACCCTCGCGCAGCCAGTCACGCTGCATCAGCGTTGGCCGTGTCACCAAGTCCACCAGCGCACGCATGGCATCGGTGCCCGGTTGAGGCAAAGTGGGGGAGAATGCGGGCAAGTCGAACAATTCGGTTTGTTGACTGAAAGCCCCGCTGACTTTGGACGGTTTCGGGGCTTTTTTCATGCTGCCACCCCCAAGGCGGCTTTGATGCCAGCCACTGGCCAGGCCAAGCGGCCATTAAGACGGACAGGGCGCAACCCGTCAGGAAATGTCTCTTTGCAGGCCCAGCCGCGCATTGTTTGTGGGCGGCGCAACAGGTAGTGAGCTGCCTGTTCTGTCGGTACCGTTGGGCGGTTGACCAACTCCAGGGGTGGGTATCGCTGGGGGTCGGTTGCAGCGCGGCGAGTGTTCGCGCTGTGCTGTGTTGATTGCATCGGTTCACCTTTCCAGCACGTTGATTCGTGCTGGTGGTGACTTTGAAAACACGGGAGCGAACAGGAAAAACCGGGAATGCCCACCCGGCGTGCTCTCATGGGTGAACCGGGAAATCGAACGGGAGAAAACGGGAATACAGCGGGTGGCGCTTATCTCCGCCCAAGGCCATCAGCGAACCCAGCGCTCTTTGCATCAAGCTCGTTTTGAGCCGCTTCTTTCAGGTCGGCACGAATAGTCTTTTCATCGCTTCGCTTGCGGCGTTCGCTTTTTTCACTTTCCACCAGGGCGGCTATGCCCGTGAATTTCCATTCTCTGCTCCTGTATGTGGCATTTCCACCCAGTGCGCGTAAACGGGCAAGGCGGCGCTCTGGGTCTTGTGGTGTGGTAGTGCTGGCGCTGTCTACTATCAGGGGGTTGGTGCTCGAAGCCAATGGCCCGCATTCCAGCGGCTGAGACATGCTGCTCTCTTCGGCAAGCTTTGTGGGTGCCCACATTTTGCTGAGGACCAAGCCCTCGTCATATATAAATTTCTCAAGAGCCACACGCTCGATTCGTAGAAAGCCCGTGTGAACGGTAGCCTCAATTCCACCAACCGCCATATCAAAAGCCCGACCTTCTGAATCAACTTTGAGAAGCTGGTAGTTGTATGGCTCAGCAGAGAGGGCAACCTGCGTGATGTAGACGGCAGGAATCCGGCGCTCCTCGACCACCAAAGACCTCACGTCATCAGGCACAACGCCAAGTATTTCCGCTGCCTGCTGAAAGTTTAGCCTGCGAGTAAGTTTTTTCATTGCACCCTCCCGAGCGCTGCCCCGATTGAAAAGGTGCCCCAGCAAGCCAGCGGGAGGTCTGGCTTTTCGGCCCGGTTTCGAGGCGGGCCTAGCTGGGGCGAAACAGTGTCAGGCTGCCTTATCGACGGACTGAATAAGTCCTTCTCTGCTAGCCCGTAGCCCCATCACAGCAAACTCTGCAAGCTCTCTAGAAAAGCCGTGCTCGATGCCCCATCCACAGCCACTGTCAGGGGTGTGATTCCACTCTTGCGACATGATGGCAAAAACAATTGCATCTATGGCTTCCTGTTCATCTCGGCTTGCCAACTCAGCCACTTCTGCAAAGTGGCGTTGACCAATCGGAACGGTATCGCCCCAGTAGCCTTTTTTGTCGTGTGGAACATTCCAGTTAGATGCGATGCCCGACCCGTCTGACGTTGCTGTGAACGACAGGTTTTTGCGGCTTGATATGCTCGGTGCAGCCATGATGAAAGTCCTTCTTTCGTTGTGGTCAGGGGCTGGCGGTGTTCGTAGCACTCGCTGGCCCCGTCTGTTTTGCCCTGCCTTGTCCGGCGCAGGGCTTGCCGGTTTCACTTATGCAGCCGCAACCAGCGCGAGCTTGCCCGGCTCTGCTTTGCGGTCAAACGTCACTCCTGCCTGCTCCAGCATCCACGCTTCAATCTTGTCGTGCCACAGGCGCAGCAGGTCAACCGGGCGCACGGTGTAATGCTTCTCAGCGGTGGCGCTGGGCTTGTGCCCCATGATTTGCGCGACGATGCCAGCAGGGCACTCCACCCACTCCGTCAGGCTCTTGAACGAACGGCGCAGGCCATGCAGGCTCACATGGGGTAGGCCACCAGCGGCAAGTGCTTTGCGGTGGTTGTATGCGGCGGTGTCGTCCACATTGGGGCGCTCTTTGTCTACGCCAAACACCCACGGGCCACGGCGGGGTAGGGTGGCCAGCAGGTGGGCAAGGTAAGCAGGGCAGGGGATGACGCGCAAGCCCTCCACTTTGTCGTGAAGGGTCAGGGTGCCGCCGAATTTCAGGTTTACATCCTCCCAGCGCAGCCCGGCCAGTTCGTTTGCGCGGGCACCTGTCAGCAGCAGGCCCACCAGATAGGCGCGGGCGTGGGGGTTGGTATCTGCCAGCACCCCGGCAAACCATGCAGGCAAGTGTTCACGTTGTAGTGCATCGGTCTTGGGTGCTTGCTTGGCAACGTGGTTGCGCACGGCCTTGGTGCTGTGGGCCTGTGCCTGGGCGATGGTCGCAAAGGTAGGGTGCTCGGCACACCAGTTCAGGAAAGCACGCAGCAGACGGAATGCCAGGGCAGCCTGTGTGGGGCGGTGGGCGTTTTCTGCCTTCAGCCATGAGGCGACGGCGGCTGCATCAATCAGCGCCAGCGGTTGGTTCAGCAGGTTGTGCAGGGGGCCGGGCTGGGTGGTGCCCATTGACTTGCGTTTGTAGGCCATGCCACCCGGGGCGCTCAAGTTGTTGTGGTCTGCCAGTGTGCGTGCCCCCCACTTGGGCTTGTCAGGGTGGCCGGGCTTGGTAGCGGCTTTGCTGGCGGTGATGTAGTTGGCCCATGCGTCCAGCCCGGTGACGTTCTGGCGGGCTTGCTCGACTTGCTGGCGCTGTTTGTCGGCCTCTCTGGTTGCCTGCTGTTGCTTATCAATTTCGCGTGGGTCTTGTCCGCTGTCCAACACCACTGCAAGGCGGCGGGCTTCTGAACGGGCTTGTTCGATGCTCCATGACTTCACATCACCGATGGTGCGGCGAATAGTCTGGCGGTTCAGCTTGGCCTCGAATACGAACGACTTGGCCCCGGTGTTGGTGACGCGCACCCGCAAGCCTGGTGCTTTGGTATCGCGCAGGAATGCCTGAGCCTTGGTGTCCGTGCGGCATGTCAGGCGTTCTATTGCACCCACAGTCAATTCGATGGCGTTGGCCGTGTCGGGTGCATCTGTCTTTTTGGGGCGTGCCATGTTGATTGCTCTGGTCAGTTTGGCTACACCGAGGTTCCGTGTAGCCACTGTGTAGCCAAAATTTCCACATTTAGATGAACATTAATCAACGCCCCATCAGCCAGTATGCTGGATAAGCTGTTGATTTATATTGATTCTATGGGAAAACATCAACACAGGCAAACGCTGTGAAATGCCTATTCTGTCGGATTCGAAATCCGGCGTACAGGTTCTCCTGTACCGAGGGTTCGAATCCCTCTTTCTCCGCCACCAAATATAGAAAACCCGCTATCAGAAATGATGCGGGTTTTTTGTTTGTGGGGTGACGCGCTGTAAGTGATGCGCGCTTAAAGCGGCTGGATGCCAACCGTACCGTCTTCAATCACTCCAGTTCGAGTAAGCCTCGCAAATTTTATTTACGCGTTTGCCCTTGGCGGATTCAGAGAACTTAACGAGATTCCCATTGAATTCATCGGGAGTTTCGTTCCAGAGGCATGTGCACCAAGCCTGTTCTTTGGTTTGACCCTTGATGGGGCTGGCTTCTTTGCCACCTTCGTACAGGCTGGCGGCATAGCGCAGGCACTGTCGATATTGGGCGTCGTCCGCAGGCACTGTGTTGTAAACCGTTTGGGCTGTAACTGCCGATGCAATAAGCAGCGTACCGACGGTAGTAATGACGCGAAGCAACTTTGACATTTCTATCCCTTTCGTTGAGTGATGTTGGTGAAAAAGGCAAACCAATGTAGCGCAGCTCGAGCCGTTTTTTTGTAGGCTGTTATGCCGTGCTGTGACAGGTCTTTTCACACCGCATCGTGATTTTGGTCTGCGTCTGTCCCTGATTTGAGGCGGCCCATGGCCTGCCGGTGCAAGTTGTCAAGCGCCAGGAGCAGGTTCAGGTGTTCGCTGGCCAGTTTTGGCACAGGTGTGCGGCCAGACACCGACATCCACACGGTCTTCTGGCTCACGTCGATCAACCGGGCGTAGTCAGCCTGGGTCATGCCCAGTTGGGTCAGGGATTGGGACAGTTGGTCGGGTGTCACGGCAAAGTGTTATTTGGTTTTAAGGTCCATGCTTGGGGTGTGCTGCATTGGACGGCATTCTCCCGTGTTCACACCATCGAGAAAAGCGCCAACGGTCCTTGCGGTGAGTGCCTCGGTTTTACGTGAGAGCCCATTGCCCGCAAAATTCATGTGACTTGCGCCATCAATGACACCCAGCCACTTACACCCGGGCGGCAAGTTCGTGAATGGTTCGGTTCGTGTTTGCCAGGAGGCTCCACCGAGCTCCGCATCCCGTGTGCCCGTCATGAGCAACACAGGCTTTCGGATGCCCGACCATGCGTTATCAGGAAAGATGGATCCAGGACCTTGCGGTGACAGGGCGATGTATGCGCTGAAAGTGTTGCCGCCCTGGATGCCGAGCTTGTTCCTCGCGCCCGCTTCCATCATGGCCGTTGCGGCACCCATTGAGTGGCCAATCAAAATTGCTTCGCTGCCCTTGCAGCGGCCTTGTGCCCAGTTCTTCGCGGCCGTGATGTCCATGAACCTTCCGCGATAGGCATCCGGCTCGGTGATCAACTCGGCCAGCCCCTCACGAAGCCCGCTGTGTCGGGTGTGTTCACGCAGGGCATCCCGTCCGCTCTCCCTGTGTCCCACTACCACGGCCAGGTAGCTGAGCGCGGACAGGGCCTCCCCCAGGTAACGATAGCCCGCCTCAGAGCCACCGGCGCCAGGCGAAACGATGGCCACTCCGCGACAAGACTCCGCCTTTGGCGCATAGGCTGTCACTGCCACCCTTTGCTGGTCTTGGCGCGTCAATTGGGCTGTCTCCTGGGCGCAGGCCAGGCTTACACCGCTGAGATGGATTGCTGCGAAAAGAACAGCGGTGAAAGGCCGGTTCATGTAAACCCCGTTTGTTCCATGGCGATGCATGTGTTCATGGCGTGACTGAGCGCCGCCTGTGTATTGTCCAGGTGGTCCGGTCTTTCACCGGGTTCCCGTTCACAGCCGATCCGCACGCCCGGGCAGCGCAAAGCAGTGGCCGCCTGTCCGAAAAGGTGCGACCATTTGGCTTGCCCACACCCTGTGCCCGTTTCATGTCCGTTCACCACTCATCAGCAACTGCCAATGCCCATCTGGTTCAGACGGGTGATGCCCTGCACCGGGTGCTGTACCGCATTGCCGAACGGGCCACGGCCGGGCTGAGTTTCTTCGAATTTCTGCAGGCCACGCACCAGTTGTTGGGCGAGTTGGTTTACGCACGCAACTTCTATGTGTGCCTGTACAACCCCGACAACCAGACGCTGGATTTTCCTTATTACGTTGACGAGAAAGACGGCGACACCATGCAGTGCAATGGCGTGCCGTTGCGCCGTGGACTGACCGAGTATGTGCTTCGTACCGAGAGGCCACAGCTCATCGACACCGCGCGTTTCGGTGAATTGCAGGCTTCGGGTGAGATCACAGAGGCCACGGGAGACCTGAGCTTTTCAGCTTGGCTGGGTGTCCCCATGCAATTGCGGGGTGTCACCGGGGGTGCGCTGGTGGTTCAGTGCTATGAGGCCGGAAACTCCTTTACTGATTCAGATGCCGATGTGTTGTCGTTTGTGGCCAACCAGTTTGGCAGTGCGATCGAGCGTCACCAGGCGCTGGATGCCTTGCGCCAGTCGGAAGCCCGTTACCGCTCGGTGTTCGAGAACCTGGGCGTGGGCGTGGTGGTGATCCAGAACGAGCGCATGGTGTTCGTCAACCCGGCCATGTCGCGCATCGTTGGCCGCAGTCAGGCCTTTTTGCTGTCTCAGCCTTTTTTGGCTTGTGTGCATCCGGACGATGTGCCGTTGGCACGCGAGCGCCAGGCCCTGCGCCTCAGCGGTGCTGGCGTGGCACCGATCGATGGCATTCGCGTGCTGACAGATGCCGCCGAGGTGCGGCACCTGGAGGTGTCGGGCGCGGTCATCGATTGGGAGCATGCCCCTGCCACCTTGCTGTTTGCCGTCGATGCCACGCAGCGCATTCAGGCGGAGTCGTCCCAGCGTGAAGCCCTTTACCGCCAGAAAGAACTCAACGACCTGAAGGCGCGTTTTGTGGCCATGGCATCGCATGAATTCCGCACGCCGTTGTCGTCCATCAGCAGCTCGGCCGATCTGTTGCTGCACTATGCCGACCGGCTGGCGCCTGAGGAGCGGGTGGAGGCGCTGCAGAAAATCCATGGTGCGGTGGGCCGCATGACCCGCATGCTCGAAAACCTGCTGCAGGTGGAGCAGGCAGAAGCCGGTCCGCTGCAGTTCAACCCGAGCCCTCATTCCGTTGCTGCGCTGTGCCGCTCGGTGGTGGACGAAGTGCACTCCGCCATCAGGCAGCGCAGCACAGACCACGCGGTGCAGTTGCAACTGAATCTGCCCGCTGAGGAATTAAAGCACCTGCTGGACGAGGGTTTGTGGCGCCAGATGCTGGGCAATCTGGTGTCGAATGCCTTGAAGTATTCGCACCAGGGCGGAGTGGTTGAAGTGACTGTGTCGTCAGAGCCCTACCAGCTGTGCCTGGTGGTGAGCGACCAAGGCATTGGCATCGACGAGCAGGACATGCCCAAGCTGTTCGAGCCGTTTCACCGGGGACGCAATGTTGGCCAGATTTCCGGCACGGGTCTGGGGCTGACCATCGTCAGGCAAGCCGTTGCGGCTCATCAGGGCCAGATTGACGTCAACAGCTCCAAAGCCCAGGGCACCTGTTTCACGGTCAGGGTGGCTGCGCCGCGTGTTGAGCAATGATGCCGCCATGGCTCGGTTGCCTCGTCCACTGTTGGACCTGGGCGCTCGGTGTCAGCGGGTTTGTAGCGCGTTGAGATCTTGGGCCAAAGTCATGCCCTGAGCCCCCTGCGCACATTGCTGCAGCCAGACCTTTGACAGGACCATCAGGAGCATCTGTCCCGCTCCATCATTGCTTTGCAGGTTGATGCCCTCCATGCCCACACCCACCACCTGATCGACCATGCCTGTGGCAGAGGCTGGCTGGGACATGCGCTGCATGCTTCTGCTTTCGACTTCCAATATGGCCGTGAGCGTGTCCACGCGCACTGCCACATCAGCGTGGTCACCGCCTTGTAAAGGGACCCGAATGACAATCATCTGGCGTGTCACGTCCAATGCGCGGCTGATCGATTGGGAGGCCGGTGCCCCCGCGATGGCGCAGCGCAGGTCCAGCACTGGGTATACCCTGTCGTTGATCTGTGCCATGCCCACCATGGGGTGCTTCAAGTGAGACGCACTGAGAATTTGGGTGTCAGGGGCAGCGAACAGCACCGATTCCCCATGGATGCTCAACCAATGTCCAGCGGCAGTGAACGAGGCCAGCCTGACGATGCTGTCTGTGTCGTGCCTGCCGGGCGACCTGGACACCTTGAGGCTGCGCCAGTCTTTGCTGTGCGGCCGCCGTGCACACAAGTGGTGGAGCACCGCACACTGCAGCCCGTGGTTGTAGGCGTCCTTTGCACGAAACTCGCGGTAACCCACGCCATGTGACGCGCCCACGCCGTAGAGAGTACCTTCCAGATCTGCAATGGTCTCACCCGCTGGCAGATCGCGGGTTGCACCCATGGCTGTGCGAAAGTTGTCTTCTGAACAGCTGTGCCCGTGTGCCTTGACGGCGTGCCCAGCAGCATCAGACAGCACAAACGAATCTTTGGGGTCGCTGCCCAACGCGCAGTCTCGCAGAATGGACCCCAGCTGAGAGCCGCTGTCCCACACCAGCCCTATGCCCCCCAAGGGCCTGGCACCCTGTTCGGGGTCGCGCAGGGCAGCGGCATACACAAACGTCATTCCTTCCGTCTGCAGGCAAGTGTGAGCCCACTCACTGACGGTATAGCGGTGCATGTCCAAGCCAAGCGAACGCTTCACCCACGGCTCGTCGAGCGTTTGTCCCAGCAGGTGTTCCAGGTGCGGGCGCGACACCGCAACCACGTGCCCATGCTGGTCGTAAAGGACGATACCGCTGTACACCGTGTACAGGTCATTGATGTGGCTGAGGGTCTGTGCCGCAGCTTCTGCGCTCTTGTCATGCTTTTGCAATGCACGCACCAGTGAGGGCGTCAGTGCCCACCACCTGCAGTCATTTGCCCGCTCGTACAGATTGCGGTCGATGATCTGCATGGCCATCGTCGCGCGGTGTTGCGCATCTCCAACCATGGCGTGTGTGACCACTCGATGCAAGTCGTGCAAAGCGCTGGCAAACGCCCTGGCGGTTTTTTGCGCAGTAGCGCCAATTTCAGACAAAAGGGTTTTGGCGAACTGGATGTCGCTTTGTCCCATGTCACCTGCCACTTCCACGCGGTTGATGTCCAACAGCCCATTCCAAACCGAGCGTTCGAGCGCGGTTTGAATGGCGATTGAGCGCTCGGGTATTTTCTGCAGATCGCCGCTCAGAAACTCGTTGTGTCCGGCCACCTCTTCCATCAGCGGGGACGACACGGGCGCTTCATCGGCCTGCTCAAAGGCGAGATCGAGCGGCACCATGGCCAAACCCGACCAGTGCGGGCCAGCATAGCCCTCAAAGCTTTGTCCGCGTGCGCGGCAGGCCAGATATTCACGCCCCATGTGCCGTATCACGCTGCCTGTGTGTTCGCTTTTATCTGGCGGCGGTACCTTCCATCCAGCTGGAAGCTGCAGGGTGTCGCTCGAGCCAATGACACGGCACTCAGCGTCAAGCAGTGCAAGCACGGTGGCGGTGTTGCGCCCGTCGTTCAGCAGCACATCGAATATGGTCGGCAACTCGTCATCCATGCGGAACTGCAGACACAACACGCCCACAGGCGTCTGACCGTCCAGCAGCCGTTTGGCGTAGACCAAGCTGTGGGTGTTCTCGTCCAGAAAGGGCAGTGGGCCGTAGTGTTCTGTGTACGCAGCGTCTGACTGGAACACGCCACCCAAAAACTGAGTGTCTGCGGCGGTCAGAGGCAATTCAGTGTCCAGACGGGGGTTGCCGTGTTGAGCCACAGGGCTCAGCGCCCGATCGAACACCTGAACACTGCGGTAAACGGAGTAGTACGAGGTGTAGTCGGCCAGCCGCTGCTCCACCTCTGCGCGCGATGGCGAAGGAGCCGTTCCCTCGTTCAGGGCTGACACGTAGCGGGTCAGCACTTCGTCGGTCGCCAGAAAACCAATGTCCGCGGTGCGCTCAAACAAATTGCGCACCAGGATGTCGATGGCCACCTGCGCCTTGCTGCTGAGGTCATGCACCACATTGGACCTGGCCTCTTTGGTCAGTCCGTGCACCATCTCGGCCGATAACGCAGAGAAATCCTTGCGGGCCCGGCCCAGATCATTGCCTGAGGATGTGCGTGATGTCAGCGGAGACAGGGAAGACAGCAGCGCCAGGCTGTCCCATGCAGCCTCGACAAGTCTCAAATCGTTTTGCTGCCGCTGGACGCTGGGCATGTAGCGGAGTAAGCGGCGCGTGTCCGTTGTCGGTGATGACATGTTTGTCCCCAGTTGATTGCCATGGGCTTTGGCATTTCAATACTGGTTCTAGCAAGACGTGTGCTAGTCAGTTCAGAGACAGTTTTCAACACATTGAGGCTCACCTCCAAGCATGTGGCGAGAGGTTATAGAAGTGTTGCAGTTGTCCATACAGTGCAGGGTGCTGGTCCAGCAGGGATGTTGGATGCAGGAAAAAAGCCTCGGTCACCACTGCAAAGAACTCTTCCGGCGCAGAGGCTCCGTAGGGGTCGATGAGCGTCGGTTGGCCGGCATCGGCGAGCCAGCGCAGGTCTTCATATTCGCGTTTGAACACGGCCGCCCAAGTGCGCTGTGACTGGCCGGGCCGCAGCGCGGGTGCGCCGTTGGCGGGGCCGGTTTCCTGGTCGAGCTGGTGGGCAAACTCGTGCCACACCACGTTGTGGGCGCTGGGGTCCAGCACCATGCCCCCCCACACGCCCGCTTTCGCCCCGGCCAGGGCGTCGGGCCAGGACAGGACCACCTGGCCGTGTTGCCACGATTCGCCCAGGCGCACCTCTCGCCCCTGGCTGATCACGCCGCCTGGGTTGTGGTGCTCGGCTTGCACCACAAAAGGGCCTGGGTACAGCAGCACCTGGCGCAGGCCGGGGTAAGGGGGGCCTCCGCCGGGCCGTTCCAGCACCAGAACGCAGGCCTGCGCGGCCACCAGCACACGCATGTCGTCGGTGACCGACAGGCCCTGACAGCCCACAAACGGCACGTCCGCGACCATCACCTGCACCATGCCCTGCAGCCGCTGTTGCAGGGGTGGGGGCAATTGGCTGTAGAGCGGAAAGCGCTGGCGCAGAAGTTTGCGCCACGCACTGGGGAACGGCCGCCGGTGCAGCCGCCCGTGCCGCCAGCGCTGCCAGGTGGGGTACAGCGCCAATGCCCCAGCCAGCACAAGGCCCAGTGCGGCAAAAACAAGTTCAGGTGACATGCGGGGCTGGCGTGGGGCCTGGTGGTGTGCGGCCTCCGCAATTGGAGCCCCGGCGGGCGGTTTCAAGCCCCCCGGTGGGCCGGGGGCGACATCAGCCTTTGGCGTTGCGCAGGGCTGCCATCGCACCATCCAGCGTGTCAGTAGTCACGCCGGGCAACAGGCTCTGCCCCAGAGGCTCCAGCGCAGCGTTGCCTTCCGCCTGCAGGCGTGCGATGGCCGCTCCGCAAGCCTTGGGTTGGTCAAAGCCGGTGCTTTGCAGCAGCAGTTGGCCGCTGGCGTCGGCCAGTTTGAAATAAAACAAGCCGTCTTTTTCGCGGTACTGCTTGAACGCTGCCAAGGCTGCTTTGGCCGTTTTCTCGGCTTTGGCCGGTGTGGCCCCCGCAGCCAGGTGGCGCAGGCCCACGGCATGGCGCAGCTGTTGGGTGAAAGGGGTGGCAATGGCGCGGGCCTTTGCGGCACCTGCCAGCAGGATGCGCTCCACCTCGTCGGGGTGGGTCATGTAGTGCTCGTAGGCGGCACGCATGGGGGCAATCTCGGCGTCCAGGCGCTCGAACAGTTGCTGCTTGGCTTCTCCCCAGGCAATGCCGCTGGCAAAGGCCTGGCGCATCGCGTCGGTTTCGTCCGAGGTGGCAAAAGCCTGGTAAATCTGGAACAACGCACTGCCTTCGGTGCTTTTGGGTTCGCCCGGCGCACGTGAGTCGGTCAGCAGGCCCATGACCAGCTTTTTGAGCTGCTCGCGCGGGACGAACAGCGGAATGGTGTTGTCGTAGCTCTTGCTCATCTTGCGGCCATCCAGCCCGGGCAGGGTGGCCACGTTGTCGTCGATGGCGGCTTCGGGCAGGGTGAAGTGTTCGCCGTACAAGTGGTTGAAGCTGGCGGCCATGTCGCGCGCCATTTCAATGTGCTGAATCTGGTCGCGCCCCACGGGCACCTGGTGGGCGTTGAACATCAGAATGTCGGCCCCCATCAGCACCGGGTACATGAACAGGCCGGCGGTCACGCCGTCGTCGGGCTCGGTACCGGCGGCGGTGTTTTTGTCCACACTGGCTTTGTAGGCGTGGGCGCGGTTGAGCACGCCTTTGCCAGTGACGCAGGTCAGGAACCAGGTCAGCTCGGGAATTTCGGGAATGTCAGACTGGCGGTAGAACACCACGCGCTCGGGGTCCAGCCCTGCTGCCAGCCAGGTGGCGGCAATTTCCAGCGTGGAGCGCTGCACCCGCGCCGGGTCGCCGGTTTTGATCAGGGCGTGGTAGTCGGCCAGGAAGTAAAAGCTCTGGACCCCGGGCCGGGTGCTGGCCTGTACCGAAGGGCGCACAGCCCCCACGTAGTTGCCCAGGTGGGGGGTGCCTGAAGTGGTGATGCCGGTGAGTACGCGTTGAACGGTCATGGAACTGAAGATATAAGAAAAATATGCCTCTACCGCTTGATGGGTAATGGTTTGTAGCTATTCAAAATAGTACAGCACGCAGCGGGCTAAGTAGCAGCTCAATGGCACCAGACGTGACCGCCATCAGCGGCTGCAGCCACAACCCGCCCACCACGCCCGACACCACCAGCGCCATGACGATGAAAAACCCGTAGGGCTCCACACGCGACACCGCCAGCGCCGCCCGCATGGGCAGCAGGCCCACCAGAATGCGCCCGCCGTCCAGCGGTGGCAGGGGGAACAGGTTGAACGCAAACATCACCAGGTTCGTGAGGATGCCCGCCTTGGCCATGCCCAGAAAAAAGCGCTCTTCCACGCCCGATGCCACCATGAAGTAAGCCGCCACCGTCCAGAAAATGGCCTGCACCAGGTTGGCCCCGGGCCCGGCCAGGGCCACCCACACCATGTCGCGTTTGGGGTTGCGCAGGCGGCCAAAATTCACCGGCACGGGTTTGGCGTAGCCAAACAAAAACGCGCCCGACGTGGCGAAGTACAGCACCAGAGGCATCAGGATGGTGCCCAGTGGGTCGATGTGTTTCATGGGGTTCAGCGTGATGCGCCCCATCATGTAGGCCGTGTTGTCGCCAAAGTGGCGGGCGGCGTAACCGTGCGCGGCCTCGTGCAGGGTGATGGCAAACACCACCGGCAGGGCGTAAATGGCAACGGTTTGAATCAGGTTGGCAAAGTCCATGGGCGGCATTGTCCCAGACGCGTTGCCTGCACGCCCCGGCGGCGGCTCAGGCCAGGCCAATGGCGGCCAGGGGCCCTGCGCCTTCGCGCATCACCACCGGGTCTTCGCCTTTGTCCATGGGGGTCAGATCGACCACAGTGGTGGGTTCCAGTGCACAGGCCCCGGCATCGATCACGCCGGCCAGGTCGTGTTCGAAGCGCTCCCGGATGTCCTGCGGGTCGTTCAGCGCTTCGGTTTCACCCGGGGGAATGAGCGTGGTGGCCAGCAGTGGCCCGCCATGAACCACCAGCAGTTCTTGCAGAGCCGTGTGTGCGGGCACACGCAGCCCTATGGTTTTGCGCGAGGGATGGCTCACGCGGCGGGGCACCTCTTTGCTGGCTTCCAGAATGAAGGTGTAGGCACCCGGTGTGCCCAGCTTCAGCAGCCGGTACTGCCGGTTGTCCACGCGGGCATAGCTGGCCAGTTCGCTCAGGTCGCGGCACAGCAGGGTCAGGTGGTGCTTGTCGTCCACCCCACGGATGCGTCGCAGCCGGTCGGCGGCGGCTTTGTCGTCAAGGTGGCACACCAGGGCGTAGCTGGAGTCGGTGGGCACGGCCAGCACACCGCCTTTGGCGAGCAGATTGGCAGCCTGTTTCAACAGGCGCACTTGAGGGTTGTCTGGGTGAACTTCAAAGTACTGGGACATGCCCAATTGTCTTTCACGCCACACAGCACAAATGTCGGCAATGCGCAAATACTGCAGGTGGTATGTCTGTTCAGCGGGCGTTTGTTGACTTGGGTCAATGGGAGCGGGTGGCGGAAGGGGTGCAATGGCGGTCTGTCTTTTCAAAACAAGGAGTCGCCATGAAAGCCCTGGTGGATTTGTTCTCGACCGATTACGGCCTGTTCAGCATTGCCGGCATCATCTTCATGATCTACATGTCTTACTGGTTCTACAGTTTCTTCCAGCGCAAGATGGCTGAGTCGGAAGCCGCTGGCGAAAAGTAAGCCCCGAGGGCCGCTGGCAAAATGGGTGCACACATGACAGCACCCCTACCCAGCATGGCACCGACCACCGACACAGGTTTGCAGCTGACCGATCTGGTCGGCCAGCTCAATGGCCTGTTGTCCCCCCATCTGTTCAAGGACTACGGCCCCAACGGCTTGCAGGTCGAGGGGCGGCCACGGGTGGCCCACATCGTCACCGGTGTGACCGCCAGTCTGGCGCTGATTGAAGCGGCTGCCGAGGTTCGTGCGGATGCCGTGCTCGTGCACCACGGGCTGTTCTGGCGCGGGTACGAGGGGCGCATCACCGGGTGGATGCACCGCCGCATCAAGTCGCTGATGACCAACGACATCAGCCTGCTGGCCTACCACTTGCCGCTGGATGCCCATCCCACTCTGGGCAACAACGCACAACTGGCCCGAGTCCTCGGGCTGCGGGTGCTTGACGGCTCGGAAGCCCGCTTCGGCGATCAGAACCTGGGTTGCCTGGGCAGCGTGGAAGCAGGCGGCCCCACCAACCTTGGCGAATTGGCGGCACACGTGAGCCAGCGCCTGGGTCGTGCCGTGACCTGTGTGGGCAACAACGAGCAGCCACTGAGCACCGTGGCCTGGTGCACCGGTGGGGCGCAGTCGTATTTCGAGCCAGCCATTGCCGCCGGGGCCAGTGTGTTCATCACCGGCGAAATTTCCGAGCCCCAGGCCCACTACGCCCGCGAGTGCGGCGTGGGCTACCTGGCGTGTGGGCACCACGCCACCGAACGCTACGGCGTGCAGGCGGTGGGCGAACACCTGGCGCACACATTGGGCGTGCGCCACACATTCATCGACATAGACAACCCAGCATGACAGCGATGCCCATCCTCATCACCCAGGGGGACCCGGCGGGCATTGGCCCCGAAATCATCGCAAAAGCGTTTCGCGATGCACCTGGCGACATGGCTGGTTGCGTGGTGGCGGGCGATGTGGCCACACTGCAACGCGCCGCGCGCGTGGTGGGTGGCCTGCTGCCGGTGGCCGTGCTGGACAGCCCTGCCGATGGTGCCCAAGTGCCACCTCGATGTGTGCCAGTGTGGCAGGCCTGTGCACCGTGTGCGCCCGAGGCTTTGCCCCCATTTGGACACGTCAGTGCGCAAGCGGGTGCGGCAGCGGCGGACTGCATTGCGGCGGCCGCCCGCGCGGTGTTGGGTGGCCGGGCCTCTGCGGTGGTCACAGCCCCCATCCACAAAGAAGCCTTCAGCGCGGCGGGGTTCCACCACCCGGGCCACACAGAGTTTTTGCAGGCGCTGGCCGCCGAGCACAGGGGCTGTTCCATTGCCGATGTGCCGGTGCGCATGATGCTTGCCAACCCTGAACTGAAAACCGTGCTGGTCAGCATCCATGTGTCGCTGCGACAGGCCATCGAGGCTGTCACGTTTGACAACGTCTTGCAAACGCTGCGCATTGTTCAGACCAGTTTGGGTCCGGCCCTGGGGTTGAACGGGCGGCCTTTGCGTGTGGGTGTGGCGGGGCTGAATCCCCACGCCGGTGAAGGCGGGTTGTTTGGGCGGGAAGAGATCGACACCATCGCACCTGCCGTGGCCCAGGCCAGACTTGAGGGGCTGGACGTGTATGGGCCGTTTGCCCCCGACACGGTGTTCATGCGCGCCCGCACTGGTGAGTTCGATGTGGTGGTGGCGATGTACCACGACCAGGGGCTGATACCTGTGAAGTACCTTGGCGTGGAACACGGCGTGAACGTCACCCTTGGCCTGCCTTTTGTGCGCAGCAGCCCCGACCACGGCACCGCGTTCGACGTGGCGGGCACAGGTGTGGCCGACCCGTCCAGCTTGCTGGCGGCAGTGCGATGGGCGCGTCAGGCTGTGTCGCACCCGCAGCCACTCTGACCCCACAAAGCAAAAAAGCCTGTTTTCATGAAGAAAACAGGCTCTAGCGCTTGTTGGTACTCAGTTGTTTGCTACAACTGGTGTGCCCCGCAAGGGCTCACTTTTTGAGGTTGTCGCGGATTTCGCGCAGCAACAGGATGTCTTCAGGTGTGGGCGCAGGAGCCTCAGGCGTGGCGGGTGCAACGGGTTCCTCCCGCTTCATGCGGTTGATCTGCTTGACCATCATGAAGATGATGAAGGCCAGAATCAGGAAGTTGACTGCCACGGTGATGACGTTGCCGTAGGCCAGCACGGGCACGCCGGCTTTTTTCAGGTCCACCAGCGTCATGGCCGTGCCGTCGGGTACCTTGCCCAGCACCACAAACATGCCCGAAAAATCCAGGTTGCCCACCACGCGCCCCACGATGGGCATGATGACATCGTCGACCAGAGACCCAACGATCTTGCCGAATGCGCCGCCGATGATCACGCCCACGGCGAGATCGATGACGTTGCCTTTGACGGCAAACTCTTTGAACTCTTGCATCATGCCCATGGTGGCTGGTCTCCTGTTGGTGTGGTGTTGAAAAAACTGTGATGGGGTCGCGTCAGCCGTCAGCCGTCAGCCGTCAGCGTTGATGCGTTTGATCAGCGCAGCCAGTGAGTCGGCTGCCTTGTCGTTGTCTACCTGGCAGGTGCCCGCTGCGTTGTGCCCGCCGCCGCCGTACTCCAGCATCAGCGCACCCACGTCGGTTTTGCTGCCGCGGTCGAGGATGGACTTGCCAGTGGCAAACACGGTGTTTTGCTTTTGCACGCCCCACATCACATGGATGGAGATGTTGCACTGCGGGTACAGCGCGTAAATCATGAACCGGTTGGTGGCCCAGATGGTTTCTTCGTTGCGCAGATCGAGCACCACCAGGTTGTTGTGCACAGTTGAACAACGCTTGAGTTGGTCGTGCGCCAGGTCGGCATGTGCGTGGTAGATCTCGATGCGTTCTTTCACATCGGGCAACTGCAGAATGTCACGGATGCCGTGGTTGCGGCAGTATTTGATGAGGTCCATCATCAACTGGTAGTTGCTGACGCGGAAATCGCGGAAGCGGCCAAGGCCGGTGCGCGAATCCATCAGATAGTTCAGCAGCACCCAGTCGTGCGGATTCAGGATTTCGTCGCGGGTGAACTGTGCCGAGTCGGCTTTGTCCACTGCGTCCATCATGTCGGCGGTGATGTTGGGGAATGCCTTGGCGCCGCCGTAGTACTCGTACACCACACGCGCGGCAGACGGTGCCGTGGCGGAAATGATGTGGTTGGCCCGTTCACCCGTGTTGCGGATGGTTTCAGACTCGTGGTGGTCGAACGCCAGGTGCGCAGCAGCCACGTAGGGCAGGTTGGTGGTGATGTCACGGCCGGTGATGTCCACCTTGCCGTCTTGCATGTCTTTGGGGTGGACAAACTTGATCTCGTCGATCATGTCCAGTTCATTGAGCAGGACGGCGCAGACAAGACCGTCGAAATCGCTGCGGGTGACTAGGCGAAATTTGGCTGTACTCATGAGGTTCCTCGGTGGTTTGAATCATCGTACCGCATAAACAAAAGGGCCAGCACTGTGGCTGGCCCTGATGTGTGCTCTGCGCAGAATGTCACGCCGCCGTGGGGAAAGTGCCCGGTTGCAGTATGTCTTTCGTGACGGTTTCAATCTGGGTGTGGCCACAGAACGCCATCGTGATGTCGAGTTCCTTGTGGATGATTTCGAGTGCCTTGGTCACACCCTCTTCACCCATGGCGCCCAAACCGTAGACCATGGCGCGGCCGATCATGGTTCCGCGTGCTCCCAGGGCCCAGGCCCTGAGCACGTCTTGCCCACTGCGGATACCGCCGTCCATCCAGACCTCGATCTGGTCGCCCACCGCTTCAACGATGGCCGGCAGCGCCCCGATGCTGCTGGGTGCACCATCCAACTGCCGTCCGCCGTGGTTGCTGACCACGATGGCATCGGCCCCGCTGGCCACTGCCAGCCTGGCATCTTCAACTTCCATGATGCCTTTCAATATCAGCTTTCCACCCCACTGCGCCTTCACCCAGGCCACATCGTCCCAGTTCAGGGTCGGGTCAAACTGTTCATTGGTCCACGATGCCAGCGAACTCATGTCACTCACGCCTTTGACGTGGCCGACCAGGTTGCGAAACGTGTGGCGGCGCGTGCCCATCATGCCCAGCGCCCAGCGCGGCTTGCTGGCGATGTTGACGATGTTGCCCAGCGACGGAATCACCGATGCGCGCATCTTGTTCTTCAAGTCCTTGTGTCGCTGGCCGATCACTTGCAGATCGAGCGTGAGCACCAGTGCAGTGCACTTGGCTACCTTGCAGCGCTGAATCATCCTGGCCATGGCCTCGCGGTCGCGCATCATGTAGAGCTGAAACCAGAACGGTGCTGTGGTGTTCTCTGCCACATCCTCAATGGAGCAGATGCTCATGGTGGACAGTGTGAACGGAATGCCGAACTTTTCGCAGGCTTTCGCCGCTTTGATCTCGCCGTCGGCGCTTTGCATGCCTGTCAGGCCCACGGGCGCGATGCACACCGGCATTTTCACGTTCTGTCCCACCATGCGGGTGGCCGTGCTGCGGTTTTCCATGTTCACGGCCACGCGCTGGCGGAACTTGATCTTCTGGAAATCGCTTTCGTTGGCGCGGTAGGTGCTTTCGGACCAACTGCCGGAATCGGCGTAGTCGTAAAACATGCGCGGCACGCGCTTCTTTGCCAGCACGCGCAGGTCTTCGATGGTAGTGATCACGGTCATGGTTGTCTCCGGTGGGGTGGTTCTGATCTGGCGCGCATCGTAGCCCGCAGCCCCACTGGCGGGTTGTGAAAGCGGCTTTTCCGGGGATGAAAATTTTTGTGATGCTCAGCTGGCCGCCATCACGCGGTTGCGGCCGAGACTTTTGGCGCGGTTGAGGGCAAGGTCGGCAGCCTGTATCAGCGCGTCCGGGTGAGTGCCGTGTGTGGGAAACAGGGCCACACCCGCAGACACGGTCACATGCAAGACGGTGGACTCCCAATCAATGCCCTTGTGCTCCACTTGTTGACGCAATGCATCCGACCGGGATAACGCGCCTTGCAGGTCCATGCCAACCAACAGCAGTAGAAACTCTTCCCCACCGTAGCGGCACACCACGTCTGGAGCCCGTGCGCTGCTGTCCAGCCGCCGTGCCAGTTGTCTCAGCACTTCGTCACCAGCCAAATGCCCGTAGACATCGTTCACTTGCTTGAAGTGGTCCACATCGATGAGCACCACGGCCAACGGCAGGTTGTCCTGGCGGCAGCGGGCCAACGCCTTGTCAAAAGCATTGCCAAGGAAATGGCGGTTGTGCAAACCCGTGAGCGCGTCGTGCGTGGCCTGTTCGTTCAGCCGGTGTTGGAGGCGATGGATTTCGTCGAGTTTCTGTTGTAACGCCGCGTTGGTTTGTTGCAGTGAACTTTCGCTGGCCGACAACTGCGCAGAGGCCTCACGCAGTTTCAGGGTGCGCAGATAGACGTCCCGCGCAAACAGCAGCATGAAAGCCAGCAGCCCGACCATGCTGAATGCCGTCGAGGGCCAGGCGGTTTCCGGTGCAAATCGCAGCCCCCAGCCCACCACGCCCAGGGTGGTGCCCGCCATAACCGCTGCCACCGCCTGCAGCAGCCCTCGCACCCCGCGAAAAGCCGAAAGGTTCATCAGGGTGCACGCCACCATTGAAAACGAAATCCACAGGGGGAAAGCCAGCGCCGCCACCCAGATTCCAAACAAAAAAGAGTCCAGCATCAAGTTGTGGATCTCTGCGCGCAAGGGGTCTGCTGCTCGCCGGGCCAGTGCGAACGCCACCTGTGGGTACACAAGGAAGTGCAGGGCGGCCCATGCACAAGCCCAAGCGGGTTGCAAGCCGTGGCCCGTCGTGTCGAGCACGTGCGTACACACGGCTCCAAACACGAGTACAAAAGATCCCGCCCGGTTGCGGCGGTTCATCCGCACCGTCCAGTGGACCCTGCGGTCGCTCCGGTGGGCGGGGCTTGGGTTCAACTGCAGCTGACGCTGCCGCAGCCCGACATGGTGGCAGGGCGCACCTTGCTCGGGTCGGCGAGGGTTTCGGTGGCGGTGTCAAAACCCACATCGCGCAGATGCTGGGCCAAGCCTGCGTCCATGCTGGCGGTGTGCTGCGGGAACCACTCCACCAGGGCTTCGGCCAGTCGGTTGATGATCTGGTTGTCACCGCCCAGATAGTGCTCTTCCACTGCGCGCATGGTGTCAAGGATGGTGGCATGGTGCGACGCATGGCAGTTGTCTGCCGAAAAGCCGGTGGCCAGCATCCACCGCTCTTCCTGCGCAAAGTGTTCCACGGTGTGGGCCAGAAACTCGCGGTACAACGGCAATTGGTCGCGCATCGGCGTGGCCAGTAGGGTGTTGAGCTGGACCACAAATTCTTCGTGCGTGTCGTCCATGCGGCCATTGCCGACTTGCAGTCCGGGTGTCCATTCCAAGCCTGCGGCCTGGGCTTCGCAAAGGTTGGTGTCTGAATGTTCCATGGGCCTCTAGGCTATCAGGCCGTGGGCCCGCGCGCTTGATTCACGTCAACCTCGGAAAATTGCAGACGGCGTCTCGCAGGCGCGAAGGTGTGGTGCTCAGGGTAAATCCGGGTATTTACTTTAGGTTTAAATCAATTAAGCTTCAATCGAATATCGGCGCTGTGCCGAACTGTCTTGGGAACGTTGCCATGAACATCGTGTGTGTGGGTGGTGGGCCGGCCGGTCTGTACTTTGCGTTGCTGATGAAGCAGCAGAACCCGGCGCACGACATCACCGTGGTGGAGCGCAACAAGCCTTACGACACCTTCGGCTGGGGCGTCGTGTTTTCCGATGCCACCATGGACAACATGCGCCGCTGCGACCCCGTCACTGCCGGTGAAATCCAGGCCGCTTTCAACCACTGGGACGACATCGAGCTCCATTTCAAGGGCGAGGTCATCCGCTCGGGCGGGCACGGGTTTGTGGGCATTGGCCGCAAAAAACTGCTCAACATCCTGCAGGCACGCTGCGAGCAACTGGGTGTGAAGCTGGTGTTCGAGGCCGATGTGACGTCCGACACCGAATTTCCCGACGCCGACCTGGTGGTGGCCTGCGACGGCATCAACTCCCGCATCCGCGAAAAATATGCCGACGTCTTCAAGCCCGACGTGGTGGTGCGCCCCAACCGCTACATCTGGCTGGGCACCCACAAGCTATACGACGCATTCACCTTTTTGTTTGAAAAAACCGAACACGGCTGGTTTCAGGCTCACATCTACAAGTTCGACGAAAACACCACCACCTTCATCGTCGAGTGCCCGGAGGAGGTCTGGCAGGCCCATCGGTTGGATCAGGCCGACCAGGAGGCCTCCATTGCCTTCTGCGAAAAGCTGTTTGCCGCCAACCTGCAGGGTGCCAAGCTCATGACCAACTCGCGCCACCTGCGCGGTTCGGCCTGGCTCAACTTTCAGCGTGTGAAGTGCGAACAGTGGCACTTGTTCAACGGGCGTAGCCAGGTGGTGCTGATGGGCGATGCCGTGCACACCGCGCACTTCGCCATCGGCTCGGGCACCAAGCTGGCCATTGAAGACGCCATCGACTTGGCCCGTTTGCTTGGTGAGGTACCGGCGGCTGATCAGGTGGCCAGCCTGCCCACTGTTTTGCAGCGCTACCAGGCCCTTCGCGCTGTGGACGTTTTGCGCCTGCAAAACGCCGCCTGGAATGCCATGGAGTGGTTCGAGGTGTGTGGCCAGCGCTATTGCGACCAGTTGGCCCCGCCCCAGTTCATGTATTCCATGCTCACGCGCAGTCAGCGCATCAGCCACGAAAACCTGCGCCTGCGTGACGCCGCCTGGCTGGAGGGCTACGAGCGCTGGTTTGCCCAGACCGCTGGCGTGGCCGACACCGGCCGCACCCCGCCGCCACCCATGTTCACGCCCTACACCGTGCGCGGTGTGACGCTGAAAAACCGCATCGTGGTGTCGCCCATGGCGCAGTACTCCGCGACCGATGGCGTGGTGGGCGACTACCACTTGGTTCACTTGGGTGCGCGGGCCATGGGTGGTGCCGCACTGGTGTTTGCCGAGATGACCTGTGTCAGCGCCGAGGGCCGCATCACCCCCGGTTGCCCTGGCATCTACAGCGCTGACCAGGCACAGGCCTGGCAACGCATCGTGCAATGGGTACACAGCCAGACCGATGCCAAGTTCGGTATGCAAATTGGCCATGCGGGCCCCAAAGGTGCCACCCGTGTGGCCTGGGAAGGCATTGACCAGCCGCTGGCAGCCGGTGGTTGGCCGCTGATGGCGGCTTCGCCCCAGCAATACCTGGCAGGCATCAGCCAGACCGCCCGCGAAATGACCCGGTACGACATGGACGCCGTCAAGGCTCAGTTCGTGCAGGCCACCGTTGCTGCAGCTGAGATTGGTGTGGACTGGCTAGAGCTGCATTGCGCCCACGGCTACCTGCTGTCCACCTTCATTTCGCCACTCACCAACCACCGCACCGATGAGTACGGTGGCAGCCTGGCCAACCGCTTGCGCTACCCGCTGGAGGTGTTTGCTGCGGTGCGCGCTGCATGGCCCGCCGATCGGCCGATGTCGGTGCGCATTTCCGCGCACGACTGGGTGGATGGTGGCATCACCCCGGCCGACGCAGTGGAAGTGGCCCGGGCCTTCAAGGCCGCCGGGGCCGACATGATCGACTGTTCATCGGGCCAGGTCAGCAAGGCGGAAAAGCCGGTTTACGGCCGCATGTTCCAGACGCCGTTTGCCGACCGTATCCGCCAGGAAGCGGGCATTGCGACCATCGCGGTGGGGGCCATCAGCGAGGCCGACCATGCCAACAGCATTCTGGCCGCCGGGCGCGCCGACCTGTGCGCCGTCGCCCGCCCTCATCTGGCCAACCCCGCCTGGACCCTGACCGAGGCCGCCAAAATTGGCTACCGGCCCGTGGCCTGGCCGCGCCAGTACCAGTCGGCCAAGGGCCAGATGGAAGCGAACTTCGTGCGCGAAAAAGCGCAGCAGTCGGCCAACGTGGCAGCGTCCTGAGCCATGACACACACATCTCCGCCCGCCATCGCGCCTGAGCGCGGCCATGCCCTGGTCACCGGTGGCGGCACTGGCATCGGCGCGGCCATTGCACAGGCCTTGGTGGCCCAGGGGCTGAACGTCACGGTGTTGGGACGGCGCGCCGAGCCACTGAATGCTGTGGTGGCCACCGCACCCGATCACCTCCACGCCGTGCTGGCCGATGTGACCGACCCCGCCCAGGTAGCACACGCCATGGCCCAGGCCATCGAGCGCTTCGGGCCGGTGGCGGTGCTGGTCAACAACGCAGGACAAGCGGTCAGCGCGGCGGCTCACAAAACCAGCTTTGAGCTGTGGCAGCAGATGTTGGCCGTCAACCTTACAGGCACCTGGCTGTGCACACAGGCCGTGTTGCCCGCCATGCGCAAAGCAGGGTGGGGCAGGGTGGTGAACGTGGCCAGCACGGCAGGGCTGGTGGGCTACGCCTATGTGTCTGCCTACTGCGCGGCCAAACACGGTGTGGTCGGCCTGACGCGTTCGCTGGCGCTGGAACTGGCCACGCAAGGCATCACCGTGAACGCGGTGTGCCCTGGTTACACCGATACCGAACTGGTCCGCGAGAGCATCGACCGCATCGTGGCCACCACCGGGCGCAGCCCGGACGAGGCCCTGGCCGAACTGGTGCGCAGCAACCCACAACGCCGATTGGTGTTGCCAACCGAGGTGGCCGATGCCGTGGCCTGGTTGTGCAGCCCTGGCGCCAGCGCCATAACGGGGCAGTCGGTCCCGGTGGCCGGTGGCGAAGTGATGTGAGCCCTGTTGACCCCATGAGCACCCCACACACACCCGAGACCCCAACGCCTGCTGGCCAGACCCTGGCCGACGAGCACCTGGGCCTGGAAGCCCGCTCGCAGGAAGGCGACCACCTGGATCTGCGCATCTGGCTGCGCTTGCTGGCCTGCAGCACGCAGATCGAGCAGGTCATTCGCCAGCAACTGCGTGTGCGCTTTGCCTCCACCTTGCCCCGCTTCGACTACCTGGCCCAGCTGGAGCGCCACCCCAAGGGTCTGCGCATGAACGTGTTGTCGCGCTACCTCATGGTGACGGGCGGCAACGTGACCGGCCTGACCGACCAACTGGTGCGCGACGGTTTGGTTGAGCGGGTGGACGACCCGGATGACCGCCGCTCATACCTGGTGCGGCTGACCCCCGCTGGCCAGACCGACTTTGCCGCCATGGCGCTGGAACACGAGCAATGGCTGGTGTCGCTGTTCGGTGGCCTGGCAGCGGGCCAAAAAGACGCGCTGTTTGCCCTGCTCGGTGAGTTGCGGCTGCAGCTGGTGCGCAACCAGGGCCTGGCCGCCCAACCTGCAGCCCCCCATTGAAGGAGTTTCCCGCATGTCCAACCCCCAACACGCCGCCCCGTCCGCTCAAGGGGTCGACCCCGCCTTGATGGCAGGCAACCGCCGCCCCCTGGCGGGGTACGTGGCCCAACACTTTCTGTGGCAGGTGCAAGATGGTGTGGCCACCCTCACGCTCAACCGGCCCGAGCGCAAAAACCCGCTCACGTTTGATTCGTATGCCGAGATGCGCGACCTGTTTCACGCGCTCAAGTGGGCCGACGATGTGAATGTGGTGGTACTGCACGGCGCAGGCGACAACTTTTGTTCCGGCGGTGATGTGCACGAAATCATCGGTCCGCTGGTGGCGCTGAAAGCCCCCGAATTGCTCATGTTCACTCGCATGACGGGCGAGCTGGTGCGCACCATGCGCGCCTGCCCGCAGCCCATCGTGGCGGCGGTGGATGGGGTGTGTGCCGGGGCGGGGGCCATCATGGCCATGGCCAGTGACATGCGGCTGGGCACGGCCCGCAGTAAAACGGCCTTTCTGTTCAACCGCGTGGGGCTGGCCGGTTGCGACATGGGCGCTTGCGCCATCCTGCCGCGCCTGATTGGCCAGGGCCGCGCCAGCGAACTTTTGTACACGGGCCGCTCGCTGGGCGGTGAAGAGGGCGAACGCTGGGGCTTTTTCAACCGCCTGTGTGAACCCGCCGCCTTGCTGTCAGATGCCCAGTCGCTGGCCCGCAGCCTGGCCGAAGGCCCCACCTTTGCCAACGGCATCACCAAAACCATGTTGCACCAGGAATGGGCCATGACGCTGGAGCAGGCCATCGAGTCCGAGGCGCAGGCGCAGGCCCTGTGCATGCTGACGCAGGACTTTTCCCGCGCGTACCACGCCTTTGTGGCCAAACAGAAACCCCGTTTCGAAGGCAACTGACCATGGCCCAGACACTGGACGCCCGCTTCCTGGGCCTGCCGTTTTTCGACGACCACCACCGCACCCTGGCCCACGACCTTCAAGCCTGGGCCAGCCAGCACGTGCCACACGACCACGGACCCGACGCCGATGCCGAATGCCGCAGCCTGGTGCGTTCGCTGGGGCAGGGCGGCTGGCTCGCACACGCCGTGGCCGGGCGCGACGTGGGCGGCGCGGGCGATGCCATCGACACCCGTGCCATCTGCCTGCTGCGCGAAAACCTGGCCCGCCACAGCGGTCAGGCCGACTTTGCGTTTGCCATGCAGGGCCTGGGCTCGGGGGCCATTTCGTTGCACGGCTCGGCAGCGCAGCGCCAACGCTACTTGCCACGCGTGGCCCGTGGCGAAGCCATCGCCGCGTTTGCTTTGTCAGAACCCCAGGCTGGCTCCGATGTGGCGGCCATGGCCTGCAGCGCGCAGCGTGTGAGCGATGCTCAGGGCGAGGGCTGGCTGCTGAATGGCGAAAAGACCTGGATTTCCAACGGCGGCATTGCCGATTTTTATGTGCTGTTCGCCCGCTCGGGCGAGGCCCCGGGTGCACGGGGCATCAGTGCATTCATTGTCGATGCCGATGCGCCTGGTTTCGAGGTGGCCGAGCGCATCGACGTGATGGCCCCACACCCGCTGGCCCGGTTGCGCCTCGCCAACTGCCGCTTGCCTGCCGACGCGTTGGTGGGCGAAGCGGGCCAGGGTTTCAAAATTGCCATGCGCACACTCGATGTGTTCCGCACCTCAGTGGCTGCCGCCGCGCTGGGGCTGGCCCGCCGCGCAATGGACGAGGCGCTGCAACGCGCCACCACCCGCGCCATGTTCGGTGGTGTGCTGGCCGACTTTCAGCTCACGCAGGCCAAGCTGGCGCAGATGGCCACCGCCATCGACAGCGCCGCCTTGCTGACGTACCGCGCCGCCTGGCTGCGCGACCAGGGCCACACCGTCACCCGTGAGGCGGCCATGGCCAAGATGACCGCCACTGAAAACGCGCAGACCGTCATCGACGCCGCGCTGCAGATGTGGGGTGGGCTGGGCGTGGTCAGCGGCGTGCCGGTGGAGCGCCTGTACCGCGAGATCCGCGCCCTGCGCATCTACGAAGGCGCGACCGAGGTGCAGCAACTCATCATTGCGCGAGAAATGTTGAAAGAAATGGCCCCTACCGCTTGATGGGTAAGGGTTTGTAGCTATCAGCAATCAAAGCACCGGGAGCCCGCCATGCACACCGCCCACATCGACACCTTTGCCGCTGACCACCTGCCGCCAGCCGACCAGTGGCCCGAGTTTTTGCTGGACGCACCGGGCCTGCAGTTTCCCGCACAGCTCAACTGCGCCACCGAGCTGCTGGACAGTGCCATCGACCGGGGCTGGTGCGACCGCGTGTGCATCCGTGCCCCCGGCGGTTTGGTGTGGACCTACCGCGACCTGCAGGCCCATGCCGACCGCATTGCCCACGTGCTGGTGAAAGACATGGGGCTGGTCAGTGGCAACCGCGTGCTGCTGCGTGCGCCCAACAACCCAATGTTGGCGGCGTGCTGGTTTGCTGTCATCAAGGCGGGTGGCATCGCCGTGGCCACCATGCCGCTGCTGCGCGCCAAAGAGCTGGGGGCCATCATCGACAAGGCGCAGGTGTCGCACGCGTTGTGCGACCTGTCGCTGGCGCAGGAGCTGCAGCAGGCTGCTGCTACCCACCCCGTGTTGCAGCAACTGCGGTTTTTCCACGGGCAGGGCGTGCTGGGCGGCGTGGTGACTGTCGGCGGGCCAGCGAGGCTGGAAACCGACATGGCCCGCCACAACACGCCCTTTGCCAACGTGCCCACTGCTGCCACCGACACCTGCCTGCTGGCCTTCACCAGCGGCACCACGGGCGTGCCCAAGGCCACCATGCACTGTCATCGCGACGTGATGGCCGTCTGCAACTGCTGGCCCACGCACGTGCTGCGCCCCAAGAGTGATGATGTGTTTTTGGGCAGCCCGCCGCTGGCATTCACCTTTGGGCTGGGGGGCTTGCTGCTGTTTCCCATGTCGGTCGGGGCGTCCACCGTGTTGCTGGAGAAAGCCAGTCCACCTCAACTCGCCGAGGCCATTCCGGCGTATGGCGTTACCACGCTGTTCACCGCGCCCACGTCGTACCGTGTGTTGTCTGCGCAGGGCCCTGCCTTGCGGCAGACGGCGCTGCGCCAGTGTGTGTCGGCCGGCGAGGCGCTGCCCGCTGCCACCCGTGCACAGTGGAAATTGGCCTTTGGAATCGAGCTGATCGACGGCATCGGGGCCACCGAGCTGCTGCACATTTTCATTTCGGCCGACGAGGCCCACGCCCGTCCCGGCGCCACCGGCACCGTGGTACCTGGCTACCAAGCCCAGGTGCAGGACGACCAAGGCCGCGAGGTGCCCCCTGGCACCGTGGGGCGCTTGGCGGTGAAGGGCCCCACCGGTTGCCGTTACCTGGGCGACGAGCGTCAGACCAGCTACGTGAAAAACGGCTGGAACCTGACCGGCGACGCCTACCTGATGGACGCTGACGGCTACTTTTTTTACCAGGCGCGCACCGACGACATGATCGTCTCGGCCGGGTACAACGTGGCCTCGCCGGAGGTGGAAGAGGCGCTGATGCTGCACCCCGCCGTGGCCGAATGTGCGGTGATCGGCGTGCCCGATGCTGAGCGTGGCCAGGTCATCACCGCGTTTGTGGTGCCGCAGGCCGGTGTGGAGGCCGACGAAGCCTTGGTGAAAACCCTGCAAGACTTCGTGAAAAGCTCAATAGCTCCGTACAAATACCCACGCGTCATCCGGTTTGCAGACACCTTGCCCCGCACACAGACCGGTAAGCTACAGCGCTTCAGGCTGCATGACCTGATCTGACCCCTCACATTCATCCGTTTCACCCCGTCCACAAGGAGCCTTGACCATGAGCCAGACCCATCGTTTTTCCGCCGTTCACCAGGCAGCCTGCCAGGCGCTGGCTGTGGCCGCTGCCACGCTGATGCTGGCGGGTGGCGCCCAAGCAGCAGACAAGGTGAAGGTGGGCCTGCTCAGCACGCTGTCAGGCCCCGGCGCGGGCCTGGGGGTGGACATTCGCGACGGCTTCAACCTGGCGCTCAAGCACTCGGGCGGCAAACTGGGCGGGCTGCCTGCGGAAGTGATCGTGGCCGACGACCAGATGAGCCCCGACGCCGCCAAACAGACCGCTGACCGCCTCATCAAGCGCGACAAGGTCGATTTCATGACCGGCGTGGTGTTCTCCAACATCATGCTTGCGGTGGGCCAGCCCATTTTTGCCAGCAAAACCTTCTACATCAGTGCCAACGCTGGCCCCAGCCAGTACGCCGGCGCACAGTGCAACCCCTACTTCTTCAACGTGGCCTGGCAGAACGACAACCTGCACGAGGCCGTGGGCAAAACCGTGACGGACAAGGGCTTCAAGAAGGCCGCCATCCTGGCCCCCAACTACCCTGCAGGCAAGGACGCACTCACCGGCTTCAAACGTTTCTTCAAGGGTGAAGTCGTCATGGAGGCCTACACCCCGCTGAGCCAGCTCGACTACGGTGCGGAGCTGGCCAAAATGCGCAGCTCCGGTGCCGATGCGGTTTACATCTTTTTGCCCGGTGGCCTGGGCATCAACTTCATCAAGCAGTTTGTGGGTGCCGGGTTGTCCAAAGACATGACCCTGTTTGGCCCCGGTTTTTCGGGCGATGAAGACGTGATCCGCGCCGTGGGCGAGCCCATGCTGGGCATGTTCAACACCTCGCAATGGGCGCACGACATGGCCAACGCCGCCAACAAACGTTTTGTGGCCGACTTCCAGAAAGACTACGGCCGCTTGCCCAGCCTGTATGCATCACAAGGGTATGACGCAGCCCGCCTGATGGACGCAGCGGTTCGCGACGTCAAGGGCAACCTCGACGATAAAGCTGCGGTGCGCAAGGCGTTGGAAGCTGCCAAGTTCGAGTCGGTGCGGGGCGCGTTCAAGTTCAACACCAACCACTACCCCATTCAGGACTACTACCTGCGCGTCATCACCAAAGACAGCCAGGGCCGCGTGACCAACCGCACGCTGGGCAAGGTGTTTGAAAACCATGCCGATGCCTACGTGGGCGATTGCAAGATGCCCGCCCTCTGAACCTTGGGCTGACCTGCACACATGACCGCCACCTTGCTTCTGGAGCAGTCGCTCAACGGGCTTCAGTTCGGGCTGATGCTGTTTTTGCTGGCCGCCGGGCTCACCCTGGTGTTCGGCATCATGGACATGATCAACCTGGCCCACGGCTCGCTGTACATGGTGGGGGCCTACCTGGTTGCCACCGTCACAGCGGCCAGTGGTTCCTTCTGGCTGGGGTTGGGGGCAGGGGTGGTGGCCACGGCTATGGTTGGCATGGTGCTGGAGTTGTCGGTGCTGCAGCACTTCTACAAGCGTGACCACCTGTCGCAGGTGCTGGGCACCTTTGCCCTGCTGCTGATGGCCAATGAAGGTGTGCGCATGATCTGGGGCTCGCAGCCCATCTCGCTCAACCCGCCAGAGGTGCTGGCCGGGCCGGTGGAACTGATGCCGGGTTTTTTCTACTCGGCGTACCGGCTGTTCATCATTGCCGTTGGGCTGGGCGGGGCTTTGCTGTTGTATCTGCTGGTCACGCGCACACGCTTGGGCATGCAGGTGCGTGCGGGGGCGTCCAACCGCGACATGGCGCTGGCCATGGGGGTGCCGGTGCGCCGCCTGTTCACAGGGGTGTTTGCGCTGGGCGCCGCCCTGTGCGCGCTGGCCGGTGGTTTGCTCGGGCCGCTGCTGGCGGTGCAGGTTGGCATGGGCGAAAGCATCCTGATCCTCGCTTTTGTGGTCATCGTCATCGGCGGCATCGGCTCCATCCGCGGGGCGTTTCTGGGGGCGTTGCTGGTGGGGGTGGTGGACACCGCTGGCCGCGCGCTGTTGCCCCCGCTGCTGCAAGCCGTGTGGGGCTCGGAGGCCGCCAGCAGTGCGGGCGGTGCGGTGGCGTCGATCCTGATTTACCTGCTGATGGCGGCGGTGCTGTTCTTCAAACCCCGGGGCCTGTTCCCTGCCCATGGCTGAGCACATGTCCATCGAAAGCCCTTCCCCACTGGCGCCTGCCGCCCCTTCAGGCAGCACCCCACGACCAGCGCCTGGCCTGCTGGACCACAGCTTGCGCCCTGTAGCGGGCAGTGTGCTGCTATTGATACTGTTGCTGTTGCCGCCCGTGGCACAAGCGCTGGGCGATGATTTTTATGTGGGTGTGGCCAGCCGGGTGCTGGTGTTTGCACTGGCGGCCACCAGCCTCAACCTGATCCTGGGCTTTGGCGGCATGGTCAGCTTTGGTCATGCGGCTTTTGTGGGCATGGGGGCGTATGCGGCAGGCATTGCCATGAACGCAGGCTGGATGTCGGCCTGGGCCACCTGGCCGCTGGCCTTTGTGGTGGGCGGCTTGCTGGCGCTGGTCATCGGGGCCATCAGCCTGCGCACGCAGGGCGTGTACTTCATCATGATCACGCTGGCGTTTGCCCAGATGCTGTACTTCCTGATGGTGTCGCTCAAGACCTTCGGCGGCGACGACGGCTTGCCCTTGCCGGGCCGCGCCAAGGTGGGCCTGGGGCTGGACCTGTCCAACGACACCCACTTCTACTACGTGGTGCTGGCCGTGGTGGTGGTGGTGTTTCTGGCGCTGCACCGCCTGGTGAACGCCCGCTTTGGCCACACGCTGCAGGCCATTCGCGAGAACGAGACCCGCATGCTGGCGCTGGGTTTCCCGGTGTACCGATTCAAGCTGGTGGCCTTCACGCTGGCTGGTGCATTGGCCGGCCTGGCCGGGGCGCTGCTGGCCAACCAGGGCGGGTTTGTCAGCCCGTCGGCCATGCAGTGGAGCCAGTCGGGCATGCTGATGATCATGGTCATTCTGGGCGGTGTGGGGCACCTGTATGGCGGCTTGGCCGGGGCGGCGCTGTTCCTCATCATGGAAGAGGTGCTGGTGGCCTACACCATCCACTGGCAATTCGGCCTGGGTGCTGTGCTGCTGGCGGTGGTGCTGCTGGCCCCCAACGGTCTGATGAGCCTGGGCGCACGCGCCTCGCAGTTGCTCAAAAGCTGGGGAGCCCGTTCATGAGCGCCGTTTCCACGCCCGACGTGTTGCTGAAGGTGGACGGCCTGGTCAAACGGTTCGGCGGCCTGCTGGCCACTGACCATGCCCACCTGAGTGTTCAGCGCGGCGAGCTGCATGCCCTCATCGGCCCCAATGGCGCGGGCAAAACCACGCTGATCCACCAGCTGTCGGGCGCTCTGGCACCCACGGCGGGGCAGGTGTGGTTCAGCGGGGTGGACATCACCCATGCCCCCATGCACCGGCGCGTGGCGCAGGGCCTGGTCCGGTCGTACCAGATCACCAGCATCTTCAAGCGACTGTCGGTCTGGGACAACCTGGCCCTGGCCGCGCAGTCTCAGGACGGCAGCAGCATGGCCTTCTGGCGCGCTGCCCGCCGCGACAAGGCCCGTTACGAGCGTGCTGCCGAGGTGGCCGAGCGTGTGGGCCTGGGCGAACGGTTGTTTGCCGATGCCGGGGGGTTGTCGCACGGCGAGCAGCGCCAGTTGGAGGTAGGTCTGGCCTTGGCCGTGCGCCCCCAATTGCTGTTGCTCGACGAGCCCATGGCCGGGATGGGTCCCGACGAAACCGAGCGCATGGTGGCGCTGCTGACCAGCCTCAAAGGCCACACCACGCTGCTGCTGGTGGAACACGACATGGATGCCGTGTTCCGCCTGGCCGACCGCATTTCCACGCTGGTGGCCGGGCGTGTGATCGCCACCGGCACGCCGGACGACATTCGCCAGAACGTTGAAGTCAAGCGCGCCTACCTGGGCGACGAACTGGACCACACATCGGAGCACGGGGTGCCTGCATGAGCGCGCTGCTGGAAGTGGAAGGACTCGAAACCGCCTACGGCAGCAGCCAAGTGCTGTTTGGTGTGACCCTGGGCATTGCGCCGGGCGAAGTGACCACCCTGCTGGGCCGCAATGGCATGGGCAAAACCACCACGGTTCGTTCTGTGCTGGGGCTCACGCCGTCTCGCTCTGGCAGCGTACGCTTCATGGGCCACCGCATCGACGGGCAGGCGCCAGACCGCATTGCGCGCATGGGCCTGGCCGTGGTGCCCGAGGGGCGGCAGATATTCCCCAACCTGTCGGTGCAGGAGAACCTGGTGGCCTTTGCCGCCCGGCGCAACAGCAGCAACACGCCTTGGACGCTGGAGCGGGTGTACGACCTGTTCCCACGCCTGGCCGAGCGGCGGCGCAACATGGGCAACCAGCTTTCAGGCGGCGAGCAGCAGATGCTGGCGATTGGCCGCGCGCTCATGACCAACCCGCACTTGCTCATCCTCGACGAAGCCACCGAGGGCCTGGCCCCGCTGATCCGCGAAGACATCTGGCGCTGCCTGCACACCCTGCGCGAGCAGGGGCAGACCACGCTGGTCATCGACAAATACGTGCAGCGCCTGATTGGCCTGGCCGACAGCCACACCATCATCGAGCGCGGCCGCGTGGTGTGGCAGGGCAGCTCGGCCGCGCTGTCGGCCGACCCGGGGCTGTGGCAGCGCTACATCGGCGTTTGAGCTGGCAGCCTTTCAACACAACAACACATCGGAGACCCTCCCATGAAAACCTTGCTTCCACCCGGCTGGCCGCGTCCCAAGGGTTATGCCAATGGCGTCACCGCCACCGGCCGCATGGTGTTCGTGGCCGGCATGATCGGCTGGGACGCGCAGGGCGTGTTCCACAGCGACGACATGGCTGCCCAGGTGCGCCAGGCGCTGCACAACGTGGTCGATGTGCTGAAAGAAGGCGGGGCCAGCCCCGAGCACATCGTGCGCATGACCTGGTACGTGACCAACAAGCGCGAGTACCTGGCCGCCTCGGCCGAGATTGGCAAGGCCTTTCGCGAGATCATTGGTTGCTTCAACGCCGCCATGACCGCTGTAGAGGTGAGTGCGCTGATGGAAGACCGAGCCAAGGTAGAAATTGAAGTGACAGCCGTGGTGCCCGCATGAGCACCCTACCTCTGGCCACTGCCGGCAGCCCGGCGTGGCTGGACAGCCAGTACAACAACCGCGCGCTGGTGCCCGCGTTTGCCCAGCACTTGCAGCGTTGGGCCACAGACTCCCTGAGCGCGCGCCAGCAACTGTCTCAGGCGCGGCTGGACGTGCCGTACCACGACAACCCGCTGGCCCAGGCCTTTGTGGGCACAACGGGGCCTGTCCAGACGCTGGACGTGTTTCCCGCTGCCGCCTCGGCTGGCAGTTCAGCTCAGGGCCGTGGCGCGCCGGTGCTCGTGTTCATCCACGGAGGCTACTGGCGCGCTCTCGACAAGGCAGACCACAGCTTCATTGCACCGCACTTCGTGGCCCAAGGCGCGTGTGTGGTGGTGCCCAACTACACGCTGTGCCCGGCGGTGCGGGTGAGTGACATCACGCGCCAGATGGTCGCGGCCGTGGCCTGGGTGTGGCAGCACATTGCCGAGCACGGTGGCGACCCGGATCGCATCACGGTGGTGGGCCATTCGGCAGGCGGTCAACTGGTGGGCATGTTGCTCGCCACCGACTGGTTGGCCGTGGGTCGACAACTGGGTTTGGCGTTGCCCGCGCAGCCGCTGCAGCACGGCGTGTCCATCAGCGGGCTGTTCGACATGGAACCCATCCGCCAGACACCATTCCTGGCCGACCTGGGGCTGACCTCGAAGGAAGCTGCCAGCCAAAGCCCGGCCAAGTTGCCTGCCCCGCAACGCCCCGGCCAGCGAGGCAGATTGACCACCGTGGTGGGTGGCGATGAAAGCGATGAGTTCAAGCGCCAGAACCGGCTCATTCAGCAGGCCTGGGGGCCAGACGCCGTGCCGGTGTGCGAGGAACTGCCGGGTGTGAACCACTTCAGCGTGGTGGAGGAGCTTGTAAAGCCGGACGCGCGTCTCAACACCCTCGTGGCGACCAGCTTGAATCATTTTCAGTGATCAAAAGTGCTTCTACCGCTTTATTCCATTGACTTTGTAGCTATCGTTGTATTCAAGGAGAACCCCGCATGCATCCCAACCCAGTGGCCTGGTTTGAAATCTATGTGCAGGACATGCCTCGCGCCAAGGCGTTTTACGAAGCGGTGTTTCAGGGCGAGTTGACACCGCTCGCCAACCCCAGCACCGACAGTTTTCCAGGCATGGAAATGTGGTCTTTCCCTTCCGCGTTTGACCGCTACGGCGCCCCTGGTGCACTGGTCAAAATGCCCGGTTGCCCGTCTGGTGGCAGCACGCTGGTGTACTTCGCTTGCGAAGACTGTGCGGTCGAAGCTGCGCGCGTGGCAGCCCACGGCGGGCAGGTGCTCAAGCCCAAAATGTCGATTGGCGAGCACGGTTCCATCGCCCTGGTGATGGACACCGAAGGCAACACCATCGGCCTCCACTCCATGTGAGACGCGTGGTATGGCGTGCACGGTTTGGGCGTGCCGCCTGCTGATGCAGGCTTTCAGCCCAGCCGTTTGCGATGCCGCGCCAACTCCACGCGCACTTGCTCCGGTGCGGTGCCGCCCAACGTATTGCGGGCGTTCAGGCTGCCTTCCAGGCTCAGGCACTCGAACACGTCTGCCCCCATGGCGGGGTTGAAGGCCTGCAGCTCGGCCAGGGACAGTTCGCTCAGGTCCACACCTTTAGCCTGGGCGGTTTTCACGGCGTGGGCCACGGCCTCGTGGGCGTCGCGGAAAGGCAGGCCCTTTTTCACCATGTAGTCGGCCAGGTCGGTGGCGGTGGCGTAGCCCTTTTGGGCTGCGGCGCGCATGGGCGCCGCGTTGACGATGATGCCGCCTTCTTTCACGCCAGTTTCAGGGTTCATTTGCCCACCGATCATCTCGGCAAAGATGCGCAGCGTGTCTTTCAGCGTGTCGACGGTGTCGAACAGCGGCTCTTTGTCTTCCTGGTTGTCTTTGTTGTAGGCCAAAGGCTGGCCTTTCATCAGGGTGATCAGGCCCATCAAGTGGCCCACCACGCGCCCGGTCTTGCCGCGTGCGAGCTCAGGCACATCGGGGTTTTTCTTCTGCGGCATGATCGATGAGCCGGTGGTGAAGCGGTCGGCAATTTTGATGAAGCCAAAGTTCTGGCTCATCCAGATGATGAGTTCTTCGCTCAGGCGGCTGATGTGCACCATGCACAGAGAGGCAGCGGCGGTGAATTCGATGGCGAAGTCGCGGTCGCTCACGGCGTCCAGACTGTTCTGGCACACCTGCGGCTGGCCGTTGCTGTCCACCATGGCCAAAGACCGGGCCACGCGGTTGCGGTCCAGCGGATAGGTGGTGCCAGCCAGTGCGGCTGCCCCGAGTGGCAGGCGGTTGGTGCGGCGACGCACGTCGGCCATGCGTTCGTTGTCGCGGGCAAACATTTCCACATAGGCCAGCAGGTGGTGTGCAAAGCTCACGGGCTGGGCCACCTGCAGGTGGGTGAAGCCGGGCAATATCACTTCCACGTTTTTCTCGGCCACGTCCACCAGCGCGGTTTGCACCTCGTTCAGCAGCACGCCAATGGTGTCAATTTCACCGCGCAGCCACAGGCGCACGTCGGTGGCCACCTGGTCGTTGCGGCTGCGGCCAGTGTGCAGGCGCTTGCCGGCGTCGCCCACCAGTTGGGTGAGGCGGGCTTCGATGTTCAGGTGCACATCTTCCAGGTCCAGCTTCCACTCGAATGCGCCAGACTCGATTTCCTGGGTGATTTGCGCCATGCCGCGCTGGATGGCCGAATGGTCTTCCGCACCGATGATGCCTTGGGCGGCCAACATCTCGGCATGTGCCAGGCTGCCCGCAATGTCTGCCTGCCACAGTCGCTTGTCGAAAAATACGCTGGCGGTGTAGCGCTTGACCAGGTCGCTCATGGGCTCTGAAAACAGGGCAGACCAAGCTTGGGATTTGGTGTCGAGTTGGTTCGGTGCTGTCATGGTTTGGGGTGTGCAAGTGGGGCCAGGGGCCAGCGGCTCCCACGTGGGTCAGCGGACTGCCCAATAATGGTGAGGCCGGGGCGGTCGGTCCGCCCTGGCGCAACGTGGCATGAATGAACCCGAGATTTTATCGACCCTACAGCTGCCCGAGACCTTGACGTCATCTCTGACCGGGACGGCCACGGGCAATGGTCAGCGGGAAGCTGCCCATCTGCTGGTCTTTGACGCCTGCCACGTGGGTGTCGTACTGCGTGCGGTCCTGTTTGTGGAGGCGGTTGTCGGCGTGGGGCTGATGTTTGTGCGGCCCATGGGTTGGCCGTGGCTCTTGGACCTGGCCGCCATCACCGCTGTGGCGCAGCCAGCCGTGCTGATGTGGCTGTTGCTGGGTTGTGCCCTCAAAGGGGTTCTGGCCCGCTGGCCTGTGTGGGGCCAGGCCTTTGCCGGTGTGGTGCTGGGTGCTGTGGCCGGTGTGTTTGCGGTGGCCCTGTGGTGGTGGCTGGGCGCTGAGGGCCAGCCGCTGTGGCTGGCGGGTGCATCCGCCGGGGCCTTGCTGGCCAGCGCGCTGGTGGCTGGGTTGGTGTGGCGCGCTCGAGCGCAGCTGCCCGCCAGCACGACCGCCCGGCTGGCAGAGTTGCAGTCGCGCATCCGCCCGCATTTCCTGTTCAACACGCTCAACAGTGCCATTGCGCTGGTGCGTGCCGAACCTGCCCGTGCCGAGGCGCTGTTGGAAGACCTGAGCGAACTGTTTCGCAGCGCACTGGCCGACAGCCAGCAGGCCGTGCCGTTGGCGCAAGAGTTGACCCTGGCCGAGCGCTACCTGGCCATCGAGCAGGTGCGGTTTGGGCCCCGCTTGCGCGTTGAATGGCACACAGACCCGGCCGCCGGTACTGCCTTGCTGCCACCTTTGCTGCTCCAGCCCCTGGTGGAAAACGCCGTCAAACATGGTGTGGAGCCGAGCATCAGCGGAGCAGACATTCGCATCAGCACCGAGCGGCGCGGTGAGACCGTGGTCATCAAAGTGGTGAACACCGTGCCCGCAGGCGCCGGTCCGCATGGCATGGGGCTTGCGTTGGCCAATGTGCGCGAACGCCTGGCCCTGATGCACGACCTGAAAGCCAGTTTCAGGAGCGGCGAAATCGACGGCCAATACGTGGTGCGATTGGAGGTGCCGTTGTAACAATACGGTTTGGCGAGCAATGCAGGTAAAGGAGGCGGGCAATGACCCTGAAGATCATGATCGTGGACGACGAGCCACTGGCCAGACAACGGCTGCAAACCCTGTTGGGCGATTGCAGCGATCCCCCCACCCGTGTGGTGGCCGAGGCCGCTGATGCGGTGAGCGCCATGGGTCTGCTGGCCCGGCACCCTTGCGATGTGCTGCTGCTGGACATACACATGCCGGGCATGGATGGCCTGGGCCTGGCTCAAGCCCTGCAGCAAATGCCACAGCGACCCGCCGTGGTGTTTGTCACTGCCCACGCGGAACACGCGGTTCAAGCGTTTGATTTGGAGGCCTTGGACTATCTCACCAAGCCAGTGCGCCTTGAACGCCTTCAGACGGCTCTTAAAAAAGCAGAGCGACAGATTCAACCCAATCAAGCGTTGGATGATGATTCGGCATTGAATTTCATTCTCATTCAGGACCGGGGTCGCACGGAGCGTGTGCCCTTGGCCGATGTGGTGTATCTGAAGGCCGAACTGAAGTACGTGACCGTGCGCACCCGCAACCGCACGTTGATTTACGACGGCAGTCTGAGCGAGTTTGAAGACCGCCACGGCGCACATTGGCTGCGAATACACCGCAACGCGCTGGTGGCGCGACACGCCATCAGGGCCCTGGAAAAACACCACGACCCTGAAGATGGCGACGGCTGGGCCGTGCGCTTGGAGGGCGTTGCCGAGCACCTCGCAGTTTCCCGGCGGCAACTGGCCGGTGTGCGTGAGGTGCTGGGCAAGGGGTGAGCTTCAGCCGGTGTTGCGCAAACCTGCAGCAATGCCGTTGATGCTGATGTGGATGCCGCGCTTGACGCGCTCGTCCACCGCGTCACCTTTGGCCGACGAGGCGCGCAGGCGACGCACCAGCTCCACTTGCAGGTGGTGCAGCGGGTCAATGTACGGGTAGCGGTGGCTCATGGAGCGCTGCAGCGAGGCGTTGTCCATCAGGCGCTGCTTGTCGCCGGTGATGAGGGTCAGCGCGTCGTTGGTGCGGTGCCACTCGGCCTCGATGGCGGCAAACACTTTTTTGCGCAGCTTGGCGTCGGTCACCAGCTCGGCGTAGCGGCTGGCCAGCGCCAGGTCGCTCTTGGCCAGCACCATGTCCATGTTGGACAGCAAGGTGCTGAAAAACGGCCATTGCGCGTGCATTTGCTGAAGCAACTTCTTTTGCCCAGACAAGCCTTTGGCCCCTTTTTGGTTCATGAACGCTTCCACCGCCGAGCCAAACCCGAACCAGCCCGGCAGCGCAATGCGACACTGGCCCCAACTGAAGCCCCAGGGAATGGCGCGGAGGTCCTCAATGCGTTGCGTGGCCTTGCGCGATGCGGGGCGCGAACCGATGTTCAGCTCTGCAATTTCGCGCAGAGGTGTGGCGTTGAAAAAGTAGTCCGCAAAGCCGGGGGTGTCGTACACCAGGGCCCGATAAGCGCCCATGCTGGCGCTGGACAACTGGTCTGCCACCGTCAGAAATTCGGCCGGGGCGGGCTGGGTGGGTTGCAGCAACGTGGCTTCCAGCGTGGCCGCCACCAGGGTTTCCAGGTTGCGGCGGCCAATTTCGGGGTTGGCGTATTTGGAGCCAATCACCTCGCCCTGTTCGGTCAGGCGAATCTGGCCACGCACCGTGCCGGGGGGCTGCGCCAGGATGGCCTGGTAGCTGGGGCCACCGCCCCGGCCCACCGTGCCACCCCGGCCGTGGAACATGCGCAGCTGGATGTCGTGGCTGTTGGCCAGTTGGTCGAACAACTCCACCAGCGCAATTTCGGCACGATACAACTCCCAGTTGCTGGTGAAGATGCCGCCGTCCTTGTTGCTGTCGGAGTAGCCCAGCATGATGTCCTGCTCGCCGTACTGGGCTTCGCCGCCGCGTTTCACCATGTCGGCCACGCCGGGCAGGGCGTAGTACTCGCGCATGATGGGCGCGGCATTGCGCAGGTCTTCAATGGTTTCAAACAGCGGCACCACGATGAGGTCTGTGACGGCTTCTTCACTCAGCAAACCCTTCATCAACCCCACTTCTTTTTGCAGCAGCAACACTTCCAACAGGTCGCTCACGGTTTCGGTGTGGCTGATGATGTAGTGGCGAATGGCCTGCGCGCCATAGCGCTGGCGCATGGTTCGGGCGGTCTCAAAAATAGCCAGCTCGCTCTGCGTCCAGTCGCTGTAGGTAGCGCCCATCACGCGCAGGGGGCGTGCGTCGTTCAGCAGTTGCAGCAACAGCGTGCGTTTGGCGGTTTCGTCCAGTGCGCTGTAGTTGGGGCACACGCGCGCCACGGCCAGCAGTTCATCCAGCACGGCCTCGTGCTGGTCCGAGCTTTGGCGCAGGTCCACCGTGGCCAGGTGAAAGCCGAACACCTCCACCGTGCGGATCAGCGGGGCCAGGCGCTGGCGCACAAGCGCCGCGCCGTGGTGCGCCAACAGGCTGGCCTCGATGGTGCGCAGGTCGGCCAGCAGTTCTTCGGCAGTGGGGTAGGGGTTTTGCGGGGCCACGGCGTGGCGGCCAGCCACACCGCCGGTCAGCTCGGTCAGGGTGGCGGCCAGGCGGGCGTATATGCCGGTCAGGGCCTTGCGGTAGGGCTCGTCAGAGCGGTGGGCATTTTTGTCGGGTGAGCGGGCAGCCAGGGTAGCCATGTCGTCGCTCACGCCGGTGAGCATTTCCGACATGGACAGCTCGGCACCCAGCAGGTGCACCTCGGTCAGCAGGTGGCGCAGCGCCACCTCTGACTGGCGACGCAGCGCAAATTCGAGTGTGGACGCGGTGACGAAGGGGTTGCCATCGCGGTCGCCCCCAATCCACTGGCCCATGCGCAAAAACGCGGGGATCTGGGCCGAGGCTTCCGGCAGGGCCAGCAGGTCTTCCAGCTCGCGGTACAGGCGGGGAATCTGGCTGAGGAAGGTGGCCTCGTAGTAGCTCAGCGCGTTTTCAATCTCGTCTGCCACTGTGAGTTTGGTGAAGCGCAGCAGGCGGGTTTGCCACAGCTGCGTGACCCGGGCACGGATCTGCGCTTCGTTGTCAGCCAGTTCGCGCGGCAGCAGGTGCTCGCGGGCGGCCAGCAGGTGGGCAATGGCGCGCTCTCCGTCCAGAATGCTTTTGCGCTGCACCTCGGTGGGGTGGGCTGTGAGCACCGGCGACACATGGCTGTGCGCCAGCGTGCGGGCCACAACCTTGTTGGAGATGCCTGCGGCCTTGATGCGGGCCAGAGCCATGTCCAGGCTGCCGGGCTGCACGTCGCCCTCGCGCTCATGAATGGCACGGCGGCGGATGTGGTGGCGGTCTTCCGCCAGGTTGGCCAGGTGGCTGAAATAGGTGAAGGCGCGAATCACGCTCACGGTCTGGTCGTCGCTCAGCCCTTTGAGCAGCTTTTTCAGGGCCTTGTCGGCGTCGGCATCGGCGTTGCGGCGAAAGGCCACCGACAGCTGGCGGATTTGCTCGATCAGCTCGAACGCGGCTTTGCCCTCCTGTTCACGGATCACGTCGCCCAGCAACCGGCCCAGGAGGCGGATGTCTTCCATCAGCGGGCGGTCTTTGTCGGCAGGGCGGGCGATCGCAGGAGGGGCTTCTGTGGCAGTGCGGCGGGCGGGCATGGCGTGTTCCAAAGGCGGCGGTTCGGGCCCGTCAACGGGGCGTGGCGGGGTGTGTTCAGCGCGGGGCTGGGCAGGCGTTTCAAGCAAGATGCATGCTAGCATTCGCAGGCACCCAAAAGGGCTTGCCAGTGGTTACCAACCGGGTTCTTTCTGGCCTGCTGACAGCTGCCTGCAAGCTCTAGGCACTCACTTTTTGTTGGCTGGTTTGCCCGGCGCCACCCCATCCGTTTTCAAGTTCATCATGGTCACCCCCAACCCTTCCCCGGCCCTGCACCTCACCATTGCCACCCGTGAAAGCCGCTTGGCCATGTGGCAGGCCGAACATGTCAAGGCCTTGCTTGAAGGGCTGGGCCACAGTGTCACCTTGCTTGGAATGACCACACGTGGCGACCAGATTCTGGACCGCGCTCTGAGCAAGGTCGGGGGCAAAGGCCTGTTCGTGAAGGAATTGGAAACCGCCCTCGAAAATGGCGAGGCCGACCTGGCCGTGCATTCTCTGAAGGATGTGCCCATGGCCCTGCCCGACGGCTTCTCGCTGGCCTGCGTGATGGAGCGCGAAGACCCGCGCGATGCGTGGGTGTCCCCCCATTGCGCCGGTGTGGCTGACCTGCCGCCCAATGCTGTGGTGGGTACCTCCAGCCTGCGCCGGGTGGTGTTGCTGCGCGAAGCCCTGGCCCGTCTGGGCCGCAGCGATGTGCGCATTGAGCCGCTGCGTGGCAACCTCGACACGCGTTTGCGCAAGCTGGACGAAGGTCAGTACCAGGCCATTGTGCTGGCCGCCGCAGGTCTGAAACGCCTCGGTCTGGTCGAACGGATCCGCCAGATTTTCGAGCCAGATGCCATGCTGCCCGCTGCAGGTCAAGGTGCGTTGGGCATCGAGGTGCGCAGCAACCGCCCCGATGTGGTGGCTGCGTTGGCGCCACTGGCCCACATGCCCACGTGGTTGAGCGTGGCGGCCGAACGCGCCGTCAGCCGCACCATGGGCGGGAGTTGCTCCATGCCATTGGCGGCTTTTTCCCGTTGGCAGGGCGAGAACTTGCACATAGAAGCAGCCTGGGGAGAAGAAACTGGCAACGCCGCGCTGGTGCGTGCCCGCGCCGATGCCAGCGTCCACACACTGGCAGAAGCCGAAGCGCTGGGACGCAGCGTTGCAGAACAGTTGTGTGCGGCGGGTGCGGTGCCGCTGAAGGCCGACTGAAGGTGTGCCTGCCCATCGAGCCGTGATGGACACCCGCAACACGATCCACGAAGCCACTGCAGCACAACTGAGCGTGGTGGTGACGCGACCGGCCAGGGATGCCCAAGATTGGGCTGCTGCGTTGCAAGCTGCCGGTCACAGGGCGGTGTGTTTGCCGCTGATGGCCTTTGGCCCCCCAACCCAACCGGACACGGTGCTTTCCTGCCTAGAGGCCTTGTCGCAGTGTGTGGCCGTGATGTTTGTCAGCCCTCAGGCAGTACACGCGTTCTGGGGCCTTGTTCATGAGCAAAAAAGGCCTCCAACGCAAGATGTGAAAGAATTGGCAGCTTCTTTTTTTGATGAAAAGTTTCAGGGGGCTGTGCGCAGTCTGCGTTGCTGGGCACCTGGCCCGGGCACTGCGCGAGCACTCGTGCAAGCCGGTGTGCCCGCGTCATGCATAGATCAGCCCGAACCCGACGCCCCGCAATTTGACTCTGAAGCCCTGTGGGCAGTGGTGCAACACGACGTGAAACCTGGCGACAAGGTCATGGTGGTGCGTGGCTCCTCGGCAGACGCCACCAGCCCCGGCGGCAGTGGCAGGGACTGGTTGGCAGCACAGTGCGAGGCACGGGGCGCCGAGGTAAGGCATTGCGTCGCGTACAGCCGCGCCGCCCCTGTATGGAGCCCAGCCCAGTGTTCTCAAGCTCGCAGTGTCAGCGGGCCGCGCGATGTGTGGCTGCTGTCGAGTTCGGAAAGTGCTGCGCACTTGGCAGACCTGATGCCGGGACACGACTGGTCGCGCACGGTGGCGCTGGCCACACACCCGCGCATCGCTCGTGCCGCAGCCAGCTTGGGTTTTGGACGCGTGTTGCACAGCCGCCCTGCGCTGGACGACGTGTTGCGCACACTGGATGACGAGGCCCGAGCAAGCCTGGGCGAAGCCTTGCCACCTAGAATGCCCATTGCCCCATGACCGATCCTGTCGCACCTCCTGTTTCGTCCGATCCGCCCGCGCAGCCTGCGTCGGCGGTGGAGCCCGGTTTGGCGGGCACTCCTGATGCTGCGCTGCCGCTCGCAGCGCGTGTGGCACCCATGCTCGGCTGGTTGTCACTGACGCTGGCGGCGCTGGCAACGGTGATGGCGGTGTGGCTGTGGCAGCGGCTGGACCGCACACAAATGGAGCTGGCCAAGCAGTCGGCCGCCGCCGCTGAGGACGCACACAGCGCGCGTTCAGCCGCCGAGCAGGCACAAACCCTCACCCAGACCCTGCAGGCACGGCTGGCGGTTGCAGAGGTCAAGCTGTCAGAGGTGAGCCTGCAGCGCTCCCAACTGGAAGAGCTGATGCTCAGCGTGTCGCGTTCCCGCGATGACACGCTGGTGCTGGACATCGAATCCGGACTGCGCCTTGCCAGTCAACAGGCCGAGTTGACCGGCAGCGTGCAACCGCTGGTGGCGGCGTTGCTGGCGGCAGACAAACGCATAGCCAAGGCTGCACAACCGCGCCTGAACCCTGTTCAGCGCGCCGTGGCCCGCGACATCGAGCGCATCCGTTCCGCATCCGTCACAGATGTGCCCGCACTGGCCCAGCGGCTTGACGAACTGGTGCGCCTGGCCGATGAACTGCAACTCATCAATGCGCCCGTGCGTGACCGCGGCCGACAGACCGCTTCCACTGGCACTGGCCGCGCAGCCGTGGGGTCCGGTGGAGGCCGCAGTGCTTCACCCACCCCGGCTGGCAGCGAGGGGGCCGAGGTGCAACAGCCATCGGCCTTGGGCCAAGGTTGGGCCCAAGTGTCGGCGTTCTGGCACGGCATATGGACACAGACGGTTCGCAGTGCCACCCAATCGCTGGGAGACCTCGTGAGGGTGGGGCGCATAGACCGGCCGGAAGCCGTGTTGCTGGCGCCAGAGCAGGCCTTTTTTCTCCGCGAGAACCTCAAGCTCAAGGTGCTGAACGCCCGATTGGGCCTGATGTCTCGTCAGGTGTCGGTCACCCGCACCGATCTGGGGGCTGTTCGGCACATGCTCGCCACCTATTTCGACCCGCAGGACCCCAATACCCGGCAGGCCCTTCAAGTGTTGTCCGATGTCCTGCAGGCCAGCAAAACGGTGGACATTCCCCGCCCGGATGAAACCCTGACGGCACTCGCCGCTGCAGCGGGCGGGCGCTGATTCGCCATGAAAAGCCTGTTCTGGTTGGTTGGGCTGGCAGCGGTGGCGGTGGCCGTTGCATTGCTGATGGGGCAAAACGGTGCCACGGTCACGGTGTTCTGGCACCCTCACCGCATCGACATGTCCTTCAACCTGTTGCTGGTGGTTGGTGTGGTGCTGTTCGTGCTGGTGCACTTTGCCCTGCGCTCAATCTCTTTGCTGCGGGCTTTGCCGCACCAAGCCCGGTTGTGGCGTCTGCAACAGCGTGAACGGCATGCACACGCTGCATTGCTGGATGCCCTGTCTCACCAACTGGCTGGCCGCTACGTGCGGGCTGGCAGCGCCGCACGCGAGGCAGTGGCCCAACTGCAGACACGACATTCCGCCACTGGACTGCCCCCGTTGCCCAGACAGGCGCAGATGTTGGCGCTCGCCCACTTGCTGGCCGCCGAGTCGGCCCACACCCTGCAAGACCACCCCACACGCGACAAGCACCTGGCCAGCGCCCTTGAGCCGGCCCCGTCAGACACGGCCACCACACGCGAAGGTGTGTTGTTGCGGGCCATCCGGTGGGCGGTGGAGGAGCGCAACGTGGCTGCAGCCACCCGCTGGCTGGACCAGTTGCCCCAGGGCGCTGCCCGCCGCACTCTGGCATTGCGTCTGAAGTTGCGTGTGGCCCGCCTGGCGCAAGACAACGTGATGGCCCTGGAAACGGCCCGCCTGCTCGCCAAGCACCGCGCTTTTTCTCCCGACGCTGCCCGCAGCATCGTGCGGGGGCTGGTGCTGGCGGTTCTCAAGGACACACACGATGTCGACCAGGTCCAAGCTGCGTGGGCAAAACTGGATGCCAGTGACCGGCGAGACCCCGATGTGGTGCTGGCCATTGCCCAGCGCATGCACGAGGTGGCCCAGGCCACTGACGAGCAATCCACCGCCCATGCCATGGCACGTCAATGGTTGCTTCCCGTGTGGGAGGGCTACCCCGCCCTGGGCAAGCAGCACCAGGTGGCTGCCGTGCGGCTGTTGAAGTCTTTGGGGACCGCAGGTGACGCTGCCTGGCTGGCACGCATCGAAAACATGCAGCGCCAGCACCCGGCAGACCCGTTGCTTCAGCACTTGGCAGCCGAAACATTCTTCCAACAGCGGCTCTGGGGCAAAGCAGCCCAACTGTTCCAGCAGGCTTCGCGGGGTCTCACGGACCCAGCTCTGCGCGCCGCCACCTGGCGTCGGTTGGCCGAGTTGGCAGAAGAGCGCGGCGATACCGAGGCTGCGCTGTCTGCCTGGCGCCAGGCAGCGCAGTGACCCTGGCGACCCGAGGCCTGCCATCGACTTGGCGTTCCCGGGTGGGTTGACTGAAACAAAAAACCCCGCCAGCACAGGACTGACGGGGTTCTTCACTGGCCTCTGCGCCTGCCGGCGCAAACCTTTGCCCAGCGATCAGGCGCTGGTGGTGGTGTCGAAGGGCAGGGCCATGTCTTTCAGGTCCCGGCGGGTTTCCACCAGCACCAGAGGGCCTTCGTCGGGCAGCACCATGCGATTGGGCTCACGCGGAGTGCGTGGGAAAGCTGGCGTGGCGGCAATGGCTGCCTGCACCTGTGCCACGCGCTGCGCATCGGAGTTGATCCATTCCAACCCTGCACCTTCGGCTATGCGCTGGAGCTCGTTCAACGGCAGCTCAAAAGGCGTCACGCGTGGCAAGCCCGTTGTGGCTGTGGGTGCAACAGGGGCATTGGCAGGGGCTGCTGGAACTGCGACAACAGGAGCGCTGTTTGCTTGTGCAGATTGCGTTGGAGCCTGGTCTGGTTGTTCAAACTCAGCTGCCTGCGCTGCTGCGCTGATGTCCGACACCAATCCTGCCTCTGGCGCGGCTGCGGTCGCTCCTTCAGTACCATCCCGCTGGCGGCCGCCGCCATTGCGGTCACGGCGTTCGCGTCCGTAACGGTCGCGGCTGCGCTTTTCGCGGGCGGGGCGCTCGCCCTCGGCGTTGCCCTCAGATGTTTGGGCGCTGGCTTCGACTGCTGCTGCTTCGGCCGCCGGAGGTTGCTCGGTGGCAGCGGCTGCAGGCTGGTTGAAGTAGCTGTAGCCAGCGTCTACCGGGGTGCGTTCTGCAAAGCTGCTGACCATGGGGACATCGTCTGCCGCCATCACGGCACTGGTTGTGCCGTCTGTTGCCGCTGCTTCGTCTGCAGCGGGCCGACGTTCGCGGCGACCACCGCGTTCGCCACGTTCACGGCGTCCATCACCGCGCGGCTCGCGGGGAGGGCGCGCCGGGTTGGTCGCCTCCGCGTTGCCTGCCTCGGCCAACACATTCACTGCATCGGGTTCTGTCGCTGGAGGTGCGTCATTGCCCAATTGAGGACGTGGTGTCCGCTCGCCTCGTCCACGGCCACGGCTTTCGCTGGAGCGTTCGCCACCATTGCGTTCTGTGCGCGGTCCGCGGGCATTGTCTGGACGCCCTTCTGCCGGGGCATCGACCCGTTGCTCGCCTTTGGCTTCGCTGCGAAGGTCAGGGCGGCGGTTGCCGCCCCTGCCATTGCGGCCGCTGTCTCTGCCACCTTCACGCTTGGCATCCGAGGGGCCATTGCGCGATCCGTCGCGTCCGCCGTTTCGGTTGCTGTCTGTGGTTTTGGCCGGCACGGCCACGGCAACCGGTGCCGGGGCGGGCGGCGTGGGTTCGCCACCCAACAGCTTCTTGAGCCAACCGAAAAATCCGCCACTGGTTGCGGCGGGCACTGCGGCAGCTGGTGCCACTGGGACAGTCTGCTGCAGGGGTTGGGTTGCCGCCGGTTCTGGCTTGGGCACGGCAACCGGGGCGGGGCCATCGGGCAGCACACCTTTGATCAGCGGCTCCTGCTTGTTGCTGCGCTCCTGGCTGCGGCGGGTGAATGTCGTGGCCTCTTCTGCCTCGTCGGCCAGTTTGTAGCTGGCGTCCAGGTTGTCCAGGCGCGGGTCGTCGTGCTTGAGACGCTCCAGCTTGTAGTTGGGCGTGTCCAGGCTCTTGTTGGGCACCAGCAGCACGCTGATGCGCTGCTTCAGTTCGATCTTGGTGATCTCGGTGCGCTTCTCGTTCAACAGGAAGCTGGCGACCTCGACAGGCACCTGGGCCAGCACGGCAGACGTGTTGTCCTTCAGAGACTCTTCCTGAATGATCCGCAGGATTTGCAGCGCGGAGCTTTCCGTGTCGCGGATGTGGCCGGAGCCACCGCAACGGGGGCAGGGGATGGATGCGCCTTCGCTCAGCGTGGGGCGCAGGCGCTGGCGGCTCATTTCCAGCAGGCCGAACTTGCTGATGGCACCGAACTGCACGCGGGCACGGTCCTGGCGCAACGCATCGCGCAGGCGGTTTTCCACCTCGCGGCGGTTTTTGCTCTCCTCCATGTCGATGAAGTCGATCACGATCAGACCGCCCAGATCGCGCAGGCGTGCCTGACGGGCCACTTCGTCGGCGGCTTCCAGGTTGGTGCGCGTGGCGGTTTCTTCGATGTCACCGCCCTTGATGGCACGGGCCGAGTTCACGTCCACAGCCACCAGCGCTTCGGTCTGGTCGATCACGATGGCACCGCCGCTGGGCAGTTGCACCGTGCGGGCGTAGGCGGTTTCGATCTGGTGTTCGATCTGGAAGCGGCTGAACAGCGGCGCGTCGTCGCGGTAGCGCTTCACGCGATGCCCGTGTTCGGGCATCACGTGGTTCATGAACTGGTGCGCCTGCTCGAAGATATCGTCCGTGTCGATCAGGATTTCGCCGATGTCGCTGTTGAAGTAGTCGCGAATGGCACGGATGACCAGGCTGGATTCCTGGTAGATGAGGTAAGCACCTTTGCCGCCTTTGGTGGCGCCGTCTATGGCTGTCCAGAGCTTGAGCAGGTAGTTCAGGTCCCACTGCAGCTCGTTCGCATCGCGGCCAATGCCAGCGGTGCGCGCGATGATGCTCATGCCATTGGGGTATTCCAACTGGTCGAGCGCAGCTTTCAGTTCCTGGCGGTCTTCGCCTTCGATGCGGCGACTCACGCCACCGCCGCGCGGGTTGTTGGGCATCAGCACCACATAGCGGCCAGCCAGGCTGACGAAGGTGGTGAGGGCTGCGCCCTTGTTGCCGCGTTCTTCTTTTTCAACCTGGACCAGCAGTTCCTGGCCCTCTTTGATCACGTCCTGGATACGGGCCTGGCTGACTGACACTCCGGATGCAAAGTACTGGCGGGAGATTTCTTTGAACGGCAGAAAGCCATGGCGGTCTTCACCGTAGTCGACAAAGCAGGCTTCCAGGCTGGGCTCCACGCGGGTGACCACGGCTTTGTAAATGTTGCCTTTGCGCTGTTCGCGCCCTTCGATCTCGATTTCGTAATCGAGCAGCTTTTGCCCATTGACGATGGCCAGCCGGCGCTCTTCGGCCTGGGTGGCGTTGATCAGCATTCTTTTCATGGTGCGGTGTCCTTCGCGTTGTCATGGTTCACTGAAAGCCACCTGCTGTGAACAGGTGGCCGGTGGGCCACTGGCGCGTCGAAAACGGCGAACGATGGAGGAATTGCCGGAGAGCCCTCGGCGCGTCAGACACTGTCACGAGCGGTGTTAACCACTGTGTCTGGTCCGTGTGCCGGGGCATGGGCGCGTGACGGTGGGTGAACGGACCGGTAGTCCGGCCCCTGTTTGTTCAACATGGTCTCACTTGGCTTCGCCACCCAGCTTGTGTGCGTCTGGGTGGTTTGGGGTATTCCGTGGTCGTGTTCGCGGGTGTTCTTCGACGATCCTGCCGCTGTCACCGGTGGTCAAGGCCTGGAAATGGAACAGGCAATCTTGAGGACTGGTCAGCGAGTGGCATCTGCATTGCCAGGTGTGCAACAGTGGGAGGGCCTTAAACTCAAGGCAAATCAACCACTTACAAAGCGTCCCTGACCGCCGGAATTATAGGCGCTGGACAGCTGCTTCCACAGTCATCGGGTTTACCCGCAAGCAGGAATCATTTTGAACGCGCCACAGGTCATCCACCTCACGGTGGACGAAGAGGACGCCGGCCAACGGTTGGACAATTTTTTGTTCCGCCATTTGAAAGGTGTTCCCAAAACCCATGTCTATCGCATTGTCCGTTCAGGGGAAGTGCGGTTGAACAAAGGCCGGGTGGGAGCGGAATACAAAATTGCGGCAGGGGATGTGATCAGGGTTCCCCCCGTTCGGGTATCCGCCGAACCTGTATTGATTCAGGCGACCAATGCGCCGGCCCGTGAATTTCCATTGTTGTTCGAGGACGAGTCTTTTTTGGCGGTCCACAAGCCCGCTGGTGTTGCAGTTCACGGGGGCAGTGGCGTGAGTTCTGGAGTGATCGAGCAATTGCGTCAGGCCAGACCGCAAGCCCGCTTTCTGGAATTGGTGCACCGGTTGGACCGGGAAACCAGTGGCATTTTGCTGATTGCGAGAAAACGCAGTGCGCTGAGGCACATACAAGACCAGTTTCGCGAAAGAAGCACGGGCAAGACCTATTTGGCATTGGTGAAAGGCGCCTGGCCTGTCCGCAAAAAGGTGCTCGACCAGCCTTTGCACAAATATCTGTTGCCTGATGGCGAACGCCGCGTCAAAGTGGTCCCCGCAGATCATCCCGACGGCATGCGCAGTGTCACGTTGGTGAATCTGGCAGGAACCGTTCCCGACCCCGCTGCGTCCGTTGCCGCACTGGCGGCTGGCTGCAGTTTGTTGGATGTGACCATCAAAACAGGGCGGACCCATCAAATTCGCGTGCATTTGGCACATGCCGGGCATGTGATTGCGGGTGACGACAAATACGGGGATTTCGAGTGGAACCGGCTGTTGTCCAAAGCCGGACACAAACGGATGTTTCTGCACGCATGGAAATTGTCCTTTTTGCATCCTGCAACAGGTGATGCAATGACCTTGCTGGCCCCATTGCCTCCGGAATTGCTTGCGATGTTGCCGCCACAATGGCGGAGGCCTGACGGAAATGCCCCCGGCTAATTTGCATTATTGTGGTTAGAATGCGGTTCGGTTTCGTTGGATGTGGTTGATCTGAATTGAGATCAGCTTTCTTGTGACAAAGGAAAATAATGGCTACTTATATCGAACTCAAAGCACAAGCTGAAGCCATGCTGGCTCAAGCCGAATCGGTGCGCAAGCAGGAATTGGCTGCCGTGATACAGGACATCAAGGCCAAAATGAAAGAATACGGTCTGACCATGGCCGATCTGGGCGGCAGTGCTTCAGCCGGCCCACGCAAGGCTTCTGCGAAGTCCAAATCCACGGCCCCTGCCAAATACTGCGGCCCCAACGGCGAACTCTGGGCCGGTGGCCTGGGCCGCAAACCCGAATGGGTGCGTGCATTGCTGGCAGCAGGCAAGAACATTGACGACTACCTGATCTGACTGTGTGCCCCTTGGGGCACGGCATTGCGCACGACGACCCGGCCTCAAGCCGGGTTTTCTGTTTTGTGCGCTCCGTTTTCCAGTGCTGACCGGAGGCACAATTGCAGCCAACGACGAAGCCCATCACATGCCCACGCCCATTGAATCCCGCCGACAGTTCGATCTCATTGCCTTCGATTGGGATGGCACCCTGTTCGACTCGACAGGCATCATCACCCGCTGCATCCAGTCTGCCGTGGTGGATGTGGGTGGACGACGTCCGACCGATCAAGCCGCTTCCTACGTGATTGGGATGGGTTTGATACAGGCGCTGGCGCATGCCGCCCCGGATGTGCCACCTGAGCGCCACGCGGCCTTGGGGGAGCGCTACCGCCACCACTACGTTCAACATCAAAACGACATCAGCCTGTTCGATGGGGTCTTGCCCCTGTTGGCTGACCTCAAGCGTCGGGGTTGCCTCTTGGCTGTGGCCACCGGAAAAAGCCGGCGTGGACTGGATGAGGCATTGAGTGCTGTGGAGTTGAAGGGGGTGTTTGACGCCTCGCGCACGGCAGATGAAACAGCTGGCAAGCCCCATCCCCGGATGTTGCTGGAGCTCATGGAGGAGTTGGGGGTTGTGCGCGAGCGCACGCTGATGGTCGGCGACACCACACACGACTTGCAAATGGCACTGAATGCGGGCTGTCCGAGTTTGGCAGTCAGTTACGGCGCGCATGAGCCAGCCGCATTCGAAGCTTTGCGCCCGATGGCAGTGGCCCACTCGGTGGCTGAGTTGCAACAGTGGTTTGCAGCGAATGTCTGACCTGGCAAAGTCCCCAGGGCCCGACGATGAAGGGTGTTGGGTGGCGCTGTGTGATGCGAGCGCTTTGCGCGATGGCGGCGAAGCCGTTCCCTTCGATGTGATGTACCTTGGCCAGTCGTGCCGTGCGTTTGCGGTACGCCACCGGGGCCGCTTGCAGGCTTATCTCAACCGTTGCACACATGTCCCCATGGAGCTGGACTGGCAGCCAAACCAGGTCTTCGATGTCACGGGTCAATGGTTGTTGTGTGCGACCCATGGTGCCTTGTACCGGCCAGACACGGGCGCGTGTGCCGGGGGGCCTTGCCGCGGCGGCCTGGTGAAAATTGAGGTCGACGAGCACGAGGGCGTCGTGCACTGGCGTACACAATACAAACTCAAGCCGACGCATGATGCCCACCAGGGTCCTGCCGGAACCTGAGTTTATAATCATTTTGTCACTCAACGCTTTTTGGTATTGAATAGTTAGCTATGAAAAAAGAAGAATCTGGTCCAGTCTTGAGCTCGCATTGGGAGCGCGAGACGCTGGAGAAGCTGGCCTTTTCCATGCTGGAAGAGCAGCGCACCGCGCGCCGGTGGAAGATGTTCTGGCGTTTTGTTTGGCTCGCTGTTGCTGGGGCCGTGGTGTGGGCGGGTTTCGCCAAGGCCCCGTCTGCCTCGGCTCCTGCCACGCCACACACGGCCGTGATCGAGATCAAAGGTGAGATCGGTGCGGGGGTAGACGCCAGTGCACTCAACATTTTGGATTCCCTGCGGTCGGCTTTCGAGGATGAGGGGGCACAAGCCGTCGTGCTGGTGATTGACTCACCCGGAGGCAGCCCTGTGCAAGCGGGCATGGTCAACGACGAAATCATGCGCTTGAAGGAGTTGCACAAAAAACCCGTGTACGCCGTTGTGGAAGACACCTGTGCGTCGGCTGCCTATTACATTGCCTCGGCCGCAGACGAAATCTATGTGGACAAAGCCAGCATCGTCGGCAGCATTGGCGTGCTGATGGATGGTTTTGGCTTCACGGGCCTGATGGAGAAGCTGGGTGTGGAGCGCCGTCTGCTGACGGCGGGTGCCAACAAGGGGTTTCTGGATCCTTTCAGTCCGCAGACCGAAGCGCAGCGGACTTACGCGCTGAACATGCTCAACCAAATACACCAGCAGTTCATCACGGTGGTCAGGGAAGGGCGTGGTGAGCGACTGAAAGAAACGCCCGACATGTTCAGCGGCCTGTTCTGGAGTGGACAGCAGGCGGTGGACATGGGCCTCGCTGACGGTCTTGGCACCGTGGACTCTGTGGCGCGTGACATCATCAAGGCAGAAGAAATCGTCGATTACACGCGCCGTGAAAACGTGGCCGAGCGCCTGGCCAAGCGCTTTGGGGCCGCCTTCGGCGAGGCTGCGGTCCGGGCCGCGCTCACCTCAGGCATGACCATCCGCTGAGGCAACTGTTCCAATCCGAACCACCATGAAAATGTCCAAGTCGCTCATTCCCAAAATCACCAAAGCCGTGTTTCCAGTCGGGGGGCTGGGAACGCGGTTTTTGCCGGCCACCAAGGCCATTCCCAAAGAAATGCTGCCTGTGGTCGACAAGCCGCTGATTCAGTACGCTGTGGAAGAAGCCTACGCCGCTGGCATTCGCCAGATGATTTTCGTGACAGGTCGGCACAAGCGATCGATCGAAGACCATTTCGATGCTGCTTACGAATTGGAGGCAGAACTCGAGGCCGGCAACAAAAAAGCACTGCTGGAGTTGGTCCGCTCGATCAAACCTGAGGACATGGACTGTATTTTTGTCCGGCAGGCGCGTGCGCTGGGCTTGGGGCATGCCGTGTTGTGTGCTGAAAATCTGGTGGGTGACGAGCCGTTTGCGGTGCTGCTGGCAGACGACTTGATGGTGGGTGAGCCGCCTGTGCTCAAGCAGATGATCCAGAGTTTTTCAACTGCACCTGGAACGGTGGTGGCCGTACAAGACGTGCCTCGGGAACACACCCGCCGCTACGGCATCGTGAGTGTGGTGGGCAACAGGGACTACGCCGCAGTGGAAGCCATTGTGGAGAAGCCTGCCCCCGAAGACGCGCCTTCCAATCTGGGTGTGGCAGGTCGGTACATCCTGTCACCGGGCATTTTCCAGAGCATCCGGGCCCAACCCCGGGGTGTGGGCGGAGAAATCCAGTTGACCGACGGCATCGCCGGGTTGATTGGCAAGGAGCCCGTGTATTGCTTGCGCTACACAGGAACCCGTTACGACTGCGGTAGCAAGGAAGGCTTTTTGCAAGCCACCATGGACCTGGCGTTGGCCAACCCCGAACTCACAGACAGCGTCAGGGCCCACATGGCACGCGTCATGTCTGCCGGCTGATTCCTGACGGGTCCGCGCTGTACGTCACGGCCCGATCAGGAACACAGCAGGCAACTCCCAATTCAATGCCGGACTCTGTTTGCGCCATACGGACACGGGTGCACTGAAATGGGTGGCCTGGCCTGAAGCCGCCACCATCACGCCACAGCTTGCAGACAATCGTGTGCTGGGCTGCAGGATGTGCAACAGGGCTTGCAGCAACGCCGCGTTTCGGTAAGGCGTTTCAATGAAGATCTGTGTCTGGCCGGTTTTCAAAGCGAGGGTTTCGAGTTCGCGCAGTCGCTGGGCGCGGTTGGCTGGGTCCTGTGGCAGGTAGCCAACGAATGCAAACTGTTGCCCGTTCAGGCCACTGGCGGCCAGGGCCATCATCAAGGACACGGGGCCGGCAAGCACCTGCACTTCGATTCCCAGGTTGTGTGCAGCCCGTACCACAGAGCTCCCAGGGTCTGCCACTGCCGGCATTCCTGCCTCGCTGACCAGACCCATGTCATGTCCTGCAAGGGCAGGTGCCAGCAGCGGTCGCGCATCAAACGTGGCCGCTCGGCTGCCGGCGTGATCCCCTTTCTTGTGGACTTCCCTGGGCAGTTCCACCACGTTCAAGGCCTGCAACGGCTGGCTCAGTGGCGCATGGGTGTCCACCCGCTTCAGGAACGCACGTGTGCTTTTGGCGTTTTCGGTGATCCAGTGTGACAAACGTGACGCCAACTGCAGGGTCTGGGCTGGCAGTGCGTTCGTGATCGGGCTTTGGAACTCAGGCGCACATCCAAAATCCAGCGGCGTGGGTACGAGATACAGGCAGCCTGTGCCTGTACCCAAGGTGGGGTTGGGTGTGTTCATGGCAGCACGGCAATGCCTGCCTCGCGCAACAGCCGGCAGGTACGGATCATGGGCAGGCCCACCAACGCGGTCGGGTCGTCGTTGTCGATGCGATCGAGCAACGCAATGCCCAGGCCCTCGCTTTTGGCACTGCCTGCGCAGTCGTAGGGCCTCTCGCGCAGCAGATAGGCTTCAATTTCAGCCGGTGTGAGATGTCTGAATTGGACGGAAACTTGCGCCAGTTCCACCCGCGAAAAGGCCGTTGCCTGGCACACCACAGCAACAGCTGTCTGGAAAACCACGGCACGACCACTCATGCGCGTCAATTGCGCCACAGCGCGGTCGTGTGTTCCCGGTTTGCCCAGTGGTTCGCCGTTCAAGTCGGCCACCTGGTCGCTGCCAATGACGACTGCGTCCGGATGAAGCCGTGCCACCGCGACTGCCTTGGCCATGGCCAGTCGCAATGCCAGTTGTTCAGGTGCCTCTCCGGCAAGAGGCGTTTCATCTACCTGGGGCGACACCACGCTGAAGGGGATGTCCAGCCGCGCCAGCAGAGACTTGCGGTACACGGATGTGGAGCCAAGGATCAACTCCCGGGCTGGAGCGTTGGCATGAGGGTCTCGGGCAGCGGGCTGGGCAATCATGGATGGGTTGTGGGTTCTTGGCAGAGTCGACGATTCTCTTACACTGACCTCATGAGCAGCCACTTTTCCCCCGAGCAACTGGATGTGATGTCCTTTGCCCGTGCCCGCGCCCACCTGGACTCCCGCCTGACCCGTGACGTTGACGGGGCCAGCTTGGCACGGCTCTTCAACCGGTTGAGCGATGAGGCCTGCGAGCCCCAGGGTCTGAATTCCGTGTCCTGGCACGCTCAAGCCGAGTTGCGCCCAGGGGCCAGTGGAGAGCTCCAGCCATGGCTCAGTCTGGAAGTGGAGTGCAGCGTGCGTCTGGTGTGCCAGCGTTGCCTGACGCCAGCCGACATATCGGTCTCGGCACAGCGGTGGTTCCGTTTTGTGGCCGACGAAGCCACTGCGGCGGCCGAAGACGACGAGTCAGACGAAGACGTGCTGGCACTTGAGCCCCGATTCAACCTCATTGAACTGGTCGAAGACGAGCTGTTGATGGCCATCCCGCTGGTGCCAATGCATGACGTGTGTCCAGATGTGGTTCCCACCTCCGCAGGCGAGGAAGAGTTTCAGGCGGTGCTCGAAAGTCGCCCTTCCGCATTTGCGGCTTTGGCTCAACTCAAAAAGCCAACCTGAACGACATCTGGCCAGCGAGCTGACGGCTTGCTATAATCTCGGGTTTCGCGCTGTGCCCCCTTGGGTTGTGCGCTTTTTTCCAACCTCACACACCCTCAGGAGCGGATCATGGCCGTCCAACAAAACAAAAAGTCCCCTTCCAAGCGCGGCATGCACCGTTCGCACAACGCCCTGAACGTGCCAGGCATCGCGCTTGAGCCCACCACTGGTGAAGTGCACCTGCGTCACCACATCAGCCCCACCGGTTTTTACCGTGGTCGCAAGGTGTTGAAAACCAAAGACGAGGCGTGACCTCTCTGGCCTGCTGACAGGTCTGCAAAACCCAGGCCCGCATGCCCCATGCGGGCCTTTGTTTTGTGGGTCATCGGTTTGGGGCCTTTGCCCAGTCAACAGAGCATTTGATGATCACCATTGCCGTGGATTGCATGGGGGGAGATTTCGGCCCGCCCGTGACCCTGCCCGCCTGTGAGTCCTTTCTGGCTTCCCACCCCGACGCCCGGTTGGTGCTGGTTGGTCGCCCTGACACCTTGCAGTCTTGTCCCGCGCTGGCCGCACACGACCGCTGTGTTTGGGTGTCAGCCTCGGAAGTTGTGGCCATGGATGACCCGGTGGAGGTGGCTCTGCGGCGGAAAAAAGACTCGTCGATGCGGGTGGCCATTCAACAGGTAAAGGAAGGCAAGGCAGATGCAGTCGTGTCATCGGGTAACACTGGTGCGTTGATGGCCATTGCCCGCTACGTGCTCAAGACACTGGAGGGCATTGATCGCCCGGCCATTGCGTCCCAGTTGCCCAACCAGACGGGTGGCTCGACCACGGTTCTTGACCTCGGTGCCAATGTCGATTGCAGCGCGCAGCATCTGTTGCAATTTGCCGTGATGGGGTCGGCACTGGTGTCGGCCATCTCCGGGCAACGGAATCCCAGTGTGGGATTGCTCAACGTCGGGGAAGAGGTGATCAAGGGCAGTGAAGTCATCAAGCAGGCGGGCGAATTGCTGCGCAGTGCTGCTCAGTCAGGTGACCTGAACTTTGTCGGCAATGTCGAGGGCAACGATATTTTCAAAGGCACGGCGGATGTCGTCGTATGCGACGGTTTCGTAGGCAATGTGGCGTTGAAAGCCAGTGAAGGCCTGGCCAGCATGATCAGTGGCTTCATCCGCCAGGAGTTCTCGCGCAACCCCTTTCGCAAGCTTGCGGCCTTGGCTGCGTATCCCGTCCTGTCGGCATTCAAGCGACGCGTGGACCATCGGCGCTACAACGGCGCCGCTCTGTTGGGGTTGCGCGGTCTGGTCTTCAAAAGCCACGGTTCAGCGGATGCGTTTGCTTTCAGCGTGGCCCTCGCGCGGGCTTATGATGCCGCCCACAACGGTTTGCTGATCCAGGTGCAGGCCCAGATCAAGCGGGCCGCACCCCTGATGGCGGGGCCTTCCGCGGCCACTGCGGACATGGGCGGTCCGGACAACTGAGTTTCACTTCATGGCACGTTTTTCCCGAATTTCTGGCACTGGCAGCGCGCTGCCTCCCCGCCGGTTGAGCAATGCAGACATGGTCGAGTTGCTTGCCGAACGCGGTCTCGAGAGCAGCGATGAGTGGATCGTGGAGCGCACCGGCATCCGCAACCGCCACTTCGTGTCCGACGGCATGCAGGCCAGCGACCTGGCTTTTCAAGCCTGTCGTGCTGCTTTGGCCGCCGCCGGGCTGAAGGTGTCGGACATTGACCTGATCGTGGTGGCCACCTCCACGCCCGACATGGTGTTTCCGTCCACGGCCACCATCCTGCAACACAAATTGACCCAAGCGGCGTTGGCCGAAGGCGATGCCAGCGGGGCCGGTGGCGCTGCGTTTGACGTTCAGGCCGTGTGCAGTGGCTTCATCTACGCCTTGACGGTGGCCGACTCGCTGGTTAAAACCGGCACGGCCAGCAAGGCGCTGGTGGTGGGAGCAGAGGTGTTCTCCCGGATACTGGATTTCAACGACCGCACCACGTGCGTGCTGTTTGGCGACGGCGCAGGGGCTGTTGTGCTCGAAGCGTGCGACACCGGAGGCGCCGGCATTTTGGCCACCGATATCCACGCCGACGGCAAACACACCGGCATCCTGTGTGTACCGGGCACCGTGTCGGGTGGACAGGTGCTGGGTGACCCGCTGCTGAAGATGGACGGCCAGGCCGTGTTCAAGCTGGCCGTGGGGGTGCTGGAAGACGCCGCCCGTGCCGTGCTGGCCAAAGCGGGCAAAACCGAGGCCGATGTCGATTGGCTGGTGCCCCACCAGGCCAACATCCGCATCATGCAAAGCACGGCGCGCAAGTTGAAACTGCCCATGGACAAAGTGGTGGTCACGGTGGATCAGCACGGCAACACCTCGGCAGCCTCCATTCCCCTTGCGCTGGACCATGCCGTGCGGGCTGGTCAGATCAAGCCAGGCCAAACCGTGCTGATGGAAGGTGTGGGTGGGGGATTCACCTGGGGTGCAGTGTTGGTGAAAATGTGAGCTGAATTGTCAATACAGACAAGCGGTAGAACCTGTTTTTATTCATAAAATGAGCGCATTTGCATTTGTATTTCCTGGTCAAGGTTCTCAGGCAGTCGGCATGCTGGATGCATGGGGTGACCACCCTGCCGTCATCGCCACGCTGCAAGAAGCGTCCGATGCCTTGGGTGAAGACGTTGGCCAGCTCATCCACGCCGGACCCAAAGAGGCCCTGGCCCTGACCACCAATACCCAGCCCGTGATGTTGGTGGCCGGTGTGGCCGCCTACCGCGCCTGGGCCGCTGAGGGCGGTGCAACGCCGTCCGTGGTGGCGGGCCATTCTCTCGGCGAGTACTCAGCCCTGGTGGCATCGGGTGTGTTGACGTTGGCGCAAGCAGCCCCACTGGTGCGTTTTCGGGCAGCGGCCATGCAGGAGGCCGTGCCTGTGGGCGTGGGTGCCATGGCTGCAATCCTTGGCATGGGCGCGGCGGCTGTGGTCGCCGGTTGTGCAGAGGTTCAGGCGCTGTTCCCGGCTGGTTCGGGTGAGGTGGTGGAAGCAGTGAACTTCAATGACCCAGCGCAAACCGTGATTGCGGGCAGCAAAGCAGCGGTCGAAAAAGCCTGCGAAGTGCTCAAAGCCAGCGGGGCCAAAAGAGCGTTGCCGTTGCCCGTCTCGGCACCGTTCCACTCCAGCCTCATGAAGCCTGCGGCAGAGCGCCTGAAAGAAAAACTGGCTGACACAGTGTTCGCTGCGCCGCAGATACCCGTGGTCAACAACATCGATGTGCTGGTGCAGACCAGCGCCGATGCCGTCCGTGAAGCGCTCTACCGCCAGGCCTTTGGCCCAGTGCGCTGGGTGGAATGCGTGCAGGCCATCAAGGCCCGTGGCGTTCACACGCTGGTCGAATGTGGTCCTGGCAAGGTCCTGGCTGGCATGGTCAAGCGCATCGACTCCGAGCTGACTGGGCTGGCCCTCTATGACCCGGCCACGCTGGCCGATGTGAAAGGACAGTTGTCATGAGTGAAATGAAATTCGAGGGGCAGGTCGCCCTGGTCACCGGTGCATCTCGCGGCATTGGTGCGGCCATCGCGCTGGATTTGGCCCGCAAAGGCCTTAAGGTGGTCGGTACAGCCACGTCCGACGACGGAGCCGCCAAAATCAGCAATGCTCTGTCTGCCTTTGGTGGCTGCCGTGGGGCGAACCTCAACGTGAACGATGCGGTGGCGGCTGAAGCCCTGATCGACAGCATCGTGAAAGAACACGGTGCTTTGCACGTGCTGGTGAACAACGCCGGCATCACCCGCGACATGCTGGCCATGCGTCTGAAAGACGATGACTGGGATGCCGTGCTGGATACCAACCTCAAGGCCGTGTTCCGGATGAGCCGTGCCGTCATTCGTCCTATGATGAAGCAGCGTTATGGCCGTATCATCAGCATCACCAGCGTGGTGGGTGCGTCGGGCAACCCGGGTCAGGCCAACTACGCCGCCGCCAAAGCGGGTGTGGCCGGTATGACACGTGCATTGGCGCGTGAACTCGGCAGCCGCAACATCACCGTCAACTGTGTGGCGCCAGGGTTCATCGAGACCGACATGACCGCTTCACTGCCTGAAGACCAGCAGAAAGCCTTGCTCACCCAAATCCCTCTCGGGCACTTGGGCAAACCTTCGGACATCGCGCACGCGGTCGTGTACCTGGCCAGCCCGTATGCTGGTTATGTCACCGGCCAGGAACTGCATGTCAACGGGGGCATGTACATGGCCTGACGGCCTGTGTGTCCCTGCAAACAAACGTCGTTGGTCAGTCGCCCGGCGGGCCGGTCAGGGGCAACTCCCTGGCCGCAGCTAAAATGGCGACCTGTCTTTTAAACAACCCTCAGAGGGAACCATGAGCGATATCGAAGCACGCGTTAAGAAAATCATTGCCGAGCAACTGGGCGTGGAGGAAAGCCAAGTCACCAACGAGAAGTCATTCGTGGCCGATCTGGGTGCCGATTCCCTGGACACCGTCGAGCTGGTGATGGCCCTCGAAGACGAGTTCGGCATCGAAATCCCCGACGAAGACGCCGAAAAAATCACGTCGGTGCAAAACGCCATCGACTACGCATTGGCCCACCAGAAAGCCTGATGACCATGCGTTGCTGCGGGGCACTCACGAACAGGCACCTTCACCCTGAGTGGAGGCAGCAAGACACCCGACACGTCTTGACCGGAGGGTTGGCATGAGCCGCCGTCGTGTGGTCGTGACGGGCCTGGGCTGTGTGAGCCCTGTGGGCAATACCGTACCCGAAGCGTGGGCCAACATTCTGGCTGGGCGATCGGGCATCGGGTTGATCAGTAAATTCGACACGTCGGCCTTTGCCTGCAAGGTGGCTGGCGAGGTCAAAAATTTCGATCTGGAGTCGTACATCAGCGCCAAAGAAGCGCGCACGATGGACAGCTTCATTCACTTTGGCATTGCTGCTGCGGCCCAGGCCGTGGCAGATGCGGGCTTGCCTGTGGGCGATGCTCTGGACGAAGAAGCCGCCAACCGCATCGGTTGCATCATTGGTTCGGGCATTGGTGGCTTGCCGCTGATCGAGTCCATGCGAGACGAATTCAATGCGCGTGGCCCCCGCCGCATTTCCCCGTTTTTTGTGCCTGCGTCCATCATCAACATGATCTCTGGTCATGTGTCGATGCGTTTTGGCTTCAAAGGCCCCAACCTGGCTGTGGTGACCGCGTGTACGACCGGTCTGCACTGCATCGGTGAGGCCAGCCGCAAGATCGAATACGGCGACGCCGACGTGTTCGTGGCGGGCGGTGCCGAGGCCACAGTCTCCCCGTTGGGTGTCGGTGGTTTCGCGGCCATGCGAGCGCTCAGTACGCGCAATGACGATCCCGCCACTGCATCCCGCCCGTGGGACAGGGATCGCGACGGTTTTGTCCTGGGCGAGGGAGCCGGCGTGATGGTGCTGGAATCCTACGAACACGCCAAAGCCCGCGGTGCCCGTATCTATGCCGAAGTGTCTGGTTACGGCATGAGCGCGGATGCCGGACACATGACGGCACCCAGCATGGATGGCCCACGCCGTGCCATGGTCAATGCGCTTGCCAATGCCGGTGTCAACATCGATCAGGTGGATTACCTGAACGCACACGGAACCTCCACCCCGTTGGGCGACGTGAACGAAACAAAGGCCATCAAGGCGGCATTGGGCGAACACGCGCACAAAGTGGTTGTCAACTCCACCAAGTCCATGACCGGCCATTTGCTGGGCGGTGCAGGTGGCCTGGAAAGTGTGTTCACGGTGCTGGCCTTGCATCACCAGAAGAGCCCGCCCACCATCAACATTTTCAACCAGGATCCCGAGTGTGATCTGGACTACTGCGCCAACACTGCGCGGGACATGAAGATCGACGTGGCGCTGAAAAACAATTTCGGATTCGGCGGTACCAACGGCTCGCTGGTGTTCAAGCGCCTGTCCTGAGGCCCCAATTCCCCGGTCACTGTCCTTGCCAGCCTCCCTCAACAGCGCCCCACCGGTGTCCTATCCGGTGGGGCGCTGTGCATTTGCAGGCAAGGCATTGTTGGTTCTGGTGTGTGTGGGCGCTGTCTTGCAAGCGGGGGCATGGTGGCAGTGGTGGCCTACGGGGGCCTGGGTGCCCTGGCGGTTCTGGACCGCCTCGGGTGTGTGGTGCCTGGTGGTGGTGTTGGCCTGGCTCCAGTGGCGGCGTCTGCCCGTGGGTTGGTTGATCTGGGACCCCGCGCTGGTCAGCGATGCCACGGGACGTAATCCCGATCCCGACACACGTGCGCTGAACGAAGGTTGGTGGTGGGAGAGTGATGCGGGCTTGCACGGTCAGGCTCTGGCACAGGTGCAGTCTGTGTGGATGGGGCAACGTCGGGGCCTGCTGCGTGTGAGGTTTGGCGGTGATTCGCTTGTTGCGCGTGGTGTATGGCTGTGCGTGGAACAGAGATCGGCACCCGAGCGCTGGCTGGCTTTGCGTCGAGCACTGCTGGGGCAAACGCTCTGACGCAGCCACTCGGGTATATTCGCGCGCCTGACCTCGCCATGACTTCTGCCCCTCCTCCGACAGACCCCTCTCTCCCGCCCGCCGAAGCTGACCCTGCACAGCCGTTGCGGCCTGTCGACGTCGACGCCGAACTGGTGCGCAGGGCAGTGGCAGGCGAGTCCAAGGCGTTCGAACTGCTGGTCATCAAGTACCAGCGACGAGTGGAGCGCCTGATCGGGCGCATGGTACGCGATGTCGATCTGGTGCCCGACATTGCACAGGAAACGTTCATCAGGGCCTACCGCGCCATGGGCAATTTCCGCGGGGACTCGCAGTTCTACACCTGGCTCTACCGCATAGCCGTCAACACCGCCAAGAAGCACTTGATGGACATGAAGCGCAATCCGGTGGTGTCCATGTCGGCGATGAATTCCAGTGACGACGATGAAACTTCTTCGCAGGACACCGAACTAAGCTGGGCGGCCGCAGACACCGAGACGCCCGAAGCGGTGTTGGCCAGCAAGGAAATTGCCCAAGCTGTGAACGCCGTGATGGATGCATTGCCTGAAGAACTGCGCCAAGCCATCACTCTGCGTGAAATTGAAGGAATGAGTTACGAAGACATCGCCCAGGCGCTGGAGTGCCCGATAGGCACCGTCCGGTCGCGGATTTTCCGTGCCCGCGAGGCAATTTCGGTCCGCATCAAGCCCATGCTGGATCGCCAGACCGGCAAACGTTGGTGAATGGGCCCAGCCCCCAATTGAGAACACGCCATGAAAACACCTGCCCCCGATTCCGATCGAACTGCCGCCACATGGTCTGAGGGTGAGGCCCCATGCCATTCGGTGTCTGCTCTGATGGACGGTGAAGCCACTGTCGATGAATGGTCTGCGCTGTGGGAGAGCGGCTCGGACGGCCCCGACGGCAGCCATTCGGCGTGGCACCGCTACCACCTGATCGGTGATGTGTTGCGAGCTGGAGGCTCATCCACTGGCTGGTGCGGCACGGCATCCTCCATGAGTGCTGTGGGCAGTGCTGCCTTTGCGCAGCAAGTCACCCGACTGGCACAGGCGCAGGGCATGCTGACCGAGGTGTCGCTCTCTGGGCAGGCCTCACCAGCCAAGGCTCAGCCCGCGCAGGCAGCCAACGACGGCGTTTTCCGCTGGAAGATGGCCTCGGGCATGGCCGCTGCCGTGGCAGTTGTGGCGGTGTCTTGGGGCGTGGCGGGTTTGGACCGCAGTCAGGGCGATGCGTTGCTGGCTGTGGCGCCTGCGGCACCAGTCCAGGTGGTGTCAGCTCCCGAGTCGCAGCGCGTTGTGGCGCAGGCGCCTGTGTGGGTCAGCACCCCACAGGGGCAGATGCTGAGAGATGCGCGCATGCAGGAGCTGATGCAAACGCACCGGCAGTTGGGTGGAGCATCGGCGCTGCAGGCACCCGCCGGGTTTCTCCGCACGGCCGCCTTTGACGCACAGCAGCGTTGAGTGTTGCTGCTGGCTTTTCCCCACCCACCGGTACCCACATGCTTCTGTCTGTGAAAAACAAGGCTTTATTGCCTTCGGCGCTTATTGCATATGGATTGTTTGCTACTGGAAATGTCTTTTCGCAGGGCGTTGTGCAAGCACCCAAGGCAGTGGTTGCATCGTCCGAGCGCTCGTTGGCTGATTGGTTGACCCGTACCCACGAGGCTTCCCGCAGGCGGGCGTACACCGGAACGTTCGTCGTTTCTGCCGGCAATAGCATGGCCTCGGCACGCATGTGGCATGTGTGCGACGGCACCCAACAGCTCGAGCGTGTGGAAACGCTCACCGGTGCCCGACGCACCACGTTGCGTCGCAACGACGAGGTCATCACCTTTGTGCCCGAAACACGTGTGGCCGTTCTCGAGCGGCGGGAATCCCTGGGGTTGTTTCCGTCGCTGCTTCAAGCCCAGGCGGCCAATCTCGGTGAGTTCTACCTGCTGCAGCAGGCAAAAGAACTGGACCGCGTTGCGGGGCATGACACCGAGGTGTTCGATCTGTTGCCCCGCGACGACCTGCGTTTCGGATACCGCATCTGGACAGAGAAAAAAACCGGCCTGATGGTCAAACTGCAAACGCTGGGGCCTGACGGGCGCGTACTGGAGCAGGTGGCGTTCTCGGAGCTGCAGCTGAATGCGCCTGTCCGCATGGACCAGCTCATCAAGCAGATGAAGGTACGCGACGGGTACACCGTGCAGCAAACCCGCTTGGTGCCCACCACTGCGCAGGCACAAGGCTGGCACTTGAGCGCCGGGTTGCCGGGGTTCTCATCTGTGGCGTGCCACACCTTGCAGGAGCCCTCGCCAGGCGCCAGCAGCACGGCCAGCGCCCGTGGCGCTTCGTCCATGCAATGGGTGTTTTCAGATGGTTTGGCGTCGGTGTCCCTGTTTGTCGAGGCATTTGATTCCTCGCGCTTAGGGTCTGAGGTCGAGTTGGTCACTGGCGCCACACACTCGCATTCCCGCCGTCAGGGTGACCACTGGGTCACGGTGGTTGGCGAGGTGCCACTGGCAACTCTGCGCCTCTTTGCGCAGCGGCTGGAACGCCTGCGCTGAACCCTGTGCCAGCCGTGCCTTTGCTGCCCTTGAAAACACACGCCCGGCGCACATGTGGGGCTTGTTTGACAGTGGCACGTTTCAATTTTTATCCAGGAGTTTTGTTGTGATGAACCCACGGATGGCTTCTTCGTTGTTTTCCCCCGCAGGGCTCGGACGCCTGGTGAGGCTCAGCCTGTTGTCGGCAGGGCTGGCAGTCGGCGTCGCGGCGGTGCCAGCCTGGGCACAAGCTCCGGCACCGCTGGTGCGTGGCCTTCCCGATTTCACCGAACTCGTGGACGTGGTCGGGCCATCGGTTGTCAACATTCGCACCATGGAACGCACCAAAGTGAGTCAGGGCAATGGCGCAGGCCCTGACGAGCAGATGCTGGAGTTCTTCCGCCGCTTCGGTATTCCGGTGCCGCCCGGCGCCCAGCGCGGGCCCCGGCAGGAACGGGGTGGCCAGGAGGAAGACCGGCCATCGGGCGTGGGTTCTGGCTTCATCGTGTCGGCCGACGGCTTCATCATGACCAACGCGCATGTGGTCGATGGCGCTGACGAACTGCTGGTCACGCTGCCCGACAAGCGCGAGTTCAAGGCCAAGGTGGTGGGGGCAGACAAGCGCACCGACGTCGCTGTGGTGAAGATCGATGCATTGGGTTTGCCGGCTGTCAAGATTGGCGATGCCAGCCGCATCCGCGTGGGTGAGTGGGTGATGGCCATCGGGTCGCCTTTTGGTCTGGAAAACTCCGTCACGGCTGGGATCGTCAGCGCCAAACAGCGCGACACCGGTGATTACTTGCCCTTCATTCAGACGGACGTGGCCATCAACCCCGGCAACTCCGGTGGGCCGCTGATCAACATGCGAGGCGAGGTGGTGGGCATCAACAGCCAGATCTACTCGCGCTCCGGGGGCTTCATGGGCATTTCGTTTGCCATCCCCATCGACGAGGCCATGCGTGTGTCCGAGCAGTTGCGGGCCACCGGCAAGGTCACGCGGGGTCGCATTGGGGTGTCTATCGACCAAGTGTCGAAAGACGTGGCTGAAACGCTGGGCCTTGGTGACTCCAAGGGTGCGTTTGTGCGTGGTGTCGAACCGAACTCACCTGCAGCCAAGGCAGGGGTGGAGGCCGGCGACATCATTGTGAAATTCAATGGCAAAGCCATCGAGAAGTCGGTTGACCTGCCGCGTCTTGTGGGCAACACCAAGCCTGGCAGCCGCAGCACGCTGACGGTGTTCCGCCGGGGTGCCTACAAAGACCTGACGGTTGTGGTGGGCGAAGTGGAGCCCGAATTCCGCAGCGCCAAGAAGCCTTCCGTCGGTGAGACCAAACCACCTCAGTCTGTGGCCACCAAGGCCTTGGGCCTCAGTGTGAGTGACCTGACCGAACTGCAGCGCAGCGAACTAAAGGTCAAAGGCGGCGTCCGCGTGGAGTCCGCTGAAGGCCCAGCTGCACGGGCAGGATTGCGCGAAGGTGACGTGATTTCGGTCATTGCCCGCACCGAGGTGTCGTCCGTGCGCGAGTTTGAAGCGGTGGTGGGCAAGCTCGACAAGTCCCGCCCTGTGGATGTGCTGGTACACCGTGGCGACCTGGCACAGATCGTCATCATCCGTCCGGCAGCGCGCTGATGAACCTCTGCGTTGGCCTGTTCATGGCGGGCAGGTAAAATCTCGGGTTGTTAGGAGCTCTGGCGCGCGCTGTCGCACTGGCCTCATCCGAATCCCGCCACGGGCGCGTCTGGTGCAAGACGCGCCCTTTTCATTCAGGCCGAGGCACACGCCCGACTGTTGTGCAGGCTCAACGCCCCATGAACCACATCCGCAATTTTTCCATCATCGCCCACATTGACCACGGCAAGTCCACCTTGGCTGACCGCATCATCCAGCGGTGTGGTGGCCTGCAAGACCGCGAGATGAGTGCTCAGGTGCTGGACTCGATGGACCTGGAGAAGGAGCGCGGCATCACCATCAAGGCCCAGACCGCAGCGCTGCAGTACAAAGCCCAGGACGGGCAGGTGTACAACCTGAACCTGATTGACACACCCGGCCATGTGGACTTTTCCTACGAAGTCAGCCGTTCGTTGTCGGCCTGCGAAGGAGCGCTGCTGGTGGTGGACGCCAGCCAGGGCGTGGAAGCCCAAACGGTGGCCAATTGCTATACCGCCCTGGACCTGGGCGTGGAAGTGGTGCCGGTGCTGAACAAGATGGATCTGCCCAACGCCGACCCTGACAACGCCAAGGCCGAAATCGAGGACGTGATCGGCATTGATGCCACCGACGCCATTCCCTGCTCGGCCAAAACCGGCATGGGTGTTGACGAGATTCTCGAAGCCGTGGTGGCCCGCATTCCCGCGCCCAAAGGCAACCCCGACGGTGCCTTGCGCGCCATGATCATTGACAGCTGGTACGACGCCTATGTGGGTGTGGTCATGCTGGTGCGCGTGGTCGATGGTCGCCTGGCCAAAGGCGAGCGCATCAAGATGATGGCAACGGGGGCCACCTACAACGCCGACAACCTGGGCGTGTTCACTCCCCACAACGTGCCACGTGACTCATTGAACGCGGGCGAGGTGGGCTACATCATTGCCGGCATCAAAGAGCTGCAAGCCGCCAAGGTGGGCGACACGGTCACCCTGATCAAGCCTGGTTCCGGCGGCGCAGCGTTCACCGCCACTGAAGCCTTGCCCGGTTTCAAGGAAGTGCAACCGCAAGTGTTTGCCGGCCTGTACCCCACCGAGGCGAGCGAATACGACCAACTGCGCGATGCGCTTGAAAAGCTCAAGCTGAACGACGCGGCCTTGCACTACGAGCCCGAGGTGTCCCAGGCGCTGGGCTTCGGGTTCCGCTGCGGGTTCCTGGGCCTGCTGCACATGGAAATTGTTCAGGAGCGTCTGGAGCGTGAATTCGACCAGGACCTGATCACCACCGCACCCAGCGTGGTGTACCAGGTGGTCAAGGGCGACGGTGAAGTGGTGATGGTCGAAAACCCTTCCAAAATGCCCGACCAGGGCAAGATCGAAGAGATTCGCGAGCCCATCGTGACTGTGCACCTCTACATGCCACAGGAATACGTGGGCGCCGTCATGACGCTGGCCAACCAGAAGCGTGGGATGCAGCTCAACATGGCCTACCACGGCAAGCAGGTCATGCTGACCTACGACATGCCGCTTGGCGAAATCGTGCTGGACTTCTTTGACAAGCTCAAATCCGTCAGCCGGGGCTATGCGTCCATGGACTACGAGTTCAAGGAGTACCGCGCATCCGAGGTGGTGAAGGTCGATATTTTGCTCAACGGCGAAAAGGTCGATGCGCTTTCCATCATCGTGCACCGCAGCCAGTCGGCATACCGTGGCCGCGCAGTGGCGGCCAAGATGCGCGAAATCATCAGCCGCCAGCAGTTTGACGTGGCCATCCAGGCCGCCATCGGTGCCAACATCATCGCGCGTGAAACCATCAAGGCCTTGCGTAAAAACGTGCTGGCCAAGTGCTACGGCGGTGACATCACCCGCAAGCGCAAGCTGCTGGAAAAGCAGAAAGCGGGCAAAAAGCGCATGAAACAAATCGGTTCGGTCGAGGTGCCCCAAGAGGCATTCCTGGCCATTTTGCAGGTGGAAGATTGATGTCAAACAAGACCATGGAGTCGGTCACCGGCGTTCTGCTGGCCGCATTTGTCGGTTTCGGTGCAGCGTGGTATTTCGGGTGGGTAGAGGCCAATTTCGCGCTGATGCTGCTGCTGGCCACCACACTGACTGGCGCATATTGGGTGGCCGAAAAGCTGGTGTTTTTGCCCCAGCGCAAGCGCGCTTTGGCCGAGGCCGAAGCCCAGGCAGCCCAGCGTGAGGCCACGCTGAAGGCCCAGGGCATCCACCAGGTGGACGGGGGCCTCACTGCCGAGGGCTGCGAAAAATTGTTGTTGCAACCATGGTGGCTGGACTGGACGGCAGGCCTGTTCCCTGTGATTGCAGTGGTGTTTGTTTTGCGCTCTTTTTTGTTTGAGCCGTTCAAAATCCCATCAGGCTCGATGATTCCCACCCTGTTGGTGGGCGACCTCATTCTGGTCAACAAATTCCACTATGGTGTGCGCCTGCCCGTGGTCAACACCAAGGTGCTGTCCAACAATGAGCCCCAGCGCGGTGACGTGATGGTGTTCCGCTACCCACCTCAGCCCAGCCTGGACTACATCAAGCGCGTGGTGGGTGTGCCCGGTGACGAAGTCGCCTATCTGAATAAGCAACTCACCGTCAACGGACAGCCTGTGTCCAAAGTGGCGCAGCCCGACTTTTTCGACCCTGACAGCATGCGCTACGGCAAGCAGTTCCAGGAAACCCAGAACGGCAAAACGTATGGCACCTTGAACGACAACGATCGCCCGGCCTTTGTGCCCGGTGCCAGCGACTTCGCGTTCAAGGACCAGTGCAACTACACCGTTGAAGGCGTTGTGTGCAAGGTGCCTGCAGGCCACTACTTCATGATGGGTGACAATCGCGACAATTCGCTGGACTCGCGTTATTGGGGCTTTGTGCCCGAGACCAACATCGTGGGCAAGGCGTTTTTTGTGTGGATGAATTTCGGTAACTTCAAACGCATCGGCGGCTTTGATTGAGCTGCCCCACAGCGCTTTGAATCCATTCGGGAGCTTTGCAACATGCGACAAAAACAACGCGGTATTACGTTTCTGGGCCTCATTGTGGTGGGCGCCGTGCTCGTGTTCGGTGCCATTGTGGGCATGCAGGTGTTTCCCACATATACCGAATTTCTGGCCATTGACAAGGCTGCCAAAAAGTCTGCTTCAGGCTCGACGGTGGCCGAGGTCCGAACGATCTTCGACAAAGCGGCGCAAATCGACTACATCACCAGCATCAGTGGCAAAGATTTGGAAGTGGGCAAGCAAGGCGACAAAGTCGTGGTGTCGTTTTCCTACCAGCGCGAAATTCACCTGGGTGGCCCCGCCTATCTGGTGATGAAGTACCAAGGGTCGTCGCGTTGACTGCAACCTGTGGCCGTGCGGATGGCTGAATTGGCGTTGTCACCCCCGCTCGAGGCCTTGCAGCGTCAACTGGCACACCCGTTTGCCAACCCCCGCTTGCTGGAGCAAGCGTTGACCCATCGCAGTTTTTCGTCCGATCATTACGAGCGCCTGGAGTTTCTGGGTGACTCGGTGCTGAACCTGGCCATCTCCACCCTGCTGTACGAACAACTCGCCTCACTGCCCGAAGGTGACCTGTCGCGCACGCGTGCCAACCTCGTCAAGCAAGAGACCTTGGTCACGGTGGCCAAAGGCCTGGGGTTGTCGGCTGTGTTGCGCCTGGGTGAGGGTGAACTCAAGTCAGGTGGGCGCCAGCGCCCGTCCATCCTGGCCGATGCGGTCGAAGCCATCATCGGTGCCGTGTACCTGGACGCCGGGTTCGATTCAGCGGCCCAACTGGTGCGGCGCCTGTTCAAAGGCATCGAGATCAACCCCACCATGGTGGCCATGGGCAAAGATGCCAAAACCGCCTTGCAGGAGTGGCTGCAAGGTCGGCGCATGGGCTTGCCCCAGTACCGCGTGGCCGAAACCACCGGGGCCGCTCACCAGCAGATGTTTGCCGTGGTGTGCGAGGTTATCGAGACCGGGCACACCGAACTGGGCCGTGGCCCATCGCGACGGGCAGCCGAACAAGCGGCTGCCGCCCTCATGCTTCAGCATTTGAAAGAACACCCCCAGCGATGAGCACTGCACCCAAATCCCCGGCTCCTGGCCCCAAGAAGCCCGCAGCACGCGCCACATCAGCCCCCAAGCCATCGGCCAAGCCCAAGGGCAAAGCCCCCCGGGCGGAGCCCCTGCCCGCCAGCGATGCGCAACTGGAGGCCATGCTGTCTCGTGCCCTGCGCCGCCCGGCTGCTGCCGTGGCCGCCGATGCCAGCGAAGCGGCCGTCGAGCCCACAGGCCCCAAGCGCTGCGGCCTGATCGCCATCGTGGGCAAGCCCAACGTTGGCAAATCCACCCTGCTCAACGCACTGGTGGGCCAGAAGGTGAGCATCACCTCGCGCAAGGCGCAAACCACGCGCCACCGCATCACCGGCATGCGCACGCTGGGTGCCACGCAATACGTGTTTGTGGACACACCAGGCTTTCAAACCCGCCACGGCAACGCTCTGAACCGTGCGCTCAACAAAACCGTGCTGGGCGCGGTGACCGATGTGGACCTGGTGGTGTTTGTGGTGGAAGCCGGGCGCTTTTCGCCTGACGACGCCAAGGTGCTCGAGCTGCTGCCCTCCAGCATTCCGGTCATTTTGCTGGCCAACAAATTCGACCTGATTCACCGCCGTGGCGACATCGCCCCTTGGTTGAAAGAGATGCAGGACCGCCACCCGTTTGCTGAAATCGTGCCCATGTCGGCCAACACCGCACGCGACGTGAAGCGCTTCTATGGCATTTGCGAAAAGTACCTGCCAGAGCAGGACTGGATGTACCCCGCCGACGAGCTGACCGACCGCAGCGAGAAGTTTCTGGTCAGCGAAATCATCCGCGAGAAATTGTTCCGCCTCATGGGCGACGAGTTGCCCTACACCTCCACGGTCATCATCGACACGTTTGAGGAAGAGGGCAACAAGCGCCGCATTGCCGCCACCATCGTAGTGGAGCGCGAAGGGCACAAAGGCATGGTCATTGGCGAGGGCGGGGAAAAGCTCAAACGCATTGGCACCGAGGCCCGTGTGGAGCTGGAACGCCTGATGGACGCCAAGATTTTCCTTGAGCTGTGGGTCAAGGTGCGCTCTGGCTGGGCCGACGATGACGCCCGCGTGCGCTCCTTCGGCTACGAATAAGCCACCGCCCCAGGCTGTGCGCACGGTTGCATGAGCAAAACCCAGCGGTTCACCGATGAGCCCGCCTTTGTGCTGCACCGCTACGACTGGAGCGAAACCAGCCTGATCCTGGACGTGTTCACCCGCCAGCACGGCCGCCAGGCACTGGTGGCCAAGGGGGCCAAGCGCCCCACCTCGCAATTGCGCCCGGTGCTGTTGCCCTTGCAGCCCCTGCTGCTGGCCTGGAGTGGCACAGGCGAGGTGCACACCCTCAAAACCGCGCACTGGCGTGGCGGCCATGTGATGCCCGTGGGCGAGGCCCTGTTGGCCGGCACCTACTTCAACGAAATGCTCATGCGCCTGCTGGCGCGCGACGATGCCCACCCCAGCCTGTTTGACGGCTATGCCCAGGCCGTGGAGTGCCTGGCCCAGCGCGGCACGCCCGACCCTGCAGTGTTGCGCGCGTTTGAATTGCTGCTGCTGCGCGAAGCGGGGTTGCTGCCTGGCCTGCGGGCCGACGGCAGCAGCCTGCAGGCGCTGACGCCCGAGGGGCGCTACTTGCTGTCGCCCGAAGGCGGGCTGCGCCAGGCAGAGCCCGGCGAACGCTCGACGCTGAGCGGCGCGCACTGCGAAGCCCTGCAAGAGGCGCTGGACGAACCCCACAGCTTCGCCGGCCTGGTGGCCGCTTGTGCCCCGTGCCAGGCCGGATTGCAGGCCCAGTTGCGCCACCTGCTGCACTACCATTGCGGGGTCAAATCGTTCAAAACCCGGCAAATGATGCTCGACGTGCAAGCGCTGGTGCGGCCGCGTTGATAGCAAATAATTCAATACCATCAAGCGGTGGGTGCCTTTTTTGATCATAAATTTTCATCCATGAACACCCCCACGCTCCAAGCCACCTGCGCCCTGTCGGTCAACGTCAACAAGGTGGCCACGCTGCGCAACACCCGGCACCTGGGCATACCCAGCCTGACGCGCGCTGCCACCCAGTGTTTGCAAGCCGGTGCCCACGGCATCACCGTGCACCCCCGGCCCGACGAGCGGCACATCCGCGCCACCGATGTGACCGAGCTGGCCGAACTGCTCAAGGCCTGGCCGGGGCGCGAGTTCAACATCGAGGGCAACCCGTTCCACAACCTCATGGGCTTTGTGCGCACCGTGCACCCCCGGCAAGTGACGTTTGTGCCCGACGCCGAAGGCCAGTTCACCAGCGACCACGGCTGGCAGTTTCCGCAAGACGCCGAGCGCCTGGCCCCGCTCGTGGCCGAGGCAAAAGCCCTGGGCGTGCGCGTCAGCCTGTTCATGGACGCCGTGCCGAGCCAGATGGCTGCCGCCAAAGCCGTGGGTGCCGACCGCGTGGAGCTGTACACCGAGCCCTACGCCGCCGCTTGGGGCACCTCCGCGCAGGCCGCGCAACTGGAGCGCTTCCGCGCCGCCGCCCAGGCCGCGCTCGACTGCGGGCTGGGTGTGAATGCCGGACACGACCTGAGCCGTGACAACCTCACCGAATTTCTGCGCGTGGTACCCGGCGTGAGCGAAGTCTCCATCGGCCACGCCCTGATGGCCGATGCGCTGGAGCTGGGCTACACCGCCACCGTGGCCGATTACCTGCGCTGCATCCACGCCGCATGATTTACGGCATTGGCACCGACCTGTGCGACGTGCGTCGCATGGCCCAGGCGCTGGAGCGCCACGGCGACCGCTTTGCCGAGAAGGTGCTGACCCTCGCCGAGCTCGCCACCTGGCGCACCCGCACCGCCCGCAGCCCTGAGCGCGGCCTGCGCTACCTGGCCACCCGGTTTTCAGCCAAAGAATCGTTCAGCAAAGCCATAGGGCTGGGCATGCGAATGCCCATGACGTGGCGGCGCTGCGAGGTGGCCAACCTGCCCAGCGGCCAGCCCTGCATCGTGCTGCACGGCGAACTCAAAACCTGGTTCGAGGCCAAGAGCCTCAAAGCCCATGTCACCCTCACCGACGAAGGCGACCACGCCGCCAGTTTTGTGGTGGTGGAACAAGCCACTTCGCCCACCCCCATTCCCCCAGGAGACCCCACATGACACGACTTGCCGCCCCCGTGGTGCTCGACATTGCCGGCACCACCCTCACCAAAGCCGACAAACAGCGCCTCAAGCACCCGCTCACGGGCGGCCTCATTCTGTTTGCCCGCAACTTTGAAAGCCGCGAGCAACTCACCAAGCTCTGCCGAAAAATCAAAAAAGCCCGGCCCGACGTGCTGATTGCCGTTGACCACGAGGGCGGTCGCGTGCAGCGCTTCAAAACAGACGGCTTCACCCACCTCCCACCCATGCGTGCCCTGGGCCGCCTGTGGGAAGCTGCTGCACCCAAAGGGGCCAGCTTGGCCCATGAAACCAGCCCCCACCTGTATGCCACCAACGTGGCAACCGCGTGCGGCTACGTGCTGGGTGCCGAGCTGCGGGCCTGTGGTGTGGACCTGAGCTTCACGCCCGTGCTCGACCTGGACCACGGCCCCAGCGGCGTGATCGGCGACCGCGCCTTTGCCCGCGACCCCCGCGTGGCCTCCATGCTGGCCAAAAGCGTGATGCACGGCTTGTTGCAAAGCGGCATGGCCAACTGCGGCAAACACTTTCCCGGCCACGGGTACGTGCGTGGCGATTCCCATCTGGACATTCCCGTCGACGAGCGCTCGCTGCAAACCATCCTGGCCGAAGACGCAGCCCCTTACCAATGGCTCAGCAGCAGCCTGGCCAGCGTCATGCCCGCACACGTCATTTACAGCCAGGTGGATTCACGCCCGGCGGGTTTCTCCAGCACCTGGCTGCAAGACATCTTGCGCGCCCAAATGGGCTTTCAGGGCCTGGTGTTCAGCGACGACCTCAGCATGGCCGCCGCCCGCGTGATCGACGGCCAGCCCGTCAGCTACACCACCGCCGCACTGGCCGCGTTGCAAGCCGGTTGCGACATGGTGCTGCTGTGCAACCAGTCACTCGACGGCGGTGGCGAGGCGGTGGATGAACTGCTGGCGGGCCTGAGCGAAGCCATCGTCAAAGGCCAGTGGGTGCCACACGGCGCGAGCGAGGAGCGGCGGCTTGCCTTGCTGCCCGCCCAACCTGCGCTGAAATGGGATGCACTGATGACGCATGGGGCGTACATGCATGCGCTGGATTTGGTGGCGGGGGTTTGACGGCTGGTTGTGACGCTCTGGAGCCAATTCAAACCACTTTGCAAACCTCGGGTCGTGGCCCCTGGCTGAATGAACACCCGGTGGCCATCCAAACTACCCCAAGCAGGGAGGTCAGATGATGGGATTTTTGAATGCGACCACCTTGTTCTTCGTTCATGAATCAGTGAGCGTTGCAGATGATCAGCTACCTTCTTCGAGCACCCCTTTGACGTAGAGCCGCTGTACCAAAACCATGAGCACAATCATGGCTGGTGCCGCCAGGAGAGCTCCCAGCAGGCCGAACAGAGCGCCGAACATCACGGTTGCTGCGATGCCTAGCACGGGTGGCAGGCCTACCGCCCAGCGTTCCACCAATGGCATCAGCACATTTCCTTCAACTTGCTGGATCACCATGGCCAGGATCAAGACGTAAAGCGCCGTTTCTGGCCCTTGCATGAAGCCCAGCAACACGGCAAGCAATCCGCCAGCGATGGCGCCAAAGAAGGGAATGAAAGCGAGCAGTCCAGACAGCACACCGACGGAGAGCGCCAGCGGCACGTCCATCAGCCACAAGCCGATGGCCGTGGTGGCGCCGACAAAAAGCATCGATATCGATTGCCCCAGCAGCCAACGCGAAAGAGCATTCCCGCAGGCGTCCAGCGCCTCGCCGACACGCTCCCTCAACGACACCGGCAGGAGCCGGACCAGTCCGTCCCTGTAAACGCGGGGTGCCACGGCCAGGTAAAGGCCCATCACCAGCATCAGGGCGGCACCGCCGAGCGCGCCGAATGTTGAACCTGCGGCGCCTGCAACCCGTATCGCCCAGGAACTGGCTTCGTTGCTGCGAGCCTCTTCGATGTGCTGCAACGCTGCCACCCCGAGGCGGTAGCTGTTGAGCCATTTCGTGACCGCGTCAACGGCTGCGGGAAGGCGTTGGCGCAGGACCTCGAACTGCTCCGCTAACGGATCACCGACAAGCAAAGCCAACGCCGTGATCATGAACACCACCAACAGCAATGCGGTCACAACGGACATCTTGGCAGGCAAGCGGGCATGGCGTTCGAGCATGGAAGCCAGACCCATCAGCGCAGTTGCCACGATGACAGCGCCGAAAGCCAGCATGATGAGATCCAGCAGTTGCCAAGCGACCAGCGCCAAGAGCATCGCGAAGGCGACCAGCGAAACCTTGCGGGGAAAGGTCCACGGCTCAACGCGAGCGGCGGGGGGCGGGATTGGTTTCATAGAAACCCAGCGTGGTGCCTCGTTCGCTTTTGAATTGGACCGGGCATTGGCAAGAAATTTCTGATGAAGGACGTCGCACGCGCTTTTGATCTAGCTGAACGTTCTAAACGTCCGTGTTGTGATGAACGGATTGCCCGATGACAATACTCCCGGAATTGGAGTAACTCCGTGCGCTACCAAACAGTCGATCGCTGATCACATATGTTCAGCGATGAATGTTTCTCACTCCCCGGTAAAACCCAGGCTCTGAGCAACCGCATTGCAGAAGTCGCTCCAACGAATGGCAGTGGTGCCTCCTTGTTCCGGCTGGCACTTGGCACAACGTCAACGATATCGGGGCGATTCACTGCCTGATGCACACCGCTGTCACTCAACATCGAAAAACTGGTAGCGGTTTTTACCTGCCATCTTGGCCTGGTACATGGCCTGGTCAGCCTGGCGCAAGAGCTGGTCGGCCTCTGTGTGTTGAGCCTGTGGGTAAAACGTTGCCCCCAGGCTTGCGGAACATCGCACCGTGACGGCGCCCAAATTCACGTGCGAGGAAGCGGCACCCAACAGCCGGGTCAGCATGTGCTTGCAACTTTCGATGCCATCGATGTCAATCAGCACTGCCACAAACTCATCGCCACCGATCCGCGCCAGCGTGTCGCCTTCGCGCAGGGTGTCTTTCATGGCCGTTGCCAGGGCGATCAGCAGTTGGTCGCCTGCATCATGTCCATGCTGGTCGTTGACGTTTTTGAATCCATCCAGGTCTAGGTACACCACTGCCAATTGCGTGCCGCGTCGCTGTGTCTGCGCCATGGCTTGTTGCAGGCGGTCGGCCAGCAGCAGACGGTTCGGCAAATGGGTGAGTGCGTCGAAGTGGGCAATGTGTTCCAACTGGCTTTGATGGGCTTTGATGCTGGTGATGTCCGCAAACAGCGCCATGTAGTGGCGTGTGTCACCCCGCTCATCGCGCACCGCGCTGATGGTCAGCAGCTCGGGATATACAACGCCGTTCTTGCGTCGGTTCCAGATTTCCCCGCTCCAGTGGCCAGCTTCAGTCAAGCCGCGCCACATGGCTGCATAAAACGCGGCGTCTTGGCGGTCAGACTTCAGGACGCGAGGATTTTGGCCAATGGCCTCCTCCCGCGAGTAACCGGTGATGCGCGTAAATGCTTCGTTGACATTGAGGATGATGCCCTCGGCATTGGTGATGGTGATGCCTTCGCGGGCATGGGTAAACACGCTGGCTGCAAGCCGGAGTTGTTCGTCCTTGCGCCTGATCTCGCTCGTGTCTTGCACCAGCCCAAGGATGTGCACCACCCGTCCGTTGCCATCGCGCTGCGGAAAGGCCTTGACGATGCACGGGCGCTCTTCGCCGTCAGATCTGATCGCCGTCAGTTCAAGCTCGTACGGCATGCCGTGTGTCAATGCCTTGTCAACGGCGTCGTACAGCAACTTCAGGGAGGCAGAGGTGTACAACCGGGCCTGTCCCTCCAGGTCCGGGGTGCCCAGTGCAGGGTCCAGATTGAAAAAGCGGAACAACTCTGGCGACCAGGTCGTGGAGTTGGTGTCGACCTCCCATTGAAAGCTGGCCAGATGCGCCATGCTTTCCGTGCGCTCCATCATGGTTTGCAAGCGTTGCATGGCCTGCTCGGCTTGCTTGCGCGGGGTGATGTCGGTGTGCGAGATGACCGCGCCGCCGTACCCTTTTTCACCCAGAGGCATGGCAATCATGTCGAACCACCTCTGTTGCGTGGGACTGTCGCAGGGGTATTCGCAAGTGAAGCGGGGCAAACGGCCATCCAGCACGGCTTGAATACCTGAACCAATGGTCTGCCCGCCGTCCGTTGACGCATCTGTGTTAGCACCGCAGGCGGCCAGGTAACTGGCGCCAACGCCAGTGTTTTGTGCCGCTGGGTCCGAGTTCGCGCTGTCACCCACAGAAAACTGCTGCCAGCGGGCGTTGACGGCCTGGATGACACCTTGGCGATCAACCACCGCAATTTCGGCATTCAGGCTGTTCAGGATGACATCTTTGAACGATTCGCTGGCCTTGAGCGACTCCTCGCGCTGTGCCCAGGTTTGCAACATGCGGTTGAAACCAGCCACCAATTGCCCGACCTCGCCTTTGTATGTGTTGGGTAAGGGCTTCGGAAGATTGGCTGAATCGGCCAGCGCTGCCATGGCGTGCGCCGTCTCCACCACTGGCGCAAGCTGACGTCTCAAGACAAGCCAAGTCAATCCGCCTGTCAGAAGGGTGAACATCAGCGTGGCCCACATCAGGCGTTGTCGCTGGTCGTTCAGCGGGGCAAAGACTTCGGCTGCAGGTGAGCCGAGCAAGATGTACCAGCCCGCCGCTGGCACCCGTTTGACCGAGCCCAGTTGCTCCTCACCCAACGCGTTGACCAGCAACGAGTAACCCTCATAGCCCGCGATGTTGCGGTCCACAAAAGCGTTAACGCCCTCTCTGGGCAACACTTCCATGATGCGACGCTTGTCCGTGGCCGTGATGATCTGCCGCGCTTCCGGCGATACCAGAACATAGCCCCCAGTCGACCCGTAGGAATTTTGGGTGACCTTGTCCAAAAAACTGGGCTTCCCCAAGTCGGTGACACCGACGATGACACCGATCACCTGGCCTTGGCCGTTACGCACCGGTGTGCTCATGGGGAAAACAGGCGATTTCAATTGTTTGCCCATGACCGCTTGGCCAATGGCTGGTTGCCCCCCTCGCAGGGCTGCCACGACGAAATCCCGATCCATGTAGTTGACGCCAAGGCGATTCGCCGAGCGAGGTAGGTCGGCAATGACAGTGCCGTCAGGTCCTGCTACCCAAATGCCGCCGTTGAACAGCAGTTCCAGCAGAGGCCGCTGCTCCAAGAGGGTTTGCAGGGCTTGCGGGTTGCCCAGCAGGCGTTCATCCAATTGCCTGGCAATGGCTTCCAGCGCTTGCTGGCGTTCGGTCAGGTTGTCGTTGACCTCTTTGGCCACCGCCGTCACCACCGAAAACTGCTGTTCGCCCAGCAGTCGTTCCATATCCCCCTGCAAGCTGCGGCTGAGGTAGAACGAAAGTGACCAGATGCTTACCGCGAAAACGGCCAGCGCAACAACGGTGACCCGGGTTTTCAGCGAGTCCCATAGGGGAACGGACAAACTGATGCTGGCTTTCATGTCGGGCATTTTTTAGGAGCTATGAAGCCAATATATGAAAGCGATACAGGCATATTTTTGTGATAAATTTTGCGGCGCGAAGTGATGTGGATTTGGTACGCTGCATACCTTTTCTTCATTTCACCATCGCTGGCGTTACAAAGATAAGGGTATCGCTACGGGTATGGGTAGGGCTTTCTTTGGTGTGCGGCCGAACAAGGGCACGGCGCAGGGCCGCCTTCGTTCTCTTGAGGGTGGCGCACGCTTTCAAGGTGTGCCCGTCATGCCCGCTCACGTCATTGACAGCGAGGTGGATTCACGCCCGGCGGGTTTTTCCAGCAAGTGGCTGCAAGCCGGGTGCGACATGGTGCTGCTGTGCAACCAGTCACTCGAAGGGGGTGGCGAAGCGCTGGATGAACTGCTGACGCATGGGGCTGATGTGCATGCGCTGGATTTGGTGGCGGGGGTCTGAGCGAGTGGTCTGGTCTTGACCCGAGCTTCATGGGCCCAGTCGCCACTGCAATGTTCACAAGGAAGTCGTGTTTTCCACCCTCAACTTCCGGCCAAACGTCTGCGGTTATTGGCTTGGTTGGATGTTGTGCAGTGGTGAGACATTGGCCGCATGGCGGTCCGTGCTTGGTTTCAGGTCATCCGAATTGTGGGGATTGGTTGAGCTGAGACACCCTGCCGACTGCACCACGCGGTTTCGTCCGAGCCGCTTGGCCTCGTACAACGCCTGATCGGCTTGGGCGTAGAGTTGTTCAAAACTGCCCATGTGGCCCGGCGCAAAACAGGCCACCCCCACGCTGGCACTGATGTGAACCTGCCAGACGGTGTTCAATGCTGGTGGCGCATGTGTCACCCGCTGACGAACTTTTTCAGCCACTTCCAGTGCGGCTTGCGGGCTGCTGCCAGGCAGCAGCACCATGAATTCTTCGCCGCCCACGCGGGCCATCAGGTCGGTTTCACGCACACTGGCGGCCATCACATCCGCCGTGAACTTGAGCACGGCGTCCCCGGCGGGATGCCCGTACTGGTCGTTGATGCGCTTGAAATGGTCCAAGTCCAGCATGAGGGCGGCCAGACTGGTCCCGTCGCGCCGAGCGCGGCTGATGGCCTGCTCAGCTTGTATTTCGAAAGCGCGCCGGTTGAGCAACCCAGTCAGTGCATCGTGCATGGCCATGTTTTGCAGTTGCTGGTTTTGAGCTTCCAGCTGCTGGCGTTGCGCTTGCACCTTGATGCGCAACAGTTCAGCCGTGGCAAACCTGTGCCACAACACCAGCGACAACGCCACACCCAATACCGACGCAAAACCGGCGTAGAGCCGTTCGGTGGACAACAGCAAGCCCGTCACGGGTGACTGCCCCAACGCCCAGCTCATCGCCACAAAGCTCAACCCGTAAATCAGCAGCGTCATCGCTGGGCGAATCAGCAGCAAGGTGCCTACAAAGCAACATCCCAGTGCATACAGCGTCACGGAGGGCATGAACCACTGCGCCAAGAACGACCACAAGCCCGCCACCAGCAGGCACACCAGCGCCAACAGGCTGGGCACAATCTGGCCGAGTTTGGCCTCTGGCACCAGATGCTTTCTGAAGGCCAACAGCAACGCAAAAAACGCCATCGCGGCCAAATCAAGCCACGCCACCAGGCGCAGCGGCTCAGCCTGGTGCGGGGGCAAAGTTGTGGCACCTTGGAACGACAGCCAGGCACCGGCCCCAACCATCAACACGAGCATTGCCAGAAACCAGGTCATAAAACGCAGGTTGGCAATCAAGGCAAGCGGCGAAACCTGATCGTTCAGGTGCTTCCAGCGTTTCAAAAACGCCCACAGCCGGTGCAAAGATGCCTTCATGGTGATCCGGTTTCGAGGCTTATTGTGTCTGGCCGCGCAGTTGCCGCCAGGGTCGCTCCCGCCTCATTCAATACCGTCCATGGTACTCGGCTGTCATCACACAGCTTCAAACCGATCTGCAACGCTCAGCACACCGTGGTGCGAAATAAAACTCATAGCGATGACATGAACAAGCAAAAGCGCCAAGCACGTGTTTGTTCAATTTTTACCCCCACCACACGCTCAGTGGCACCGCCCACAGCTTGTCACCAAACGGCACCACCTCGCGTCCGGCGTACAGCACCACGCCCCGCTGAAATTTGTCGCCCTCGGTTTCTTGAAGGTGGCGTAAGCCTTTGAAGGCGTTGCTGTCAATGCTGGTGCTGGCTTTCACTTCTATGCCGGTGATGTGGCCCGACCGGCTTTCCAGCACAAAGTCCACTTCAATGTCGGCTTGCGTGCGGTAGTGGTACAGGGTTAGCCCTTGTTCGCAAAAGCCCAGGTGCTTCAACAACTCGGCGGCCACATAGGTTTCCACCACATGGCCAGGCAGGCCGGGCAGGGCGTTCAAATTGTCGGCACCCATGTCCAGCAGCCAAGTCAGCAGGCCGGTGTCAGGGAGAAACACTTTGGGCGATTTGACCAGTCGTTTGCCAGGGTTGTGCGCCCAGGCAGGCACGCGGTGCACCAGAAACAGGGTTTCCAGCAGGCTGAAGTAGCGTTTCAGGGTGGTCTGGCTCAGGCCGCTCGCACGTGACAGTTCGGCCTGGTTCAGCAGGCTGGCACTGCGGGTGGCCAGCAGTTTCAGCAGGTGGGGCAGCTCGGTCAGTTGCTCCACTTGGGCCAAGTCGCGCACGTCGCGTTGGAGGATGGTGTCCAGATAGCTTTCAAACCACGCTGCGCGGCGCTTGGGGCTGGTGCGAGCCACGGCTTCGGGGTAACCACCTTGCAGTAGCACCGTGACCAGGGTGGCCCGGTCGCACGGGGGCAGGGCCAGTGCGTTGTTCAATGCGTGCAAGGGCCCGTTGAACAACAGGTCTGCCCGGTTGATCTGAGCTTGGCCCGCCATTTCGCCGCCGGACAAGGGCCACAGGTGCACCACTTCCATGCGCCCGGCCAGCGAGTCGGCCAGGGCGGGCAACAGGAGCACGTTGGCCGAACCGGTCAACAAAAAGCGGCCGGGGGTGCGGTCGCGGTCCACCGCGGCTTTGATGTCCAGAAACAGTTCGGGTGCACGCTGAATTTCGTCCATCACCACCGGGCCGCTCAGGCCAGCAATGAACCCGGCTGGGTCGGACTTGGCGGCAGCCAGCACCACGCGATCATCCAACGTGAGGTAGCGGCGGGGTGTGTCAGCCGCCAGCGTTTGCACCAGGGTGCTTTTGCCAGTTTGGCGTGCACCATTGAGTAACACCACAGGTGTGTCGGCCAAGGCTTCGGTCAGCAGTGCAAGCGCGTGTCGGGGGTACATAGGCTCACCTTTTTGCTCGACATAAACCGTGAAAATCGGCCATCATGTGGACGATTTTACATGTGAGTTCAGTTCTGAACCCTACCGCTCCCGTGGGTATGCGTGACAATGAGCACTCCACCCCGCGCACCCACCACCACCCCTCCATGCCCGACACCTTGTGGATTGACACCCAGCAGTTGCGTGTGGGGCTTTACGTGCACCTGAACCTGGGGTGGCTGGACCACCCATTTGCGTTCAGCCACTTCAAAATCACCACCGAAGAACAGTTGGCCACCTTGCGTGGCCTGGGGTTGACGCGGGTGCAATACAGCCCCGAGCGCAGCGACGAAGCTGTGGCTTTGGCGGTGTCCGCCCAGCCCAATCCCGCCGCTGTTGTGACTCCGGCCGCGGGCGCAGAGGTCCCCACACCGCCTGTTGCCCCGGCGCTGTCGCCGGTGATGCAGGCCAAGCAAGCGCTGATGGCGCAGATTCGGCAGCGGCGTGAAACGGCCGAGCGCATCGAGCGCGCCTTTGTGGCCACGGCCCGCACCATCCGCGATACCGAGCGCCTCATTTACAGCCAGCCTGAGGTCGCGCTGGGCCACACCACGGAGCTGGTGGGGCGCATTGCCGATTCCATCCTCACCGCGCCCGACATGGTCATTCAGGTCATGGGCGAAAAGCCAGGCGGTGAGGAGATTTACCTGCACAGCCTCAACGTGGCAACGCTGGCCATGATGGTGGCGCGCGAGCTGCGCCTGCCCAAAGAGCTGGTCGCCACCTTGGGGGTGGGCGCGCTGCTGCACGACATTGGCAAACACGAGGTGCCCGACCGCATCCTGAAAAAGCCGGAGCCGTTGAGCCCCGCCGAGCGCCATTTTCTGGAGCAACACCCCGCCTACGGCGCCAACATGGCGCAGCGCATGAACTTGCCCCCTGCGGGGCTGGCCATCATTGCGCAGCACCATGAGTTTCACGATGGTTCAGGCTACCCTGCCCAGCTCAAGGGCGAGGCAGTGGGCTTGCTGTCGCGCATTGTGGTCATCACCAACCACTTTGACCGGCTGTGCAACCCGCCTGTGCTGGACGATGCGCTGACCCCGCACGAGGCGCTGTCGCTGATGTTTGCGCGGCTGCAGACCAAGTTCGATCCGGCGCTGCTCAAGGTGTTCATTCACTGCATGGGGGTGTACCCGCCGGGCACCATCGTGCAATTGTCGAACGGGGCGGTGGGCATGGTGCTGTCGGTCAACACCCAGCGCCCGCTCAAGCCTGTGGTGCTGGTGTACGACGCGTCTGTGCCGCGCGACGAGGCCATACTGCTCGACATGGGCACCGAAGACAAGCTACACATCGGCAAAGCGCTGCGGCCTGCCCAGGTGCCCCGCGAGGTGCTCAATTACCTGAGCCCCCGCATGCACCTGAGCTATTACTTTGATGCATCGTCGGGTCAAACCGCCGGTCCCGCGCCATGACCGACCCGGACAGCGCCGCACCTCCCGGTTCCGGGCACACGCTGTTGCTGGGCGTGAACCCTGACACGCTGCGCATCAGCATGGCCAATGCGGCGGCAGCCAGCACGTTGGGTTATGCACCCGAGCAGCTTCAGGGTTTGTTGATCACAGACATTGAAAGCGCGTTGCAAAGCGTGTTTTATTGGGAAGAGGTGACCTCAGGGCATGGCCAGGCGGTGTTGCAGCAAGACGACCTCTACCGCTGCGCTGATGGTCGATTGCTGGCTGTCACCAAGTCTGTGCACTTGCTGGCGCAAGGCGGGCAAACGGTGTACCTGGTGCAGGCCTCGGTGGGGCAGGGGGCGCAGCAGGTGCAAGATGTGTTGGCCCAAACGCTGTCGAAGTTGCGGGCCACTTTGGAGTCCACAGGCAACGGCATTCTGGTGCTTGACTGGAATGGCCACATTGGCAGCATGAACCGCCGTTTTGGCCAGATGTGGGGCTTGTCTGAAGATCTGTTGCAGCGTCAGGACGACGCGGAAATCACCGCGTTCCTCGTGCAATCTGTGTCGGAGGGCGAAACGCTCAGTGCCCGCCTCAGCGCCATGGCCGATCCCGCCCACACTGAAGACACGCTGCACCACCGCGATGGTCGGGTGTTTGAATTGGGCTCGCGCCCGCAGTACCTGGCCGAGCAGATCGTGGGCCGGGTGTTCAGCGTGCAAGACGTGACACAGCGCACCCTCGACGCCGAAGCCCTGCGCGAGTCACGTGACCGGCTGGAGCAGCGGGTGCTGGAGCGCACCGCCGACCTCGAGGCCTTGAACCAGGCTCTGCACGCCGAAAAAGAACGCCTGGCAACGCTGCTGGGTGAGCTGGAAGCGGCACAGTCGCAGTTGATGCAGTCAGAGCGGATGGCCTCCATCGGCCAGTTGGCGGCGGGTGTGGCGCACGAGATCAACAACCCAGTGGGTTTTGTGAACTCCAACTTGGGTTCGCTGAAAGCCTATGTAGACAAGTTGCTGCAGCTCCTGGCGGTGTACGAGCAGGCCGAAAGCGGGTTACCCCCTGAAGCCCTGCGCACCGTTCAGGCCACCAAGGACGAGGTCGATCTGGCGTTTTTGCGCACCGACCTTGCCGATTTGTTGGCTGAGTCGCTGGATGGTTTGCAGCGGGTCACACGCATCGTGCAAGACCTGAAAAACTTCTCGCACCCCGACGAGTCCGAGCGCCAGTTGGCCGATTTGGAAGCAGGCTTGGAAAGCACCCTGCGCGTGGTCTGGAACGAGCTGAAGTACAAGGCCACGGTCGACAAGGAGTTTGCAGGCTTGCCCCAGGTGGTGTGCCACCCGTTCCAGCTCAATCAGGTGTTCATGAACTTGCTGGTGAATGCAGGCCAGGCCATCGAGGGAAAAGGTCGCATCACCGTGCGCACGGGTTTTGACGACGCCTGGGTGTGGGTGGAAGTGGCGGACACCGGCAAGGGCATTCCACCGGCCAACCTCGCGCGGATCTTTGACCCGTTTTTCACCACCAAGCCGGTGGGCAAGGGCACGGGGCTGGGGTTGTCCATGGCCTATGGCATCGTGAAAAAACACGGTGGCCGTATCGAAGTGGAGAGCGAACTGGGGCTGGGCAGCACGTTTCGGGTGTGGCTGCCCCGGCATCCGGTGGCTTGACGCGGCATCAGGTCCGGGTTGGGCGCGGTGCAGAGGCCGTGGGCGGAGAACAAGGCAATTCACAGCGGAAGGTGGTGCCCACGCTTTCGGTGCTGGTCAGGCTCAGCACCCCGTGGTGGCGCTGCACAATTTCCCATGACACCGATAGGCCCAGACCAGTGCCTGTGCCCACCGGTTTGGTGGTGAAAAACGGCTCGAACACGCGCCGCTGTACTGCCTCGGGCATGCCCTTGCCAGTGTCCGCCACCTCCACCCACACCCACGGCTGGCCGTCGCGCTCCAGCGTGCCCGATGCCAGGCGGATGCGACCATGTGTGTCTATGGCCTGGCCCGCGTTGACCAGCAGGTTCAAGAACACCTGGTTGATTTGCGGCGCAATACAGGTGACCGGTGGCAGCGGGGTCAGCTCGCGCACGATGTCTGCTTTGAACTTGATGTCGTTCCACACCACGTTCAGCGTGCTTTCCAGCCCGGCGTTCAAGTCGGCCGGATGCCATTCGTCGTTGCTGGCGTGCGAAAACTCGCGCAGGTCGTTGACGATGCGTTTGACACGAGTCAGCCCATCCAGCGATTCGCGCAGCAAATCGGGCACGTCCTGGCGCAGGTAGCCCAGGTCTGCGGCGGCTTCGGCTTCGGACAGGGTGGTTGCCGCCGCACTGCCCGGCGGCAGGGGTGGGTGTGTGGCCAGCGCGGCTGACTGGGCATCAATGAGTCGAAACAGCTGTGCTGTGTAGCTGCCCAGTGAGGCCAGGTTGGCGTTCACAAAACCCACGGGGTTGTTGATTTCATGGGCCACCCCAGCCGCCAGTTGGCCGACAGCAGCCATTTTTTCGGACTGCAGCAGTTGCTGCTGTGTTTGCTCCAGGCGAGAGAGCGAGGCCTTCAATGCCGCCTGCTCAGTCCGCAGGCTGTCGTTGGCGCGGGCCAGCTCGGCCGTGCGCTCGGCCACACGGTCTTCCAGCACGCGGTTGGCCTCTGCCAGTTGCTGCTGGGTGTGTTGCAGGCGGGTGTTGACCTCGGTCAGGCTGCGGTTGCGTTGGGTGACCACACTGAACAGGTCGATCAGTGCCCCTGTGTAGACCGCGTGCGGGGCATCGGCATCGGTTTCTGATTCGGCAGCCCACGCCTGTGCAGGGGTCTGGCCGGCCTGCAGAGCACGCATTTGCCGGGCCATGCTCTGGTCTTCCGCCAGGATGTGGAAGGTGAGCCAGCTGGTCAGAAAGCGCAGCAGTTCATTGCCGGTCAACTGGCCGTCTTGCGCCGCCTGTTGCCGCATGGTGCCCACCGCTTGTGCGAAGGCGTGGTGAGTGTGGTGGTGGTGGTCTAGGTAGGCGGGGTCCAGCCCTGCGTCGCGCATCAGGCGTTCTTCGTCCTGAAAGTGAACGGTGGCGTAGTGGCCCAACTGGTCCAGCAAATGGTCGGCGCTGGCAATGCCTGAGCTGCCCGCCGTGGCCAGCAGAGGGGCGGCCTGGTTGACCAGATCGACCAGCGCGCGGTGCTGCCGGTCCACCGATTCAAAGCCGGTTTCAAAGTGCCGGCTCCATGCCATGAAGGTCACAGCAGGTCCTTGCCGTCGGGCGGAAGGTTGAGCAGCAGGACGGAGCCGTCGCTGTCCCACTCGACATGGGTGATGCCGGGGTCTTCCAGCTCCAGGCGCTTCATCTCGACTTCCTGTGGCGACATCTGTCCGGTGGCCAGGCGGGCCTGGTCGGCAAGGCGTTCGTTTTCGAGTGTGAGGTCTCGCAGGGCCAGCGCGTGAGCCACGGCGTTGACCAGTTCGTAGTCGTTCCAGGGTTTGGCGATGAAGCGCTGTATGCCCACGTCGTTGATGGCGCGAATGAGGCCGTTCAAGTCGGCATAGCCCGACAAAATGAGCCGCGCGGCATGTGGTTGCAGCTCCCGGAACGCGGTCAGAAACTCGGTGCCGTCCATGCCTGGCATGCGGTAGTCGGACAGCACCAGGTCGTAGGGCCGCTCATGGGCCACTGCGAGTGCGGCAGTGGGTGAGTCGTAAGCGTCCACCTGAAGGTGAAAACGTTTGGTGCCCGCCATGCAGGGTGTGAGCGACAACACGCGGCGCAGTGCCTTGAGCACATTGATGTCGTCGTCAACCAGAAGAATGCGGTGCTTTTCAGTGGGCATGACGGTGCTCCGGTTCAGTTTCGGACGGGCAGGCCCAGCTCGGTGCCATCGTGCCGGGTCATGGCCTGCAGGCGCGCGATGATGGGGGCGGTCAGCCGTTGTTCGGCCGCCAGAAGCAGCGTGCCCTGCTCGGTGACAAAGTCGCGGGCCAGCACCATGCCGGGAGTCAGTTTGCTGGCGGGCGTCAGGTGGGTGTCCTGTGCCAGCCATTCGCCTCTGTCCCACAAGATGAGGAAGGCGTCCACCACATCGGGGTGGTAGTGGTGCCCACGCGCCTGTTTGATTTGCAGGCGTGCCTGTTCGGGCGAGCAGGCCCGCTCGGCATGTGTGCCCGACACCAGCCCGTCAAAGTCGTTGGCCAGCGCAATGACGCGGCTGCCCAGCGGAATGTCTTCTCCGGCCAACCCGTCGGGAAAGCCACGGCCGTCGTGCCGCTCATGGTGCGAACGCACCATGTGCGCCACGTCTTTCAGTTCGTGCAACGGCAGCAGTGCGTTTTCGCTGACCCTGGCGTGTCGGCGGTACTCGGCCAGTTCGCGGCTGTTGAGCAACGACACCGGGCGGTTGAGCAAGTTGTCGGGGAAACCGATTTTCCCGATGTCGTGCAGCAGCGCCGCCAGAAAAACGTCCTGCTGTTGTGCGGCGCTCATGCCCATGGTGTTAGCGAGCTTGCGCGCCTGGTCTGCCACGCGCCTGGCGTGACCAGCCACGCCGCCACCGCGCATTTCCAGCAGGCTGCTGAACATTTTGACCGTGGTCAGAAACTGCTGGCGCAGCTGGGCGTTGGCCAGGTTCAGAAAATCGTTGAGCTGGGCCAACTCGCTGGTGCGGGCTTCAACTGTCTGGGCCAGCCCTGCATTGAGTGTTTGCAGCTCGGCGTTCTGCGTTTGCGTCAGGGCCAGCAACCTCCGGTTTTCGCGCTGCAGATGGCGCTGCTCGATGGCTTGGCGTATCACCAACAGCAGCTCGTGGTCGTCCCACGGTTTGGCGATGTAGCGGTAAATTTCTCCCCGGTTGATGGCGTCGATGGTGGACGTCATGTCGGCATAACCGGTCAACAGCAGGCGCATGGTGTCGGGCCACCGGGTGCGCACCTGCTCCAGAAACTGTGCTCCGTCCATGCCCGGCATGCGCATGTCCGAAACCACCACCGCGACGTCGGGCGTGGCCGCCAGCAATTCCAGCCCTTCGGCCCCGCTGGTGGCTGTCAGCACCGTGTGCCCAGTGGGGCGCAGCAGGCGCCTCAACGCAGAGAGGATGCTGGGTTCGTCGTCGACCAGCAGCAGGGTGATGGGGGTTGGGGTGTCTGTCATGGGGCTGGTGGGTCCGTGGGGGCCGTTGCAGCGTCGGGCTGGCGACTGTCGATGGGCAGGCGAACGCGAAACCGGCTGCCAACGCCGGGCTCGGAATGGATGTCAATGTGGCCGTGGTGCCGCTCCATCACGCTCCAGGCAATCGACAGGCCCAGACCGGTTCCCTGGCCGGGTGGTTTGGTGGTGAAAAAGGGCTCGAAAATGCGCTTCATCTGGCCCGGCGTCATGCCGCAACCGGTGTCTTCTACCTCGATCCACGCCTGGTGTTCGTCGGCACCGGTGCGCACGGTGATGGTGCCGCGCTGCTCGATGGCCTGTGCTGCGTTGACCAGCAGGTTCATCACCACCTGGTTGATCTGAGAGGCCACGCAATACACCTGTGGCAGGGGCTGGTACTCGCGGCGCAACTCGGCTTTGTACTTGATCTGGTTCCACACCATGTTGATGGTGCTCTCCAGGCCTTGGGCCAGATCGGCCCACTGCCAGTCGGTGTCTCCGGCGCGTGAGAAGTTTTTGAGGTCTTGCACGATCTTGCGCACACGCTCGATGCCGTCCTGCGACTCGGCAATCAGCTCTGGCAATTCGGCCACCGCAAACTCGTGGTCGTGTGTCTGTTTGAGTGCATGCACAGGCGCAAAGGCTGAGCTGTGGGGTTCACCCAGTTCGGCCTCTATCGCCTGGTAAGCAGCGTCCACCGCCATGAGGCCAGACACGTAGCGCGCCAGCGTGCCCAGGTTGGACCTCACGAAGCCGATGGGGTTGTTGATTTCGTGTGCCACCCCGGCCGCTAGCTGGCCGATGGAGGCCATTTTTTCGGTTTGCAGGAGCTGCAGTTGCATGTCGGCCAGTTTGGCGTTGGCGGCCTCCAGCTCATGCAGGCGTTGTTGCAGCGCCTGCTCGGCGCGGGTGCGCTGCGTCATGCGCCACAGGTCGTTGCCCAGCAGTTGCAGGGTGTCCACGTCGGTCTGGGTGTAGTCCGACGATTTGTTGCCAACGCCGAGCATCATGCAGACGCGTTCGCCCTCGATGACGGGAACTGACACAAACCGCTGCAAAGCTGTGTGGCCGGTGGGCAGCCCGTGTTTGTGTGCCAGGGAGTCGTAGTCGTTCACCACCACGGGGCCGCGGTTGCGGAAGCAGTCTGCCCAGACACCTGCCGATGAAATGGGGTAGTGGCTGTCGTGCGCTGCGGTGCAACCCTTCAGCGCGCCGCCGGTCCAGGTGACGAGTTCCAGTGTTTCCTGGTCATTGTTCACAAAGTGCAAAAAGCCAATCCGGCTGTGCGTGAGCCGTTCCACGGTCTCCAGCCCCTGGGTGAGCAGGGTGCGTTCGTCAAGGCGCACGGCCATTTCCTGCAGGTCCAGGAGTGCCTGTGTGCGCTCGTTGTCATGGTGCTGGTCTGTCACGTCCAGGCTGATACCGCCCAGCAGTCGCTGACCTTGCCCACCGTCCACCACAAACAATCGTGTTTCCACGTGACGGTCCTGGAAGGTTTGCGGCACGGTCTGATTCATGCCACTGGCCAACACGGCGCGGTCGAGCGCGTTGGCCGCCTCGGCAAACGGACCAGGAAACAGCTGCTCGTTGTTGCGCCCGATCAGCGAAGCGGCATCGGCCCCCAGCGACTGGGCCAGGTAGCGGTTGACCATCAATAGGCGCAGATTGGCGTCTTTCAGGAACACGGTCCCTGGCAACTGGTCGATGAAGGCTTGGGTGAGCCGCTGGGCACGTTTGGCCTGTGCCTCTGCTTCATCGCGCTGGCGGTTGCGAGCGAAGTTGTCTAGGGCATAACCGATGTTGGCCGCCATTTGCACCAGCATCGTTTTGACGCCGGGGTCGAACGCGTTACTGTGCCGGGCGTGCAGGCACAGCACCCCAACGGTCTGCCCCTCGCGCAGCAGGGGCAGGGCGGCTGATGAGTGCCAGGGCGCTCCTTCAACGGGGGTGGTCCACTCTGCGCTTTGGCTGTCAAGCGCCCGCTGCACCGGCCCGCTGGTGCTGATGTGCTCTCGCCCCACACCTGCAAACGCCACGGTTTCCAATTGCCCAGTGTCGGCGTTGCGCATGCTGACCCAGGCGGCCTTCAGTGGATCTCTGGCCACGAGGTCCTGGCAGAGTTGCTCGAACAGCGGTTGCTCGCCGCCACTGCGGATGATGGTTTGGTCGCAGCGGCTGAGGGTGGAATACAGCCCCACCAGGCGCGCAGCCCTGCGGCTCTGAACGGCGGGCGGCGTGGGCGCTGTCATGGCGGTGGCTGGCTCAGCGCTCTGCGTCGAGCCGGAGTTTGTCGAGCACATCGCCTACCAGCTCCAGCCGGAGCAATGGGGCGTCGAGTGACATCAGCCGCTGCTTGAGTTCGCTGCCCACAGGCAACAGGTCGCACCAGCGGTTGGCCACCCAGCCGGCGTCGTGCCAGTTCCAGGGCGGGGCAATGGGCAGTTGGTCGGGGCTGGTGGTTTGGGCGCGCAGGCTGTCGAGCACTTGCTGCAAAGACCGCACGGTACCAGACAGTTCTTCGGGCACAGGCGTGGGCATGTCTTGCGCCAGCAATTCAACATCGGCCACCCAGAGGCCGTGCTTCAGCTTCTCGCGCTGTTGCACCCTAAAGCGCTGTTCACCCCGGCAGCGCACCAGCAGCAAGCCGGGTTGCACCTGTTCGATGAGTTCAATGCGTGCCAGTGTGCCCACGTCTTGGAATGCCTCTGGCGCCTCGGTGTCTGGGCCGTGGCGCGGGGCGGTGGCCACCTCTGCACCCTGTGTCAGGCTGACCACGCCGAACGGCGCGCCCTCGCGGTGGCAGCGCTGCACCATGTCGAGGTAGCGCACCTCAAAAATGCGCAGCGGCAACAAACCACCGGGAAAGAGCACGGTTTGCAGCGGGAACAGCGGCAGGCGTGTCAGCGTCAGCGGGGGCGATTCAGACATGATTCATATATAAAAAATGCCGCTGGCGCTTGATGGTATTGAGTTTGTAGCTATAAATTTAAATAAATAGCAAACAAATCAATACAGACAAGCGCTGGATGGATTTATTGCACTGCGTCTGCGCTCTGGCGTTGCAACATGGCCAGGGTGTTGGCCACGGTGCTGCGCAGCTCGCGGCGGTCGCAAATGAAGTCGACCGCGCCCTTGGTCTGCAAAAACTCTGCGCGCTGGAAGCCTTCGGGCAGCTTCACCCGCACAGTGTTCTCGATCACGCGGGGGCCGGCAAAACCAATCAGTGCTTTGGGCTCGGCAATCACCACGTCACCCACAAAGGCAAAACCGGCGCTCACGCCGCCCATGGTGGGGTCGGTCAGCACGCTGATGTAGGGCAGGCCTTTTTTGGCCAGTCGGGTGAGGGCGGCGTTGGTTTTGGCCATTTGCATGAGGCTCAGCAGGCCCTCTTGCATGCGCGCGCCGCCCGTGGCGGTGAAGCAGATGAAGGGCACTTTTTGTTCGATGGCGGTTTCCACGCCGCGCACAAAGCGCTCGCCCACCACGCTGCCCATGCTGCCGCCCATGAAGTCGAATTCAAAGCAAGCCACGACCACGTCGATGCTCATGACCGCGCCACCCATGACGATGAGTGCATCGGTTTCGCCCGTGTTCTCCAGCGCCTCTTTCAGGCGCTCGGGGTATTTGCGGCTGTCTTTGAACTTGAGTGCGTCAACGGGCAACACCTCTTGCCCGATTTCGTAACGGCCTTCGCCGTCCAGAAAGGCGTTGAGGCGGTCGCGGGCCCCAATGCGGTGGTGGTGGCTGCACTGGGGGCACACGTTCTGGTTTTTCTCCAGATCGGTCTTGTACAGCACGGCCTCACAACTGGGGCACTTGATCCACAGGCCCTCGGGCACCGTGCGGCGCTCGCTCGGGTCGGTGGGGGTGATTTTGGGGGGCAGCAGTTTTTCCAGCCAGGACATCAGTCACTCCTTGCGGTGAGAACCCCGCATGCCGGGTGGCATGTGCGGGGTTTGAATGGGACGGGCTGACACAGCAGGGCGGTCAGCGCCGGGTTGGAGAGTATGTACACGGAATTATGCGCGGACGCGTGGCCGCCAGGGCGCTTCAGCTTTGCGCGTCCAGCGCCTGGCGGATGCCCGACAGGAACTCGGCGGCAGCCAGCGCAACGCCTTCGCGTGGCTGGTTTTCAATGAGTTGGATCAGGCGGGTGCCAATGACCACCGCATCGGCCACACGGCCCACAGCAGTCGCGGTGGCCGCGTCGCGGATGCCGAAGCCCACGCCCACCGGCACGCTGACGTGCTGGCGGATGCGCGGCAGCATGGCCTCCACGGCCGCAGTGTCGAGGTTGCCCGCGCCCGTCACGCCCTTGAGCGACACGTAGTACACATAGCCGCTGGCCAGGCGACCCACGAGGTCCATGCGCTCGGGTGTGGAAGTAGGGGCCAGCAAAAAGATGAGGTCAAGGCCGTGGGCCTTGAGGGTGGCGGCAAACTGCTCGCACTCTTCGGGCGGGTAGTCGACGATGAGCACACCATCAACGCCCGCCGCCGCCGCGTCGCGGATGAAGCTGTCGGGGCCGTGCTTCAGGTTGTAGGCCTCCACCGGGTTGGCGTAGCCCATCAGCACCACGGGGGTGGTGGCGTCTGACTGGCGGAATGCTTTCACCATGCCCAGCACCTGGGTGGTGCCCACACCAAAGCCCAGCGCTTTTTCACCGGCCTTTTGAATGACAGGACCATCGGCCATGGGGTCGGAGAAGGGCACGCCCAACTCGATCACGTCAGACCCGGCGGCCACCATGGCATGCATCAGATCGGGTGTGATGTCTGCGTAGGGGAAGCCCGCCGTCACGTAGGGAATGAGCGCCTTGCGCCCCTCGGCCTTGAGTTGGGCCAGTTTGGATTGGATGCGGCTCATTTCACGACTTTCACAATGTGTTCGGCGCTGTCGGCCATGCCACCTTTGACCGACTGGCCACGGCAGCTGGGGCGGCAATAAAAATCGGCGTTGGACAGGTCGGCCACCGTGCCGATGTCTTTGTCACCACGGCCCGACAGGTTGACCAGAATGCTCTGGTCAGGGCGCATGGTTTTGGCCAGCTTCATGGCATAGGCCACGGCGTGGCTGGACTCCAGCGCGGGAATGATGCCCTCGGTGCGGCACAGGTAGTGGAAGGCTTCCAGCGCTTCGGTGTCGGTGATGCCCACGTATTCGGCGCGGCCAATGTCTTTCAGAAACGCGTGCTCTGGGCCCACGCCGGGGTAGTCGAGGCCGGCACTGATGCTGTGGGTTTCGGTGATCTGGCCGTTGTCATCCTGCAGGATGTAGGTGCGGTTGCCGTGCAACACGCCGGGGCTGCCTTTTTGCAAAGACATGGAGTGTTTGTCGGAGTCCACGCCTTCGCCCGCCGCTTCCACGCCGATGAGCCGGGTGGCCTCGTGACCGATGTAGGGGTAAAAAATGCCCATGGCATTGCTGCCGCCGCCCACGCACGCAATCACCGCATCGGGTTGGCTGCCAGGCAGGCCCACCTCGGCCATGATTTCGGGCATTTGCTTCAGGCATTCGTTGCCAATCACGCTCTGGAAGTCTCGCACCATCATGGGGTAGGGGTGCGGGCCTGCCACGGTGCCAATGATGTAGAACGTGTTGTCCACATTGGCCACCCAGTCGCGCATGGCCTCGTTCAGCGCGTCTTTCAGGGTTTTGCTGCCACTTTCCACGGGTACCACGGTGGCACCGAGCAGCTTCATGCGGTACACGTTGGGGCTTTGGCGTTTGACGTCTTCAGCACCCATGTAGACCACACATTCCAGCCCGTAGCGTGCACAGATGGTGGCGGTGGCCACGCCGTGCTGGCCAGCGCCGGTTTCGGCAATCACTCGCGGTTTGCCCATGCGCTTGGCCAGCATGGCTTGGCCGATGGTGTTATTGACCTTGTGTGCGCCGGTGTGGTTGAGGTCTTCGCGCTTCAAGAAGATTTGCGCCCCGCCCATTTCGCGGCTCATGCGGGCCGCGTGGTACACGGGCGAGGGGCGGCCCACAAAGTGCGCCAACTCGTTTCTGAATTCGGCCAGAAATTCGGGGTCGTGCTGGTACTTGGCGTAGGCCTCGCGCAGCTGGTTGATGGCGTGGGTGAGCGTTTCGCTCACAAAGCTGCCGCCGTAAATGCCAAAGTGGCCGCGGGCGTCGGGTTGCTGATATTCAAACATGGGGTGCCTCTGGGGAGATGCCAACCCCTGTTGGTGGGGTCAGCGCGGTGAGTTCAACTGTGCATCGGCTGCGCGCACGGCAGCCACGAATTGCGCCATTTTGTCGGGGTCTTTGCGGCCCTTGACGGGTTTGCCGTCGGGCCCAGTCAGCTCCACACCGGAGCTGACATCAACGGCCCACGGGCACACCGTCAAGATGCCATCGGTCACGTTTGCAGCGTCGAGTCCACCAGACAAAACGAGGCGAGAGCTGACGCTTGGAGGAAGCTGTGACCAATTGAAGGCTGTCCAGTCGAAGGTTTTGCCACCACCGCCAAAGCCGTCCACCAGTGCGTCGAGCAGGATGGCGTGGGCCAGCGGGTACCGAGCTGCGTATTCTAAAAGATCGAACCCCGGTGCACCCGGTGCGGTGGGAATGCGCGCGGCCCGCATGTGGCGGTGCCCGGCGGCGGCGCAGGTTTCAGGGCTCTCATCACCATGAAATTGGGCCACAGCGCTTGTGTTGATTGACAAGCTTGCTACCACGTTGGGTGTGGTCTCGTTCACAAACAACAGCACGGGTGTGACGAACGCGGGCAACCGCTTTGTCAGCTCAGCCGCGCGCTGGGCCGACACACACCGCGGGCTTTTGGGGTACAGCACAAAACCAATGGCATCTGCCCCGGCGTGCACGGCCGCGTCCACGTCGTCCTCGCGGGTGAGGCCGCAAATTTTGATTCGGGTGCGGTGTGGGGCGGTGGTCATGGGTGTGAGGGCAACCAGTCAAAGCCGGGCACCGCGTCGGGCAGACCCCATTGGGCACCGTAGCGGGGGCCAAGGAAATACAGGCCGTCGGGCGAGAACGTGGGGGCTGCCACCTCGCGTGAGCGAGCATCCAGCACCATTTTCATCCAGGCGGGGTCGCGCAGGCCCTGGCCCACAGCCAGCAGGCAGCCCATGATGTTGCGGATCATGTGGTGCAAAAACGCACTGCCCTCAAAGTCAAACCGCCAGTAAGCGCCGTGGCGTGTGATGGCAACGGGCTGCAGCGTTTTGACGGGTGACAAGGCTTGGCATTGCGCCGCCCTGAACGATGTGAAGTCGTGTTCACCAGCCAAAAAGGCTGCAGCCTCCAGCATGGGCTGCAATGCCAGCGTGCGAAACACCCAGCCCACCCGCCCGGCGTCGATGCTGGGGCGAACGGGTGACTCCAGCACCACGTAGCTGTAACGGCGCGAGGTGGCACAGGCGCGGGCATGGAACCCGTCTGGCACATGGCGTGCCCACTGAATGGCGATGTCGGAGGGCAAATACCGGTTGGTGCCGCGAACCCAAGAGCTGTCGGTGCGCTCCACGTCGGTGTCGAAGTGCGCCACCTGCATGAGACCGTGCACTCCTGCATCGGTGCGGCCCGCACACATCACGTTCGGTGATGGAGACGCCAGGAATGTGCCCAGGGCATGTTCCAGTCGGTCTTGCACGGTGCGGCCGCTGGGCTGGCTTTGCCAGCCTTCATAGGCACCGCCGCCGTAGCTGAGACCGAGCGCGATCCTCAAGGTGCAGGAGCCGTGGTCAGCTCAGGTCAGACAAAAAAGTCCGTGCCTTGGCTTGGAGCGAACCGGTCGCCTGTTCAACCACCTCTTCGGCGAGGGAGCGGGCACCTTCCATGTCTCCGATGGCGAGGAACTCGGCTGCCAGCGACAGTTTGGTTTCCAGCGGGTCGCCGGCGGGAATGTCGTCCAGCGCGAGGTCGTCGGGTGGCGTTTCAGGTCCCAGATCCAGCGACAGGTCACCCATGTCAAACGACGGCATGGCGTCACTGCTCGTCGCAGCAGGCGCGGGGGGGCTGATATCCAGTTTGGTGGTGGGCGGGTTCTCTTCGGCAAAACTCAGTTCGAAATCAGACAAACTGCCTTCGCTGGCGGGCAAATCACCAGGTTGGGTGATGGGCCCAGAGTCGGCCTGAGGCTCATTTGAATCGAAAGACAGGTCTGCTGCACTGAGTTCAAACGGCGGAGGAGCCAGTTCTGTGTTGGGGCCATCGCTGGCGCGCAACGGCGTGTCATCCAGATCGAATGACATCGAGTTGTCGGGCGCTGTTGTGGCCGTTTCCGCTGGTTTGACTGCCTCATCCAGTGAAAAGTCCAAGTCCAGATCGAGTGCGCTGTCGCTCTCGGCCGGCGGTGGCGCGGGTGGATCGAAGGGCCGCGTGTTAGCCATGCCCGGAGGTACATCGGTGGCTTGCTGTGTGACCCCATCGAGGGCAGGAGGGCTTCCACCGGGTTGGTACAACGGATTGGTGGGGTCCAGCTCCTGCCCCAACTGGCAAGCATGTTCCCATTCCGGCCCGTTGCCCTGTGCCAGTGCGTACACCTCGCAGGCCAAAACCTCGAATGATTTGGAATCGCGGCGTTTGGCGTAGATATCCAGCATCTTGCTGTGAATGGCCACGCGTGTGGGGTTGGTTCGCAGCGCTTCCTTGAGGATTTCCTCTGCCTGGAGATCGCGGCCATACGCCAGGTAGACGTCTGCCTCTGCCACAGGGTCGACATCGCCACCCGCATCGAGTTGGCTGGGCGAATACATCATGGACGAGCCCGACGCGACAGCCTCGGCAGTGTCTACGTTTTGGCCGCCGCTGGCGCCAAAGAACGAGTCTGGCTGGAGGCGGCTTTCCAGATATGAACTGTCCGCAGTCGAATGCCTGCGGCGCTGGCGCCAGCGCAACGCACCGAAACCGGCCAACAGGGCCAACAACCCGCCTGCTGCGGGCAGCACGAGTGGGTTGCTGGTCAAATCGCTGAGCAAGCCGGGTTCTTCGATGGGAGGTGCATTGGCTTCCACCGCAACCGCTGGTGCTGGTGGAGGCTCGGCGGCCGCAGGCGGAGCGGGTGCTGCAGCTGCAGGCTCAGCAGGAGCGGGCGCGGCAGGCGCAGGCGGGGCTGGTTCAGCCGCAGGTGCTGATGCCGGAGCCGGTTCAGGTGCCGCTGTCGGTGTAGGCGCAGGAGCAGGAGCAGGGGCTGGTGCTGGTGCTGCGGCGCCAATTTTGGCCAGTTCAGCTATGTTGCGGGCCAATTCGGCTGCGCGGTCCGTGGTGGCCTGTGCCTGGCGCTCGCGGGCAATGGTCTCTTCTGCGCCGCCGCCAGCAGGTGTCACCGCTTTGGACAGCTTGAGTTGGTCAGCCGATGTTGCGGCTGCCTTCTTGTCTGTGACCTCGGTCTGCACTTTTCCCGCTACCTGCCGCTGGGTGTTGGCTGCCGGTGCAGAGGGCACAGCATTGGCCAGCCGACGTCTGAACGTGTCGAAATCCTTGCTTTGGGCAACGATGATTTGCTTGGCTTCCTCTGCTGCCACTTCGCCAGCTGCCTGCGCACCGGGCAAATCGACGATGGCACCGGCCTTGATGCGGTTGATGTTGCCGTCGATGAATGCTTGCGGGTTGCCGCGCAACATGGCCACCAGCATTTGTTCCAGGGAGACCGACGAAGGTTTGTTGGCGCTGGCTATGCGCCCTGCGGTGTCTCCCGCACGAACGGTGACTGATCCTGTTTTTTCTGCTGCCCGTGCAGCCACCGCAGGGGTTGGCCTTGCAGCAGGGGCGGGGGCAGGGCGCGGCTGGGCCGCAGTGGGGGGCGCAGGACGTGCAACCGGGGCGGCAGGGGCTGCTGTTGCGGGCGTAGGCGCGGATGCTGGTGCCTGTGCCGGGGGCAGAGTGACCGCTGGCAGTGGCTCTGCCGCAGGAGCGGGAGCGGTTCTGGTCTTCGGCGGGTCAAACAGGAGCGTGTAGTCCCGGACGATGCGACCGGATGCCCAGTTGGCTTCCAGTATCAAGTCGAGGTACGGTTCATTAACGGCACGGGTTCCCGTGACTTGGATGTAGGCGCGCCCATCGGCCCTGCGCTGGACGCTGACGGTAACGCTGTTGAGGCTGGGGTTGAATTCCAGACCAGCAGCGCGGAATGCCGCCGCCGGTGCCAGGCCAACGTTGAGGCTGGCGGCTTCGGCAGGGGTGACTTGTGCCAGGTCGATTTCGGCACGCAGAGGTTCACCCAAAGCAGACTGGACCACGAGACGTCCGAGTGCCAGAGCGTTTGCATCCAGGGGTGCCAGGGCGGCCAGTGACAGCAACACCGCACCAGCCAAGGTGGACAGGCCCTGGCCCAAAACCCTTTGGTTTGGCAGGTTGGCCACAGTGGCTGGACGTGATGGGCGTGACTTGGGAAAGTTGGGAAGCACAAAAACCTCGACGGGAATGGCCGGAAATTGACCTTAGCATCAACGCGTTACGCTGACAAGCTGCGGTGCTGCCTGAGTTTGATAGCACCCAAATGAGGTGTGGCTGAGCCAGCGGCGCGTTGCCTGTGTGCAACGCAAAGAGTGCTTGTCGCACTTGGGCCGCGGCAAGCAAGGGCACATCATGCACCCAACAAGAGGCGCAACATGCGGCGCAGCGGCTCTGCAGCACCCCACAGCAACTGGTCGCCGATGGTGAAAGCGCCCACGTACTCGGGGCCCATGGCCAGCTTGCGGATGCGGCCCACCGGGATGGTCATGGTGCCGGTGACGGCCACGGGCGTCAGGTCTTTTATGGTGGCTTCGCGGGTGTTGGGCACCACTTTGACCCACTGGTTATCGGCTGCAATCATGGCCTCTATGTCAGCGGTGGGCACGTCTTTTTTCAGCTTGAAGGTCAGGGCCTGGCTGTGGCAGCGCATGGCGCCCACGCGCACGCAGAAACCGTCCACCGGAATGGCGCTGGAGCCGAAGCCTTCGCCCATGCCGAGGATCTTGTTGGTCTCGGCCATGCCTTTCCATTCTTCTTTGGATTGGCCGTTCCCCAGGTCTTTGTCGATCCAGGGGATCAGTGAACCGCCCAGTGGCACGCCGAAATTGGCGGTTTCCGCTGCCGACAGGCTGCGCTGGGTGGCAATGACCTGGCGGTCGATTTCCAGGATGGCGCTCTTGGGGTCGTCCAGCAGGTTGCGCACCGATGCGTTCAGCGTGCCGTATTGCGTCAGCAACTCGCGCATGTGTTGTGCACCGCCGCCCGATGCGGCCTGGTAGGTTTGAGTGCTCATCCACTCCACCAGACCTGCCTTGTACAGAGCGCCCACGCCCATCAGCATGCAACTGACGGTGCAGTTGCCGCCTACCCAGTTTTTACCGCCCTGGGTCAGCGCGTTTTTGATGACGGGCATGTTGACGGGGTCGAGGATGATGACCGCGTCTTTGTCCATGCGCAGGGTGGAGGCGGCGTCGATCCAGTGACCGCTCCAGCCCGCAGCGCGCAGCTTCGGGAACACTTCGGTGGTGTAGTCGCCGCCCTGGGCGGTGATGATGATGTCGCAGCGCTTCAATGCGTCGATGTTGTACGCGTCTTGCAACTGGGTTTCGTTTTTGGCCTGCGCCGGTGCTTTGCCGCCCGCGTTGGAGGTGGAGAAAAATACGGGTTCGATCAGATCGAAATCGCCCTCGGCTTGCATGCGGTCCATCAGGACCGAACCGACCATGCCGCGCCAGCCCACGAGGCCGACCAAATTACCTGTTTTCATGAAAATGCCCTTTCAGATGTGAGAAATACAAGGATTTCATCTGCCCGGCCTGTCAGGCCGGGAAAAGGGCGCGACAAACCGGGCTGAGTCAGCCAGTAATGGTTGTCGTTTTGGTCGTGCAGGACCATGCCGATGCCACGGCCACTTTCACGCACTTGACCATTGCTCCCATTTGGGGAGCGCGCGGTACAGGGGTGAAAAGCGGCTGTGACATGAAACCCATTGTACAAAGAAGCCTTACAGCGCCTTGACCACGGCGTTGCCCATTTCCAGGGTGGACACGCGGGTGGTGCCGTCGCTGTAGATGTCGGGGGTGCGCAGGCCCTGCGCCAACACTTTTTGAACGGCCGCTTCGATGCGAAGCGCGGCTTCTTCCTGGTTCAGGCTGAAGCGCAACATCATGGCGGCACTCAGGATGGTGGCCAGCGGGTTGGCAATGCCTTTGCCTGCGATGTCGGGTGCGCTGCCGTGGCTGGGCTCGTACAGGCCCTGGTTGGCGCTGTTCAGGCTGGCCGAGGGCAACATTCCGATGGAGCCGGTGAGCATGGAGGCTTCGTCGGACAGGATGTCGCCAAACATGTTGCCGGTCACCACCACGTCAAAGGCTTTGGGCGCTTTGACCAGTTGCATGGCGGCGTTGTCCACATACATGTGCTGCAGTTCCACGTCGGGGTACTGCTGGCCCACTTCGGTGACCACGTCTTTCCAAAACTGGAAGGTTTCCAGCACGTTGGCTTTGTCGACGCTGGTGACTTTTTTGTTGCGCTTGCGGGCCGCCTGGAACGCCACATGGGCGATGCGCTCGATCTCGGGCTTGCTGTAGCGCATGGTGTCGAAGGCTTCTTCGGCACCGGGAAAGTGTCCGTCGGTGGCCACGCGGCGGCCACGGGGCTGGCCGAAGTAAATGTCGCCGGTCAGCTCGCGGATGATGAGGATGTCCAGGCCCGCAATCAACTCGGGCTTCAAGCTGGACGCGCCCACCAGCTGTTCGTAGCAAATGGCGGGGCGGAAGTTGGCAAACAGACCCATGTTCTTGCGCAGGCCCAGAATGGCTTGCTCGGGACGCAAGGGGCGGTCAAGCTTGTCGTACTTCCAGTCGCCCACGGCGCCGAACAGCACCGCATCGGCAGCTTTGGCCAGGTTCAGGGTGGACTCGGGCAGCGGGTGGCCGTGCGCCTCGTAAGCGGCACCGCCCACCAGGGCGGTTTCCATTTCAAACTTGAGGTCGAGGGCGTTGAGCACTTTGACGGCTTCGGCCACGATTTCGGTGCCGATGCCGTCACCAGGAAGAACTGCGATTTTCATTGAATTGATAGCTGTAAAGCCATGTCAGTAAAGCGGTAGGTGCCCGAAAAGCTTGAAATTCAAGCGCCGGGCATCATGGTGTGGGCCAGCCAGGGTTTGGTGGCCAGGCGTTGAGACTCGTAACTGCTGATCTTGTCGCGGTGGCGCAGGGTCAGGCCGATGTCGTCCAGGCCGTTCATGAGGCAGTACTTGCGGAAGGCCTGCACCTCGAACGGAATTTCCTCCCCCTGGGGCTTGACCACCACCTGGCGGTCCAGGTCAATGGTGAGCTGGTAGCCCGGGAAGGCCGCCACTTCGTCAAACAACTGGGACACCACGGCCTCGGGCAGCACGATGGGCAACAGGCCGTTTTTGAAGCAGTTGTTGAAGAAAATGTCTGCGTAGCTGGGGGCAATCAGCGCGCGGAAACCGTACTGGTCGATGGCCCAGGGAGCGTGCTCCCGGCTGGAGCCACAACCGAAATTTTTTCGTGCCAACAAGACCGAAGCGCCAAGAAAACGCGGCTGGTTCAGTACGAAGTCCGGGTTGGGCTTGCGGCTGCTGGCATCTTGGCCAGGGTAGCCGGCGTCGAGGTAACGCCACTCATCAAACAGGTTTGGGCCGAAGCCGGTCTTGCGGATGGACTTGAGGAACTGCTTGGGAATGATGGCATCGGTGTCCACATTCTCGCGGTCCATCGGGGCCACCAAGCCTTTGTGCACGGTGAACTTGTTCATTTCTTGGCAGCGCCTTCGATTTTTTCACCGGCCTTCTGGATGTCCTGGCCCACGCCTTTGACCGTGTTGCAACCGGCCAGTGCGAACGCCAATGCGACGACGGCGAAACCCAACAGCTTGTTCATGATGTGTGCCTTTCAGGTGAATTGACGGATGTCGACAAAGTGCCCATGGATGGCTGCGGCAGCCGCCATGGCGGGGCTCACCAGGTGGGTGCGCCCACCCGCGCCTTGACGCCCTTCAAAGTTGCGGTTGCTGGTGCTGGCACAACGCTCGCCGGGTTCCAGCCGGTCGGCGTTCATGGCCAGGCACATGCTGCATCCGGGTTCACGCCACTCAAAACCAGCGGCCTTGAAAATCTCGTGCAGACCTTCCCGCTCGGCCTGTTCTTTCACCAGACCAGAGCCCGGCACCACCAAGGCGAGCTTGATGTTCTTGGCCAGCTTCCGTCCAAGCTTTTTCACGACGGCAGCGGCTTCGCGCATGTCTTCGATGCGGCTGTTGGTGCAAGAGCCGATGAACACCTTGTCTACGAAGATGTCGGCCAGCGGTTTGCCCGGCTCCAGTGCCATGTAAGTGAGCGCGCGTTCGATGGCACCCCGTTTGTTGGGGTCTTTTTCTTTTTCCGGGTCGGGCACCCGAGCGTCCACTCCCAGAACCATTTCGGGTGACGTACCCCAGGTCACCTGGGGCAGGATTTGGCTGGCATCCAGCTCCACCACTGCGTCAAATACAGCGTCGGCGTCGGAATGCAGAGTGTGCCAGTAGGCCACGGCCTGGTCCCATTCCACGCCAATGGGCGCCATGGGGCGGCCCTTGACGTACTGGATGGTTTTGTCGTCCACCGCCACCAGGCCTGCACGTGCGCCGCCTTCAATGGCCATGTTGCACACGGTCATGCGACCTTCCATGCTGAGCGCTCGAATGGCGGAGCCCGCAAATTCGATGGTGTAACCGGTCCCACCTGCCGTGCCGATTTTGCCGATGATGGCCAGCACGATGTCTTTGGCTGTGCAACCTTTGTGCAGCGTACCTTCGACCTTGACCAACATGTTTTTCGCTTTTTTGGCCAGCAGCGTCTGGGTGGCCATGACGTGCTCCACCTCGCTGGTGCCAATGCCGTGGGCCAGCGCACCGAAAGCACCATGGGTGCTGGTGTGGCTGTCGCCGCACACCACGGTCATGCCGGGGAGGGTGGCGCCGTTTTCAGGGCCAATCACGTGCACGATGCCCTGGCGTTTGGACATGAACGGGAAAAACGCCGCTGCGCCGTACTCGGCGATGTTGTCGTTCAGCGTGGTGATCTGTTCTTTGCTGACCGGGTCGGTGATGCCGTCGTAACCCAACTCCCACCCGTTGGTGGGGGTGTTGTGGTCTGCTGTGGCAACGATGGAGCTGACCCGCCACACCTTGCGGCCTGCCTGGCGCAGGCCCTCGAAGGCTTGAGGGCTGGTGACTTCATGCACCAGATGCCGGTCGATGTACAGAATGGAAGTGCCGTCTTCTTCGGTGTGGACGACGTGCTCGTCCCAGATCTTGTCGTAAAGGGTGCGTCCCATGGCATTCGGTCTGTGGTTGTGTTCGTTGGAGCCCGCGATTTTATGCGCGGGTGCCAGGGTGTGTATCCCATGAAAAAACCCGGAAGGTGAGCACCGACCGGGTTGTTCAGGGAACCAGACGTCGACCTGGGGGTCGACGCGTTGGACAGAGGGCGAATCAGACACGCTTCATGCTGGCAGGCACATCACGGCGTGGGGATCCGGTGAACAACTGACGTGGGCGGCCGATTTTGTACTCAGGGTCGCCGATCATTTCGTTCAGCTGCGCAATCCAGCCCACAGTGCGGGCCAGCGCAAAAATACCGGTGAACAGGTTCACTGGGATGCCAATGGCGCGCTGCACGATGCCGGAGTAGAAGTCCACGTTGGGGTACAGCTTGCGTTGAACGAAGTAATCGTCTTCCAGCGCGATGCGCTCCAGTTCTTTGGCCAGCTTGAACAGGGGATCGTTTTCCAGGCCCAGTTCGGCCAGCACTTCGTTGCAGGTTTCCTGCATGAGCTTGGCGCGGGGGTCGTAGTTTTTGTACACGCGGTGACCGAAGCCCATCAGCTTGACGCCGGAGTTCTTGTCTTTCACCTTTTCCATGAACTCGCCGACTTTCGACACGCCGCCTTGGCGCTGGATGTCTTCCAGCATGTTCAGGCAGGCTTCGTTGGCGCCACCGTGGGCAGGGCCCCACAGGCAGGCCACGCCCGCGGCGATGGCTGCAAACGGGTTGGTACCAGACGAGCCGCACAGACGCACGGTGGACGTGGATGCGTTTTGCTCGTGGTCGGCGTGCAGGATGAAGATGCGGTCGAGCGCACGCTCCAGCACGGGGTTGACTTTGTAGGGCTCGCAAGGCGTGCCGAACATCATGCGCAGGAAGTTGCCGGAGTAGCTCAGATCGTTCTGTGGATACATGAACGGCTGGCCCACGCCGTATTTGTATGCCATGGCAACCAGGGTCGGCATCTTCGCGATCAGGCGAATGGCTGCCACTTTGCGGTGCTCTGGGTTGTTGATGTCGGTGCTGTCGTGATAGAAGGCCGAAAGGGCGCCCACCAGGCCAGTCAACACTGCCATGGGGTGTGCGTCACGACGGAAACCACGCAGGAAAAACTGCATCTGCTCGTTCACCATGGTGTGGTTGATCACGAGCTTGTGGAAATCTTTGCGTTGGGTGGGATCTGGCAGTTCGCCGTTCAACAGAAGGTAGCAGGTGTCGAGGTAATCACATTGGGTGGCCAGTTGCTCGATGGGGTAACCGCGGTACAGCAACTCACCCTTGTCGCCATCGATGTACGTGATGGCCGACTGGCAAGACGCCGTCGACAAAAAGCCAGGGTCATAGGTGAACATGCCGGTTTGTGCGTACAGCTTCCGGATGTCGATCACATCGGGACCGATGTTGCCGCTGTAAACGGGCATTTCCACGCTGGGGCTGCCGTTGCTGAACGACAGGGTGGCTTTGTTGTCGGCGAGTTTCATTTGTTTTCCTTCGGTGTGGCGTTAATCAGATGTGCGATTCAACTCTTGGGGACTCTCAACATGCTCAGAACCTCGGTGACATCGGGCCTGTCCAGATCGCCTTCGGGGTTTTTGCGCCCCAAAAGCAGATCGAGCAGGTCGTTGTCGGACAGGTCCATCAGGATCTCAAGCCCTGAGGCTTGGTGAACCGTCAAGCCAGAAGCGTGCCTGGCAAAGAACCGCTCGACGAAGAGGTCGTTCTCCAGCAAACCGCGGCGGCAGCGCCACTTCAGTTTGCTCAGTTGACGTTCGTCGAGAAGTGCGCTGTCGTTCATGGTGTGTGCCGGCCGATCAAACGGCGCGCATGACCATCATTTCCTTGATCTTGCCGATGGCCTTTGTGGGGTTCAGCCCCTTGGGGCACACGTCCACACAATTCATGATGGTGTGGCAGCGGAAGAGCCTGTACGGGTCTTCCAGGTTGTCCAGGCGTTCCGCAGTGGCTTGGTCGCGGCTGTCGGCGATGAAACGGTAGGCCTGCAACAGACCTGCCGGGCCTACGAACTTGTCGGGGTTCCACCAGAAGCTGGGGCAGCTTGTGGAGCAGCTGGCGCACAAAATGCACTCGTACAGGCCGTTCAGCTCTTCGCGCTCCTCAGGGCTCTGCAGACGCTCTTTTTCGGGCGGAACGTTGTCATTGATGAGGTAGGGCTTGATGCTGTTGTACTGCTTGAAGAACAGCGTCATGTCCACGATCAGGTCGCGCACCACGGGTAGGCCTGGCAGAGGCTTGAGTGTGATGACACCTGGCAGAGTGTTCATGTTGGTCAGGCAAGCCAGACCGTTTTTGCCGTTGATGTTCATCGCATCAGAACCACACACGCCTTCGCGGCACGAGCGGCGGAAGGAAATGGTGGGGTCGACCTTTTTCAGCTTCATGAGGGCATCAAGCAGCATGCGTTCGTGGCCATCGAGTTCGACCTCAATGGTTTGCATGTAAGGCTTGGCGTCCTTCTCAGGGTCGTAGCGGTAAATTTTGAATGTGCGCAGTGCCATGTGTGTGCTCCAGACTGTTCAGCTTTGAGGGGTGCAACTCAGAACGTGCGAACCTTGGGTGGCACAGAGTCCACCGTCAGGGGCTTGAGATTGACCGGCTTGTAGGACAAGCCGTTGGTGGCGCTGTCCCACAGGGTGTGCTTCATCCAGACCGCGTCGTTGCGGCCCAGAGGGCATTCGGCATCGTCGGCTGAACGCTCGTAGTCGCTCACGGTATGGGCACCACGGCATTCCTGGCGCGCGGCTGCGGAAGTCATGGTGGCCTGTGCGCTTTCCATCAGGTTCTCCACTTCCAGCGCTTCCACGCGGGCGGTGTTGAACACTTTGGACTTGTCACCCAGCGTGATGGCGTTGACGCGGTCGCGCAAGGCGTTGATCTTCACCACGCCTTCGTTCATGCTGGCCTGCGTGCGGAACACACCAGCGTGCTGTTGCATGGTGGCGCGCATGTCGTTGGCCACGTCCTGGGCGTATTCGCCGCTGGTGCTGTTGTCCAGGCGGGCCAGGCGCGACAGAGTCTTGTCGGCCGCGTCAGCGGGCAAAGCCTTGTGATTTTTGTTCTTCAGGTTGTAGTCAACGATGTGGTTGCCGGCTGCCCGACCAAACACCAGCAAATCGAGCAAGGAGTTCGTGCCCAGGCGGTTGGCGCCGTGGACACTGACGCACGAGCATTCACCCACCGCGTACAGGCCATTCAGCACTTTCTGGTTGCCGTAACCGTCAGGAGTGACCACTTGGCCATTCACGTTGGTGGGGATGCCGCCCATCTGGTAATGGATGGTGGGCACGACAGGAATAGGCTCGCGTGTGATGTCCACGTTGGCAAAGTTCACGCCGATTTCGTACACCGATGGCAGGCGCTTGTGGATGGTGTCGGCACCCAGGTGGTCCAGCTTCAGGAACACGAAGTCCTTGTTGGGGCCACAACCACGGCCTTCCTTGATTTCCTGGTCCATGCAGCGCGACACGAAATCGCGCGGGGCCAAGTCTTTCAGTGTGGGCGCGTAACGCTCCATGAAGCGCTCGCCGTTGCTGTTGAGCAGAATGGCGCCTTCGCCACGGCAGCCTTCGGTCAGCAGCACGCCGGCACCGGCCACGCCAGTGGGGTGGAACTGCCAGAACTCCATGTCTTGCAGCGGAATGCCTGCACGTGCAGCCATCCCAAGGCCGTCGCCTGTGTTGATGAACGCGTTGGTGCTGGCGGCAAAAATGCGGCCTGCTCCGCCCGTGGCCAGCAGCGTGGTTTTGGCTTCCAGGATGTGGATGTCGCCGGTTTCCATTTCGAGGGCTGTCACGCCCACCACGTCACCGTCGGCATCGCGGATCAGGTCAAGTGCCATCCACTCCACAAAGAAGTTGGTGCGGGCTTGCACGTTTTGCTGGTACAGCGTGTGCAGCATGGCGTGGCCGGTGCGGTCGGCCGCGGCGCAGGCGCGTTGCACAGGCTTTTCACCGTAGTTGGCCGTGTGACCACCGAAGGGGCGCTGGTAAATGGTGCCGTCAGGGTTGCGGTCAAAAGGCATGCCCATGTGTTCCAACTCGTACACCACTTTGGGTGCTTCGCGGCACATGAATTCGATGGCGTCCTGGTCACCCAGCCAATCGGAACCCTTGATGGTGTCGTAGAAGTGGTAGTGCCAGTTGTCTTCGGACATGTTGCCCAGAGAGGCACCGATACCACCTTGTGCGGCCACGGTGTGGCTGCGGGTGGGGAACACTTTGGACAGCACGGCCACATTCAGGCCGGCACGAGCCAGTTGCAGGGAGGCACGCATGCCGGAACCGCCTGCACCGACGATAACCACATCGAAACGGCGCTTGGTCACAGAAGAAGCTTTTGTCATGGCTTTAGAGCCTCCAGAGAACTTGAATGGCCCAGCCCAGGCAACCCACGAGCCAGACGATGGTGAATGTATGCAGTGCCAGGCGGATGCCGGGCGGTTTGACGTAATCCATCCAGATGTCACGCATGCCAACCCATGCGTGATAGAACAAAGCGACAAAAACGGAGAAGGTCAGCACTTTCATCCATTGCGCAGCAAAAATACCCGCCCAGCTCTCGTAGCCGATGGGGCCGCTGGTGGTCAGCACCTGCAGCAAAACCACTGCGGTGAACAGCACGATCAGTGCTGCTGTGAGGCGTTGTGCCAGCCAGTCGCGCAAGCCATAGTGCGCACCGACCACCACGCGTTTTGAACCGTAATTAACAGCCATGTTTGTGTTTCCTTGAATGTTCGTGGGATGGGGGTGCTCAGTACAGCCCGAACAGCTTGGCACCCAGGATGAGCGTGAGGCCGATGCTCAGCACCAGCACAACCTTGGCTGAGGATGCGCCGAATTCTTTGCTGACGGCGTGGCGGGCATCCATGTACAGGTGGCGCACACCCGCAATCAGGTGATGCAGGTAAGCCCACATCAGGCCGAGAACCACCAGCTTTACCAGCACGCCAGGGAAAATCCACAGGCCAGACGACAGTGCGGAGGTGAACGAGCCAAACGATATCTCCGACGATACCGAGGCATCGAACATCCACACAATGAATGGCATCAGGAGGAACATCATTGCCCCGCTGACGCGGTGCAGGATGGACACCCAGCCAGCCAAGGGCAAGCGGTAGGTGGTGAGGTCTGTGAACGCATTGATGTTGCGGAACTCGGGGCGCGTCTTGTTCAGGGGGGTCATGTGGGCGCTTTCGGGGGGAGGATGGTCAGAGTGGTAACTCTTTGGTAACCAGGCGGGATGGCTTTCAAATTCTATTGCAACGCAGCATTCACGAACCTTTCAACATCGGGGTTTGCCGTGTTGCGCAGTCAACTAAGTTCGTTTTTGTAGTGATGCATGTCGGTCCGGTACAAACCGCGTCGCAACTCCATGGGTACATCGTTGTAGGTATACGCGATGCGTTCCACCCCCAACAACGGGTGGCCGGGTTCCACACCCAGCAGGGCTGCTGCCTCGGCGCTGGCGGCCACGGCCTTGATTTTTTCTTCAGCTCTGACCATTCGGACACCAAATTCGCTCTCAAAGAATGCGTACATTGGTCCCTGGTCCGAGGACAAGGCCTCTTGTGTTAGCCCTTTGAATGGTATGCCGGGCAGCCACACGTCTTCCAGGATGGTGGGCACGCCTGCAAATGCCAGCACGCGTTTGACTAACACCACCGGGTCGGCGCTGCGAAGCCCCAGCAGTCGGCCGACCTCTGCCGTGGCGCGCATGCGCCTGCATTCGACGATCGTGCGCTCCGCGCGGTCTTCTTGCCCTGCATCGGGTTGCAACCGCAGGAAGCGGTACTGGATGTGGCGCTCCGAGTGTGTGGCCACGAAGGTGCCTTTGCCCTGGCGCCGGACCACAAGGTTGTCTGCTGCCAGTTCGTCAATGGCTTTTCGCACCGTGCCCTGGCTGACCCGGAAGCGGGCGGCCAGATCCTGTTCGCTTGGCATGACATCGCCTGGTTTCCATTCGCCACCCTGCAGGCTTTGCAGGATCAGGGTTTTGATCTGCTGGTACAGCGGGCTGAACGCTGGTGTGGCTGCGGTGCCGACGGGCTCCACAAGGTCTGGTGGCTGTGTGTTTTGATTCATGTTTGCCTCACCGCAATCATATCTTATATAAGACATAAGACAAATTGACGGAGCAGGTTTTGGCGGGTACACTGGCAAACGAATTTGGAGCGCATCGCGGGATGTGGGGCACATCACATCGGTTGCGTTGCCAGGTTTTTCTCGCACATCTACCACAAGCACTTTTTTCCAACTTTCTGTCTCTCTGGAGTTTTTGCCATGTCCAAGAAACCTGTTCGTGTTGCTGTCACCGGTGCTGCCGGTCAAATCGGTTACGCCCTGCTGTTCCGCATTGCCTCCGGTGAAATGCTCGGCAAAGACCAGCCCGTGATCCTCCAGTTGCTGGAAGTCCCTATGGAAAAGGCTCAGGAGGCTCTGAAGGGCGTGATCATGGAGTTGGAAGATTGCGCGTTTCCGCTGCTGGCCGGCATTGAAGCCCACAGCGACCCCATGACCGCATTCAAGGACACCGACTACGCCTTGCTGGTGGGCGCACGTCCTCGCGGCCCTGGCATGGAGCGTGCCGACCTGTTGGCCGCCAACGCGCAGATTTTCACGGCGCAAGGCAAGGCCCTGAATGCCGTGGCCAGCCGCAATGTCAAGGTGCTGGTGGTGGGCAACCCCGCCAACACCAATGCCTACATTGCCATGAAGTCGGCCCCTGACCTGCCTGCAAAAAACTTCACCGCCATGCTCCGCTTGGACCACAACCGCGCTGCAAGCCAGATCGCTGCCAAGACCTGCAAGCCTGTGGCGGCCATCGAGAAGCTGGCCGTGTGGGGTAACCACTCGCCCACCATGTACGCCGACTACCGCTTTGCCACCATTGATGGCCAGTCTGTCAAGGACATGATCAATGACGACGTGTGGAACCGCGACGTGTTCCTGCCCACCGTCGGCAAGCGCGGTGCTGCCATCATTGCGGCCCGTGGCGTGTCGTCTGCCGCTTCGGCAGCCAACGCAGCCATCGACCACATGCGCGACTGGGCACTGGGCACCAATGGCAAGTGGGTCACCATGGGCATCCCATCCAAAGGCGAGTACGGCATTCCCGCCGAAGTCATGTTCGGTTACCCCGTGACATGCGAAGGCGGCGAGTACAAGATTGTCGAAGGCCTGCCCATCTGCGCGTTCTCGCAGGAATGCATCAACAAAACCCTGGCTGAGCTGCAGGGTGAGCAAGACGGCGTGAAGCACCTGCTGTAACCCTTTGGCAAACACCCTGGGTGATGTCGTGAAACATCCGCGCGACGTGTTGCTGGGTGCGCAGGCCGGGAGGGCACTCCTTCCGGTGTGCGACCACTACAGCGGCGTTGAAGCGCGGATGCGCAAAAGCCTGCAGATGCAGGCCGAGCTCGCGCAGGAGTTTGGAGCCTGCGTGTTTGATGTCACCCTTGACTGTGAAGACGGGGCCCCTGTGGGCGGCGAGGCCGACCATGCAGCTCTGGTGCTGAGCCTCCTGCAAAGTGTCTGTCTCGGTTGCCGGGTGGGTGTGCGTTTGCACGCCGTGGACCATTCTGCTTTTGAGGCGGATGTGGCCACCTTGCTGACTCACCCATCAGTCAAGCCCGCTTTCGTCATGCTGCCCAAGGTCGACACGCCTGCGCAACTGGCGCAGGCACTTGCGGTGATGGACGCTGCGGGCGCACACAGCGTGCCCATTCATGTGCTGCTTGAGTCCCCGCTGGCCATTCACCACGCCTTCGACATTGCCGCGCATCCACGGGTGGAGTCCCTGAGTTTCGGTCTGATGGACTTTGTGTCAGCCCATGGCGGTGCCATTCCGTCATCAGGCATGGGGGTTGATGGTCAGTTCGCGCATCCTTTGGTGGTCCGTGCCAAGCTTGCACTGTCCAGCGCTGCCCATGCATTTGGTAAAACACCTTCCCACTGTGTGGTGACCGAATTTCGCGACACTGCTGCATTGCGGGCGGCGGCGCTCAAGGCCCGCAATGAGATGGGCTACACCCGCATGTGGAGCATCCACCCCGACCAGATTCGCACCATTGTGGATGTGTTCGCACCGACCTTGGGCGAAGTGGACGAAGCTGCCCACATCATCCAGCAAGCTGCCAGCCATGAGTGGGCACCGACCCAGGTGGCAGGCAAATTGCATGACCGGGCCAGCTACCGGTTTTACTGGCAAACATTGGAGCGCGCTCACCAGACTGGGCGTGCGCTACCGGCCGAAATGGCCCAATATTTTTCTTGACAACGACTGGAGTTCCCCATGTTGAAAGCCTACCGTGACCATGCTGCCGAGCGCGCTGCGCTGGGCATTCCGCCCCTTCCTCTGGATGCCAAGCAAGTGGCCGCCTTGATCGAGCTGATCAAGAATCCACCCGCGGGCGAAGACGCATTCCTGATGGATCTGCTGACACATCGCGTGCCACCAGGTGTGGACGATGCGGCCAAGGTGAAGGCCAGTTTTCTGGCTGCTGTGGCCCATGGCGACATCGTTGTGGGCTTGGTCTCCAAGGCCAAGGCTACCGAACTGCTGGGCACCATGGTGGGTGGCTACAACGTGCACCCGCTGATCGAACTGCTGGACGACGCCGAAGTGGCTTCCGTGGCCGGCGCAGCGCTGAAGAAAACGCTGCTGATGTTCGACTACTTCAACGACGTGGCCGAAAAAGCCAAAGCCGGTAACGCCACGGCCAAAGAAGTCATGCAGTCGTGGGCCGATGGTGAGTGGTTCACCAGCCGCCCTGAAGTCGACAAAAAAATCACCGTCACGGTGTTCAAGGTCCCTGGCGAAACCAATACCGACGACCTGTCGCCTGCGCCCGATGCCACCACGCGTCCGGACATCCCGATGCACTATCTGGCGATGCTGAAGAACACCCGTCCTGACGCTGCTTTCAAGCCTGAAGAAGACGGTAAGCGCGGCCCGATGCAGTTCATCGAAGACCTGAAGAAAAAGGGCAACCTCGTCGCCTACGTGGGCGACGTGGTGGGCACCGGTTCCAGCCGCAAGTCAGCCACCAACTCGGTGGTTTGGGCTACTGGCCAGGACATCCCGTTTGTGCCCAACAAGCGCTTTGGCGGTGTAACGCTCGGCGGCAAAATTGCCCCCATCTTCTTCAACACGCAAGAAGACTCCGGCTCACTGCCCATTGAAGTGGACGTGTCCAAGCTGGAAATGGGCGACGTCATCGACGTGTTGCCCTACGACGGCAAGCTGGTCAAAAACGGCGAGACCGTGGCCGAGTTCAAACTCAAGAGCGACGTGCTGTTTGACGAAGTGCGAGCCGGTGGCCGTATCAACCTCATCATTGGCCGCAGCCTGACGGCCAAGGCGCGTGAGTTCCTGGGCCTGCCCGCATCCACGCTGTTCCGCCTGCCCAGCGTACCCACCGCGACCAACGCCGGTTTCACACTGGCGCAAAAGATGGTCGGCCGCGCCGTCGGCCTGCCAGAAGGTCAGGGCGTGCGCCCCGGTACATACTGCGAACCCAAAATGACGACGGTGGGCAGCCAGGACACCACTGGCCCCATGACCCGCGACGAGCTGAAAGACCTGGCTTGCCTGGGTTTTAGCGCCGACCTGGTGATGCAGTCCTTCTGCCACACCGCTGCTTATCCCAAGCCTGTGGACGTCAAAACCCACCGCGAACTGCCGAAATTCATCAGCAGCCGTGGCGGTGTGGCTCTGCGCCCCGGTGATGGCGTGATCCACAGCTGGCTGAACCGCCTGCTGCTGCCCGACACCGTCGGTACCGGTGGCGACAGCCACACCCGCTTCCCCATCGGTATTTCGTTCCCCGCCGGTTCCGGTCTGGTGGCGTTTGGCGCTGCGACCGGCGTGATGCCGCTGGACATGCCAGAGTCGGTGCTGGTGCGCTTCAAAGGCGAAATGCAGCCCGGCGTGACGCTGCGCGATCTGGTGCATGCCATTCCGCTGTACGCCATCAAGGCCGGTTTGCTGACCGTGGCCAAAGCCGGCAAGATCAACGAATTCTCCGGTCGCATTCTGGAAATCGAAGGCCTGCCCAACCTCAAGGTCGAGCAAGCGTTTGAGCTTTCCGACGCATCCGCCGAGCGTTCCGCCGCTGGTTGCACCATCAAGCTCAACCCCGAGCCGATCAAGGAATACCTCACCAGCAACATCGTGCTGATGAAGAACATGATCGCCGACGGTTACGCCGACGCGCGCACCCTGCAGCGCCGCATCGAGAAGGTCGAAGCCTGGCTGGCGAATCCCGAGCTGCTCGAAGCCGACAAGGATGCCGAATACGCACACGTCATCGAGATCGATCTGGCCGACATCAAGGAACCCATCCTGTGCTGCCCGAACGATCCTGACGACGCCAAGTTCCTGTCTGAAGTGGCCGGCACCAAGATTGACGAAGCCTTCATCGGCAGCTGCATGACCAACATCGGCCACTTCCGTGCAGCTGCCAAGCTGCTCGGCGGCAGCCGCGACATCCCCGTCAAGCTGTGGGTGGCCCCGCCCACCAAGATGGACGAGAGCGAACTCATCAAAGAAGGCCATTACTCCAACTTCGGTGCGGCCGGTGCACGCACCGAAATGCCGGGTTGCAGCCTGTGCATGGGCAACCAGGCCCAGGTGCGCGAGGGGGCCACAGTGGTGTCCACCAGCACCCGCAATTTCCCCAACCGCCTGGGCAAGAACACCAACGTGTTCCTGGCCTCTGCCGAGCTGGCCGCCATTGCGTCAAAGCTGGGGCACATCCCCACCGTTGCCGAGTACCACGCCGCCATGGGCATCGTGAACAAGGACGGTGCGGCCATTTACAAGTATCTGAACTTCGACCAGATCGAAGAGTACGCAGACATTGCCAAAGGCGTCGCTGCCTGACATGTGGTGGGCGTACTGCGCCGATGACCTCAACAAAAAAAGCGGCCTTCGGGCCGCTTTTTGTTTTTACCTTGGGTTGGCGCTGTATCCGGTGCCGGTTTGTCCGAACGATTTGCGGTCCAACGGCATCACGATGCTGACGGTGTAAACGTCGACGTTGTGGCGTGAGCCCATGGCGTTGTTGATGCGATAACGCTCCACCTCACCACGCAGCCATACCGACTGGCTCATTTCCCACTGCAAGCCCAGCCCCATTTTTGCGTTGGTCTGGTTGCGCGCCGAATCGGTCAGGCCCATGGCGCTGGGGCCGGAGAACGTGGCGTATGTGCGGGCTGCGGCTGCACCCACGCGCCCCAGCACAGAAAACGTGTCGCTCAGAGGAAGTGTGCCCACCACATCGATGTTGAAGCCGCGAACGCGGGTGTCCGAATCAAACGCCCCAGCCAGACCAGTGGCGGTGTAGCCGGTGTGGCCCAAATCGAAATACCCCATTTCAACGCCGACGTTGCGGTTGAACTGGTAACCGCCAAACAGCTTGTAAGCGGTGTCGTTTTCATTGCGGCTCAGGTTGGACACTGGTCCGCCGTTGGCGGCCGCGCTGGCCAGTGATCCCTCGTCGATATCGGAACGAGCCTGTCCGGCGGACAGGCCCCAGTAGTAGTAGGCGGGTTGGTCAGCGGCTGCATTTCCCAAGCCCAGAGCACACAGGCTGGCGAGGGTGATGGAGCGCAACAGAGGTGTGCAGGTATGCATACGAACTTTCATAGGTGGTAGACATCGCGTACGCGACAGGATGGGTTGCACGGTCTCCTGTGGGTGTAGACACTCAAAGAACCGTGCAATCCACCTGTTGTAATGCCTGAGTCCTTGCGGGTCTGTGGTCTTCCGAACACAGTCCAAACGTGGGCTTGCGTCAGCAGATGGTTTCCCTGTTCCAACGGAAACTTTCACTTGAATCAATCGGTGCCACATGAAGTTACACATTGCTCCCCGTGCCCCCAATCCCCGCCGCGTGATGATGTTTGCGGCTGAAAAGCACATTCCCCGCATTGAGCTGGTGAACGTGGACATCAACAACCTCGCGCACAAATCGGATGCGTTCAGGGCCATCAACCCATTGACCACCGTTCCCGCGCTGGAATTGGGCGACGGACGGGTGTTGTCCGAAAGCCGGGCGATCTGCACCTGGCTGGAAGGCCGTTACCCCGAGCCCAACCTGATGGGCCGTGACGCGGACGAGCGAGCCTTCATTGAAATGGCGGATCGCCGGGCTGAGTGGTACCTGCTGATGCCCATGGCGCAGGTCATTCGCCACACACACCCAGGCTTGGCGTCCCTGGAGCAACCCCAGTTTGCCGACTATGGACAGGCACAGAAGTCCAAGGCGCTGGACTACGCCGCCCGGTTCGATCAGTTGCTGCAGACGCAGCCCTGGATGGCGGGTGACCGTTTCACCATTGCCGACATCACGGCCTTTTGCGCCCTGGAGTTCGCCCGGCTGATGAAGTTCAATGCAGCAGCACAGGGTTTGCACGCGCTGCAGGCGTGGCGAGACCGTGTGGCCGAGCGCCCGAGCGTGGCTCTCAGCGCCGGCTGAACCTGCTGCCAGCGCCGAATTTCAGCTGCGCCTGAGCGCGGGGCTCAGCCCTGAGCGGTCCCGCTCAGCTTGAAGGCACGGACCAGTTGCTCCAGGTGGGCTGCCTGGTCCTGCAGGGACTGGGCCTCAGCCGCAGCCTCTTCAACCAGTGCAGCGTTTTGCTGGGTGACGTGGTTCATTTCCGAGATGGCACCGTTCACCCGCTCGATGCCGGTGGTCTGTTCCGCGCTGGCAGTGGCAATGTCTGTCACGATGGCCGACACGCTGCGAATGCTTTCGACCACTTCGTTCATCGTGCTGCCAGCCTGGTGCACCAACTGGGTTCCGGCGCTGACCTTGTTCACCGAGTCGCCGATGAGCGTTTTGATTTCCTGAGCAGCAGCAGCCGAGCGCTGCGCCAGGCTGCGCACCTCTGAGGCGACCACGGCAAAACCCCGGCCCTGCTCACCTGCACGAGCCGCTTCCACAGCCGCATTCAGGGCCAGGATGTTGGTCTGGAAGGCAATGCTGTCAATCACGCCAATGATGTCGTTGATCTTGCGCGACGACGCGTTGATGGAGTCCATGGTGTCCACCACCTGTGCCACGACCGCACCCCCACGCACTGCCACCTCAGATGCCGTGACGGCCAGCGTGCTGGCCTGGGCCGCGTTGTGGGCGCTGAGGTTCACCCCTTCGGTGATCTGCTGCATGGCAGCAGCGGTTTTTTCAAGACTTTCAGCCTGTTGCTCGGTGCGCGACGACAGGTCCATGTTGCCGCTGGCAATGTGTTGCGATGCGTTGAAGATGGTGTCGGTTCCCGCACGCACCTTTCCGACGATCTGCGCCAGGCTGTCTTTCATGTTGGCCAGCGAGAGTTGCAACTGCCCGATTTCGTTGTCCGACGTCACCGCAATGTGCTGGGTCAGGTCGCCCGATGCGATGTCGCTCGCCGCTTTCACCCCCAGTTCCAGGGGCTGTGTGACCACCCGGCGGATGAACGGGTAAATCAGCATCAGCACCGGGATCGCCGTGATGATGGCCACCAGAATGGATTTCCAGCGTTGCGCGGCCTGTTCCTCGTTCACCTGCTTCAGCGACACCTTCATGCTGACCACGCCCAGCACGCTGTTCTCCGGCACCTGGTGGCAGGCCAGGCAGTCTTTGCCCAGGGAGTTGCGCATGGCCAGTGTGGGGCGCACGGCGCGCATGTATTCACCTTCTGCATCGGTGTCCACGCGGAACGCCTCTTTGCCGCTGGCCATGACCTGTTGTTCCATGGCGTCGGGGTTGGTGTCGTCTTTGGCATCACCGGCGCCAAAGGTCTTGATGAGTTCGGGCGAACGCAGCACACGCACGTCGCGGATGGTGCCCAACTGCTTGATCTGGTCGAGGAACACATGGCGCTCCCCCACGGTGCCCGTCACCATCATGCCCGTCAGGCCGGCCATCGTGGCGTTGTGCATGCTCAGTGAGTAGTCCTGTGCCTGCTTGATGGCCGCCTCGCGATACACATATCCCTGCCACACGATCACGCCTGACCACACCACGGTCAGTGCAATGGCGATCGTCACCAGGAATTGAACCCAGATTTTGTACTTCGTGGCGTGCATGTGCGGTGTCCTTCAGGCGGTGGCTGCAAGCCCCGATGGTGAATTATTGGCTGAGCATGCCGTTGGTGGGCCACTTTTTGTAGCAGGCTTGCGATTTGTCAATGCCACCGCCATTCCGGCGGGTGCTCGGCGGCGGGGGATACTGGCGCTCATGAGAGCCCCGCTGTTTGAACTGAACGAGGATGAGATGGTTTTAACCGCCATCCGCGCACAGGGTGCGGGTGGCCAGAACGTCAACAAAGTGTCCAACGCCGTGCACCTGCGGTTTGATGTGCACGCCTCCACTCTGCCCGACGACATCAAGGCCCGGCTGCTGGCCTTGAGCGACCAGCGCATCACCGCTGACGGTGTGGTGGTCATCAAGGCGCAAACCAGCCGCAGCCTGGAGGCCAATCGGGCCGATGCCATCGCGCGCCTGCACGCCCTGGTGCACAGCGTGGCCGTGCCACCCAAAGCCCGCAAACCCACGCGGCCCACTTACGGATCACAACAGCGGCGGCTGCAAGGCAAGGCCACGCGGGGCCAGGTGAAGGCCCTGCGCGGGCGTGTGGGTGGCCTTGAATAAAGTAGCTGTCAACCCAAAACTATCAAGCGCTGGGGGCATATTTGGTAGCTAATTCAGAGCAGCCGAGCAACCAGCGCGCCGCGCGTGGCGTCTTCCTGGCCCGGCACGGGTATCCACACCTTGATGGGGTTGCCCAGCGCCACGTCAATGGGTTGCCCTTTGTCGTTTTTCATGTGCTCCAGCGTGATCAGGCGGTTGCCGCTGGGGTGAATCACTTCAATGGTGTCGCCCACTGAAAACTTGTTTTTGGTTTCGATTTCGGCCCAGCCATCGGCCACCTGCAGCACTTCGCCCACGTATTGGCTGTGTTGCGCGTGTGAACCGCCGGTTTCGTAGCTCTGGTAGTCCTGCATGGGGCGGCGCTCCAGGAAACCGCTGGTGTAGCCCCGGTTGGACAGGCTGTCGAGCTGGGCGATCAGCTCCGGGTTGAACGGTTTGCCCGCAACTGCGTCATCAATCGCACGGCGGTAGATTTGGGCGGTGCGGGTCACGTAGTACTGGCTTTTCGTGCGGCCTTCCACCTTCAGTGAGTCCACGCCAATCTGTGCCAGCCTGGCCACGTGCTCCACGGCGCGCAGGTCTTTGCTGTTCATGATGTAGGTGCCGTGCTCGTCTTCCATCACAGGCATGTGCTGGCCGGGGCGGCCGGCTTCTTCCAGCAGGTACACCTGCTCTGCGGCGGGGTGGCGGGGGCTGCCACCGCAGGCGACAAAGGCGCTTTCAGCCTGTTGCTGCTCGTTGGCAAAGTTGAAGTCACCCTCCAGCTTGATCGGGGCCACGTCCCCGCTGTCGGTTTCCTGCGCCGCGCTCTGTTTGTATTCCCAGCGGCAGGCGTTGGTGCAGGTGCCCTGGTTGGCGTCGCGGCGGTTGAAGTAGCCGCTCAGCAGGCAGCGGCCTGAATACGCAATGCACAACGCGCCGTGTACAAACACCTCCAGCTCCATGTCGGGGCATTCGTTGCGGATGGCCTCTATTTCGTCCAGGCTCAGCTCGCGCGACAAAATGATGCGCGTCACCCCCACCTTTTGCCAGAACTTCACGGTGGCGTGGTTGGTGGTGTTGGCCTGCACCGAGAGGTGGATCGGCACGTGGTTCCACGCGCCGCTGTGCATCTTGTCCAGCACCATCATGATCAGGCCGGGGTCGGCCATGATGATGCCGTCGGGCTTCATGGCAATGATGGGTTCGATGTCGCGCAGGTAGGTGCGTACCTTGTCGTTGTGCGGCAGCAGGTTGCTGGTCAGAAAAAACTTTTTGCCGCGCTGGTGCGCCTCGTTGATGCCTTGGGCAATCTGCTCCAGGCGGAACTCGTTGTTGCGGGCGCGCAGGCTGTAGCGGGGCTGGCCAGCGTACATGGCGTCCGCGCCGAAGTCGTAAGCGGCGCGCATTTTGGCCAGCGAACCGGCGGGCAGCAGCAGTTCGGGCACTTTCGGGGTAAGGGAGGCGTTCATGGGGTCGTATTTTCCGCTGAGCCAAATCGCGCGGGGATGATCACCGTCAACCCTCGCTGCACTGGCTTGCGCACAATGCGGCCCCATGAACCGACATTTGTTGATCGCAGGCGGTGGTATCGGTGGGCTGGCTGCTGCGCTGGCATGCGCCCGGTCAGGTGCACACATCACGCTGTTGGAGCAAGCCCCGGAGTTCTCCGAAGTGGGAGCCGGCATTCAGCTCGGCCCCAACGCCGTTCGGGTGCTGGCCGATTGGGGTCTCACCGATGCGCTTCGGGCAGTGGCGGCTTTCCCTGAGCATTTGCATGTGCGCGATGCGCACAGCGGGAGCCTGCTGGGTCAACTGCGCCTGGGCCAGCGCGCAGTGGATACCTACGGCCAGCCGTACGCCACCATTCACCGTGCCGACGCGCACCAATTGCTTTTGACTGCTGTCCAGGCACTCGGCGCTGACGGCATCCCGAAGCCTGAATTGCATCTGCAACAGCGCTTGCGCACCATCGACGAGAGCGCGGACAGTGTGCTGGTTCGCACCGAAGCGGGCCTGTTGTGCGAAGGTGGTGCCCTGGTGGGGGCCGATGGCCTCTGGAGCGTGGTGCGCCAGCATGTGATGGACGGGCCCGCGCGCGGCCACGATGCCCCTGCCGCCGCACAGGAGGCTCCCCCCCGTTTTTCCGGTCACCTGGCGTACCGGGGCATGGTCAACCAGGCCGACTTGCCCATGGGCTTGCGCACGTCCAACGTCACCGCATGGCTGGGGCCGCGCCTGCACGTGGTGCACTACCCCGTGTCTGGTGGGCGGAAGGTGAATGTGGTGGCCGTGGTGCATGGCCAGCCCACGGGCCACCCCACCAGCTGGACGCACCAGGCCCACCGCGCCGATCTGATGGCTGCCCTGGGCCCTGTGCACACCCAATTGCAGGGCATGCTCGACGCAGTGCCGGAATGGCGGCTGTGGCCCTTGAACGATCGCCCACCGATGACGGGGGCCTATGCCCACGCACAGGGCCGTGTGGCTTTGCTGGGAGATGCTGCGCACCCTTTGCGTCCTTACCTCGCCCAGGGCGCAGCAATGGCGTTGGAAGACGCTTGGACGCTGGGCCGCCTGTTGGCTGCGCATGACCAGGTGCAGTCCGTTGATTGGCCCCGCCTGTTTGAGCGCTATGCCCACACCCGCTGGGCGCGCAACGCACGGGTGCAAGCCCGATCGGCCCGCAACGGCCGCATTTTTCATGCAGAGGGCTTGTTGCGCATGGGGCGCAACCTGGCCATGGCTGTGGGCGGAGAGGCTTTGCTGGACAATCCCTGGCTGTACCAAGGCCCACCCCACCCATGATGGTTTTGCATAGCTTGAAAGCCAATGCAGACAAGCGGTAGAGCCTGTTTTGATTCAATATTTATACGAGACTGATGCATGACGCGCGCTCCACTGTTGCCCACTTCGCCTTCGACCAACGCCGTTTCAGCCCCCCAGCGCCTGCGCCGGCGGGCTTTGGCCATGGCGCTGTGTGCGGGGGCTGTGTGCAGCGGGCTGCTGCCGGGTGGGGCGCTGGCCGCCAAACCTGGCGCCTGGCCCACACAGCCCATCAAGCTGGTGGTGGGTTTCCCGGCCGGATCGTCGCCCGACATCACCGCCCGCACCCTGGCGGAGCCTTTGGCCCAGGCCCTGGGTCAGCCTGTGGTGGTGGACAACAAGCCGGGTGCCGGCGGCAACATCGCCGCAGCGGCTGTGGCCCATGCCACTGACGGCCACACCCTGGGGCTGATGATCAACGGCAACCTGACCATTGCCAAAATCCTGAATCCCAAGACACCCTACGACCCTCTGACCGACCTCGCGCCGGTGTCCCTGCTGGCCACGGCTCCACTCGTGTTGGTCACCTTAAAAGGTCAACCCGATGAGGGGCGGGCCTTTCTGAACGCGGCCAGGCAAGGTGGCAATGGCTGGAATTACGGCACGCCGGGTGTCGGTACCGTGGCACACCTTGGCATGGAGTTGCTCAAGGCGCGTGCCGGTTTGGCTGCGGTGCATGTGCCGTATGCGGGCAACCCCCAGGTCATCAATGGCATGCTGGGTGGGCAAACGCAGATGGCGCTCCTGCCGCCCGGACTGGCCATGCCCCAGGTGCGGGCCGGCAAGCTGGTAGCCATTGGCGTCACATCGCCCGGTCGCAGCAGCCTGGTGCCTGATGTGCCCAGTCTGTCCGAGGCAGGCATCGGTCCGTTTCAACTGGAAATCTGGAACGCTGTCGCAGCGCCCAAGGCGATGCCAAAGAACCACATTCAGACAGTGGCCAACGCGTTGACCGACATCGTCCGCCGTCCCGACATGCGCCAGAAGCTGTTCAACCAGGGCTGGCAGGTGGTGGGCACTGCCCCTGAGGGGTTGGCGCGGCGCATCCAGGCCGACACAGCGCAACTGTCGGCGATCATTCGGGTCCAAGGCATTCAGGCGCAGTGAGCGCTTTCCACATCAGGACTCGCACCCCATGGCCCTTCCCTGGCTCACCCTCATCAAGGCCGTTCCCTGGGCCGACGTGATCGAACACGCGCCGACCGTTCTCAGCGGGGCCCAAAAGCTGTGGCAACGCTTGCCGGGCCGGGGGCAGGCTGCGCCTTCGGCTGTGCCTGTTGCCACACCCGCCGTGGCAGATGCGGGGCAAAGCCTGTCTGCTCAGGTAGCCGAATTGCGTGCCAGCGTGGTGGCTGCCGAGCAGCAACTGCAGGAATTGCAGGCCCGCATGCTGGCGCAAATTGAGGCGCACCGCCGTGCCCTGCGCTGGGTGGCGGGCGTGGCGGCTGTGGCGTTGGTGGTGGCGCTGGGTGTGCTGCTGCGCTGAACCGCCTGATACCTGGCGCGGCTCAGTGCGTCAGAGGTCGGTGCGCAGCTGCCACAGCTCGGGGAACAGCACCACGTCGAGCATTTTGCGCAGGTAGCTCACGCCGCCCGTGCCACCGCTGCCGCGTTTGAAGCCGATCACCCGCTCCACCGTGGTCACGTGCCTGAAGCGCCACAGGCGGAAGGCGTCTTCCAGATCGGTCAGTTTTTCACCCAATTGGTACAGGTTCCAGTGCGTCTGTGGGTCGCGGTACACCGCCAGCCAGGCGTCTTTCACCGCGTCGCTGGCGGGGTAGGGCTGGGTCCAGTCTCGCAGCAGGTGGCTGGCAGGCACGGGCAGGCCGTGGCGGGCCAGCAGCTGCAGGCTCAGGTCGTACAGCGACGGGGTCTCGAATGCGGCCTGCACGGGGGCCAGCAGGTCGGGTCGGTGGGCGTGGGGTTTCAGCATGGCGGCGTTTTTGTTGCCCAGGCTGAACTCGATGCAGCGGTACTGATAGCTCTGAAACCCGCTGGAGTTGTCCAGGTAGGGCCGGATGGCGCTGTACTCGGGCGGCGTCATGGTGGCCAGCACATCCCAGGCGTGCACCAGTTGTTCCATGATTTTGCTCACCCGCGCCAGCATTTTGAAGGTGGGCTGCAGGTCGTCATGGGCCAGGTGCTGCATGGCAGCACTCAGCTCGTGCAACAGCAGCTTCATCCACAACTCGCTGGTCTGGTGCTGCACGATGAACAGCATCTCGTTGTGGTTGGGGCTGAGCGGTTTCTGTGCGTTGAGGATGCCGTCGAGCTGCAAATAGTCGCCGTAGCTCATGCTGCGGCTGAAGTCGAGTTGGGCTTTTTCTGCGTGAACGATGGATTCGGGCTGCGACGCTGCCGCCGCAGCAGCCGACGGGGTGTGGTGTGGGCACATGGGCAAACCTCAGGTCACGGCGTGTTTCTGGTTGAAGCGGGGCTGCTGCCATTCAGCTGTTTGCAGCACCTGCAGCAGGTGGTCGGCGGCGTGCCACACGTCTTCGTAGCCCAGATACATCGGCGTGAAGCCGAAGCGCAGGATGTCGGGGTGGCGGGTGTCGCCCGCACGGAAGTCGCCCACCACGCCACGTGCGATCAGTGCCTGCACGATGGCGTAGGCCCCCGTGCCCACGGTGGCTCCGGCTGCGTCGGTTCTGCTCAAACACACCTGTGAGCCTCTGGCCTCGTGGTCACGCGGTGTCACCAGCCCCAGGCCATGCCCGGCGCAGCGCTGTTCCACCAGTGCAATGAACAGGTCGGTCAGTGCCAGGCTTTTGGTGCGCAGCGCGGCCATGCCACCCAGCGGCTCGGCCGCCAGCAGGGTGTCCACACCACATTCCAGTGCCTTCAGGCTGAGGATGGGTTGCGTGCCGCACTGGTAGCGTGCGATGCCTGCGGCGGGACGGTAGTCGGGCGTGAATTCGAACGGGGCGGCGTGGCCCCACCAGCCTGACAGCGGTTGCCAGAAGCGGTCCACATGGCGGGCGTTTGCCCATACGAACGCAGGTGCGCCGGGGCCACCGTTCAAGTACTTGTAGCCGCAGCCCACGGCAAAGTCGGCTGCCGAACCATTCAGGTCCACCGGCACCGCCCCGGCGCTGTGGGCCAGATCCCACACGGTTAGGGACCCGGCGGCGTGGGCGGCAGCAGTGATGGCAGCCATGTTGTGCATGGCCCCGGTGCGGTAGTTGACGTGCGTGAGCATCAGCACGGCCACGTCGGGGGCCAATTCGGCCAGCACCTTGGGCTGGCTGCCGTCGTTGTCCATCAGGCGCAGGGTGTAGCCGCGCTCTTTGCACAGGGCTTCGGCAATGTAGAGGTCGGTCGGGAAGTTGCTGCGTTCGCTCAGCACCACCTTGCGGCCGGGTGCGTCAAGTGCTGCGATGTTCAGAGCGGCACTCAGCACCTTGAACAGGTTGACCGATGTGCTGTCGGTGGCCACCACTTCGCCAGGAGCCGCGCCAATGAGGCGGGCAATTTTGTCGCCCACTTTCTGCGGCAGGGCAAACCAGCCGGCCTTGTTCCAGCTCTGGATGAGGTCGCGGCCCCATTCGGCGGTCACGGCCTCGGCCACGCGGGCGGGGGCGGTGCGGGGCATCACGCCCAGCGAATTGCCGTCCAGGTAAATGGTGCCTGCGGGCAGGTCGTACAGGAGGCGCAGCTCAAGCAGCGGGTCGGCAGCATCGAGGGCCTGGCAGTCGGTCAAGGTGATCGTGTTCATAAAAGTAGCAAAGAATGAGATGGATAAAGCGGTAGGGCCTATTTTTGCTTGAAATTCAACTGGACAGGGCGCGCAGCACGGCGCGCACCGGGCTGGCGTCGGCGGTGGTGAGCTTCAGGGGCAGGGCGATCAGCTCGTAGTCGCCTTCGGGCACGTCATCGAGCACCAGGTTTTCCAGCACGCGCAGGCACCGGCGGCGAATCACTTGGTGGCTGTCCAGCGTTTTGCTGTCGGCGGGGTCGATGCTGGCGGTGTCAATGCCCACCAGCAACACGCCCCGGTCGGCCAGCAGTTCCACCGTTTCGGGGGCAAAGGCACTCAAATGCCCGTCCCATTCGCGTTGCGGCATGTGCTGGTAAGTGCGCACGAGCACACGGGGGGGCAGGCGGCTGGATGGTTCACCCAGCGCGTGGGCCAGGTGGTGGGGCATGACCAATGGGCCGGGCGCAATGGCGTGGATGACGCGGCAGGGGCCCAGAAACGGCGTCAGGTCCAGCGCGCCCACGGCCAGGCCTTTGGGGTCGTAGTGCAGCGGGGCGTCGGCGTGTGCGCCGAGGTGGGGCGACAGGGTGATGGCGCTCACGTTCACCGGGCAACCTGGGCCAAGCGTGGCCACCCAGTTCTGGCTGTAGGCCGTGTCGCCAGGAAAGGCGGGGGTGAGGGCATCCACCGGGGGCGAGATGTCCCACAGGGCGGGGCGGGTTCGGTCGGCTGAGTGGGTCATGGGCGGCGAAGTTAGCACCGGGAAAAACCGCGCGGTGTCGGTTGTCTGCAACAGTGTGCAAAAACCCTTCTGTGTGCACCCGGTGACATGCGTTTGACCCTGATCAAGGGCGAGGCAGATTGGCAAATGGGAATTACTTTCATTGGCTAGACTCCCCGCTCCCTTTGCTGTTGCCCACGGCTGTTCCCCGTTACCTGCTGACATGAGCGCGCCCACACCACTTTCGACCAAACCCTTTGCAGCCGCGCCGCTGGCGCTGTCGCAAGGCCTGGACACGTGGCCGCTGCACACCGATGCCTGGGTGACGGGGTTTCAAACACCGGCCAATGCCGACGAGGAACACACCTTGTTGCGCCTGCTGGAGATCGGATTTCTGCCAGGCGAGCCGGTTCGTCTGATGGCCTGCGGCCCCACCGGGCGCGACCCCTTGGCCGTGCGCGTGGGCCAGAGCACGTTTGCCCTGCGGCGGCACGAGGCCGCACTGGTGCAGGTGACCGCGCAGCAGGCGTTGGCATGACCACACTTCACGCTGCGTCTCCCATGTCCGCCCCCCTGCGGGTGGCCCTGCTGGGCAACCCCAATTGCGGCAAAACCGCACTGTTCAATCTGCTGACCGGCAGCCGCCAGAAGGTGGCCAACTACGCAGGCGTGACGGTGGAGCGCAAAGAAGGCCTGCTGCTGACCCCCAGCGGGCGGCGCGTTCAGGTGCTTGACCTGCCCGGGGCCTACAGCCTGAACCCGCTGAGCCAAGATGAAGCCGTCACCCGCGATGTGGTCACCGGTGCCCGTGCAGGCGACCCCCGGCCCGACTGGCTGGTGTGTGTGGCCGATGCCACCAACCTGCGCCTGAACCTGCGCCTGGTGCTGGAGGCCAAAGCGCTGGGTTTGCCCATGGTGCTGGTCCTGAACATGATGGACATGGTGCAGCGCCAAGGCATGCACATCGACGTGCCCGCTTTGTCGACCGAGCTGGGCCTGCCCGTGGTGGCGGCCGTGAGCGTGCAGGCCCACGGCGCGGCCGATGTGGTGGCGTTCATCGATGGCATCGACCCCAGCGCATCCCCCCCGACCGCATCGGCAATGGCCTGGCAAGCACCCAGCCTGCAAGAGGTCATGGCCACGCAGCACGAGGTGCGCCGCATCCTGGCGGCAGTGCAGACGCAGCCTGCCAACAGCCTGCGCCTGGGCGATGCCATTGACCGGGTGGTGCTGCACCCTCTGTGGGGCATGTTGTTGCTGGCGGCCACGCTGTTTTTGATGTTTCAGGCCGTGTTTACCTGGGCAGCGTGGCCCATGGAAGGCATCAAAGCCCTCATGGAATGGGCCAGCGAGGGGTTGGGCGCACAGTTGGCCGAAGGACCCTTGCGCAGCCTGCTGCTGGATGGCCTGCTGGCCGGGGTGGGCGGTGTGCTGGTGTTTCTGCCGCAGATCCTGATCCTGTTTCTCTTCATTCTGGCGCTGGAGGATTCGGGCTATTTGCCCCGCGCGGCGTTTCTGCTGGACCGGGTGATGGGCACGGTGGGCCTGTCGGGCCGTTCGTTCATTCCCTTGCTGTCGAGTTTTGCCTGTGCGGTGCCGGGCATCATGGCCACGCGCACCATCACCCACTGGCGCGACCGCTGGCTGACCATTCTGGTGGCCCCGCTGATGACCTGCTCGGCCCGGCTGCCGGTCTACGCGCTGCTGATCGGGGCCTTCATTCCCGACAGGACCGTCGGGGGCTGGTTCAACCTGCAGGGACTGGTGCTGTTTGCGCTGTATGTGGCCGGCATTGCCGGAGCCATGGCTGTGGCCGGTGTCATCAAGGTCTGGCGCGGACACGCACGGCCCACCCCGCTGCTGATGGAATTGCCCGCCTACCGCTGGCCCAGCCCTCGCAGCCTGGCGCGTGGCCTGTGGGAGCGTGCGGTGATTTTTGTGAAGCGGGTGGGCACCATCATCCTGTCCCTCATGGTGTTGCTGTGGTTTCTGTCCAGCTTCCCAGGTGCACCCGATGGGGCCACCGGGCCTGCAATCCAGTACAGCCTGGCGGGCCAGTTGGGCATCTGGCTGCAACCGCTGTTTGCGCCGCTGGGCTTCAACTGGCAGATTGTGGTGGCACTGGTGCCAGGCATGGCAGCACGCGAGGTGGCCGTGGGGGCCTTGGGCACGGTGTATGCGCTGTCGGCCACGGGCGAGGGCGTGGCCGACCAACTGGGACCGCTGATTGCGCATGACTGGTCGCTGCCCACGGCGCTCTCGCTGTTGGCCTGGTTTGTGTTTGCGCCACAGTGCATTGCCACCCTTGCGGCCGTGCGGCGCGAGGCAGGCGGCTGGATGCCGGCTCTGGGGTTGGCGGCCTACCTGTTTGCGCTGGCCTACGCTGCGTCATGGCTCACGTACCGCGTGGCCGTGCTGGTGTGGGGTGGCGCATGAGCGCGCAGCACGTGGTGGTGGGCTTGTGTGTGCTGGCGGCGCTGGCCTATGCTGTGTTCAGGCTGGTGGCCTTGTGGCGGCGCATCCGAAACGGCGCCTCCGCTTGCGGGTCATGCCCGGCATCGGTGTGCTCTGGTGCCTCTGGTTGCGCCGGGCGGGGGCAGGAGCCTTCGGCCTTGCCACCGGGTCAATCCCCCGTCAGGTTTGTTCGCCAAGATAAGGGTAATCCCTAATTTTTGCCCATCAGGAGGCGGATGCGATGTCCACGTTGTACACGGCGGTAGCGAGTGTGGTGTTGACGGCCCTGGTGGCCACGATCTGGCTGGCGGTGTCCCGTGCGCGCCGGGTGTGGGCCATGCAACAGGGCGCTTCCGCTCCCGCTGCTGGGGCCAAGGCCTGTGCAGGCGCGTCATGCGGTGGGTGTGCATCAGAGGCCACCGCAGGGTGCTCCGTGGTGTCAGTCCACAAGCCGGTACGCCAGCACCTTCAGTGACCGGTCTGCCGACACGTCGGCAAAATCGGCGGGGTTGGCCAGGCGCTGCTGAAACACCAGTTCGGGCGCCAGGGCTTGCATCTGGTCCTGCAAGAACGCCACGCCCAACTCGGGTGCGTTCAGACACAGCAGTGCATGGCCGCCCGGGGCCAGCAGGTCGGGCAGGCGGCGCATGAGCCGCGCATAGTCTTTGGTCGCCACGAAACTGCCCTTCTGGTGGCTCGGTGGGTCGACTATCACCAGCCCGTAGGGTCCGCTGCGGGTGATCTTTCCCCAGGTGCTGAAAATGTCGTGCGCCAGAAATCGCGCGCCGGCCTGCAGTCCGTTCAGAGCGTGGTTGTGCTGCCCAATGCCGATGGCACCGTGGCTCATGTCCACGTTCAGGACAGACGCTGCCCCGCCCTGGAGCGCCGCAACGGAAAACGCGCAGGTGTAGGCAAACAGGTTGAGCACTTTCAGCCCAGGGTTATCAGTGGCGTGCTCGCGCACCCAGCGGCGGCCCTCGGCCATGTCCAGAAAGAGTCCATGGTTCTGCCCGCGCAACACATGCACCGCATAGCGTGCACCGGCTTCGGTCACCACATGGGGGTCTGGCACAGCCCCTGCCATCAAACGTGTGTCAGCATGACCGTGGGGCAGGCTGCTGTGGCGACACTGGTACACCCAGTTCAGTGGTTGCCCGGGTGCGAGTTTGCCCCACTGGTCTGTCAGGGCCGCATGGATGAGTGCCAGTTCTGCATCGTCCGCAGGTTTGAAACTCGTCAGCACCCAGACGGGTGCAAAAAAGTCCAACGTCCATTGCTCGCAGCCGGGATACAGCCCTCCGCGCCCATGAAACACGCGGCAGGCATCACCTGAGGGGGCAGACCGTTGAATAGCGTCCAGGAGTGCTTGCATTCGGTACATTCAAACGGGGGGCAGCCCGTGCGCGTGGCGTGCCCGCTGGCAGGCATCGCTGCCCTCGGCAAAGGCCCTGCACGGTGATGGCCGCTGCATATAAATTCGACAGGCCACCTGCTCCCCCACACTGCCCTGCAATGCGGTGCAGCGGATGGGCATGTCTTCGGTACCCATCATTCGGCAGGTGTTCCCGTTGACCGCCATCACCAGTGCAGCCGGAACGTGGCTGCCCAACTCGTCCAGTTCGTACACCGGGAAATCAACGCGGAAGTGGGCGCAGCAGGCACCGCACGCCTGGCAATGGCTCACAGGGGGTGGCTCGCCAGCTGTCAGGCCAACTGGCCCAGCAGCAGGTACTCCATGAGTGCCTTTTGCACGTGCATGCGGTTCTCAGCTTCGTCCCACACCACGCTTTGTGGTCCGTCGATCACGTCGGCGGTCACCTCTTCACCCCGGTGGGCCGGCAGGCAGTGCATGAACAGGGCGTCGGGTTGGGCCACGGCCATCATCTCGGCGTTGACGCACCAGTCGGCAAAGGCTGCGCGGCGCACCTCGTTTTCAGCCTCGTAGCCCATGCTGGTCCACACATCGGTGGTGACCAGGTGGGCACCACGGCAGGCGTCCAGCGGGTTGTCGAAAACTTTGTAGCATGAAGTGCTTGATATGCCTGCGGTGGAGGCATTCACTTCATAACCTCTGGGCGTGCTGATGTGCACGGTGAAGCCCAACAGCTCGGCGGCTTGCAGCCAGGTGTTGGCCATGTTGTTGCCGTCTCCCACCCACGCCACCACCTTGCCCTTCAGGGCATCCAGCGGCTGGCCGCTGGCGGCGGGGCGGTACTCCACCAGAGTGAACAGGTCGGCCAATATCTGGCAGGGGTGAAACTCGTTCGTCAGGCCGTTGATGACGGGCACGCGTGAGTGGGCAGCGAACCGTTCGATCTTGCTTTGCTCGTAGGTGCGGATCATCACCAGGTCCACCATGCGGCTGATGACCTTGGCGCTGTCTTCGATCGGTTCGGCTCGGCCCAGTTGGCTGTCGCCTGTGGTCAGGTGGACCACGCTGCCGCCCAGCTGGTACATACCTGCCTCGAAGCTCACGCGGGTGCGGGTGCTGGCTTTTTCGAAAATCATGGCCAGCGTGCGATCGGGGTCGGCAAACGGCTGGTGCTTCTCCACCGCCTTGAACTTGGCCTTGATGAACGCTGCCCGGCCCAGCAGGTAGGCGTATTCATCGGCGGTCAGGTCTTTGAACTGCAGGTAATGCTTCATGCTTGCTCTGCCAGAAACTGTTTGATCTGTGGCACCAGGATGGCGACGATTTCGTCGGCCTCGGCCACGCTGAGGATGAGCGGTGGCACCAGACGCACCACGCTGTCAGCCGTCACGGACAGCATCAGCCCCGCATCGGCACAGCGCTGCAACAGCACGCCGCAGGGACGATCCAGCTCCACGCCCAGCATCAGGCCTTGCCCGCGCACGTCCTTCACACCTTGCACGCCCAAAAGGTGGGTGGCCAGGGCGGTTTTCAGGTGCGTGCCCACTTTGGCCGCGTGGGCCATCAGGTCGGTTTCTTCCATGATGCGCAGGGTTTCCACCCCGGCACGCATGGCCAGCGGATTGCCACCGAACGTGGTGCCGTGGTTGCCTGGCTGGAAAATATTGGCAGCCTTGGGGCCTGCCACCACCGCGCCAATGGGCACGCCCGAGCCCAAGCCCTTGGCCAGTGGCATCACGTCGGGCACGATGCCCGCCCACTGGTGGGCAAACCACTTGCCGGTGCGGCCAACGCCGCACTGCACTTCGTCAATCATCAGCAGCCAGTCGCGTTCGTCGCACAGGGCGCGCAGTTGCTGCATGAATTCCACCGTCATGGGGTGGATGCCGCCTTCGCCCTGGATGGCCTCGAAAAACACCGCAGTGATGTTGGCGTTGCCCTCGGTCAGCTTGCGCACGGCGGCGATGTCGTTGCGAGGCACGCGCACAAACCCTTCCACCAGCGGGCCAAAGCCCACATGGATTTTGGGGTTGGCCGTGGCGCTCAGCGTGGCAATGCTGCGGCCATGGAAGGCACCTTCAAACACCACCACCTCGGGCCGGTCAATGCCTTTGTCATGACCAAATTTGCGCGCCAGCTTCAGCGCGGCTTCGTTGGCTTCCAGTCCGGTGGAGCAGAAGAACACATTGGTCATGCCTGACAGCTCCACCAGCTTGGCCGCCAGGGTCTCCTGCAGCGTCAAGTGGTAGTAGTTGCTGCTGTGGATGAGCTTGCTCACCTGGTCTTGCAGGGCAGCCACGAGCTGCGGGTGGCCGTGGCCCAGGGTGTTGACGGCAATGCCGCCCAGGCCGTCCAGGTATTCCTTGCCATTCACGTCCCAGACGCGGCAGCCTCGGCCATGGGACAGCGCCAGGGGCAGGCGCCCGTAGGTGTTCATCACATGGGGGGAAGCGGCGGCAATCGGGGTCGCGGCGGTCATGGCAAAACTCCAGTCAGTGGGTCAAGGGGCTCAAAAAATAAAACGGCTCAACGTGGGGTTGAGCCGCTGAACGCGAATTTTAGGCCCAGAGATTGCTTGGCTTTTGTGACAGCCGTTTGCATGGTCTTGCAGAGGCTGCGTCAGGTGCTCAAGTCTTATATAAGATAGAATACTTGTGCGGTGCAGCAACGGGCGATCCCCCTGCCAGCCGACGGTCACAACGACTCCAAAAACAGAGAGCCAAGCACCCATGGTCTCCAGCACATCAAAGCAGGTGTTCATACAGGGCGTCACGCACAGTGGCCGCACTTTTCGACCCAGCGACTGGGCAGAGCGCCTGGCCGGCGTCATGAGTCCCTTTCGCCCAGGCGGCGCAAAGCCCGGCAGCCACCTGAGCTATTCGCCATGGTGCATTCCCACCACCCTCGGGTCTGTCAAATGCGTCATCGTCCACCACGACATGCGCGACGCTGAACCCATGGCCTGGGACTTCTGCATGAACTTTGCCCGTGACAACGACCTGCAGGTGGTGGAAGCCTGCCTGTTGCCCGACCCACCGGCGAAGACCTGAACCTCCGCCCTATCAAACCGTTGACCCAAAGAAAAAACCGCCCGGTGTGAACCGGGCGGTTTTCCTTTTTTTGCTGGCAGCGCACCGTTTCAAACGGCGGTGTGAGGGGCTTTTGCCGCCCACACCGGGCTGGGTGGCACCAGGCAACAATGCCTGTGTGCCGGGTGTGCCTGTTTAAGCAGCGGCGGCTGCGGTGTTCAGGGCTTTGACCTGAGCGCTCAGACGGCTCTTGTCGCGAGCAGCCTTGTGTTTGTGGAAGATGCCCTTGTCGGACACAGCGTCGACCACGGATTGCATCTTGGCGAAGGCTTCGGTGGCCTTGGCTTTGTCGCCGGTCAGCAGGGCTTTTTCAACGTTCTTCACGAACGTGCGGTACTTGGAACGCAGCGAGGTGTTGGCGGCGTTCAGTTTCACGTCCTGGCGGGAGCGCTTACGGCCGGATGCCAGACGGGGGTTCTTTTTCTTGGGCTTGGTTGCCATGTTTCAGTGTCCTAGATGGTTTGGGATGTTGCCAGCAAAGCCCGCGATTATAACTGTTCACCCTCCCGTACACTGCCTGCTGTGAACCTGTTCAAAGCCGCCTCCGTTATTTCACTGCTCACCCTGGCCTCGCGCATCACCGGTCTGGTGAGGCAGTTGCTGATGGCCGCCATGTTCGGGGCCAGCCCGCTGACCGATGCATTCAACGTGGCGTTTCGCATTCCCAACATGTTCCGCCGCCTGTTTGCCGAGGGCGCTTTCAGTCAGGCGTTTGTGCCCGTGTTGGCCGGCCTCAGGCAAAAAGAGGGCGACGATGCCACCAAGGTGCTGATCGACCAGATTGCCACCGTGTTGGCCTGGGCGCTGACCGCCACCTGCGTGGCGGGCGTGTTGGCCGCACCATGGCTGGTGTGGGCCATGGCCAGCGGCCTGAAACAAAGCCCTGAAGGCTTTGATGCTGCGGTCGTCATGACGCGCTGGATGTTTCCGTACATCGGCTTCATGTCGCTGGTGGCGCTGGCAGCCGGCATTCTGAACACCTGGAAGCGTTTTGCCGTGCCCGCCGCCACGCCGGTGCTGCTGAACCTCTGCATGATTGCGGCCGCCCTGTGGGGCGCGCCCTGGTTCAAAACCATGGGTGTGGAGCCCATATACGCCATGGTGGTGGGGGTGATGGCCGGGGGCGCATTGCAGTTGGGTGTGCAGATTCCGGCCCTGAAGAAGCTGGGCTTGTTGCCCCGAATCAGCCTGCGCTGGAGCGGGCTGGTGGCGGCGTGGAACCACCCTGGCACACGCAACGTCACGCGGTTGATGTTGCCTGCATTGCTGGGTGTCAGCGTGGCGCAGGTGTCGCTGCTCATCAACACGCAAATTGCGTCGCACCTGGTGGCGGGCAGTGTGAGCTGGCTGTCGTATGCCGATTTGCTCATGGAATTTCCCACCGCCATGCTGGGGGTGGCGCTGGGCGCGGTACTGCTGCCGCAACTGGCTGCCGCCCGCGCGGCCGACGACACCGAGCGTTACAGCGGCTTGCTGGACTGGGGCCTGCGGCTGGTGGTGCTGCTGGCCGTGCCGTGCGCGGTGGCGCTGCTCACGTTTGCCAAACCGCTGGTGGCCGTGCTGTACCACTACGGCGCGTTCAAGGCGCATGACGTGCACCAGACGGCTCTCGCCCTCACAGGCTACGGCGTGGGGCTTCTCGGGCTGGTGGCCATCAAGGTGCTGGCCCCGGGCTACTACGCCAGCCAGAACATTAAAACGCCCGTGATGATTGCTGTCGTGGTGCTGGTGCTGACGCAGTTGTTGAACTTGGTGCTGGTGCCCGAGCTGGCACATGCCGGGCTGGCGCTGTCCATAGGCATTGGCGCCATGGTCAACGCACTGTGGCTGCTGGTGGGCCTGGTGCGCCGGGGTGCTTACCGCCCGGGCCCAGGCTGGGCGCGGTTTGGGCTGCAGGTGGTGGCGGCCAGCGCCTTGCTGGCGGTGTTCCTGACGTGGGCTGCCAACCGGGTGGACTGGGTGGCCATGGGAGACGCTGCTTTCAAGCGAATTGGGCTTCTGGCGCTTGTCCTGATTGCATCGGGTGCTATTTATTTCGTTTCGCTGGCAGCCAGTGGGGTCAAACTGAAGCAGTTTGCCCGCCGTGCTGGCTGAATGTGCGTTAATTTGCAGCCATGAATTTGCCCTTTGCCGCACCGTCTGCGCTGGAGTACTTCTCGGCTCTGGTGGAAGATGACGACCACTTTCCGCTGCTGGAGGCTGCGGCCAGCCTTGCGCAGGACGAGTACCCCGAGGTGGACGTGCAACAGGTGCTGGGTGACGTGGACCAGTTGCTGGCCCGTGTGCGCCGCCGCCTGCCGGAAGACGCACCCGCCATCCAGCGCTTGCGCGCCCTGAGCCAGTTTTTCTACCGCGACATGGGTTTTGGCGGCAACGTCAACGATTACTACGACCCTGACAACAGCCACCTGAACGTGGTGCTGCGCACACGCAAGGGCATTCCCATCAGCCTGGCGGTGCTCTGGCTGGAGCTGGCCCAGGGCCTTCGGCTGGAGTGCTGCGGCGTGGGTTTTCCGGGGCACTTCATGGTGAAGGTGACGTTGCCCGAAGGCCAGGTGGTCATTGACCCGTTCAACGGCCAGTCGCTCAGCCGCGAAGAACTCATGGAGCGGCTGGAGCCTTTTCAGCGCGCGCGTGGTCTGGTGGGCGAGTTTGAAGTGCCCCTGGGCCTGTACCTGCAACCCTGCCCCTCACGCGACATCGTGGCGCGCATGTTGCACAACCTCAAAGAAATCCACCGCACCTCCGAAGACTGGCCGCGCCTGCTGGCCGTGCAGGAGCGCCTGGTGCGCCTGCTGCCTGACGTGTGGGACGAGCGCCGAGACCGTGGGCTGGTGCTGGCTGAACTGGGCGAGAACGTGCGCGCAGCCCAAGACCTGACCGATTACCTGGTGCGCCAGCCCGAGGCCACCGATCACGCTGCCATCAGCGCACGGCTGGGCGAACTCCGTCAGGACTGAAGGGCCGTGGCAGACCCGGCGTGCCTCGCGCCATGCGGGGTGCCCGGTTTGCCTGACAGTTTCCAGGTGCGCCGCAATTGCAGGTCTGAGGCAAAACCCGCCAACTCAGCGGCCTGGCCGACCGTGTGGCCACTGCGCAGTGCTGCCTCCGCCACATCCAGCCTGATGCGCTGCACATACTGCAACGGTGCCACACCCGCGTGAACCTGGAACAACCTGGCGAGGTGCCGTGGTGACATGCACGCCACATCGGCCATGTGTTCCAAATTCCAATGTGTTTGGGGAGACTGGCTGACTGCGTCCTGCACGCGGTGCAAGCCGGGTTGCAAATGGTTGCGGTGACACAGAAACGGTGACAGCTCGGGATCGTGGGGTCCACGGCGCAAAGCCACCACCAGCGTTTGAGCCACCTGGGCCGCCACTGCTGGGCCACACACCCCGCTGACGCGGTGAAGCATCAGGTCAATGCCCGTGGTCACGCCAGCGCTGCTGCACACAGGTCCGTCGGTCACAAACACGCGGTTTGCCTGCACCCGACATGTTCGGTCCGCCTGCCGCAATTCATCCAGGTGCTGGTGGTGGGTGGTGGCTTCGCGCCCCGACAGCAGGCCCGCATGTGCAGCCAGCACGGCGCCCGCACACACCGTGACCAGTTCGAGGTGGCCCGCAACCAGACGCAGGCCGCGCAGCCAGTGCAGCGTGGCCAGTGCCGTCGGTGTGTCGGTGCGCATGCGATCTCCTGGTTCACCCACCAGCACCACCCATGTGACGTGCGTGCTGGCAGCGGACATGTCTGGCAGCGGGGCCACACCCGTCAGCTGCACACCCACCGAGGAGACGGGGCTGACCTCAGGTCCGACAAACTCCATGGCAAAACGGGGTGCTTGGCCCATGCCCTCCAGAACGCTGTTGGTGCAGCGCAGCACCTCGGCGGGACCCGCCCAGTCCAGCGTCAGGCTGTGGGGCAGCAGCACAAACAGCACGCGGCAAGTGGATGGGGTGTTCATCGTGCGGGTCATGCTGGTGCTGTGTAGCTGTATTCCATTTGATGGGCCGTGCGCGCAGCCAGTAACTGACCGTCCAGCCCCAGCGCGCAGGCCATGTTAGCCACCAGGTGAAGGCTCATGTCGATGCCTGCGCTGATGCCCGCCGAGGTGGTGATACGCCCGCCGTCTGTTGCCACCCAGCGCACGCCGCTTTGAACTTGCAGCGCGGGGAACTGGCGTTGTAAGTCGGCCTGGTCTTCCCAGTGCGTGGTCACAGGCTGTTCGGTCAGCACGCCCGCGGCAGCCAGCACAAATGCACCTGTGCAGACCGAGGCTGTCCAGCGGCTGGCCGCGTGCATGCGCTGCACCCAGGCCAGGGTATCGGGGCAGGCTTGCGCCCCGTTCACCACCCCACCGGGCACCAGCAGCAAGTCGGCCTGAAAGGATGCGGCAAAGTCGGCATCGGGCAACACGCGCATGCCGGCGCGGGCCTGTACCGCACCGAGTGTGCGTGCGACACATTTCACGTCGAAAAGAGGCTTGCCGCTTGTTGGATATGAAAAGTTTGCTCCTTCTTTGGAATTGTTCAGTTTGGCATGCACTCGGCTGGCGGTGGTGAACACCTCGAACGGCCCGGCAAAGTCCAGGGCTTCCATGCCATCAAACGCCAGCAAGGCGATGGTCAACAGCGGCGTGGGTGACGTGGCTGGGTTGACTATGACCGCGCTCATGCGGCTTCCCCCATGCGGGCCAGTGCCTGCTCCACCGAGCACACGCAAGCAAACCGGTCTTGCAGCACTGTTGCCGTGCGCATGGCAATGTCGGCGGCAGACAGCAGCTTGCCGTCGGGCTGGATCATGTCGAAGGTCAGGGTGGCTTCCAGCACGAAGTCCACCTGCCAGCCCACATCGGATGCGTGGCGGGCAGTGGTTTCGCAGCACTGCTCGGTGCGGATGCCGCTGACCAGCAGCCGTTGCACGCCGTGCGCCGTCAGCCACACGTCCAGCCCGCTGCCCACCAATGCGCTGTGCCGGTGCTTGATGAACGTGGCTGCAGCCTCGAAGTGGGCAAGTCCCTCCAGCGGGCGCACATGGCCCGATGCGTTCGCAAACGGGTTGCTGGCCACCTCGGGGCCATCGCTGTGCAGCACCCGCACCACGGGCACGCCGGCCGTCACACACCCGGCAATCAGCGCGTTCTGCGCCATCAAGTAGGTCGGCAAAGCAACTTCCGAAAAGTAGGGCCGGTGCCGGAATGACTCCTGCACATCGATCACCAACAGACAAGACTTCATGAACACACTCCTGATTGACAAGCCCTGATTTTTCAGCGGTTCGTGGTCATCGACCGTGGCGAAACCGGACAAGTACAGATCAAATCAAGACATTGACGGTGTCCATGGTCATTGCAGCCCCGCCTGTTCGGTCGGGGGGTGTTCGAAAAGCTCGGTTGAGTGCAACTACAGTTTCACGCCATGACCTTGTTGCACCGCTACCAGCGCTTTGTCCCTTTTCTGGCCGTGCTCGGCTCCGTCACGGCGCTGGGCGTGGGCACGTCGTGGGCCAAGCAATGGCTGTTTCCGCTGGTGGGGGCGCAGGGCACCACTGCCGTGCGGGTGGGCTTGTCGGCGCTGGTGCTGCTGGTGTTGTGGCGGCCCTGGCGCTGGCAGCTGCGGGCGGGCGATGCGCGTCCCATTGCGCTGTATGGCGCGGCACTGGGTGGCATGAACCTGTTGTTCTACATGTCGCTGCGCACGCTGCCATTCGGGCTCGCGGTGGCCATTGAGTTTGCCGGCCCGCTGGCCGTGGCCGTCTATTCCTCGCGCAGGGCCATTGATTTTGTCTGGGTGTTGCTGGCTGTCATCGGGCTGGGGCTGCTGTTGCCGTTGGGGGAACACAGTTTGAATGCCAGTGCGCTGGACCCTGTCGGTGTGGCCTACGCGCTGGGCGCGGCGCTGATGTGGGGCACCTACATCGTGTTTGGCAAGCGCGTGGGGCACCTGCACGCGGGGCAATCGGTCTCGTTGGGCTTGCTGGTGGCGGCAGTCGTAGTGGTGCCCGTGGGCGTGATGCATGCGGGCGTAGCGCTGCTGTCGCCCGTTGTGCTGGGGGTGGGGCTGGCCGTGGCGGTGATGTCCAGCGCCATTCCCATTTCGCTGGAAATGATGGCGCTCAAGCGTCTGCCCAAAGCGGCGTTCGGCATCATGCTGAGCATGGAGCCTGCTGTTGCCGCCCTGCTGGCCATGGCCCTGCTGCAAGAGCACCTGAGCACTGACCAGTGGCTGGCGATTGGCTTGATCGTGGCCGCTTCAATGGGGACGGCCGTCACGGCTGGCAAGCAGTCAGCCTGATGCGAGAGGGTGCCAGACGGGGCAGACAAGCTGGGCCAGCGCTCAAGGGTTGCAGTGGCTGCACTGTGCCGGGTCAGCCCCCGCGGCGGTGGGCAGTGGCCGTTGGGCCTCGTGCCCGCAGCAGGTGCAGCGCCATGTCTCGGCCACCGGCAGGTGCGTGCGCCGGCCACAGGCACGGCATCGCAAACCCGGCACATGGCTGTGGCGTGAGAAGCCTGGTGACTGGCAATCCGGGCAGGCGCTGAGCAGCCGTTGGGCGAGATCCAGCCCGGCCTGGTGAATCAGGGCCTGCCGCGCTGGGTTGCGGTGGGCGCGCAGGTCGCTCTCGGCAAACACCGCGCCGTTGGCCGCTTCTTGCATGGCATTGTCAAACGCTTGGTCCAGGTCGGCCCAGGTGGCGAGGTTTTTGTGCACACGCAGGTCGTCTGGCCCCTCAGGGCGCAGCACTAGGCCGTGTGCGGGGAAACCAGCTTCCGTGGCAAAGGTGTGCAGTGCTTCACGGCTGTTCAGCAGGCTTTGCCGGTCATCTGCCAGGCCTTGAGCCATGCCCACCACTTCCAGGCTGCGCCGGTCGTCGATCCAGATGACGATTTCCACATTCCAGGGCACCAGCCCCATGTGGGGGTCCATGCCAAACGAGCCTTCGCTGGCCAGGCCCAAGGGCAGACCAGACAGATCCATGCCCACCCGCGCCTTGCGACGTGCTGCGTCGAGTTGTGTGCCTGGCCGTGGCTGTTCTCGGGTGAAGGTGCCCAACTGGTCGGTGTCAAAACCCGTCACATGCTGCACGCTGCAGCCCAGGTGCTGGCTCAACACGGGCCCCAGGATGGCCTCCTTGCCATGCTGGGTCAGCAGCGCAGCGGTGTGTCCGTGGTAAGCAGTGGTGTGTGCCATGCCGGTGCCTCAGGCCCCCCACGCCCAATGCGCCACCTGGCTGTACAGGGGAATGCCAAACAAGATGTTCAGAGGGAAGGTGATGCCCAGCGACAGGCTGAAGTAGAGCGACGGGTTGGCCTCGGGAATGGCATGGCGCACCACGGCGGGCACCGCAATGTACGAGGCGCTGGCGGCCAGCACCATCAGCAAAATGGCGTCGCCCATGGCCACACCAAACAGCCGTGCCAGGCCCAGCGCCAGAGCTGCGTGGGTCAGCGGCCCCAGCACGGCATAACCAATCAACCAGGGTGACTGGCCGCGCAGTTGCGGCAGGTTGCGTGCGGTCATCAGGCCCATGTCCAGCAGAAAGAACGCGAGCATGCCCTTGAACAGGTCGCCCGAAAACGGCTGCATGGCCTCGCGTCCGGCCTCGCCGCTGACCAGGCCCACCAGCATGGCCCCCAGCAGCAGCAACTGAGCGCCGTCGGTGAGTGATTCGTGCAACACCTTGCGCAGGGGCGGCAGGTTGCCCGATGAACCTGCGGTCAACACCGCAGCGCCGCCCACCGGCAAGCTTGCCTGCGAAGCGGCCTTTTGCCGCAGTCCATTGGCCATCAGCACTGCCAGGATGATGGCGGGCGACTCCATCAGCGCCATGGCCGCAGCCATATGGCCGCCAAAGGCAATGTGGTGGGTTTCCAGGTATTGCACGGCCGTCACAAACGTCACCGCGCTGACCGAACCGTAAGTGGCCGCAATGGCCGCCGCGTCAAACCCCGACAGCCAGCGGCGCAGCACCACGTAGCCCAGCAGCGGCACCACCACCGCCAGAAGTACCGCCAGCCCCAGGCTGGTGGCCACGCTCGGCGTCAGGCCAGACTCCGACAGCGCAAACCCGCCTTTCAGGCCCAAGGCCATCAGCAGGTAGAGCGACAAAAACTTGGATATGGCGGGTGGCATCTCCAGGTTGGAGCGCACCAGCCCCGCAAACACGCCAAACACAAAAAACAACACCGCCGGGTCCAACAGACTTTGCATGGCCTCTTTCCTTGTGCCGGGATGCTAAAAGCCTGCATGACAAAAGTAAAATCGATTCTTAAGCTTATATATATCTATAAAAGTCTATGAATGTCACCTTCCGCCAGCTCAAGCTGTTCCTCGCTCTTGCCGACACCGGCAGCGTGAGCGCCGCCGCGCAGCGCATGCACGTGACGCAACCCACCGCCTCTATGCAGCTGAAAGACGTGGCCGATGCCGTGGGGCTGCCGCTGTACGACGTGATCTCGCGCAAGGTGCATTTGACGGAGGCAGGCGAAGAACTCGCCCGCACCGCCCGCACCATGCTCGACCAGTGGGAGGCCTTCGAGCAGCGCATGGCCGCCATCCAGGGAATGGCCCGTGGGCGGTTGCGGGTGGCGGTGGTCAGCACAGCCAAATACTTCATACCCGGTCTGCTGGGCAGCTTTTGCGACAGCCACCCCGAGGTGGACATTTCGCTGGAAGTTCTCAATCGCGACCAGGTGGTGACCCGCCTGCGCGCCAACATGGACGATCTTTACGTCATGTCACAGCCGCCCGACGACCTGGCGCTGGAAGACGACATCCTCATGCCCAACCCGCTGTGCCTGGTGGCACCGGCCTCTCACCCGCTGGCAGGCCAATCTGGGGTGACGTTGGAGCAGCTGGCCGGCAGCCGCTTTGTGTTGCGCGAACGCGGCTCGGGCACCCGCATGGCCACTGACCGCACTTTCAAACAACACGGCTTTGCCCCAGCCAACTGGCTGGAGTTGGGCAGCAACGAAGCCATCCGCGAATCGGTGGCCAGCAAGCTGGGGGTGGCCGTGCTGTCCAGCCACGCGCTGGGCAGCAGCGCGGCCGATGCCCGCGTGGTGGTGCTGGACGTGGTGGGGTTTCCCATTCAGTCGCAATGGCACCTGGTATGGCCCAGGGGCAAACAACTGTCGCCGCTGGCGGGGGTGTTCAGGGCGCATGTGCTGGCGCGCATGCAGGGGTTGCCTCCGGCCGCGTCCTTTCAGCGGTAAGCCAACACAGCCACAGCCACCAGTGCCACGGTCGCCCAGCCCAGCCGGTCCACATAGCGGTGCAGGGCGGCCTCCATGCGTGGCCCACCCCAGGCCATCAGGCCCGCCACCAGAAAAAAGCGTGCGCCGCGCCCAATCAGCGAGGCCAGCGTGAAAGGCAGCAACGCCATCGACAGGCCCCCCGCCGCGATGGTGAACACCTTGTACGGAATGGGCGAAAACCCCGCAATGAACACCGCCCAGAAGCCCCATTCGCCAAACCAGTCGATGGCCTTCTGGTAGGCCGACCAGTACTGGCTGGTCTGCAGCCAAGGCAGCAGCGCGTCAATGGCAAAGTAGCCAATCGCATAGCCCAGCAGACCACCCGCCACCGATGTGAGTGTGGTCAGCAGTGCCAGATGCCAGGCGCGTTCAGGCCTGGCCAGGCACATGGGTGCCAGCATCACGTCGGGCGGTACCGGAAAGAACGACGACTCGACAAAACTCAAGCCGCCCAGGTACCACGGCGCGTGGCGGTGCCGTGCCCACACCATGGCACGGCTGTACAGCGGAGAAAACAACTTCATATGCGCGCTGGCTGCCTCATTGGCCGCGCACCATGGCCATGACCTGGCCTGCATCCAGCGTGGCCGCCTTCTGTTGAATTTGCGGCAGGTACTGGGTTTGCAACTGTTTGGCCGGCCCCAGCAGGCTTTGGAACGTGTCGCGCAGCACATCGGTGCTCATCACCCGGCCACCGGCGTAGTAGCGCTTGGCCACCTGGCCCAATGCATACGTCGTGGCAAACGAAAACGCCATGCCTGTGGCAGCACCGCCGATGCGGCCCACCGTTTTGCCTGCCACCTTGCCCAGCAGGCCAACCAGCAGCTTGCGCCCGAACTGCTCCAGGTATTGCGACGTGAGGCCCACGCCCGCAGCGGCAATGAACTCTTTGATGTGGCCCTGGTCCAGGTTGACTCCGTGCGCCTGTCCGATGCCGTACACCATCTTGACCTGCAGCGGAATGATGGCCATGGACGCCCACGACTGCGGGAGCAGCTCCAGCGCACCGTTGAGCAAGGCGTAGTTGAGGATGGACTTGTCCAGCGCCGCGTCGTTGGCCGTGGAAGCAGGCACGCCAGTTTTCAAAGTTGGTTGCGTGCCGCTGACGGCCATGGCCGTGGAGGTGGTGGCTACAGCGGCTGGCACCCCTACCGGCTCAACGAACGGATCCACCTCACGCTCAATGTCTTGCGCCTGTGTGTCACCCAGTCCCAGGCGAGTTTTGAGCGTGTTGAGAAACTGACGCTCGGCATCGGTGGTGCGGCCATCGGCCTCGCACACACACAGCGCCATTTCGTAGGCGTAGTGGCGCAGCCCCTCGTCACTCAGTGCCGCCACCGCGTGGTCGAGGGTGAAGCGCTTGAGCAGCACGTCCTGGTACAGCGCGCGCAAGTCCAGCGCAGAAGTTTCGGTGGCCAGTGAATCGGCCATGCGCCGGATTTCCTCACGCTCGCGGTCGTCTTTGGTGCCATCGGCAAAGGCTGCCTGCAGGGCAATGGCGAGAATGGCTTTCTGGTCTTGGGCTTGCATGTGGGCTCCCTGGGAATGGATGCTGAATCCGTGTCAAAACCCTGGAGCCTACCGCTGGCGATCAGTCTGAAAAAGCATGCAAAAGTACGTGCTTCACTTCTTCTTTTCCGAACAAAAACAGCGACCAACTGGTTAACCCTGCCCTGAAGGCACACCGCAGCGTCAAACTTCGCCGGTGTATTCGCCGCGCGCCGGATAGTCTTTGCTGATGGCGAAGTCGATGGCGCCCAACAAGTCCTGAAACTGAGGCCGGGCAAACGGCATGGTTTGGACCGCGCCGTAGTACAGCGTTCCGTCGGGCCTGACCAGGAACACGCCTGGTTCACTGAACAAGGCCGGCTCTTCGATGCCGATCGAGGTTTTGCCTCGCGATGCACTGATGTACAACCCCCATTGCCTGGCCGACTTCAGGCTCAGTCCGTACGCAAAGCGAACACCCGAGGCGTTGACCTTCACACTCATGTCTTTGCCCCGTGCCTCTTCGTCACTGCTGACGGCCAGTACCTGCACGCCACGGGCGTGGAACTCCGGCGCCAGTCGCTCAAGTTCGAGCAAGTATTTGGCGCAAATCGGACAGTGCAATCCCCGGTAAAACACGATCAGGTCAAAGCGCTCTCCGGGTGCAGCCCCCAGCACAAATCGCCCCCCATTGACGAGCGGCACGTTGAGCGCGGGAACCGGGTGGCGTGGCAACAAGGCATTGGGCATGGTGGGCTCGCTTCAGATGAATCAGGGTGGGTGATGGGAGGCAAAACACCACTGCGCGGGCTAGCGATGTGCCAGACAAGCATTTGACACCACCTCATGGCGGCCCGTTGCCAGGCCAACAGAGACCTTTGATCCCGATAGGGGCGTGACCGCGCCGGTCACTGGGGCTGGCATGGAGCAACGGCCTGTTTCCGTCAGGCGGCCAAGGGAAAACTCAATGATGCGCAGATGTCGCCTGCTGTTGTCTGGCACCAGTAACCGTGTTTGCCCGGCCAGTGTTTGGTGCGCAGACAGCCCCAACTCTGGCGAGCCATACACGTGGTTTGAGAACCCGCCCAGCGCTGCCACCTCAACCAACTGGCCCTCTGTCCTTTGGTAAACCTTCAGTGTGCCGCCGATGTGCGGCGTGGTGACGCTGGCAATTTCAGCCTGACCGTCGCCATCGAGGTCGACCACCCCCACCGGGTTCAGCCAGCGCATGGGTGTGCCAACGGCCTGAGACTCGCCGCCAAGCACAAGATGGTCACCCTTCAGGCGAAAGAGCACCAGTCGCGCCCCTGTTTGCCGGTTGCTCACGATGGTCAGCAACTCTGTGGGCTCATGGGCCGCCAGCTTTACCAGGCGCGGGGTCAAGTCTTCAAACACCTCGTTGTCCGGCAGATCGAACACCAGGCGCCGCCCGGCATCCGTGGTCACGGCCAAACGGGCGTACTCGTGCGGATGGCCCAGCGCAAAGTGCCCGTAGCGCTGTGTGGGCGCTTCGTACTGGGCACGGGCAATGGATTCAGCGTTGGCGTTCGTGTGCAAACTTGCGGCCAGCGCGGCAACAAAGGCACATGCCAACAAATTGGGACAGGCTGGTCGGGTCATATTGTTTTGGCCAGCCCGCACGCTGGGCGAAGCCGCATCTTGAAGGTCTCTTGAAGGGGTGGGTGCCATGCGCGTCGGTTTACAGCATTGACTCTAGCGGTTGCCTTTGCTCGGCTGAGCCTGCCCGATCGAATGCCCGGATGGTGGTTGGTTAAGCGCGGCTTGTGCCGACAGCAGACGGCATAGGGTTTAAAGTCCAGTAACAGCAAGTTGGGTTTGCACCAGATGGGAATTGCCATGACACACCTGTTTCAGACCTGCGTGCACCACGCACGTTACATCACCCTGTTGGCCATGGGTGCTTGGCTTGCCGCTGCGGCGCACATGGCGATGGCCGCTGCATCGCTGGAGGTGGGGGTGCTGCCCAATGTGAGCGCCCGTGTGCTGATGACGCAGTACGAGCCCATGCAAAGCCACCTGCACAAGCAGTTGGGTCTGCCGGTCTTGGTGTCTACTGCACCCAGCTGGCGCGAGTTTTACCAGCGGTTGAAGCAGGGCCAATACCAATTGGTGGTGGTGGCGGGCAACGTGGCGCGCCTGGCCGAGAAGGACCTTGGCTACAAGCCGTTGGTGTCGTACGAACCCCTGGTGCCCGCTGTTTTCGTGACCAAGAAAGGCGTCAGTACCCAGCCATCTGTTCTGATGAACGGCCAGAAATTGGCATTGGGCAACCCGGCCTCGCTGGTCGCTTTCGAAGGTGCGCGCTGGCTCGACCAGCAAGGCCTGCAGTCGGGCAAGCACTACCAGACCTTGCAGGTGCGCGCGGACGACAGTGTGGGCAGCGCCATCATCCGTGGTGAGGCGGCCGCTGGCATCATGAGCATGGGCGAGTTCCGGGCGCATGCCCCCGAGGTTCGCGAGCAGTTGAGCATTCACACACGGTTTGCCGAGGTCACGAGCTTCGTGGTCATGGCAAGCCCCACCCTTGATGCGGCAATGGCCGAGCGTGTGCGCAAACTGCTGCTGGCTTTCGACGGACAGGTGGACGATGGCAGGCTGTTTTTCGAGCGCAGCGGCTTCAAAGCCATCGTGCCGTTCAACCCTTCGGCCTTGCAGCAACTCGATGCGTACGTGGACAGCACCCGCAAGCTGCTTGACTGACCTGTTGCACACCACAGCATGAGCCGCTTGCCCGTGGTGTTGCGCTCGTTGCGCGTACAACTGGCCCTGGTGGGGCTGGTGGTACAGGTGTTGGTGGCGGGTACCGTGGTGTGGGTGCTGTTTGCCTTGACAGACCGTGGCATGGCACAGGAGCTGTCCTTGCGCGTGGCGCACAGCGCACCGTTGTTGAAGGCTTCCCTGATCGAGCCGCTGATCCAACGCGACTACGCCACCGTAGAGCAAATTCTGTCAGAGGTGCGCGACCCCAACGACTTCAAATACTTTGTTCTTCTGGACGTGCAAAACCGCGTTATCACCAGCGTGGGCCGCCCGGCGGAACAGGCTCTGGCCCCAGTTGACACCGATTTCAACCGCATTCCGTGGGACCGGCCTGATGCGTGCATGCATCTGTTGCTGGACATCACCCATGCCGGCCAGCCACTGGGGCAGTTGCGGTACGCGGTGTCGCTGCAACCCTTCATTGACCAGCGCCAGCAGCTGCTGGCTGCCAGCCTGTGGGTGGCCCTGGCGGGCACGGTGCTGGGCTCGGTGGCTTTGACGCTGGCCGGCTTGGGCCTGACGCGTGGCCTGCACCAGCTCAGAAACGCCAGCGAGGCGGTGGAGCGCGGACAGTTCAGCCTGCGGGTGTCTGAAACCGGTTCGCACGAGTTTTCCCGCCTGGCTGCCGCCTTCAACCGCATGTCGGGCACGCTGGACGACCGTTTCAACGCCTTGCTGGACAGCCAGGGCCAGCAGGCGCATTACCTGACACTGGCGTCATCCGAGCGTGCCCGCCTGGTGGCCTTGCTCCATGCACTCAGGCTTGGTGTGCTGCTGGTCGACAACGACGGACGTGTGCTGTACACCAATGCCGCTTTCCCCGATATCTGGGCCGACCAGCCCGTGCCCATGGACGATGCATCCACCCTGGGAGATGTGCGCGCGCGCATCGGCCAAGCCGTGGGCGCGGTGGACGATTTGCCGTTGGCGTTGCTGTCGGTGCCCGCGCTCAACCACCAGAACAGCCGCCACAGCCTGCAAATGGCCAACGGTCAGCGGCTGGCACAAAGCAGCCTGCCCGTGATGGACACAGACGGCAACCAGTTGGGACGGGTGTGGCTGTTTGAAGACGTGACCTCCGAGCACGAGGCCACCGAGCTCATTCACCGAATGGCGGCCCGTGACTCGCTGACCGGGTTGCTGAACCGGCACACCTTCTTCCTGCAGCTGAACGACCTGATGGCCGCTGCCCAGACCAAGCCGCTGGCCGTCCTGTTCATTGACTTGGACAATTTCAAGCTCATCAACGACCTGAATGGCCACGCCGCAGGCGACAGGGTGCTGATCCAAATCGCCGATTCACTGACAAACACCTTCCGCCCCGGCGACCTGCTGGCACGCATTGGCGGAGACGAGTTTGCGGTGGTGATGCAAGACCTGCCTCGCACGCAGCTCGACACCCTGTGTCAGCGGCTGCAGCGCAATGTGGCCCAAATTGACGCGCGGGATGAGGAGGGCAAACTTTTGCGGGTGGGCGCCAGCATTGGTGTGGCTTGGTTTCCGCAGGACGCCAACGATGCCCATGTGCTGCTGGCAGCGGCTGACAAGGCCATGTACAAAGCCAAAAGCGAAGGCCGTGGCACGTGGCGGCAGTACGAGCCCGGCATGAATGACCAGTCGGCCACCTCCGAGTGGATGGTGTGGGCCAATCGCTTGTCAGAGGCACTGGACCACCAGTTGCTCAGGGTGTACTTTCAGGGTGTTTATCACGCCCAAACACGGACCTTGCACCACCTTGAGGCGCTGGTCCGCATGCACAACCCGCTGGAACCGGCGCATCCGTACCTGCCAGACAGCTTCATTGGCCATGCTGAAAACTCCGGAAAAATACTGGCGCTGGATCGCTGGATGATCAGCACCTGCATCCGCCAACTTGCCGACGTGCCTGGCCACGCGCCCATTGCCGTCAACATATCGGCCCGGACGCTGGTGGACGCGCGTTTGCCCGACTTTGTGGGCGCCGAGTTGGCACGCATGGGAGTGGCGCCCCAGCGTTTGCTGTTTGAGCTGACCGAAACATCGGCTGTCAACCGGATCGAGCTGGCCGAGCAGGGCGTGAGCCAGTTGCAGGCCCTGGGCTGCCAGGTCAGCCTCGACGATTTCGGCAGCGGCTTCACCTCCATTGCCTACCTGAAGCAACTGCACGCTGACTGCGTGAAGATCGATGGCCAGTTCATTCTGCGTTTGGCAGCAGACGAAGAAAACCAGATTCTGCTGCGTGCCATCGTCGACATCGCCCACGCCAGTGGCAAGCAGGTGGTGGCAGAGTGGATTGAAGACGAGGCGACACTGGCACTGGTGAACTCGTTCGGGGTTGACCTGGTTCAGGGTTACCTGTTCGGCAAACCTGTGCCCATGAACGAACTGGCCTGAAGCCTGACACACGCCGTCAACCAACTGTCACAAAAATAGCGTTGAAAATTATATAAACGGTATATACCATTTATACCGTTTACTTGTTTCAACAGTGAAGGACGTGTGATGGATGCTGAAACCTTGGCCTGGTGGTCGTTTCTTTGCGGCGTGAGTGCTCTCAATGCCGTGGTATGGGCTGTGTCTGCACACCGACTGAAACATCAGGCTGCTGCCTTGCCTGACGAAGCCTGGACCTTGGTCAAATGGCAAATGGTCCTGTCTGCCGGCTATGTATTGGGGTGTGGGTGCCGATCGGTGTTTCCGGTGTTTGATGTGCAGCGGCAGGTCATGATCGATTCGTGGATGTCCAGTGTGATCGTCGGCCGGTCGGTGGCCACGGTGGCCGAACTGTGTTTTGCCGCGCAGTGGGCCTTGATGCTGCGCAGCGTCGCCCGTTCTTGCGACAGCCAGTTTGCGCTCAGGGTGTCGTACTGGATCGTCCCCATGATTCTCGTGGCAGAGACTTTTTCCTGGTATGCAGTGCTGACCACATCCAACCTTGGTCATGTACTGGAAGAAACCTTGTGGGGTTTCAGCGCCGCCATGCTGGTCATCAGCCTGGCATTCATCTGGCGCAACAGCCACAAATCACTGCGTCCCATGCTGTTTGCAACGGGCGTCATGGGTGTTGGATATGTGATGTACATGCTGCACATCGACGTGCCCATGTACTGGAACCGGTGGGTGCACGACGAAGGCCAGGGCCGCCAGTACCTGGATGTGGTCCACGGCCTGGCTGATACGTCCAGCCGCTGGGTGGTGTCCCACCGCTGGGAAGACTGGAAGTCAGAGGTGATCTGGATGTCGTTGTACTTCAGCGTGGCGGTGTGGATGAGCATTGGCCTGATGCATGCGGCGGCCAGAACGGTCAAGTGGCAGCCTTTGAAGGCTTCTGAGGGGGCGTTGGCATGAAGTCAACCACTGCTTTGAGCATGGTGCGCGTCTTTCGGGCCATGCAGTACTCCGAACAAGGTCTGCGCAGCGCCTGGCGTGACGAGGCTGCCTTTCGTCAGGAACTGGTGCTGGTCATGTTCCTGGCCCCCATCACCTTGTGGCTGGGCCTTCCAGTGCTCGACACCGTGCTTCTGTTGGCTTTGATGGGCCTTGTGCTGGTTGCAGAGTTGCTCAACTCGGGCCTTGAAGCCATCGTCGACATGACGTCCCCTGACATTCATGCCCTGGCGGGCAAAGCAAAGGACTGTGGCAGTGCGGCGGTCATGGTCTCGCTGTTCATCCTCGGGGGAGCTTGGCTCGGTCTGGCCGGGCCGGCCCTTTGGCAGCGACTGGGTTGATTTTCAGGAGGAACCCACACGCGTTTGGTCGGGCTGCCACATCTGGTACAAACCCGCAGCCCAGTGCCCGTGTGATTTGACCCTATTGACCCAGAAAGCCATACATCGATGGACAAAGTTCTCTCCAAGGTTGGTTCCATGCTGTACGGCATGCGGTTCACCATGCTCTTCTTTTATGTGGGGTTGGTGTTCATCATCATCGGGATCCTGGGCAAGTTTTTGCTTGAGAGCTTCAAGCTCATGGAAACCCTGCTGTTTGGCGAGCTGGAAAAAATAGCCCTCATCATCAAGGTGCTTGAGTTGGTGGACATGACCATGGTGGCCCAGTTGGTGTGGGTGGTGGCATTGGCCGGTGTGTCGCTGTTTGTGACCACCGGACACTTCGACAAAACCGACATGAAAAAGCCCGACTGGCTTGACCACGTCAACACCTACAACCTCAAACTCAAACTGGCGTTTGCCATCATTTCCATCTCAGGCGTGCACGCACTCAAAACCTACCTGAGCAGCGACCTGAGCATGGAGAGCATCAAGACCGTCACCATGGTGGCCGTCATCCACTTCACGTTCGTGTTGTCGGCCATGGGCATCTCGTTTGCCGAGCGCATGACCCGTGGGCAGCAGCACTGACTGGCGCAGGGGAGGGCGGGCGCGGCTCAGCCGGTCGCCCAGGCCAGCATGTCAGTGACCACGACCGAGCCACCCCACCACAGCGCCACCACCGATGCCACAGCGACTGCTGTGGCCAGATAGCCGGCCAGCAGCATCAGCCCGTCGCGCAGGCGAAGGCCCCAGGCCAGCAGCACGATGGCCAGTGCCGGAAGCACGTTGTCAAAGGAAATCATGGGCACTGGCACCGCCATGGACAGTCCTGCGATGGCCAGCATCAACCCATTCAGCAAACGTGCGGGCCGGTTGCTTAAGGCCAGCATCCGGGGTCGCCCCATGCGCGACATGACACCCACCGACCGCTGAACCATTTTTGCCAGCAGCGACTTGACCCGGTCGCCGAGCGCCCGCTTGCCCAGCCAGCCGGGCAGGTCTGGGTTTCGACCCATGCTCAGTCCGTAGGCCACCAACAGGCACAGCACGCCCACGGCCGAGGCCATGCCCGGCAGCGCAACAGGCAGCAACAGCGGTGTGGCCAGCAAAGCCAGCCATACCAGCCGTTGTCGTGCGCCATGACCGACCGTGTCGGCCACCGTATTGCCCATGGCTGCAAGGTGGGTTGAGGCAATTCGGTCCACCGCAGAACGGCGAACGGTCTTCAGGCCTTGTGGTGTGTGAGGGTGTCTGGCCGTGCGGTGCGGCGGAAGTGGGGGCAAATGCTGGCGCGCCATGTTGTTGGATTTGAAAACGCGATACGGTACGCGTTTGAAGCATTCCAAAAAAGAGTGTTTTGCTTGTGGCATGCATCGCAAAAAACTGATTAATGCGCCCTGTTTCACCCTCACACTGCTCGCCTCACCCAGCGGTGGAGGCACTTGAACTGCGCCGCCTGCTGTCCTGCCTCCAGCCGAGAACCGATTCCATGCCCAATACCCGTCAAGCCAACGCCGCTCGCCTTGAGTTTGCTCCCGGTTGCCTGGTGCAAACCAACTTGTCAGGACCCGCCTTCACGGACGACTGGCTGTGGGTGGCTGGCGATGAAGCCTGTGGTCTCGACCGCCTGCGCCGTCTGGAGCCAGTGGGCAGCGAAACCCTGCGCTACGGCGATGTACAAGATTTTCCGTTGGCCGACCTGCTGGACTTGCCCGGTACCCGCGAGGAAGAAGCCGACCTGGAGGGCATGGCCGTTGCCGATGGGTTCATGTGGGTGGTGGGATCACACGGCCTCAAACGCAAAAACGCCAAGCCTGACCGAGACCACGCCGCCAATGCCAAGCGACTGGCCAAGGTGTCGCTGGATGCCAACCGCCGCCTGCTGGCGTGCCTGCCCATTGAGCCGGACGCCAGAGGCCAGCCCTGTTTGGTGAAGCGGTCTCAAGATGGTCGACGGGCCATGCGCCTGAAAGGCGATGCGCAAACCAACTTGCTGACCAGCGCGCTGGCAGGCGACCCCCATTTCGGCCCATACATGCTGATTCCCGGCAAAGACAATGGCTTTGACATCGAAGGCTTGGCAGTGGATGGTCAACGCCTCTTGCTGGGCCTGCGTGGCCCAGTGCTGCGTGGCTGGTCTGCGCTGCTGGAGATCGAAGTCGAGGCGCATGGTGACCACCTCCGCCTGGTGCCGCTGGATGCCCGTGGCACCTTGCTGCGCAAACACTTTTTGCAACTGGATGGCCTGGGTGTGCGCGACCTGCATTTTTCGGGTGACGACCTGTATGTGCTGGCCGGCCCCACCATGGTCCTCAATGGTGACATTCGCGTTTTCAAATGGCCCAATGCCAAGGCTGCGTTGCGTGCCAACCAAGAGGCCGCCCGATTCGAATCGGGTTTGACCGAATCCGTGGCCTTGCCCCACGGGCGCGGCGTGAACCGTGCTGAAGCCATCTGCGACCTGCCGCCTTCTTTGGCTGGTGGCAAACCCCGCTGGCTGGTGCTGTACGACGCACCGGGGCCTGACCGGCGTGACGGAGAACACACTGTGTTTGGCGACCTGTTGCGCCGCGACTGATGACCGCTGAGCTCCGCGTGCTGGGTCAGGGCCAGGCATTGCAGGGCGCGGCCCATGGGGTGCGCTTTGACCCAGCGGCTCCCATGCTGTTTGTCATCAACTCGTCTTCGGGCGCGCAGGACATTTCGGCCAAATGCGCCGTGATCGAGGCCGCCCTGGCGTCGCACGGACGCCAAGGAGTGCTGCGCGTGTGTCGCCCGGCAGATTTGCGGCAGGTGGCCACCGAGGCCGCAGCAGCGGCGGTGGCACGCGGCTCGGCCGTGGTGGCCGTGGGGGGCGATGGCAGCCTCAACACCGTGGCGCAGGCCGCTCATGCTGCAGGGTGTGCCATGGGTGTCATTCCGTACGGCACCTTCAATTACTTTGCCCGCACACATGGCATTCCCACCGATCCGGCCGCTGCAGCACAGTTTCTGATGACGGCGCAACCCAGCCCCGTTCAGGTGGCCGCCATCAACGACAGGTTGTTTCTGGTGAACGCCAGTTTGGGCGTGTACCCCGAGCTGCTGCAAGACCGCGAAGCCTACAAAGCCCGCTTTGGCCGCAGCCGCTGGGTGGCGTTTGTGGCCGCTGTGGTCACTTTGCTGCGTGCCCAGCGCCGCCTGCGTCTGCACATCGAAATGGGCGCGGCGGAACGCGACGTGCAGACCCTGACCCTGTTTGTGGGCAACAACCGATTGCAGCTGGCGCAACTGGGTGCCGAGCCCATCGACACGCTGGCGGGCACCCCCGGCCACGGCAGCATGGCTGCGCTCATGTTGCGGCCCATTGGCACGCTGGCCATGGTCAGGCTCTTGCTGCACGGGGCCATGGGCAGGCTGGGCGAGGCGGCAGGGGTCGAAAGCTTCGAGTTTCACCACATGGTCGTGCGGCCCCGGTTGGCCCCTGGCCGTAAAGAAGTGGTGGTTGCGTTTGATGGCGAGGTGGCCCGCATGCGCACGCCTGTAGACATCCGCGTGCTGGACAAACCCCTGTACCTGCTGCAAGCCCCCAGTGCGACGGTTCCCACCGCAAGCGGGCCAGAGGGCACTGCATGAGCGTGCTGCTGCATTTGTCAGACACCCACTTTGGCACCGAGCAACCGCAGGTGCTGGAGGCAGTGGTGGCGCTGGCTGCGCAGCAGCGGCCCGACGCAGTGGTGCTGTCTGGCGACATCACCCAGCGGGCGCGGCCCGATCAATTCCGTGCCGCCAAAGCCTTTGTCGACCGGCTGGGCGCGCCCTTGCTGGCCATTCCCGGCAACCACGACATTGCCCTGTTTGACCTGTGGGCGCGGCTCACCCGCCCGTACGCACGTTTTGCCAGCGCGTTCGGCCCCGAGCTGGAGCCCGTTGTGGCCTTGCCAGACTGCCTGCTGGTGGGTGTCAACACCACCCGAGCCTGGCGGCACAGGCATGGCGAAGTGTCTGCTGAGCAGGTGGATAGGGTGGCCCGCCTGCTGGCTGCTGCCCGGCCCGAGCAACTGCGCGTGGTGGTGGTGCACCAACCGCTGGCCGTGCCTCATGCCGGTGAACGGGTGCACCTGTTGCGCGGCCACGCCCACGCTGCGCGTGTGTTGGCGCAAGCGGGGGCCGACGTGGTGCTGGGGGGGCACATTCACCTGCCGTACACCTTGTCACTGCCGGGCCTGGCGCGGCGGCTGGTGGTGGCGCAGGCCGGCACCGCCGTGTCCAGCAGAACGCGCCGGGGGGTACCCAACTCGGTCAATGTGCTGCGCTGGGGTTCGGCAGTTTCCGCTGTTGATGTGCTTGGCGCACCTCCGACTGATAGGTACCAACTGCATGCACAGGGCGCAAGCTGTCTGGTTGAGCGGTGGGACTTTTCAGCGCAGCAGCAGGCGTTTGCGTGCGCCGCAGTCACGGTTGTGCAGCCCGAACGCGACATCAGGGCTGGCTGACGTTTCAGCGTTGCTGCAAATCTGGTGTTGGCTGAGTCGACAGGGCACGCCAGGTTTCACGAAATACCGCCTGCTCCACCTTTGCACGCTGGCCCACCGGGCAGGCCACTCGCACCACCAGCACCAGGTGCTCGGGGTTTGAAAAGTCCCACGACACCTTGGTTTTGCCCGCCGGCAGCGCAATGAAGTTGGCTTCAGCCGCTTTGCGGAAGTGGGCCATGGCCTCGTCGCGCCAGGAGGCTGTGGCGTGGTCGGCGGCGGCCAAGGCGGCGGTTTCAATGGCCTCCAGGTCATGCCCGGCACGTTCCGGAATGGGTATCTGGATGGCATGCAGCACATACGCCCCGTTGGGCGAAGCATTCACCAGCGGGTTCGTCAGCAACAGGCCATTGGGAAACTCGGCCACCTTGCCTGTGCGCTGGCCCGCCCTGTCCAGCTCTACCAGCGTGGTGGCAAACATGTCGATGTCCACCACCCTGCCATGCAGGTTGTTGAACTCGATCACGTCGCCAATTTTGTAGGGCTGCACCACCGTCACGTACAGGTAGCCGTGCACGCACATCACCAGCTCTTTGCTGACGATCAGGATGGCACCCGCCACTGCCGCCACCGACAACGCAAAGCCTGCAATCGTGGACGCCCACACCGACACGATGACCAGCAGCGCCGCAAACCAGATGATGTTGCGCGCCCACACCAAGTGCAGGCGGCGCTTTTCGGCCGACATTTCTCCGCGCGACAGGTAGCGCCCCCACAGTTGAGATGCCACCAAAGCCAAACCCACCAGCAACGCGGTGACGATGACCTTTTCCCACTGGCCGGGAATCCAGCCAGTCAGTTGTTCGAGTGTGGTCATGAGCAAGGTCAGAACAGCAAAGCGGCGGCAAACACCCCCACCATGATGAACGCCAGCACCACTTTGGCCAGCAGCCCCAGCATGATGCCCACCCAGGTGGCCAGCCCCACCTTCACGGCGCAGGCTTGGTCTTTGCGAGCCATGTATTCACCCACTGCAGCCCCCACCAGCGGCATGAATAGCACCCCCACCAGCCCCATGAACAGGCCCACCACCGTGCCCACCGCAGCGCCCAGCAAGGCCTGCTTGCTGGCCCCGGCCTTTTGGGCGCCCAGCAGCCCGGCCGCATAGTCCAGCCCCCAGGCCACCACGCCCAGCACGCTGACCACCACAACGGTGGTGACGCTCACTCGGGCAAAGTCGTCAATCCACGCGCCCAGCACAATTCCCGCCCACACCAGCAAGGTGCCGGGCAGCACTGGCAGCACCGTGCCTGCCAGCCCCAACACAATCAGGGTAACGCACAACACCCACAACAGAGTCACTTCCATGGCCAGCTTTCGGGTTCGGAACAGGTCACATCGACCTGTTGACGCAGGCTTAGGTGAAGCTGCGGGGCGGTTCTTCAAGTGCGCAGGGAGGGCAGGTGTGGCTGTGCGGAGCGCCTGTTGGGCGCGGCTGATGCTCGCTGTTCAGGGTGCGCCGGCGCATTGGGCCCCGGCACTTGGAGAGAGCTGAGATTTTTGTGACAAAAAGTGACCCTGGCGCTTGATTGGCATGCATTGTTAGCTACTAAATTAAGTTGATAGCTAGCATCCATTGCCAGATAAGCGGTAGGGGTGAATTTGTCTATCAATTGCCGTGCGGATGAGGCTGGGCTTGGTATGGCTGATATCGGCCGGAAGCAGCTTTCATTTGACCCTCCGACGACGCCATTCTGGAGCTGTTTCACTCGGACGGGTGCCTGAAGGCTAAACGCTATGGCCTGAAATTGAGTGCAATAAATTGCCGCTTTCCATAACCGGCCCCTTCTGCCAATTACCACCTGCAGGCATCATATTGTCGAACCAACATGAAGTGGCGGGTGCTGACGCGTTCCCAATTTCAACAAAGCACACCCTGACAATGCCCAGATGGCATGTCGGTTCGCTTTTGAAGTTGATTTAGCACAACGAGAAGCGCACTTATTTTTGCTGGAGGAAGCCACGCACCGTTTGGCTCAGGAAACTAGGTCAGACGGATTTAACATCGAGGCAACCGATGGGTACGCCGCTGGGTCAGTTAATCCTCAACTCCAGATTCATCGGATCCCACAAGCCAAAGTTGACGGTCCTGACCACGGGGCCGGAGTGAGCTGGACCATTCCTGACAAGGCAGACTTTTGGTCACAGTGGGTTTTCTGACAACCCGGTCTTCGTGACAGTTGCTTTCGAAACGCATACCAAAAACCGACGATTGAAAGAGTTCAAATGAGCCGATACTGTGGCCCTAATTCTGGTGTTGACAAAATCCTAGCCGCCGCTGAGCAATGGAAGAATGTCGCTTTGTTGAATGATGGTTCGGTCTTCGCGGACCGCCAACTTTGGACATTGGATGGAATGGAATCTCTTGAAGCCCACTTCATCAAGAACCTAGGGATGGTGTTCAAAACACGGTTGACGCTGGGCACTGAGGCGAGAAATTCCACATGATGAAGAATTCGGTGCGTTTCGGGTCTCAGACAAGGGCATTTCGCCCTTGTAGGGGGTCCCTTGGCAGACTGCAGACGCA
>CAIYQZ010000035.1 GCA_903928495.1 uncultured bacterium
TGACCTGATGGAAATCATCCCGGCACCAGACTTTCCCACCGCCGGCATCATTTACGGCATGTCGGGTGTGAAAGACGGCTACCGCACGGGGCGCGGCCGCGTGGTCATGCGGGCGAAGTGCCATTTTGAAGACATCGACAAAGGCCAGCGCCAGGCCATCATCGTGGACGAACTGCCGTACCAGGTGAACAAAAAGACGCTGCAAGAGCGCATGGCCGAGCTGGTGCACGAGAAAAAAATCGAAGGCATTAGCCACATTCAGGACGAGTCGGACAAATCCGGCATGCGCCTGGTGATCGAACTGAAACGTGGCGAAGTGCCCGAGGTGGTGCTGAACAACCTGTACAAGCAGACGCAGTTGCAGGACACCTTCGGCATCAACATGGTGGCGCTGATCGACGGCCAGCCGCGTTTGTGCAACCTGAAAGACCTGATCCAGGTGTTTCTGGAGCACCGCCGCGAAGTGGTCACCCGCCGCACGGTGTTCACGCTGCGCAAGGCGCGCGAGCGCGGCCATGTGCTGGAAGGCCTGGCTGTGGCGCTGGCCAACATTGACGACTTCATTGCCATCATCCGCAACGCGCCCACGCCCCCCGTGGCCAAGGCCGGGCTGATGAGCAAGAGCTGGGACAGCAAACTGGTGCGCGAAATGCTCACCCGCACCCGGGCCGATGGCGGTGTGGTGAACGCCGACGACTACCGCCCTGACGGGCTGGAGCGTGAATTCGGCATGGGCAACGATGGCCTGTACCGCCTGAGCGACACCCAAGCGCAGGAAATTCTGCAGATGCGTCTGCAGCGCCTGACGGGTCTGGAACAAGACAAGATCGTCGGTGAATACAAAGAGGTGATGGCCGAGATCGACGATCTGCTCGACATCCTGGCCAAGCCCGAGCGCGTGTCCACCATCATTGGTGACGAATTGACCGCCATTCGCTCTGAGTTTGGGCAAACCAAACTGGGCGCTCGCCGCAGCTTCATCGAACACAGCGCCCAGGACCTCAGCACCGAAGACCTGATCACCCCCACCGACATGGTGGTCACGCTCAGCCACAGCGGTTACATCAAGAGTCAGCCGCTGAGCGAATACCGCGCGCAGAAGCGCGGCGGGCGCGGCAAACAAGCCACAGCCACCAAAGAAGACGACTGGATCGACCAGCTCTTCATTGCCAACACACACGACTACATCCTGTGTTTTTCCAACAGGGGCCGCCTGTATTGGCTCAAGGTGTGGGAAGTGCCATCGGGCTCGCGTGGCTCACGCGGCCGCCCCATCGTCAACATGTTCCCGCTGCAAGAGGGCGAAAAAATCACGGTGGTGCTGGCACTGACCGGCGAGAAGCGCAGCTTCCCTGCGGACCAGTACATCTTCATGGCCACCCGCATGGGCACCGTGAAGAAAACCGCACTCGACGAGTTCTCCAACCCACGCAAGGCCGGCATCATTGCCGTGGACCTTGATGAAGGCGACTTTCTGATTGGCGCTGCGCTGACCGATGGCCAACACGATGTGATGCTGTTCAGCGACGGCGGCAAGGCCGTGCGCTTTGACGAAAACGACGTGCGCCCGATGGGCCGCAACGCACGCGGCGTGCGCGGCATGATGCTAGACGAGAGCCAGAGTGTGATCGCCATGCTGGTGGCCGAAGACGAGCAGCAAAGCGTGCTGACCGCCACCCAGAACGGCTACGGCAAACGCACCAGCATCACCGAGTACACCCGCCATGGCCGGGGCACCAAAGGCATGATTGCCATCCAGCAGAGCGAGCGCAACGGCAAAGTCGTGGCTGCCACGCTGGTGCATGCCGACGACGAAATCATGCTCATCACCGACAAGGGGGTGCTTGTGCGCACCCGCGTGAGTGAGATCCGCGAACTTGGCCGTGCCACCCAAGGTGTGACACTGATGGCGCTGGACGATGGCGCACAGCTCAGCGGGCTGCAACGCATTGTTGAAAACGATGCTGCGGGCGCGGAAACCGGAGCCGACGGCTCAGCCACGCCAGAAGATGACACCGGTACCGACACGGACACCGCTGAATAAAGCGTAGCTGACAATTCATATCCATCAAGCGGTAAAGGCCGTTTTCGTGCATAAAAGACCCTACAACTTCGCCCCCGGCCCCGCCACCATGCCCGAAGCGGTGCTGACCGAGGCCGCCCGCGACATGCTGGACTGGAACGGCAGTGGCATGGGCGTGATGGAAATGAGCCACCGGGGCAAGGAGTTCACCTCCATTCTGGAAAAGGCCGAGCGCGATCTGCGTGACCTGCTGGCCGTACCGGGCGAGTTCCACATCCTGTTCATGCAAGGGGGCGGTCTGGGTGAAAACGCTGTGGTCCCCATGAACCTGTGCGGCCCTCTCGCTGAGGCCAAAAGCGGCGAGGTCCACACCGATTTCGTCATCACCGGGGGCTGGAGCCAGAAATCGGCCAAGGAAGCACGCAAGTACTCACAGGTCAATGTGGCAGCCAGCAACGAAGCCAACCAGCACCGCCAGCTGCCCGACCCCGCCACCTGGCAACTGACGGACAACCCGCGCTACGTTCACATTTGCAGCAACGAAACGGTGTTTGGCGTCGAATTCCAGACCCTGCCCGACCTCAAGGCCTTGGGTTGCGAAGCCCCGCTGGTGGTGGACTGTTCCAGCCACATCGCATCGCGCCCGGTCGAGTGGGACAAGGTGGGCGTGGCCTTTGCAGGAGCGCAGAAAAATCTGGGGCCTGCTGGCCTGACCCTGGCCTTTGTGCGTGACGACCTGCTGGACCAGGCCATGGGCATCTGCCCCAGCGCGTTCAACTACAAGAACGTGGCGGCCAACCAGTCCATGTACAACACCCCGCCGACCTTCGGCATCTACATGGCCGGGCTGGTGTTCCAGTGGCTGAAGGACCAGGGTGGCGTGGCTGCCATGGAAGCCTCGGCCATTGCCAAATCCACGCTGCTGTACGGTGCCATTGATGCCTCGGGCCTGTACGAAAACAAGGTGGAAGCCAACTGCCGTTCGCGCATGAACGTGCCGTTTTTCCTCAAAGGCGACGACGGTCAGCCGTTGCTGGATGCCGAACACCCGCGCAATGCCGCCTTTCTGGCGGGTGCCAAGGCACGCGGTCTGCTCAACATCAAAGGCCACAAGTCTGCCGGCGGCATGCGTGCCAGCATCTACAACGCCATGCCGCTGGAAGGTGTGCAGGCGCTGGTGGCATACCTTCAAGAGTTTGAACGGACCCAGGCATGAGCGAATCCAAGCCAAACACCACTGCATCCGTCGTTCAAAGCGATGCACTGGCGCCACTGCGCGTGCAGATCGACAGCCTGGACCGCCAACTGCTGTCGCTGCTGAACCAACGCGCCCGCGTGGCAGAGCAAGTGGGCGCAGTGAAACGCGCCGAAGGAACACCGTTCTACCGCCCGGACCGGGTGGCACAGGTCATCCAGAAAATTGAAAACGCCAACGAAGGCCCGCTGCTCAACCAGCACGTGGCGTCCATCTGGCGCGAAATCATGTCGGCCTGCCTGGCCCTGGAAGCACCCCAGCGAGTGGCGGTGCTCGGCCCGCAAGGCACCTTTTGTGAGCAGGCTGGCATCGACTACTTTGGCAGCGCGGCCAACTTCATTTACTGCGCCAACTTCGACGAGGTGTTCCACGCAACGGCTGCGGGCACTGCGCAGTACGGCGTGGTGGGCATGGAAAACTCCACCGAAGGGGTGGTGGCCCGCTCGCTCGACCTGTTTCTGCGCTCACCCGTGCACGTGATCGGTGAGGTGAGTTTGCTGGTGCGCCACAACCTGCTGCGGCAGACCAACACGCTGGACGGCATTGAAGTCGTCATGGCCCACCCTCAAGCGCTGGCCCAATGCCAGGGCTGGTTGACCCAGCACCTGCCCAACGCAGAACGCCGCGCCGTGTCGAGCAACGCCGAAGGGGCACGACTGGCCGCGACCAACCCCGCTTGGGCTGGCCTGGCCAGTGAGCGAGCTGCGTCCCAGTTCGGCCTGCACATCGTGGCCCATGCCATTCAGGACGAGGCCTACAACCGCACCCGCTTTGCCGTCATCACGCTACCGCAGACGCTGGCCACACCGCCCGCCTCGGCCAAAGACACCACCAGTCTGGTGGTGTCGGTGCCCAACCGGCCCGGCGCCGTACACGACCTGCTGGTGCCATTGAAAAACAACGGTGTGTCCATGACGCGCTTCGAGTCCCGCCCTGCCAAGTCCGGCCAGTGGGAGTACTACTTCTACATCGACCTTCAAGGCCACATCAGCCAACCCCATGTGGCTGCGGCGCTGCAGGAGTTGCAGGGGCTTTGCGCCTTTTACAAAGTGCTGGGCTCTTACCCCACGTCTGACTGAACCTTGAGGAACCGGCATGTTTGAACAGTTGGGACTGATCGGTTGTGGGCTCATGGGTGGCTCGTTTGCGCTGGCGATGAAGAAAGCTGGCCTGGTCAAGCGTGTGGTGGGCTACAGCAAATCACCGTCCACGACCGACAAGGCCCGGCAAATGGGGGTGATCGACGTCGAAGCGCCGTCTGCCCTGCTGGCCGTGTCGGGTGCAGACATCGTGCTGCTGGCAGTGCCCGTGGCCGCCACCGAGGCCACGTTCAAGGCCATCCGGCACCTCGTGACACCCAAGACCCTGGTGATGGACGTGGGGTCCACCAAACGCGACGTGGTGGAAGCCGCCCGCCGCTCCCTGGGGCAACAACTGGGGTCTTTCGTGCCCGCACACCCCATTGCCGGCAAAGAGTCCGCTGGGGTTGAGCACGCTGACGCCGATCTCTACCTCGGCAAACAGGTCATCCTCACGCCCATCGAGCGCACCCTCACGGCCCATCTGGCCAACGCCGACAAGCTCTGGGCGGCGCTGGGCTGCAAGGTGAGGCACATGTCGCCCGAGGCCCACGACGGCGCCTACGCTGCGGTCAGCCACCTGCCCCACTTGTTGGCATTTGCGTTCATGAACGGCATCAACTCGCAGGCACAGCGTGACAGCTTCCTGTCGCTGGCCGGTCCGGGCTTCAGGGACTTCACGCGCATTGCCGCCAGCGACCCGAAAGTGTGGCGCGACATTTTTGCCGCCAACAAAGACGAGTTGCTGGAGCAGACACAACATTTCCAGAAGGCCCTGTACGCACTGGAAACCCACATCAAACGGGGCGACGCCGACGCCTTGGCCCGCCTGATTGCACAGGCCAGCGATGCCCGCTCTGGCTGGCAGCCCACCGACAACTGAGCCCCCCGGGCGCCATTGCGGGCGCTCTTGCACCCATGTTCAACACCGCTTTCCTGGACCTTCCGCCGCTTGCACACGCCAGTGGCGAGGTCACCCTGCCCGGCTCCAAAAGCATTTCCAACCGCGTGTTGCTGCTGGCCGCGCTGTGCGACGGCGCCACCACCGTGCACGACCTGCTCGACTCTGACGACACCCGCGTCATGCTGATGGGCCTGAAGCAACTGGGCTGTACCGTCACGCCCCTGGGCGGCAACACCTGGCACATCACCGGGCTGGCCGCGAAACTGCCCGTCAAGCAGGCTGACCTGTTCATGGGCAACGCCGGCACGGCCATGCGCCCGCTGACCGCCGCGCTGTCGCTGCTGACCGCCGTGCACGGCGGGGCGTTTGCACTCAGCGGTGTGCCGCGCATGCACGAGCGTCCCATTGGCGACCTGGTGGACGCGCTGCAACAACTGGGCTGCCCAGTCAGCTACACCGGCCAGGCAGGCTACCCGCCCCTGCACATTGGCAACGGTCAGCCGTCGGCATTGAACCTCAGCGAACCGATCCGGGTGCGGGGTGACGTGTCAAGCCAGTTCCTGACCGCGTTGCTGCTGGCGTTGCCCCTTGTGGCCAAACATGACATTCACATCGACGTGGTGGGCGAGCTGATTTCAAAGCCCTACATCGACATCACCCTGAACCTGCTGGCGCGTTTTGGCGTCACCGTGCAACGCGATGGCTGGCAACGATTCACCATTCCGGCGGGCAGCGCCTACCGCTCACCGGGCGATATTCACGTTGAGGCAGATGCGTCGTCAGCCAGTTACTTCATAGCACTCGGGGCAATAGCATCAAGCGCTGGAGGCCAAAACGGTATCAAAATTCAAGGTGTGGGGGCTGACAGCATCCAGGGCGACATCCGCTTTGCCGAGGCCGCCTCCCTCATGGGCGCGCACATCACCAGCGGGCCCAATTGGTTGCACATCACCCGGGGCATCTGGCCGCTGAAGGCCATCACGCTCGACTGCAACCACATCCCCGATGCAGCCATGACGCTGGCTGTGATGGCGCTGTACGCCGAAGGCACCACCACGCTCACAAACATTGCCAGCTGGCGCGTGAAAGAAACCGACCGCATCGCCGCGATGGCGTGCGAACTGCGCAAACTGGGCGCCACTGTCGAAGAAGGCCCTGACTGGATCAGCGTGGCACCCCCTGCCCCCGGTGGCTGGAAGCCCGCCAGCATCCACACCTACGACGACCACCGCGTGGCCATGTGCTTTTCGCTGGCCGCATTCAACGCCGACGGGGTGCCCGTTCGCATTGAAGACCCGAAATGCGTGGCCAAAACTTTCCCCGACTATTTCGAGTGCCTGTTCTCGGTGGCCGACGCTGCACCCGGCAATGTGCCGGTGATCTGCATCGACGGCCCCACCGCCTCGGGCAAAGGAACGCTGGCCACCGAAGTGGCGGCCCGCCTGGGCTACCACGTGCTCGACTCTGGTGTGTTGTACCGCCTGGTGGGCCTCAGCGCGCAGCGCGCCGGGCTGTCGCTTCTCACAGAAGATGTGGCACGGCCCGAACACGCAGGGCGAATCACCGCATTGGCGTCGGCCATGGAAGTGCGCTTTGGCGAGGGCCGCGTGTGGCTGGGCGCAGACGATGTGACCGACGCCGTGCGCGCAGAGTCTGCGGGAATGGCGGCCTCCGCTGTGTCCGCCATCCCGGGGGTGCGCACCGCCCTGCTGGATTTGCAACAGCGCTTCAGGCAGCTGCCAGGTCTGGTGGCCGATGGACGCGACATGGGCACGGTGATTTTCCCCAGTGCGCCGCTCAAAGTATTCCTGACTGCCAGCGCCGAAACCCGCGCCCAGCGCCGTTTCTCGCAGTTGCTTGGCCGTGGCCAGCCCGCTATAATCGAAGAACTTTTGCGAGCGCTGAAGGCCCGTGATGCGCAGGACATGTCCCGCCAGCACGCACCGCTCAAACCCGCCGAAGACGCTTTGCTGCTGGACAACTCCACTCAAACCATCGACGAGTCGGTGGCTCAGGTGCTGACCTGGTGGCAAAGCAAACAGCCTTTTTGACTCCGGTCACAAAGGCAACCGGGCCCAGGGCGTCCCGCCGCGCTTCTCCAGCGCGCAGTCGACCTGGTTCTATTGACCTCAACCCGCGACACCTGTCGCAACCAATCGACTGCACCCTGCCCCTTCTGATGTCACCCATGTCGGTGTGACGCGCTTTGGCTGGAAAGCAGTTTAGGAAACTCAATGTCTGAATCTTTTGCCGCCCTGTTTGAAGAGTCCCTGAAGCGTTCCGAAATGCGCTCTGGCGAAGTGATCACTGCCGAAGTGATCCGCATCGATCACAACCACGTGGTTGTGAACGCCGGTTTGAAATCGGAAGCCTACGTTCCCCTTGAAGAATTCAAGAACGATCTGGGCGAACTCGAAGTACAGGTCGGCGACTTTGTCTCCGTGGCCATCGACTCCGTCGAAAACGGTTTCGGCGACACCCTGCTGAGCCGCGACAAGGCCAAGCGTCTGGCTTCCTGGATGAGCCTGGAAAAAGCCCTGGAATCCGGCGAATTCGTCACCGGCACCACCAGCGGCAAGGTCAAGGGCGGCCTGACCGTTCTGGTCAACGGCATCCGCGCATTCCTGCCCGGCTCTTTGGTTGACACACGTCCCACCAAAGACCTGACCCCCTACGAAAACAAGACCCTGGAATTCAAGGTCATCAAGCTCGACCGCAAGCGCAACAACGTGGTGCTGAGCCGCCGTGCCGTGGTGGAAGCCTCCATGGGCGAAGAGCGCGCCAAGCTGATGGAAACCCTGCGCGAAGGCTCCATCGTGACCGGCGTGGTCAAGAACATCACCGAATACGGTGCGTTCGTGGACCTGGGCGGCATCGACGGCCTGCTGCACATCACCGACATGGCATGGCGCCGTGTGCGTCACCCCTCCGAGGTGGTGGCTGCTGGTCAGGAAATCACTGCAAAAGTGCTCAAGTTCGACACCGAAAAACACCGCGTGTCTCTGGGCCTGAAGCAAATGGGCGATGACCCATGGATGGGCGTTGGTCGCCGCTACCCCCAAGGCACCCGCATGTTCGGCAAGATCACCAACATCGCCGACTACGGCGCATTTGTGGAACTCGAGCCCGGAATCGAAGGCCTGGTCCACGTGTCCGAAATGGACTGGACCAACAAGAACGTGGCCCCTTCCAAACTCGTGGCCCTGGGCGACGAAGTCGAAGTCATGGTTCTGGAAATCGACGAAGACAAGCGCCGCATCTCCCTGGGCATGAAGCAGTGCCGCGCCAACCCATGGCAAGAATTTGCACAGAACACCAAGCGCGGCGACCGCGTGAAGGGCCCCATCAAGTCCATCACCGACTTCGGCGTGTTCGTGGGCCTGGCTGCCGGCATCGACGGTCTGGTGCACCTGTCTGACCTGTCCTGGAA
>CAIYQZ010000036.1 GCA_903928495.1 uncultured bacterium
CCCTCCCACGGGAAGAGTTTTCTGAAGGCCACGGCGTCACCACCAATGAAGACCGAACCTGGGAAGACGCCTACCGCAACCGCTGGGCGCACGACAAGATCGTGCGCAGCACCCACGGGGTGAACTGCACCGGAAGCTGCTCGTGGAAAATTTACGTCAAGGGCGGCATCGTCACCTGGGAAACCCAGCAGACCGACTACCCCCGGACACGCTGGGACATGCCCAACCACGAGCCGCGTGGCTGTGCCCGCGGTGCCTCATACAGCTGGTATCTGTACAGCGCCAACCGTGTGAAGTACCCCATGGTGCGCGGCCGCTTGCTGGAACGCTGGCGTGCCGCCCTGGCGGTGAGCAAAACGCCTGTGGATGCCTGGGCGCTGATTCAAAACAACCCGGAAGCCCGACGCGATTACCAACAGGTGCGCGGCATGGGTGGCTTTGTACGCAGCACCTGGGACGAGGTGAACCAGCTCATCGCTGCGGCCAATGTCTACACCATCAAGCAGCACGGTGCCGACCGCGTGATCGGCTTCTCGCCCATCCCTGCCATGAGCATGGTGAGCTATGCAGCAGGTTCGCGCTACCTTTCACTCATCGGCGGCGTGTGCATGAGCTTTTACGACTGGTATTGCGACCTGCCACCGGCCAGCCCGCAGATTTGGGGCGAGCAGACCGACGTGCCCGAGTCGGCTGATTGGTACAACAGCAGCTTCATCATCGCCTGGGGTTCCAACGTGCCCCAGACCCGCACGCCCGACGCCCACTTCTTCACCGAGGTGCGTTACAAGGGTGCCAAGACCGTGGCCGTGACACCTGACTATTCAGAGGTCGCCAAGCTGTCCGATCTGTGGCTTCACCCCAAGCAAGGCACGGATGCCGCCCTGGCCATGGCCATGGGCCATGTGGCGCTCAAAGAGTTTTACTTCCCCGACGGCGGCAAACAGCGGTCCAGTTACTTCGACGACTACGCCCGCCGCTACACCGACCTGCCACTGTTGGTGATGCTCAAGGAAAGCACCCTGCCGGACGGCACCGCGACCCTGGTGCCCGACCGCTACCTGCGTGCCAGTGATTTCAACGGCAAGATGGGCCAGAAGAGCAACCCCGAGTGGAAGACGGTGGCCTTCGACACTGCCGGTAAAGCAGTGGTGCCCAACGGCTCGATTGGCTTCCGCTGGGGCGAGCCTGGCCGCGAAGACGAAGGCAAGTGGAACCTGGAGGCCAAAGAGGCGCGCAGCAACAGCGACGTGAAGCTCAAGCTCTCGGTGATTGAAGACGGCGAGCAAGAGACGCAAATCGTGGACGTCGGCTTTCCGTACTTCGGTGGCAACGTCACCCCGCACTTCCCCGCCAACGCACAGAACGGAGACATCAACCGCGCCAAAGTACCTGCTGTGCGCCTGCGCCTGGGCAAGGCCGGTGATGAGCGTTACGCACTAGTAGCGACCGTGTTCGACTTGCAAGTAGCGCAGTACGGCATTGACCGTGGCTTGGGCAGCGGTGCCAAAGACTTTGATGACAACGCCGCTTACACCCCGGCTTGGCAAGAGAGTATTACGGGTGTTCCGCG
>CAIYQZ010000037.1 GCA_903928495.1 uncultured bacterium
ATGCGCTATGTGGACGGCAAGCCCCACAGCATCGACACCGTGGTGCTGTCCACCCAGCACAGCCCCGACCAGAGCGAAACCGCTACCAAGATGAAAGACAGCTTCATTGAAGCCGTCATTGAAGAAATCATCAAGCCCGTGCTGCCCAAAGAGTGGTTGCAAAACACGCGCTACCTCATCAACCCCACCGGCCGTTTCGTCATCGGTGGCCCACAGGGCGACTGTGGCCTGACCGGCCGCAAGATCATTGTGGACACCTACGGCGGTGCTTGCCCCCACGGCGGTGGCGCTTTCAGCGGCAAAGACCCATCCAAGGTGGACCGTTCTGCCGCCTACGCTGCCCGTTATGTGGCCAAGAACATCGTCGCTGCGGGCCTGGCCAAGCAGTGCCAGATTCAGGTGGCGTACGCCATTGGTGTGGCCAAGCCCATGAACATCACGGTGTACACCGAAGGCACGGGCGTGATTCCCGATGCCGAGAGTGCCAAGCTGGTGGAGGCGCACTTCGACCTGCGGCCCAAAGGCATCATCAACATGCTGGACCTGCTGCGCCCCATCTACAGCAAGACCGCCGCCTACGGCCATTTCGGCCGCGAAGAGCCAGAGTTCACCTGGGAGCGCACCGACAAGGCGCAAACCCTGCGGGCCGCTGCCGGTTTGAAGTAACACCCCACCCCAGGAGCCCGCCATGTCCACCACCACCCAACGCCTTGTGTTGACCGTGCTGGCGGGCGCGGCGCTGGCACTCAGCGGCTGCGCCACGCTCAGCGAAACCGAGTGCCGCACGGCCGACTGGGGCCGCCTGGGCCAACAGGACGGGGCCAACGGGTATGCCGAGTCGCGCTTGGCTGAACACGCCGAGGCGTGCAACAAAATTGGCATCCTGCCCAACGCCACCGCCTGGCGGGCCGGGTGGGACCAAGGGGTGCAAAGCTACTGCACCCCGGCCGTGGGCTGGCGCGAAGGACTGGCCGGGCGGGGCTACAACGGTGTGTGCCGCACACGCGGCAACGAAGCGGGGTTCTTGCAGGCATACAACGCAGGCAGCGACATCCACCGCATGCAAAACCGCATCGAGCAGAACAGCTCTGAGTTGCGGCGACTGGAAAACCAGTTGCGCAGCGCCCCCAACGACGAAGCCCGCCGCCGCCTGCGCGACCAGATGCGCCACTTGGACCGCGAGCAAAGCCGCCTGCGCAGCCAACTGGGGCTGATGCAGCTCAGCGCACCACGCTATTGATTTTGATAGCATTTTTTAGGCTGATTTAAACGCCTACCGCTTGAATTACGTGGGTTTCAAGCTATCCTGAAATTTCTGTTTTCATAAAGCAATTCGGCCCACATAGCCGGTCATTTCCAGGTAGCCCAGCCCCACCCGGCGGCGCGTGTCGGGCGCCAGCAACTCGCTCAAGCCCTCCCAATACACCGTGCCAGTGCTGGCGCGGCTGTCCAGTTCCTGCGCGTCCAGCAGCGCCGATACCTCGAACGCGCCCGCAGGCGTGGACACCCGCCACACCACCGGGTAGAGGGCTTGGGTGGCCGGGCTCACCCACCAGCGCAAGGGTGTGAAAGCCACCTCGCCCGGCGCAAACACTCGGGGTTGGCCCCCAGGCTCGCGCCAACTGCCCCCGGCCCACACGGCTTCGCCGCTGGCGGTGCGCAGGCGAAAGGCGGTGAGGGCTGCGCCACTGTCCAGGTTCATGCCCACCCAATCCCAACCCACGGCTTGTGGGGGCAGCAGGGTTTCGCTCCACTCGTGGTCCAGCCAGGCAGTGCCGGTGACGGCCTGCGTTTGGCCATCGCGCACCAATTGACCCACCACGGCCAGTTGCGGCTGGCTGTAGTAGTGGCTGGCCTGCGCTGGGTCAGGCCCTTTGCGCGACAAGCCTTTCACGCCTTGCAGCAACAGCGGCTGGGTGGGGCGCAGCACCAAGTCCAGCACCACATCTTGTTCCGACAGCTGTGCGCGGTAACTGCCATCACTGCGCCGCTCTAACGCCCAGGCCCCGATGGCCACCGCTGTATCGGCCAGGCTGGCGCGGGCGGCACGGGCGGTGGGGTCGCCGTTCCAGCGGGCCACGCGCTGGCTGTGCCACTGGTGGCGGGCCGCCAAATCGGTGAGCGCCGCGTGGGCAAACAGCAACTGGCGCGGCTCGAACCGGCCTACCGCCGGCGGCTGGGGCCCACCGCCCTCGCCCACCCGTGTGCGGAAAAACGTGACCTGAAACCCCAGCATCGCCCCTGCGGCGGTGGTGAGCGCGCCGGTGGCGTACCACCACTCGGTGCGGAACTCGGGGTGGGCGCCGTGGTCGCGCGGGAAGACGAGTTGCCCGCTCAAGCGGGGGGCAGCGGTGGATACTGCCCACGCAGACCCCACTGGCATGGCAACCCCGGCCAGCGCCAGCAAGCAGTCACGGCGGTTGATTGAGCCAGGAGCAACGCCCTGTGTGGCAACACTATGGATCACCAGTCTTCCTTCACCGCGCGAACCGCCTGCACCGACGCGGCCGCACGGGCGCTGATGCCCGCTGCCAGCCCGCCCGCCACCACCACACCGGCCACCAACGCAGCCAGTTTGTCCCACGGCACCACCAGCGGCATGGTCCAATGGAAGCTTTGCGGGTTGACCACAAACACCAGCACCGCCGCCACGGCCAGCCCCAGGGCCACTCCCAACACGGCACCGCCTGCCGTCCAGGCCACGCCCTCTGCTGCGACGGTGGCCACCACCTGGCGGCGGGTGAACCCCAGGTGCGCCAGCAGCCCGAACTCGCGCCGCCGCGCCAGCACCTGCGCCGAAAAACTGGCGGCAATGCCGAACAGTCCAATGCCGATGGCCAGCACCTGCAGGTAGCGGGTGACGGCAAAACTGCGGTCAAAAATGCGCAGCGACTGCGCGCGGATATCCGCAGGCACCGCAAATTCCAGCCACGGACCACCGGCCAGTTCGCGCAGCGCGGCCTGCGCCTGATCGGCCTTTGCACCGGGGACGAGCCACAGGGCCAAGTCGTTGGTCAGCGTGTCTCCGGTGAGGGCGCGGTAGTCGGCATCGTGCATCACCACGGTGCCAAACTGGCGGGCGTAGTCGCGCCACACACCACGCACCAGCACGGGGGTGGGCGCGGCCTGACCCAGTGGCAGCGTCAAAGTCTGCCCGGGCTGGGCACCGTGCAGGGCCACCATGGCCTCGCTCACGTACACGCTGGGCATGCCGGGCTGCGGCGTCGGGCCCACCCACGGCGGGGCCAGCAGGGGCAACTGCTTTTCAGGTTGTGGCAAGGGCCTGGCCACCAGCGTGACGGCGGGCGTGCCGGGCACCAGCACGAGGCTGCGCAGGCGCGAGGCCTCGGCACGGGCCACACCGGGCAGGCGCTGGGCCTGTGCAGCGAAACCCTCAGGCAAATGCGCGCCATCACTGGCCACGCTGCGGGTGGCGGTGCGGGCATACAGGTCAGCGGGCAGCACCTGGTCGAGCCAGCCGGTCACGCCCTCGCGGAAGCTGGACACCATCACGGTCAGCGCCACGGCCAGGCTCAGGCTGGCCACCACACCGGCCACGGCCACAGTGGCGGCGTGGCGTTCGTGCCGGGCACGCTCCAGCGCCAGCAGTCCTGCTGCGTGGCGCGGTGGCCCGCCCCAGGTCAGCAGACGCAGCAAGCCATCTACAGCCCACGGCACGGCCACCACCCCGCCCAGCAGCAAACACCCCACGCCCGCGTACGCGGCCAGCGGCAACCCCCACACCGGGGGCAACAGCGCCAGGCCCACCCCGGCCGCCAGCAGCAGCGGGGCCACCCAGGCGGGCAATGGGGCCACCTGGGTGCCGCCCAGCCCCTTCAACGCCTGCGCGGGGGCCATGGCCTGCACTTGCGCGGCAGGCAACCAGCCCCCGGCCACGGCGGCCAGCACGCCCAGTGCCCAAAACCCCAGCACGGCGGGCCAAGACCACACCAGTTGAGGCGCAACCCCCGGAAAAAACCCGCCCCCCAAGTCGCCCGCCAGCCAACGCAGGGCCAACAGCGCCAGCCCCAGGCCCAGTGCCACCCCCACGGTGGCCCCAAAAGCACCCGTGGCTGCCGCCTCAGCCAACACCCAGCGCCGCCGCTCGGGCGCCGACAGGCCCAGCACCCCCAATAACGCCAGTTGCGGCAGCCGCTGCGCCACGGACAGCGCCATGACCGAAAACACCAGAAATGCCCCCACAAACAGGGCCACCAGCGCCAGCACCGTCAGGTTGACCCGGTAGGCACGCGACATGGCCGACAGCGCCTGCTCGTCTTCCCCCGCCGCGTGCCAGCGCGCCCCGGCAGGCCAGGCTGCACCCAATGCGGCCTTCACCTGCGCGGGTGTGGCGCCCGGCTGCAAGCGCAGGTCCACCCTGCTGAGCCGCCCGGCCAGCCCCAGTTGTGCCTGGGCGGCGGCAATGTCCATCACCAGCAGCGGCGGGCCACCGGCAGCCACCTGGCCTGCCAACACGCAGCGTGTGGTGCCTGTGCCCACTTGCAGGGCCAGCGCATCACCCACGACGAATCCGGTTTGGGCCAGGGCGCTTGCGTTGGCAAACGCGCGGTCGGGTGCGATCAGCGCCAAGCGGTCTTGGCCCTCGGCCACGCGGGGGAAGAGTTCAGGGGCGACGGCCGCAATGCCCAGCGCATCCACCCCCACCACTTGCACGGACACGCGGCGGGATTTGTCACCCTCAGCAGGTAACACCAGGTAGCTGCTGAACGCCACCACAGGGTGAGCGCTTTGCACTTGAGGCAAGGCCACCAACGTGTCAAACACGGCGTCGTCGCAGGTGGGCTGGCAGCGCAGCGAGGCATCGGGCTGGCCGTTGGCGGCGCGCACAGCGGCACCGAATTCGCCCAGCGCGGCTTCGTTGATGAGGTGCACCGACAGGCCCAGTGCCACGCCCAGGGCCACCGCCACCCAGGCGGCGGACTGACGCCAGGCGTGGGCCCGCCACTCGGGCCAGGTCAACTGGCGCAGCAGGGCCGCCACCAGAGCCCAGCGGCTGGGCAAGGGCTTGAACACCGCGACGGATGACCCACCCAAGCTCATGCCGCCACCAGGCCGCTGGGAGTCAGGCGCAGGGCACGGTCGGCGCGGGCCGCCGCCGCCAGCGAGTGCGTCACGAGCACCACCGCCGCCCCGGTGGCGCGGGCTTGCGACAGCAGCAGGGCAATGACCAACTCACCCGTGGCGGGATCAAGGTTGCCGGTGGGCTCGTCGGCCAGCAGCAGGCGCGGGCGGTGCACCAGGGCACGTGCAATGGCCACGCGCTGCAACTGCCCGCCCGACAGGGTGCGCGGCGCGCGGTCACCCAGCCCAACCAGCCCCACTTGCGCCAGCGTGTCCGCCACCCGCAAGGGATCGGGCTGACCCAGCAGCAACAAAGGCAAGGCCACGTTTTGCGCCACGCTCAGGTGCGGCAACACATGAAATGCCTGAAACACAAAGCCCAGTGCGGCCCGCCGCCAATGGGCGCAGGTGGCTTCCGCCAAGCCCGACACCTCCACACCATCCACCGACACGCGGCCCGCGTCCAGCGGCTCCAACCCGGCCAGCGCATTGAGCAGGGTGGACTTGCCCATGCCCGACTCACCCAGCACGGCAACCACTTCGCCCGGGGCCACGGTCAGGTCAACACCTGTGAACAGCGGCTGACCCGCAAAGGTTTTAGTCAGGCCCAAGGCCTGGAGCATGGGGACGGCAGGAAGAGACACGCTCATTCGTGCCGCCTGAATGACAAGCCCTGCGTGGCCCAGTAGCCCCGGTCCAACCGGTCGAGCCTGACCGTGCCACCCGTGGAAGGTGCGTGCACAAACCGCCCGTCCCCCACGTAAATGCCGGCATGGTTGGTGCGGCCTTTGACAGTGAACACTGCCAGGTCACCGGTGCGCACGTCGTCGCGCGGAACGGGCCTGCCCCAGCCGCTGAGTTCGGCCACGGTGCGGGGGGTGCGAATACCGGCTGCCTCGCGGTACACATAGGCAATCAGTCCGCTGCAGTCAAAGCCAGAATCGGGCGTGTTGCCGCCATACCGGTACGGCGTGCCCACCAGCCCCAGCGCGTGAAGGGTGGCCGACTGCGCATGCGGCGGTGCAACCGCCTCGGGCCGGGAAGGTGGGGGTTCGGTTAAACCTCCGCTGGGACGCACCACCGGCGTGCTGCCGCAACCAGCCAGCGCCATCAGCACGCCGACTATCAACAGGCCGCCCGAGCACCTGAAGCCGAATTTCCTTGAAACAAACACGTCCATCGCCCCCGAGCCCGCGCCACAGCGCGTGTGAGTGAAAACCCCAGAGCTTGCACTTTTTTCAAAACCCTGGCCTTGAAAAGTCAAACACCACCCTTATCATTAGCACTCGCAGGGATTGAGTGCTAACAACACGTCCCCCGCTATTTTTTTCGTTGTTCTATTTTTCAGGAGATGCCATGAACCTTCGTCCTCTCGCCGACCGCGTGATTGTCAAACGCATTGACAGCGAAACCAAAACCGCCTCCGGCATCGTCATTCCCGACGCTGCCGCCGAGAAGCCTGACCAAGGCGAAATTTTGGCCGTGGGCCCAGGCAAGAAAAACGACAAAGGCGAACTGTCCGCCATGAACGTCAAGGTCGGTGACCGCGTTCTGTTCGGCAAATACAGTGGCCAGACCGTCAAGGTCGACGGCAACGAACTGCTCGTCATGAAAGAAGACGACCTGTTCGCCGTGGTCGAGAAGTAATCTCTCATCATCAATTCAATAGCTGCTTTCGCTGATCTATCAAGCGCCAGCGGCCATTTTTGTTTAAATTTTTGTAGGAGCCAAACATGGCAGCAAAAGACGTAGTTTTCGGCGGCGAAGCCCGCGCACGCATGGTTGAAGGCGTGAACATTCTGGCCAACGCAGTCAAAGTGACCCTGGGCCCCAAAGGCCGCAACGTGGTACTGGAGCGTTCTTTCGGCGCCCCCACCGTGACCAAGGACGGTGTGTCCGTGGCCAAGGAAATCGAACTCAAAGACAAGCTGCAGAACATGGGTGCGCAGATGGTCAAGGAAGTTGCTTCCAAAACCTCTGACAACGCTGGCGACGGCACCACCACCGCCACAGTGTTGGCACAAGCCATCGTGCGCGAAGGCATGAAGTACGTCGCTGCTGGCATGAACCCCATGGACCTGAAGCGCGGCATCGACAAGGCTGTGGAAGCACTGATCGTCCAGCTGAAGGCAGCCTCCAAGGCCACCACCACCAGCAAAGAAATCGCCCAAGTGGGCTCCATCTCTGCCAACTCTGACTCCAGCATCGGCGACATCATCGCCAACGCCATGGACAAAGTGGGCAAAGAAGGCGTCATCACCGTGGAAGACGGCAAGAGCCTGCAAAACGAACTCGACGTGGTCGAGGGCATGCAGTTCGACCGTGGCTACCTGAGCCCCTACTTCATCAACAACCCAGAGAAGCAAGCCGCCCTGCTGGACAACCCCTTCGTGCTGCTGTACGACAAGAAGGTGTCCAACATCCGTGACCTGCTGCCCACGCTGGAGCAAGTTGCCAAGGCCGGCCGTCCCTTGCTGATCATTGCCGAAGACGTCGAGGGCGAAGCCCTGGCCACTTTGGTGGTGAACACCATCCGTGGCATCCTGAAAGTGGTGGCAGTCAAGGCTCCTGGCTTCGGCGACCGCCGCAAGGCCATGCTGGAAGACATCGCCATCCTGACCGGCGGCAAAGTGATTGCCGAAGAAGTCG
>CAIYQZ010000038.1 GCA_903928495.1 uncultured bacterium
CGTCTGCAGTCTGCCAAGGGACCCCCTACAAGGGCGAAATGCCCTTGTCTGAGACCCGAAACGCACCGAATTCTTCATCATGTGGAATTTCTCGCCTCAGTGCCCAGCGTCAACCGTGTTTTGAACACCATCCCTAAGGAACATGTTCAAAACTCTGCATTCAGCCTGAGTGAGGCACGCAAATTGCGGTTGTTTTTGGTATGAAGCAACAAGACCTTGGCCTTGATCTGAGTAAGCGGCGCACCCGCAAGATGGAGCTGCTGGAGTTGATGGACAGCGTTGTGCCGTGGCCTGAACTGGTGGCCATGCTCACGGCAGTGGCTCCTGTCAAACCCACAGGCCGTCCGCCCTTTGCTCACGAGACCATGCTGCGCCTGCACCTGCTGCAGCAACTCTTTGGGCTGAGCGACTTCGCCATGGAAGAGGCCCTGTTCGAGACGCCGCTGTACCGTGACTTTGCTGGCTTGGATGCCAACGCCAGGCTTCCCGATCGGGTCAGCATCTTGCGGTTTCGCCACCTGCTGGAAAAGCACAAGCTGGCCCAGCAATTCTTCGACACCGTCAACGCCATGCTCAAGGCCCGAGGCTTGATGCTGCACAGCGGCACCGTGATCGACGCCACCATCATCGCAGCGCCGAGCTCGACCAAGAACAGCAGCGGCAAACGCGATCCTGAGATGCACCAGACCAAAAAAGGCAACCAGTGGCATCACGGCATGAAAGGCCATGCTGGTGTGGATGCCGATTCCGGGCTGGTACACAGCGTGACGACCACTGCCGCCAATGCGCACGACGTTACCCAAGCCAGTGAGCTGCTGCACGGAGAGGAAACGGATGTCTTTGCCGACTCGGGCTACCGAGGAGTTGAAAAGAGGGAAGAAATCCAAGTCAAGCACCCGGATGTGAACTGGCACATCGCCGTGATGCCGGGCAAGCGCAAAGCCATGGACAAGAGCACTCCGATGGGAGCCATCCTGGAGCTGTTGGAAAAGACAAAAGCCCGTATCAGGGCCAAGGTCGAGCATCCGTTTCGGGTGATCAAGCGCCAGTTCGGGTACACCAAGGTGCGCTACCGTGGGTTGTCCAAGAACACGGCTCAGCTGTACACGCTGTTCATGCTGTCCAATCTTTGGATGGTGAGAAAGCGCTGCCCGGGAGGCTTGGCGGAATGAGTGCGTCTGCAAACGGCCAAAAAGGGCAAAAGGCCGAAATCGCAAGCGAAAACTGCACGGAATCGAGGCCAAGAGCGTTGAATTCATCGAGATTGACACAGCCATTTCCGTCACGCGGGATTCATTCGATCAAGATAGCTTTGGCAATGAGTTTGGGACACCATCCCTAACCCCCAAAAATTGGACAAACTTCAAGGTGTTCCATGAAGAAGTATCAAACAGAGTTCAAGCTGGAAGTCGTCAAGAGCTTTCTGGCTGGTGAGGGTGGAGCAAAGCTGCTTGCGCGACGGTGGTCGTTGCCCGAGGAGAAGATCCGCAGTTGGGTGAGCCACTACCGCCTGCACGGCATTGACGGTTTGCGCCCCAAGCGCAGCGCGTACAGTGCGCAGTTCAAGCTGCAGGTGCTGTCCCATCAGGATCGTGAACAGCTTTCAAGCCGCCAGGTAGCGGCGATCTACGACATTCGCAATCCAAACAAGGTGGTGGTCTGGCGACGCAAACTCGATGAAGGCGGCGTGGAGGCCCTTGTAACCAGGAAACAAGGGCGCACCAATATCAAGCCAGAACGATGCTGCCCCGCGCCGCCGAGCACGGTCATCGCAGATTCGGCGCAGACCCTGCGTGAAGAGAACTCGCGACTGCGCGCGGAGGTCGCGTACCTAAAAAAATTGCACGCCTTGATCCGGGCGAAGAGATCAGCTGCGCCGACAAAGCGCGTCTGATCACCGGGTTGAGGCGTCACCACAAACTGGCGGACCTGTTGCAGGTGGCAGGCCTTGCCCGCAGCACGTTTTACTACCAATGCCACGCGATCCTGCGGACCGAACAGCAGAGCGACATGGAACTCAAAATCCGCGCCGTCTATGACGAACACAAGGGTCGCTACGGCTACAGACGCATCACGGCAGCGCTGTGTAGGTCAATGGCAGAGCCCGTGAACCACAAATGCGTACAGCGCCTGATGCAAACGATGGGACTGCGCGCGTTGATTCGGGCGAGGAAGCGCTTCCGGCATGTCCCAAGCATCAGCGATGTGCACGTGCCCAATGTCCTGCAGCGCGACTTCTTCGCGGAGGCTCCCAACCAGAAGTGGGTGACCGATGTCACCGAATTCAACGTGCACGGGCAGAAGCTCTATCTGTCAGCCTGCATGGACCTTTACAACGGAGAGATCATCGCGCACCGCATGGCAAGGCGGCCTGTGTTCGACCTGGTGTCTGACACGCTTCAGGAGGCCCTGGCGCGCTCAGCATGTGCCTTTGAACTGATTGTGCATTCAGATCAAGGTTGGCACTACAAGATGCAGCCGTACCGAGCATTGCTCGCGTTTCACGGAGTCAGACAGAGCATGAGTCGCAGAGGGAACTGCTTTGACAACGCGGTGATCGAGAGCTTCTTCGGCACGCTCAAGGCCGAGTACTACCATCTTGAGACGCATGACGGCATCGCGGCACTCGAAGCGGGCGTGCACGATTACATCCGCTACTACAACCATGAGCGCATCAAGCTCGGATTGCAAGGACTCAGCCCGGTGGTTTACCGGCTGAGAAACACCGCCTGATTGGCGGGATCTCAACTGTCCAACTTTTGGGGGTCAGTTCAAATCCGGGGCGGTTCACCACTTCTGAGCGGTACTGAATCGGGTACAGGGGCAGTTGAACCCGAACTTCCACTTTTGATTGGTACGTCTACAGGGGGCAGGTCAAAATCAGCGGAATTGGTTGTAACATTCATGTCGGATTCCTTTTATTTGGGTGAAGACCTTATCCCCACGCCCATGAAATCAAGAGCGCGACTCCTGCACAAACAAGCGGAGTAGTACATCCCATCATTGAGTGCGACCAACGCAAAGTCAAATGATCCTTTTCAGCACCCTTCGTATCGGTGTCAAACTGGCCGCCAGCTTTAGTGCAGTCATTTTCATCTTCGTGGCAGTGGCCATCACTGCCGGTGTGGTTACCAGCCGCTTGGCTGAGGCCGATCAATGGAACGTGCACACCCACAAGGTGCTGAACACGGGCGACGGCATGCTGAAGTCCATGATCAACATGGAAACTGGCGCCCGCGGCTTCCTGCTCGCTGGTGACGAAAAATTTCTGGAGCCCTTCGTGGCTGGTAAAAAGGCCTTCACCAGCAGCTGGGACGCCGCCAAGAAGCTGACTTCGGATAACAAAGAGCAGCAGGCGCGCTTGGAGAATATGAAAAAGCGCAGCGATGAATTCGTGGCTGTGGCCGACAGCATGATCGCCATGCGCAAGGAAGTCACCGGCGGCCAGGTCACGATGGACGCCTTGGTGGCCGAGTTTGGCAAGGCGCGCGACAAGGCAGCGATGGATGGCTTCCGCGAATTGGCGGCCGCCTTCGACGACGCCGAACGCAAGCTGCTGGGCATACGTGCACAGACGGCCGACGGCTTGCGAAGCCTCAGCAGCGCGGTGCTCTTGTTCGGCACCTTGCTTGCCACGGGCCTGTCTGCGCTGTTTGCCTCCCTGGTGAGCAAGGCCATCACCCGGCCGATGCAAAAGGCGGTAGAGGTTGCCGACGCCATTGGCGAGGGAGACCTGACCAGCCGAATGGAAACCGGTGGCAAGGACGAAGTCGGCCAACTGTTGCGCGCACTGGACAAGATGCAAGCCAGACTGGGGCGCACCGTGAGCCAGGTGCGCAGCATCTCCGAAAGCGTGGCCACTGCCAGCGGCCAGATTGCGCAGGGCAACGAGGACTTGTCCAGTCGCACGGAACAACAAGCCAGTGCACTGGAACAAACCTCAGCGACGATGGAAGAGTTGGGAACCAACGTGCGCAACAATTCCGAGAGAGCGCAGCAAGCCAATCAACTGGCCAAGGGCGCCACGGAAGTGGCCACACAGGGCGGAAACGTGGTCAACCAGGTGGTGACGACGATGCGCAGCATCAACGACAGCAGCCGCAAGATTGGCGACATCATCGGCGTCATTGACAGCATTGCTTTCCAGACCAACATCCTGGCGCTGAACGCCGCCGTCGAAGCTGCCCGCGCTGGCGAACAGGGCCGCGGCTTCGCGGTGGTGGCCTCGGAGGTGCGAAGCCTGGCACAGCGCAGCGCTGACGCTGCAAAGGAAATCAAGACGCTCATCGGTCGCAGCGTCGATCAGGTGGAACAAGGCACGGTCCTGGTCGACCGGGCCGGCCAGACCATGGTCGAGATCGTGAGTTCGATCCAGCGAGTCAGCGACATTGTGGCCGAAATCACCGCTGCCAGCGTGGAGCAGAGCTCAGGCGTGCAACAGGTGGGGGAGGCTGTGAACCAAATGGACCAGGCGACGCAGCAAAACGCCGCGCTGGTCGAAGAGAGTGCCGCGGCTGCTAACAGCCTGCGCAACCAGGCACAACAACTGGTGGAGGCCTTTGCGGTGTTCAATTTGGCACCAGGTGGCGAAGTCCTGGATATGGTCCAGGCAAGTGCGCGAGCCACAAATGTCAGAAGTGGCGAGCGCGCCGCAACCCCGCACAAGCCAGAAGCGTGAGCCGCCCACAACCCAAGCAGCCTCGGCAACTCTCGCAAAGCCGGTCCTGGTGGCCGAGTCCATCGAACTAGTTGTGAAACGTCAAGAGGTTGTTTCTTGACGAGCCGAGTCTGGAGATGGGCGGCAGGCTGCCGATGGCGCTGTGGGGTCGACAATGAGGGCAGGTCAGATGATTTCCAAATGACCAGCCTTGTCAGAACCCACACGCTGAATTCGGCCTTGCTCACGCAGCAACTTGAGGTGGCGTTTGATGGTTTTGTCCGTCACGCTCAGCGTCAGGGCCATCTTCTGCGCCGTCACCTTGGGTTGGGCGCGCACCAACGTCAAGATGTTGGCAGCAAGTTCATTTACAAGGACATTTGAAGGGACATTTGCTGATGCATCGTCCACCGTGCGCGTCGCCACGTCGATGTATTGGTAAAGCGAGTTGGCAATCGCATCGAGCATGAAGTCAATGAACGGACGGCAGTCCACCGTTGCACTCGCATGCAAATCCTGCAACGCCTTGTAACACAGCGCTTGGTTGTGGTGCACCAGTGTTTCAGTCGGCATCCAGGCGAACAGCGGGTTCCAGGGCGACAAAACCAACGTCTGGCACAACCGTCCAATTCGGCCATTGCCATCGCGAAATGGGTGGATGTACTACAGCCGGTAGTGCACGGCAGAACTGATGATTAGAGGGTGCGCTTCGCTGGCTTGGCCCCATGCCAGCAACTGTTCCACCAGTGTGCGGGCACTTGCGCTGACAACGCCCCACGGTGCAGCAGGGTGCCGTCGCTGCCCAACACGGCCACACCGCCCGTTCGAAACTGGCCCGAGCCGCCGATCAGCGCATCCGTCAGGTGTGCGTGTTCCTGCGACAGGCTGGCGACCGACCACGGGTCGTGGTTTAGCATCTCGCCATAGGCGTTCCAGGCGTTTTGCACCTCCCGAATGTCCTTGGACGGCCCCCAAACCGGTTTGCCGTTGATGACACTCGGTCACCTGATCGAGAAGGAGCTGGTTGCCATCAATGGCCGTGGACGCGTGAATTGACAAAATGCGGTTGCGCTGCCGCAGTCGGCCACGCGCTGTTTGGATTTGACGAGATTCATGTGCTGGAAGTTTGCTGTCTGCGCAAAGTGGACATCGCCGCATTGTCAGCCATGACATTCACCCCCTGTGCTGCGCCGCTGAACGAGCGGCAAGTCAAAGTGCCACACCGCTGCTGGACGGCAAGCTGACCAGCAGCAAATGGGCGGCACTGGCCGAGTGCCCGCCCGACACCGCCCGGCGAAACGTTTCAAGCCTGCTGGCGCGTAGTTTGCTGCTGAAAACCGAAGGTGGTGGGCGCAACAGGCATCAATAGCGGCATGATGTCCAGCACGGGGGCAAGATGTGCTGGATACGCACGAAATTGCTCACCCGCCTCCACTCCAGTCCATCAGTACCTTTCCACCCACTGCCGCTGCGGCGCTGACGCAAGTGCCCCACGCCATGTCCATCAGCGACAACCCCACGGGCCATTGCCGCAGGGTGGCCAGGTTGGTCAGGTCGTAGGTGGCGTAAGCAAAAAAGCCGAACAAGGCTGCCATGCCCGCCGTTTTTCCCCAGCCCGGCGCAGGGCCAGCGGGTTCCACCGCAAACACCACCAGGCCCAGTGCAAACAGCGCATAAAACAGCACTGCTACAGGCACATTGGGTTTGTTTGCCATTAGGTGCCCAATGCCCTGCTGGTACAGCGGCTTGGCAATGACGCCCAGCCACAGCAGGTCCAAAGCCACCATGACAAGCAATGTGCCGGTGTAGGCGGACAGCAACCGGGTCATGGGCTCAAAGCGCTGATGGGCGCGGGCGCGGGGGTCGACAAGCCGGTGTGGCTGCCGTGCTCGCCCATGGCCACGGGCTTGCCCGCAATGACCGAGGCGATGACGCCGAACGCACGCACCATCATGCTGCCGTGCCCGTCCCAGTAGTCGGCGGCATCGGGAACAAACTTCAGCAACGCCAGGTTGTTTGAGTCAGGGCCTTCGGAAAACCAGGGCTTGGCCAGCGGCGTCCACAGCCGCTTGATGCCTTCGCGGTCGGTGGTGATTTCAATGTGGCCCGACAACGATACGTAGGCCCCGTGTGCCGTGTCAACGAAGCAGAGGTTGGCCACGTCCAAGCACTCCACCTTGGAGGACCGCTGGTCTGTGAGAAACCACAAAGCGCCCTGCTCATCCATTTCCAGCGCAGCCATGGGGCGGCTGGCCATGGCGTCGTCGGCCTGCATGGTGGTCATGCATGGCGATGGGAATGCCCTCGATCAACTTTGCAATGTGGGTGAACTCAGGTCGAGATTGGGTGGCAATTTTCATGTTGAACCTATTTGGCTTGGGTGGGTACGGCAGGCCATGGTCGGCGCCCGGCACCTGCCAGGTCTGTGCGCGGACCCACGTTGAATTCATGAAAACATAGGCTCGGTTTGGCCAGCAAGGCACCGGCAAATGCCAGGCAATGCCTGGCTTTGTTGGGTGTGATGAGTTGTGATGGCCCGTTGTCGCCCTTCCAGAACGCGTACAGACGGGACGATGTGGCGCAATCGTTGTGACCTGCCCCCTGTAGACGTACCCACCAGTAGTGGAGATCCGGGAGATGGTTAACCGCACCAAGCCCCGGGCAGAGCCCACGTCAAGCGCCAAGCGGGGCGAATGCGCACCTGAAGCTGGCCATGTGTGCCGGCAAACCCAATGGGTCGCGCGGGAGCTGTTGGGCTTGATGCGGGTAGAGTGAGTCACACACCGAAACACGTAATGCGCCACCCTGACATCACCTTTCGTGCATACAGACCGACCGACCTCGACGCGTGCCTGGACATATTCGCCAGCAATGTTCCCGGCTGCTTTGCTGAAGCTGAGCGCGCAGAGTTCGCATCGTTTTTGAGTGCCCATGGCAGCACATACCTGGTGGTGGAAACAGGCGGGGCCATTGCTGCCTGCGGAGGCAGCAGGTTGCAGGGTGAAACCGGTCGGCTTTGCTGGGGCATGGTGGCCCGGTCACACCAGGGGGCTGCTATTGGCACGGCTTTGCTGGTACACCGGCTTGACGATCTGTTTTGCCGCCAGCCAAAGGTTCTTGAGGTGGGTATCGACACCAGCCAGCACACCGCCGGGTTCTTTGAGCGCTTCGGCTTCACAACCCGGCAGGTGACGCCTGACGGTTTCGCCAAAGGCATCGATTGTGTGGCGATGGCGCTGCGCCGTGAGAACTGGCTGGCCACCCGTCGGTGGGTTTCAGGTGAAGAGGCTTGCTGACTTCAGTCTTTGTGTTGCGCCTGCCACTGCTTGAGCGTGCGCTGCCACCCGCCCAGCGGCTGTGATTCGTCGGCCTGGGACGCCTGGCTGGTGCGGGCAATCCACTCGTCCAGCAGTTGCTCTTCTGCTGGGTCGTTCAGTGGTGGGAACACAGGCACTACCTTCACGATGAAGTCCCCCCTGGGGCCTTTCAGCCCATTGGGAAAACCTTTGCCCGCCAGGCGGTACACCTGTGCATCGCGGTTCAGGCGCATGTGCTGCAGGCCATCGGGGGTGGGCACCTCCACCCAGCGGCCCGTCATCCACGCGTAGCCGTTGACGGGCATTTCGCAACGCAGCACCCCTTGCTCATCCAGCGTGAAAAACGGGTGCGGCGCCACCTCCACCCGCAGCTCCAGCCGAACATCTGCCGCACCCTCGCGGGCGGGTGGCACGTTGAGCACATCGCCACTGCGCATGCCGGGCGCAAAGCGCACGCGGCGGTGGTAGGCCACGCGGACTTCACCGGTGCTGTCGCAATCGTCGCAGGGCGCGCGCTGGCGCCCGTCGCCGCTGCAGTCAGGGCAGCCTTCTTCGTTCCAGAGCCAGCCAAACAACGTGGGCTTGCGGATGGCGCCACTGCCCCGGCAGGTGCTGCAGGCCTGCGCCAGCACGCGCTGGCCCGTGCCTACGCAGGTGGTGCAGGTGTGGGTGAAGTGACCCCGCAGGCTGCGGGTGCAGCCCAGAATGGTGTCTTCAAGGCTGAGGCGCACCGTGCGCACATGGGGTGCAGGCCCGCCGTCGGGTTGGGCTTGCGCTTCGGGCTCCTGCTCGGGGGGTGGAGCGGGCTCGCTGGCGGGCTCCGGGTCGGTCTCGGCCTGCGCTGTGTCGGGTTCGTCGCGCAGTTGACGGATGTGCTGGTAGGCCTTGTTGATGGCCTGCATGCGGCGCAGGGCGTCGGGGGCGGGGTTGCGGTCGGGGTGCCAAGCCGCCACCAGCCGCCGCCACGCGGCTTTCAGCTCTGCATCGCTGGCCTCGGGCGACAGGCCCAATTCCTTGTAGGCGTGCGGGGTGTCCATGGGGCAGGGTTGGGTGTACGCAGGGTTCGGTGAATGGCTTGTGCGGGAAGTTTAGCGGGGCGGTGCTCAGCGCAAGCGGGCCAAGTCAACCTCGCTGACCGGGGCACCGACGTTGCCCCACTGGGTGCGCAGATGGGTCAACACCGCTGCCAGCTCGGCATCCCCCAAGGCCAGCACATAAGGTGGCATGCCAAACGGGCGGGGCTGGCTGAGGCTGCTCACCGAAAAACCACCGTGCAACATCACCTGCAACAGGTTGGCCGCAGTGCCCAGGTTGACGGCGCGACTGCCTGCCAACGGTGGGTAGGCAAACCGGCCATCCGCCAGGCGCACGCCCTCGCCCTGCTCGCCGTGGCATTGGACACATTGCTGGCCGTACACCTTGGCTCCCAGCTCGGCCTGCCGGGTGGAAGGTGCGGGTGCGGCTCGGGCCGCCGGGGCGGCCGTGCGGGGGAGTTGTTGCAGGTAGGTGGCCATGGCCTGCAAGTCGCCCTCGGTCCAGTGTTGCGAGCTGTGCTGCACCACGGCTGCCATGGGGCCGGTGGTGAAGTGGCCACCCGCCTGGCCCGTGCGGAACAGCGCCATGATTTGCGCCAGCGGCCAGTCTTGCAGCCCGGCCTCGGCGGGGTTGGTCAGCGAGGGGGCGTACCACCCCTGCCCCGGCAACAGCCCGCCGCCCAGCGCGGCCATGGCGGAAGTGGCCCCCAGAGCGTTGCGCTCGGCATGGCACGCACCGCAATGCCCCAAACCCTGCACCAGGTAGGCACCGCGCGCCCATTCGGCATTGGCTGCCACCGTGGGTGCCTGCGGTTCGGCGGGCGAAAAATACAGCGCCCGCCACACCTTGAGCGCGGCCTGGGTGTTGTACGGCCAGGCCAGTTGGTGGGGCGGCGTGCGTGTGTCCACGGGTGGCAGGCTTTGCAGGTAGGCAAACAGGGCGTCGCTGTCGGTGCGGGTGACGTGGGTGGTGTTGGCAAACGGGAACGCAGGAATGAGCCAACGCCCATCGCGCGACTGGCCGTGGTGCAGCGCACGCCAAAAGTCGCCTGCGCTCCACCCACCCAGCCCCTGGGCGCTGGGCGTGAGGTTGGAGGTGAACACCGTGCCAAACGGAGTGGGCAGCGCCCGGCCACCGGCGTAAGGGGCTGCGCCGGGCGGTGTGTGGCAATGCTGGCAGTTGCCCAGCGTGGCCAGGTAGCGGCCGCGCTCAATGGTGGTGGGGTCGCTCGCCACGGCAGACGCGGGCACTGCCACCGGCTGCGAGGGCCAGCCCAGCCAAAGTGCCCCAGTGGCCAGCACCACCAACAAGCCTGTGGCCAGCACACCCCAGCGACCCAAACTGTGTATCCCAAAAGGGCCGCGGCTCATGGCTGGCCTCCCGTCTGGGTGGTTTTGACGGACACACCGGGGTGGCCGCAATCCAGCGGCAACGGCTGACCGTTGGCGGGGGCGGGCTGCGTGTGGGCGGGCACAGGCTGTGATGCCAACCAGCCGCTGACGGCGGACACGTCGGCCTGGCTCAGGCGCTGGGCGATATCGGCCATGCAATCGGGGGCGTGGGCGCGGCGCAGGCCGTTGCGCCAAGCGCCGAGTTGGGCGTTCAGGTAGTCGCGTGGCAAACCCAGCAGGCCGGGGGTGGCAGGCAGTACCCCGGTCAGCGCGGCACCGTGGCACTGGGTGCAGGCGGGCAATTGGCGGGCGGGGTCGCCGTGTTGGGCCAGTTGTTGGCCGCGCTTGAGGGCCTCGGCCGACACGGGCACTGGCACGGGCGCGGCATAAGGGACGCTGAGCGCGGCAAAGTGGCGTGCCATGTCGCGCAGGTAATCGTCGTTCAATGGCTCCAGCAGGTGGGCCATGGGAGCATAGGTGCGCCGCCCGTCGCGGAAATGCAGCAACTGGGCATACAGATAGTCAGCCGGCTTGCCAGCAATGCGAGGGTAGTAACCGTCAGGGCCTGCCCTGCCCTGCGCGCCGTGGCAGGTGGTGCAGGCCTGGGTGCGCTGGGCCATGTCGTCCTTGAACACGGCGGGCGCGGCGTGCACCGGCACAGCAAACAGAGCTACCAAAGTACACAGCCAGCACAACGCACGGTGTGCCAAACGAAAACCAACGGTCATGGGCCCCATTCACTCAAAGAAATACATAGCTGTGAATGCATTACCAACAAGCGCTGGATGGCAAAAAGACCATAAAACAACAAACAAAGCACGGCGCAGTGAGTTTAAGCGGGCTGGCCCCGGACACTGACGACCCCGCTGTTGGGTGAACAACGTTGCACCCTGCACACCGGCTTCAGCGCGCCTTCCTGATGGCCTCGCGGATGGCGGCCACAACAGCATCGGGCTTTTCGAGCGGAATGCCGTGCCCGCTGTCCACCCACACCTGTTTGGCGTTGGGGTACAGGTTGGCGAGGTCGGCCCGTTTCTGGTTGGCATCCTCAGCCAACGCTGACGATGCGCCCATGGGGCCCAGCGCGCTGAGCACAAATACCGGCACCGCAGGGTCCACAGGCAACCGCAACACGGCTTGCCCTGTCGGGTCCAACGCGGCCAGCTCTTGCTTGGCGGTGTCAGATGTCATCAATCCGAACGTCAGCTTCAGCCAGGTGGGCCATGTGTCGGGGTCACCGGCCCCTTTGAGCTGCTCGGGGTGGGTGGAGTCCACCAGCACCAACGCGGCCACTTCACGTGGGTACTTGCGCGCAAACAGTTGCATGTACAGGCCACCCAGCGAATGCCCCACCAGGATGTACGGAGGCGGCAACTGGCGGGCCTTCAGCAACGCCCGCAACTCGTCCACAGCATGGGTGCCATCGCGCACGGTTGCCGACGGTTGGCTGTTGCCGTAGCCCGCGCGGTTGTAGGCCATGGCGGTGGTTTCGCGCACGGTGTCGGGCCAGACCTTAGACCACCAGTCAAGGGTGCCGCCCAGGCCGTTTTCAAACACCACCACGGGCGCACCCTGCCCGGCCACCACGTATTCCACCTGCCGCTCACCCACCAACTGAACGGAGGCGCCAGGCAAGCTGCTGCAGCCACTCAGGAACAGGGGGATCAACAGTCCCATCAGCGTCCAGTGTTTCATGTCAATTCCCCATGGGTTTGCGGGCCACGATGAACACCCGGACATCTTTGCCCCGGGAGCCATGCCGCTCCACGGCAAGAATGTCCAGGCCCTGGCGGGCCACGGCGGTTGTGAACGCATCGCCTTTCAGGCACAGCAGGTGCGGCGCCTTGCCCAAGGCACGCATGACGGGCAACGCAAGCCAGGGCACCAGCGGGTTCATCTCGGCAATGCAGGGTGTTTTGGTGATGAGCAGGCCACCCGGCTTCAGGGCTTGCACAGCGTGGGCCAGCGTCTGGTCCAGGTCTGCCACCAGGTGCAACAGGTTGAAGGCCAACACCACGTCAAACGTGCATGGCGCAGCCATCGGTCCATCGGCATCGCCCAAGGCAAAGCTGAGATTTGGCACCGACTGAGCCAGCAGCTTCTCCTGGGCAATGGCGATCATGCCGGCCGAGACATCGGTGGCCAGCAACTGCCCGGCAAACGGTGCCAGCCGCAACGCAGTGGTGCCGGTGCCGCAGCCCAGCTCCAGCACGCTGTGTCTGGGCGACAGCAGGGCTTGCACGCGCCGCACAGTGGTTTCATAACCCGCCGGGTCGGCAATGGGGTCGGCCGCATATTGGCGGGCGGTGCGGTCCCAGAATTCGGCCTTGCGGGCGGCCGACACGGCCACCCCGGTCAGTGGCAAGGGGTCGGCAAACGGAGCGGTGACGTTGGGCGGCATGAGAGGGTGCAAACAGCAGCGGTTGAGCGATGGCGGGATGCTACCCATGCACAGCACCGCAGGGAATTGCGTTAAATTGCACTGAACATATACGTTTTTGCATGAATAACCTCGACTGGAACCAGCTCAAAGCCTTTCTGGAAACCGCTGAAACAGGCTCCCTGTCTGCGGCAGCGCGCAAGCTCGGGCTGACCCAACCCACGCTGAGTCGCCAGGTGGCCGCCATCGAGCAGCGCATGGGTGTCACCCTGTTCGAGCGCGTGGGCAAGGCCATGGCGCTCACCCCCACGGGGCTGGACTTGCTGGAGCACGCACGCGCCATGGGCGCTGCTGCAGAGGCGTTGGGCCTGGCGGCCACAGGGCGCTCGCAGGCGGTGGGTGGCGTGGTGTCGGTGTCGGCCAGCGATGCGGTGGCCGCATACCTGTTGCCCCCGCTGGTGCGGCAGTTGCACGAGCGCGAGCCGGGCATTGCCATTGAGGTGATTTCTTCCAACGCCTTCAGCGATTTGCTGCGCCGCGAGGCCGACATTGCCATCCGCCACGTCAAGCCCGAGCAGCCCGATTTGATTGCGCGCTTGGTGCGCGAGGCGACCGCCAGCTTCTATGCATCGGAAGGCTGGGTTGCCGCTCACGGCCACCCGCACACTGCACAAGAGGCGGCTCACCTGCCCTTTGTGGGCTCGGACCGGTCAGGCCAGTTCCTGGCCTATCTACAAGGGCACGGCCTGCCGCTGACAGAGGCAAACTTCAGTTGCTACGCTGACCACTCGGTGCCGCACTGGGGCCTGGTGCGCCAGGGGATGGGCATTGGGGTGGTGGGTGACGACATTGCCAAAGACATCCCCGGCGTCGTGCGCGTGCTGGACGACGTGCCGCCGGTGCGCTTTCCGATCTGGCTGGTGACGCACCGTGAATTGCGCACGTCGCGGCGAATTCGCGTGGTGTTCGAGGCACTGGCAGAGGGCTTGTCCTGAGCCACCTGCCCGTTTGCCGGCGCCATGAAGGCAGCCAAAATCGATAGCTGCCTACGCAATACCATCAAGCGCTGGGTGGCAAAAACGATTGAAATTTCTGCACAAACCCAGCGAATGACGCTTGCAGCGGAGCCCCGGCAGCGGCGTCGCCCTCCAGTCGCACCAGCGCAGCGCAGGTGGCCTCCAGGGTCGAAAGCTGGCCAGGCTGGTGCGCTTTGCGGATGGCGTAGGCCGACGGGGCCGTGTTGCTCAGAGACAGCCGGGGCAGTGCGCGCAACCAAGGGTTCAGGTGCAGCATCTTGCGGCTTTTGCGCCAGGTGGCGTCCAGCACCACCAGGCGTAGCTGCCCGGGCGCGGGCCACACCACGGGGTTGCTGGCAGGCGGGGCAGCCACACCCGGCGGGTCGGGTGGGTACAGCAGAACGGTGAAGCGGGGGCTTGCCAAGGCAGCAGGGTCAAACACCTCGCCCACCACCAAATGGCTGTGGGCCAGGCTGAGGTGCAACAGGCGGGCGGTGTTTTTGGCGTGGTGGACCTCCAGCGGGTGCTGCAAGATCAGCACCTCGGTGGTGTGTGCCACGGGCCGCACCCACGGGCACAGGCACGTGGCCTGCGGGCGGGCGCACACCGAGCAGGTGGCACGACGTGGCTTCTGGGTCAGCTCAGTGCTCACGCGCCACGGCCATGAGCCCGGCAAAGCCCACAAACACACCACCCGTCAAGCGGTTGAAGGCGCGCATCACAGTGGCCCGCCGCAGGTATACGGACAGGCGCTGGCCGCTGACGGCATACACAAAATACCAGGCCACTTCAATGAACGTGAACGTGGCCAGCAAGATGGCGAACTGGGGCAACTGCGCCTGCGCAGGGTTCAGAAACTGCGGGAAAAACGCTGCAGCAAACAAAATGGCCTTGGGGTTGCTGGCGGCCACCAGAAATCCCTGGCGGTAAATGGTGGCATCGGCAGTGGCGCTGACCAACGCAACAGAAGTGGTAGCGCCCTGGGCATCTGGCTCAGGCGCGTCGTGCACCGGAGCGCGCCAGCATTTCACCCCCAAGTAGGCCAGGTAGGCGGCACCGGCCAGGCGCAAGGCGTCGAACACGGCGGGAAAGCTTTGCAGCAAGGCGCCCAGCCCGGCGGCCGACAGGCTCATCATGATGAGCAAAGCCGTCATGCAACCGGCCATGGCCACCACAGCGGCCCGCACGCCCTCTCGAGCGCTGACGGTCATCACGTACAGCATGTTGGGCCCGGGCGTGGCGGACACCACAAACGTCATCGCGATGAACAGCCACCAAGTGCTGAGGGTCATGGTTGGCCTCACTCCAAATCAAAAAGGATTGAGGCTAACAGAGCGCCTTCCCCCTGGTTTCACTCCAGTTTGATGCCGGCCTTGGCCACCAGGCGTGGCGTTCTGTTACTGCTCGGTTTTCAGCATGGCCGCTGTTCCGGTGATGCCGCCCGCGCCGGGCAGGTTTTCAAACTCCACGGCCTGAGCGCCCAGCGCTTTGGACAGCGCAGCACGACGCTGTGCTGTTTGAAGACACGCTGGCCTGAGGCCACATGGGCCTGCAGCCGAACACCACCATCTACACCATGCTGCACCGCGCGGCCGCCAAGGCAGGATGCAGCATGAGCGACCGGGTGGCGGCCCATTTGTGCCCTCAGGCCAGCAGGGAAGCCGCCCACACCGCATGACAGCTCCACTGTGGCAGTGCCGCGCATCCTGGTATAAACCCCTGTTCACACAAGTCCTATAGAGGACTATAGTTCTTGCATGACTTCTGTTGTGCCCCTGCACCCTGGTAGCGATGTGCCCGGCCTCAGCCGCTATGCCGCGCTGGCCTCTGCCCTGCGTGCCCGCATCGTGGCGGGCGAATGGCCACCTGGGTCCGCCCTGCCCGCTGAAAGTCTGCTTGCCACGCAGCACCAGGTGGCACTGGGCACCATGCGCCGGGCGCTGGAACAGCTGGTCAACATGGGACTGGTCGAGCGAATTCACGGTAAGGGCACCTTTGTGCGCCAAGGCATTGCCGGGGCTTCGATGCTGCGGCTTTTCAGGTTTGACAGCGGTGGGGGCGAAGTGCCTCAGTCGCGCATCCTGTCGCGCCAGCGGGTACACGCCTCAGCTGCCGTGGCTCGGCAGCTGGGGGTGGCCCCTGGCGAACCGGTGTTGCAGCTGCAGCGTTTGCGCCTGTTGGCCCAGCGCCCCTGCCTGCTGGAAGACATCTGGCTGCCGCTGGACCTGTTTGCAGCGCTGGAGAACAGCGACACCCAGGCCTGGGGCGACCTGCTCTACCCCCAGTTTGCCAACCAATGCGGTGTGCACGTGCACCGCGCGGTGGACCACATCGGCTTTGCACTGCTCACTGGCACGCAAGCCCACCACCTGCAACTGCCGCCCGGCCATCCTTGTGTGGCTGTGGAACGCAACGCCCACGATCTCACTGGCCGCTGCGTGGAGTGGCGCACCACCCGCGCCGACGCACATGCCTTTCATTACACCGTCACCATCACCTGAAGGAAACCCATGACCCGTTCATCCGCCCAAACCCAAGCAATGGTCCATATCTCCCGGCGGCAGGCCCTGACCGCCCTGGGTGCGACACTCGCCGTCCCCTGGGCTGACGCAGCCGCCGCCACACAGGTTGCCGGTGGCAGGCCCATCACCCTGGTGGTGTCGTACCCAGCTGGTGGCGGTGCCGACCTGATCGCACGCACCATTGCCCCCCGAATGGCGGAGGCCTTGGGCCAGAACGTGGTGGTGGAAAACAAAGGCGGGGCCAGCGGGCAAATTGCCGCAGCCCATGTGGCCCGCTCTACTCCAGACGGCAGCACCTTGCTGCTGGACGCATCGTCGTTTGCGGTGAACCCGTCACTGTTCCCCAAGTTGCCCTACGACACCAACAAAGCCTTTGATCCCCTTGCCGTTTTGGTCACCTTCCCCAATGTGCTGGTGTGCACACCAGGATTTGCGGCGCAAAACGTGAAAGACGTGGTGCAAATGGCCAAGGCCAAGCCCGGCCATGTGGCGTTTGCATCGTCGGGCAACGGATCTGCCCAGCATTTGGCCGGCGTGTTGTTCGAAGGCAAAGCGGGCGTGAGCCTGTCCCACATTCCCTACCGGGGCGGCGGCCCCGCACTGAACGACGTGATGGCTGGCCAGGTGCCGCTGTTTTTTGCCAATGTGGCTTCGTCGCTGGGCCACATCCAGGCGGGCAAATTGCGGGCGCTGGCCGTGACCAGCCAGGTGCGCGCCCGCTCCTTGCCCAACGTGCCCACCATGGCCGAAGCCGGTGTTCCAGGCTATGAGGTGCTGGAATGGAACCCCCTGCTGGCCCCAGCAGGCCTGGCTCCCGACGTCCGGAAAACCTTGGTCAACGCCATCCGCAAGGCTCTGGCTGACCCTGAGGCACTGGGCCGCGTGCGTCAGTTGGGTGGCGACGTGTTTTCAGACGAAACACAGCAAACAGCGGGCAAGTTCATCATGGCGCAACAGGCCCTGTGGGCCAAAGTGGTGCGGGAACGCAGCATTGCCGTGGGCTGACCGATGCCGCCTGCCAACACCGCGCCCCGGGGTTGGGATGCGCATGTGCATGTATTTGATGCAAATGCCCCGGTTCAACCCGGCCACTACAGGCCTGCCCACCACCCCTTGAGCACCATCGAAACGCTGGCCCAAGCCCACGGCGTGGGCCATCTGGTGCTGGTGCAACCCAGCGTGTACGGCACCGACAACAGCGTGCTGACCGCTGCCCTGTCTGAATCACCCGGACGTCACCGGGGTGTGGCCGTGGTGGACGCTTCGGTGAGCGAAGACGAGCTGGACCACATGCACGCAGTGGGTGTGCGGGGCGTGCGCTTCAACCTGGTGTCCCCCGTGGGCAACCAAGCCGTTGACTTGCTGCCTTTGGCGCGGCGCCTGCATGCCAGAGGCTGGCACGTGCAGTGGTATGCCCACCCCACCCACTTGGCCGACATCGCCCGCGTGCACCGGCAAACCGGCCTGGTGTGTGTGCTGGACCACCTGGCCGGCATGCACGTCGCCTTGCCTGACGGCGACCCCGCCTGGGTCACGTTGGCAGAGCTGGCGGACCTGGGGGCCTGGGTCAAACTCTCGGGCTGGTACCGGCTTCAGGCTCAAGCCCCTTACGACACCTTGGCGGCCCACATCCAACGCGTGGCAGCTCTGTTTGGCCAACGCTTGGTGTGGGGCTCTGACTGGCCGCACACCTTTTTTGCTGAGGGCCACACACCGGCGTATGCCGAGACCCAAGCACCCGTGGCGCAAGCGCTGGGGCCGGAAGCCGCGAGTCTCATAAGCCTGGCTGCCGCGGACTTGTATGGGACCGCCTGAGCAGGGCAGCATCACCGCATCTCAAACAACTCCTGGTGAAAACGCCCGGATGGCAGCCCCAGCGCCACCAGACCCGATTTGAGGGCCTGGCCAAAACCTGCGGGGCCGCAGAACCACACGTCGGCTTCTTGCCACGCGGGCACCTGGCTGACCACGCGACTGGCGGTCAGCAAGCCGTCGCGGCTGTCGTGGAACACGTGCAGCGTCACCCCGGCGGCCTGCGCGTCGGCGGCCAGCAGGGCCATGGCCTGTGGGTCCAACACGGTGGTGGTGTGGAACAGGTCGATGGCCTTGCCGTCGCCGTGTTCGGCAAGCTCCCGCATGCGGGCCACAAAGGGGGTGATGCCAATGCCCCCACCCACCCAGATTTGCCGGCGCGGCGTGCCTTGAAAGTCAAACCGGCCGTAAGGCCCTTCCACCGTGATGGCGTCGCCCACGCGCACACGCTGGGCCAAGGTGTCGGTGTAGTCGCCCAGACCTTTAATGATGAAGCCCAGATGGCCATCACCACCCCAGGCCGAGGTGATGGTGAAGGGGTGCGCGCCCTCCCCCTTGTGCAGCGATACAAACGCAAACTGCCCGGCTTTGTGCCCGGGCCAGCCAGGCTGGAGTTGAGCGTCCACCTTCAGCACGTTCAGGTCTGGCAAGGTGTGCACGGTGGTAATCTGGCCCGCCACTTGCCGGTGTGCGCCTACGCGGCCCAGCAGCACCCGGACGGCGGCGTAGCTGCCACCAGCCATCAGCAAGGCCATGACCAGACCGAGCCCGGTGGCCCAATACTCAAACTTCATCAACACCACAGAATGCGCCACCAGCGCCAGATAGGCCACGGCAATGAAGTGGTGGGTTTTGAAGAACCAGCGGTAGGGCAGGCGTTTGACCAACGCCAGCACCATGAGCAGCGCGGCGGCGTAAAACGCCCACTCGCCCAAGCCCTCGGCCCACCCGCGCTGGGTGGACAGCCACTGCTGCACACTGCCCTCGGGCAACACAGGGCGCGGGCCGCGCACGGGGCGTGCCAACCAGCCCAAACCCACCGCCCATTTGGTGCCCTGGGCCAGCAACCAGTGGCTGACGGCGAGCACCAGCCCTGCAATGCCAAGCCACTTGTGCAGGCGGTACATCTTGTCGAGGCCGCCCAGGCTGGGCTCCAGCCACACGGGGCGCAGCGCCAGCCCCATGGCCACGCTCATCACACCAATGCCCAGCACACCGCTGTACTGCATGAGCACGGCGCGCCAGGCAAAAAAGTGGGGCAAGGCTGCCCACTCGGTGGTGTCGGTCAGCCACCAGAGGGCCGAGAGGGCCAGCAGAAATATCCAGAGGAAGCGTTTGATGGGTGACATGTGGGGCAGCTTATGCACCCCAAGTAACGCGCAGGTAAACCGCTTGCGTCTGTGCGGCAAACGCTGGCCAGCCACCAGTCCAAAAAAACAAATAGCAAAGAATGACGCCCATCAAGCGCCAGAAGCTAAAAAGGCTTTAAGAACCGACCACCCAACTGTCATTGCCAGGCAGTGAGCTCCCAACGGAAGTGGTCTTCCATGTATTCGCTGCCGCCCAGCTTGTCGTCGTCGGGTTCGCGATAGCGGCCCGAGGTGTCGCGCGCCACCCACCGGCCCACGGCTGGGGCCAGCCACAACACGTCGCGCCGTACGGTTTCAAGTCGGTTGATGTCGCGGTGCTGCAGCCTGATGAGGCGCTCCACACGCACGGTGTCGAAGGTGCCGGCGGCCACCGTCACGCGCTCCCATCCTTTGACCACCGTGTACACCTGCACCCAACTGCGGTAGCTGCCGCCGTCTTCTTTAAAATGGGTGTCCACACGCTGCACCTGCCCCGGAATCAGCGCGGTGGGCCACAGGGGCACGGGGTGCTCCAGGTTCAGGGGGTAATCCCACACGGGGTCGCGCAGCAGTTGGCCCCAGGGGCCATGGTGTTCGGCAGGCAGAGCAAGCTTGCCTGCCTGGCGTTCCACCACCACGCGCTGATCCACAGCAGCAACGGTTTCACGCACCTCGGCCAGCAACTGGCCGTTGAAGTGGTTGAGCTGCCGGTATGTCCAGGCCTGGCCCACCTGCGGGGGGCGCACGGTGACCCCACCCGGTGGGGCTGGCAGCGGCTGTGTGGCCAAGGGTGGCAACGAGCGGATGGCACAAGCAACGGGGCTGACGGCCAAGGCCAGCAAAAGTTGGCGGCGGATGATGTTGGCAAAGGGGGTGGGCATGTGCTCGTCTCGGGCGGTTGGCAGCGGTACGGTCCATTGTGCTGCCGCTGCACAATCAGCGCCAGACATGAGCACCGACATCCCTGCCGAGCACACACCTGTTGTGCCCCCTGCCCTGCTGGCCATTCTGTGCGGCGTGGTGGCGGCGTTGCACATTGGCAAGATGCCGCCCGCCCTGCCCGTGTTGCGCGAAGCGCTGGGCGTGACCCTGGTGCAAGCGGGCTTTTTACTTTCCATGGTTCAAGCGGCAGGCATGCTGGGCGGTGCGCTGGTGGGCCTGGCGGCCGATGCCTGGGGCCTGCGCCGCAGCCTGCTGACGGGGCTGTGCCTGCTGTCGGTGGCCAGCTTCAGCGGCATGGCAGCCCAAGCCCCAACCCACCTGCTGGCACTGCGCGCGCTGGAAGGGTTGGGCTTTTTGCTGGTGGTGCTGCCTGCACCCAGTCTGGTGCGGCAACTGGTGCCGCCCGCGCAACTGGCCCTACACCTGGGCCTGTGGGGCGCTTACATGCCCACCGGTACAGCGGTGGCCCTGCTGGCGGCACCGGCGGCCATGGCCGTGGTGGGTTGGCAAGGTCTGTGGGGTGGTTTGGGTGTGCTGTCGGCTGGCATGGCGCTGTGGGCGTGGCGCGCCATTCCGTCAGACCGGCTGCGGGCACTCGCCCGGCCCGTGGCAGCGGCCCCCACCGACACCTGGCGCCAGCGCCTGCGGCTGACGCTGACCAGCCGTGGCCCCTGGCTGGTGGCGGTGGCGTTTGCGCTGTATTCCAGCCAGTGGCTGGCGGTGGTGGGCTTTTTACCCTCGGTCTACGCACAAGCAGGGCTGGGTGGCGCAACGGCCGGGGCGCTGACCGCGCTGGTGTGCGCCGTCAACATCAGCGGCAATGTGGGTGCGGGGCAATTGCTGCACCGCCATTGGCCCGCGCAGCGCCTGCTGACGGTGGGGTTTGTGGCCATGGGCCTGACCGCCTGGCTGACGTTCAGCCCCCTGACGGCCGACGCGCCCGTGCTGCGCTACGTGTCGTGCCTGGCGTTCTCGGCGCTGGGCGGCCTGGTGCCGGGCACGCTGTTTTCATTGGCTGTGCGGGTGGCACCCAACGAGCGCACGGTGTCCACCACCGTGGGCTGGATTCAGCAGTGTTCGGTCACGGGCCAGTTCGTGGGCCCGCCACTGGTGGCCTGGCTGGCGGTGCAGGCAGGCGGCTGGCACCTGACCTGGGTGGCCACGGGCACTGCATCGCTGCTGGGTCTGGTGCTGGTGGGGCTGTTGGCGGCCCACCCCAGCCTGAAAAATCAATAGTGATTTATTGAATACAGACAAGCGCTGGAGGCTATTTTGTTATCAATGTGATGGCTGTATGGAGGTGACCACGTATTTGCTGCCTTCGTGCACCACCTTGAACCGCACCTTGTCGCCCACCTTCAGTGGGGCGAGCAAGGCTTTATCGGCATTGAACACCATGGTCATGGGCGGCATGTCCAGGCTTTTGATGGGGCCGTGTTTCAGCGTGACCTTGCCCGTGTCTGGGTCGATCTTGCGCACTTCGCCTTCGGCCATCTCTGAGGAAGGTGCAGCCTGGGCCGTGGATGCGGCATGGTGGCTGTGATCGGTCGCTTGTGCCCAAGCGAGAGGGGCGGCCGCGAGAGCAGACACAAAAAGGGCGTGGCGGAGCATGGTTTTCATGGCGTGTCAGGAGTAGCTGTTGAAGACTTGGGTGCTGCCGTCTTTTTTGACCAGCAGCACTTGGTAGGCGTCGCGGCGGTTGCCGTACTCGGGGCCGTCCATACCGGGCGAGCCGATGGGCATGCCCGGCACCGCCAGACCCAGGGCATTGGGTTTGTCGGCCAGCAGCCGCTTGATGTCGCTGGCGGGCACATGGCCCTCGATCACATACCCCTGCACACGCGCGGTGTGGCAAGAGCCCAGTTTCAAGGGCATGCCAAAAGCGGCGCGGGCGGCGGTGTTGCCTTTGTCGATGCCCGTCACCTGAAACCCTGCGGCTTGCAGGTGGGCCATCCAGTCTTTGCAGCACCCACAGTTGGGGTCTTTCCAGACCTCGACCAGAGGCAAAGGCTTTGCTGCACGGGCCGACAGGCTCCACCCTGCGCCCAGGGCCAGGGCGCCGAGGCCCATGGACAGGGCTCGCCTGCGGTTCAAGGTGTTGGAGGCAACGGGAGCTTGTGTGGTGGGCATGGTGGTTTGCTGGGTGTTGATTGAGTGCTGGCAGGTGCTTGGGTCTCAGCGTGCCACAACCTTGACCTTGCCCACCATGCCAGTTTCGTAATGCCCTGGCAGCAGACAGGCAAAGTCAAAGTCACCGGGCCGGTTGAAATGCCAGACCAGCTCGGCCTTTTTGCCTGCCGGTACATGGGCCATGTAGGGCTCGTCGTGTTCCATGTTGGGGAATTTCTTCATCAATTCGGCGTGCTCGGCCAATTCATGCTGGGTGCCCAACACGAACTCGTGCAGCATTTTTCCGCCGTTGACGATCACGAAACGGATGGTTTCGCCCTGCTTCACTTGAACAAAGTCGGGGCTGAAGCGCATGTTGTCGGTCATGCGGATTTCCACGGTCCGACCGGCCGCTTTGGGCTGGCCGCCGATGCCCCACGCTTTTTGTTCCAGCTTGGGGGGTGCTGAACTGGGGCTGTGCGTTTTGTCGCCGTGGGCCCATGCCAACGCCGATGCCGTCAGCAGGGCAGATACGAACAGGGCTTGAGTGGTACGCATGGTGGTGTATGGGTTCAGTGGGTCAATGCTTCATGCTGTGCCCACTGGGCTTGACCACGGTGGCAGCGGCGGGTGCGGTGTCGGTGCTCGCTGGGGGGCGGACGGCTGGCGAAGGAGCAGCACCCGTCCACTCGCGGGCCACTGTTCCTTCCGGGAACTTGTAAGGGCCAGGGTCTGAATAGTCACCCGGTTTTTGGTCTTTGCGCACCTTGAACACGGTGAACATGCCACCCATTTCCAGCGGGCCAAATTGGCCATGGCCGGTCATCATGGGCGCGGTGTTGTCGGGCAGGGGCATTTCCATTTCGCCCATGTCGGCCATGCCACGCTCGCCCATCAGCATGTAGTCGGGAGCCACTTTCTGGATTTTGCTCACCAGCCCCCGGTGGTCCACGCCGATCATGTTGGGCACATCGTGGCCCATGGCGTTCATGGTGTGGTGGCTTTTGTGGCAGTGCATGGCCCAGTCGCCGGGTTCGTCGGCTATCACTTCAATTTGGCGCATCTGGCCCACGGCCACGTCGGTGGTCACCTCGTACCAGCGCGTGCAGGGCGGGGTCGGGCCGCCGTCGGTGCCGGTGATCAGGAACTCGTGCCCGTGCAGGTGGATGGGGTGATTGGTCATGGTGAGGTTGCCCACGCGGATGCGCACCCGGTCGTTCAGTCGCACATTGAGCGTGTCGATGGCGGGGAACACCCGGCTGTTCCAGCACCAGATGTTGAAGTCGAGCATGGTGTTGACCTTGGGCGTTTTGCTGCCCGGCTCCACGTCAAACGCGTTGAGCAAAAAGCAAAAGTCGCGGTCCACGTCGCTGATGTGGGGGTGCTTGGCTTTGGGGTGGGTCACCCACATGCCCATCATGCCCATGGCCATCTGCGTCATTTCGTCGGCATGGGGGTGATACATGAAGGTGCCGGGGCGGCGGGCTTCAAACTCGTACACAAAGGTTTTGCCCACCGGAATCTGCGGCTGCGTGAGGCCGCCCACACCGTCCATGCCACAGGGCAGGCGCTGGCCGTGCCAGTGCACCGAGGTGTGCTCGGGCAGCTTGTTGGTCACAAAAAAGCGCAGGCGATCGCCCTCCACCACCTCGATGGTGGGGCCGGGGCTTTGACCGTTGTAACCCCACATGTTGACCTTGAAGCCGGGCATGACCTCGCGCACCACGGGCTCGGCCACCAGGTGAAACTCTTTCACCCCATTGTTCATGCGCCAGGGCAAGGTCCATCCATTGAGCGTGACCACTGGGTTGTAGGGCCGCCCGGTGTTGGGCACCAGTGGCGGCGCGGTGTTGACGGAGGTTTGAATGACCGGTTCGGGCAGGCCCGCCAGCGCAGAGCGGGCCACGGCCAGGCCCGCCACGGTGGCGGCAGCGCCTGCAAAAAATTGGCGACGTGGGTTCATGGCGTTGGGCGTACTGTGTGTGGGGGTGTCAGTGACCAGCGGCAGAAGCGGCTGCAGCGCCACCGCCACCGCCCAAGCTCACCAGCGCTTCGGGCAGGCCGCCTTGCAGGGTCCAGGTCAGGTCGATGTGGGCCAGCCAGAAGTCGCGCTGAGCTTGCACCGCTTCCACCTGGGCCTGGGCCTGGTTGCCGGTTTCGGTCAGCAAGTCCCATACGCTTTTGAGCATGCCGTTGTAGCGCAGCAGGGTTTCGTCGGTGATGCGCTGGCGAGTGGGCAGCTCGTCTTCACGGTAGCCCTGGGCCACCCCCCAACTGGCCTGGTAGGCAGCCAGGGCCAGGCGGGCCGTGGTGGCGTGCGCCCAGGCGTTGGCGGGGGGCATGTGTCCGTGCAGGGCTTGTAGCCGTGCGGTCGCTTCAGCGGGCGACAACTGTTGGGCTGGCACATCGGGCAATGAGGCTGGGAACGCTGGCTCAGGAACCTGGACAGTGGCCGGAAGCAACCTCAGCAATTCGTACTGCGCCTGGGCCGCTGCGTAGCGGGCACGGGCCCAATCGCGGTGTGCGGCGGTTTTCGCCAGTTGCACGGTGGCGAGTTGCAACGCACTCCAGTTGCCCACTGCCACCATGCGTTGGCCCAGCTCCAACGCGGCATCGGCAGCGTCGGCACGGGTCTGCAGGTGGGGCAGCACTTGCCGGGTGGCCACAGCGTGCACCCAGGCTTTGCGGGCTTGCGCAGCAACGGCCAGCAGTTCGTCGGTACCGTGCACGCGCCGCAGCAGCCGGGGGTCCAGCGCTGCCCACTGGCCTTGGGCGATGGCCTCTGTCGCGTCGGCACCGGCGCGGGCTTGCACACCGGCCAAGTCGCGGTGGGTTTGCCAGGCCAGACGGGCAGCATGGGCTGGGGTGGGCAATGTCAGCGCAGCGGCGGGCCGGGCTGGCGTGACAGGCTGGACCGGCTGCGCTTGTTCCCACTTCAGCACGTCGGTATGTCCGCGTGGGAATTCGGCCACTGCTTCGTTGGCCTTCTTCCAGTCCACAGGAGCAGGCGTGCCCGCACTTTGAGCCCACAGCGCGCCCGGCAAGGCCAGGCAAACCAGCACACCCCACGCCAGTGGCCAGCGTTTGCCGAACGGGTGCAAAGGTGCAGTCACAAGCTGATCTCAAGGGGTTTGAACATGAAGCCATTCTGGGCAGCGCAACACGTCAAGCAGCTGTCGGGCGGATTACAAATTTGTCAGTTGGGCCACAAGCCTGGTGGCTGCGGGCACACTTCGCGGCAGGAGAGCCCGCGTGAAAATTCTCATCGTTGAAGACGAGCCCAAAACGGGCGACTACCTGCGTCAGGGCCTGCGTGAAGCGGGCTACACCGTGGACCTGGCCACCCACGGCCTGGACGGCCTGCACCTGGGCCTGGAGGGAGACCACGACCTGGCCATTCTGGACGTGATGTTGCCCGGCATGGACGGCTGGACCCTGCTCAAAACCCTGCGCGCAAAGGGGCGGCACATGCCCGTGCTGTTTCTGACCGCCCGCGACGAGGTGGCAGACCGTGTGAAGGGCCTGGAGCTGGGGGCGGATGACTACCTGGTCAAGCCGTTTTCGTTTGCCGAGCTGTTGGCCCGGGTGCGCACCATCCTGCGCCGTGGGCGCCCGGGCAACGAGCCCACCACCCTGGCCGCGGCCGACCTGGAGCTGGACTTGCTGCGCCGGCGAGTGACACGGGCGGGCAAACGCATTGACCTGACAGCCAAAGAGTTTGCGCTGCTGGAGCTGCTGATGCGCCGCAGCGGCGAGGTGCTGCCACGCAGCCTGATTGCCTCGCAGGTGTGGGACATGAACTTTGACAGCGACACCAACGTGATCGAGGTGGCCATGCGCCGGCTGCGGGCCAAGGTGGATGACGGATTCGAGCCCCGGTTGCTGCACACCGTGCGAGGCATGGGCTACGTGCTGGAAGTGCAGGAAGGCGCCTGATGCAACGCCTGACATTGACCGCACGGCTGACCCTGCTGTACACCGCCGTGTCAGCCTGTGTGCTGCTGGGCCTGGGGGCGCTCACCGTCCAGGCCGTCAACACCCACTTTGACGAGCTGGACCAGATCACCCTGCAGGAAAAAATGGCGGCTGTGCGGCACTTGGCCTTGGACAGCGCAACGCTGCACGAGTTCAGTGACCGGCTGCCCGATGTGTTGCAAGGCCACGAAGGCCTGTTGGTGCGCGTGGCTGAGGGTGACCGCGTGTTGTACGCCACGCCCAACGCGGTGTTTCCGCCCCCAGGCCACTGGCAAGCGGCACAGGACATGCTGCCAGCCCCCGACAACGACACGGTCAAATTGTCGGTACACGCGGCGTTCGACCCAGTGCATCACACCCACTTCATGGCCCAGTTTCAACGGGTGTTGTGGGCCTACGTGGCACTGGCCACACTGGCCAGCGGCCTGCTGGGTTGGTGGGCAGCGCGCAACGGCCTGTCGCCCCTGCGCACCATGAAAGCCCGCGCGCAAGCCGTGAGTGCCCACAGGCTGGACGAACGCATGCCAGTGGATGCAGTGCCGGTGGAGCTGGCCGACCTGGCTCAAAGCCTGAACGAGATGCTGGTGCGCTTGCAGGCCGATTTCGAGCGGCTGTCGGCGTTTTCGTCAGACCTCGCGCACGAGCTGCGCACCCCCATCAGCAACCTGCTGACGGAAACGCAAGTCACGCTGTCACACAAGCGCACGGTGAACGAGTACCACAACGCCTTGGCCTCCAACTCTGAAGAATTGCAACGGCTGGCCCGCATGGTGTCTGACATGCTTTTTCTCGCGAAAACCGAAAACGGCCTGGCACTGCCCAACCCCGAGCAAATTGCCCTGCACGCAGAAGTGGCCGCACTGACCGACTTTTATGACGCGCTGGCCGCTGACAAACAGCTGCGCTGGTCAGTGAGTGGTGCGGCGCAGGTGCAAGGCGACCGACTGATGGTGCGCCGGGCTTTGAGCAATCTGCTGTCCAACGCCATCCGTCATTCGCCACCCGGCGGTTGCGTGGCCATCCACTTGCACAGCAGCCAGGGGAGCACCACGGTGTCGGTGGCGAATGAGGGGCCCGACATCGACGCCGATGTGTTGCCCCGTTTGTTTGACCGCTTCTACCGCGCAGACGCTGCGCGCCGCCACCCCGCATCAGATGGCGCGGGTCTGGGTCTGGCCATCACCCGCGCCATCATGCTCGCACACGGCGGTGGCGTGAGCGCCGAATCTGCGAACGGAACCACCCGCTTCACGCTGGCGTTTCAAAACATGCCGGCGTGAAAGGGCAACCCTGCGTCAGCCCTGAAGGGCTGCGTCAACCAGCTTGTTCAAAGTGGCGCTGGGGCGCATGACGGCGGTCACCTTTGCCGTATCGGGCAAGTAGTAACCACCAATATCCACCGCCTGGCCTTGCACCGAGCGCAACTCTTCCACGATGGTTTGCTCGTTGTCGGCCAGTTGCTGCGCCAGTGTGGTGAAGCGGGCGGCCAGTTCAGCGTCGTCTTTCTGCGCTGCCAGTTCCTGTGCCCAGTACATGGCCAGATAGAACTGGCTGCCCCGGTTGTCGAGCTGACCGGTTTTGGGGCTGGGGTTCTTGTTGTTGTCCAGCAGTTTGCCGGTGGCTGCGTCCAGTGCCTTGGCCAGCAGCACGGCTTTCTTGTTGCTGGTTTTCAGGCCCATGTCTTCAAAGCTGACGGCCAGCGCAAGGAATTCACCCAGGCTGTCCCAGCGCAGGTGGTTTTCTTCCACGAGCTGCTGCACGTGTTTGGGGGCGGAACCGCCCGCGCCGGTTTCATACATGCCACCACCGGCCATCAAAGGAACGATGGACAGCATCTTGGCGCTGGTGCCCAGCTCCATGATGGGGAACAGGTCGGTCAGGTAGTCGCGCAGGATGTTGCCGGTGGCACTGATGGTGTCCAGGCCACGAATGACGCGTTCCAGCGTGTAACGCATGGCGCGCACCTGGCTCATGATCTGAATTTCAAGGCCCGCCGTGTTGTGCTCGTGCAGGTACATCTTGACCTTGGTGATGAGCTGCGCTTCGTGCGGACGGTACTGGTCGAGCCAGAACACCACGGGCATGCCGGAATTGCGGGCACGCGTGACGGCCAGCTTCACCCAGTCGCGGATGGCGGCGTCTTTGACCTGGCACATGCGCCAGATATCGCCGGCTTCCACGTTTTGGCTCAGCAGCACTTCACCGGTGTTGATATCGGTGATGTTGGCCACGCCGTCTTCGGTGATTTCGAAGGTCTTGTCGTGTGAACCGTACTCTTCAGCCTGCTGGGCCATGAGGCCCACGTTGGGCACGGTTCCCATGGTCTTGGGGTCAAACGCGCCATGCCATTTGCAGAAGTTGATCATCTCCTGGTAAATGCGGGCAAAGGTCGACTCGGGCATGACGGCCTTCACGTCCTTCAGGCGGCCGTTGGCGTCCCACATCTTGCCGCCGTTGCGGATCATGGCAGGCATGGACGCATCAACGATCACGTCGTTGGGCGAATGGAAGTTGGTGATGCCCTTGGCCGAGTCCACCATGGCCAGTTCGGGGCGGTGCTCGTGACAGGCGTGCAGGTCGCGCTTGATTTCTTCCTGCTTGCTTTGGGGCAGCGTGGCGATCTTGCCGTACAGGTCAGCCATGCCGTTGTTGACGTTGACACCCAGTTCTTTGAACGTGGCGGCGTGTTTTTCGAACGCGTCCTTGTAGAAAATCTTCACGCAGTGGCCGAACACGATGGGGTGTGACACCTTCATCATGGTGGCCTTGACGTGCAGCGAGAACATCACGCCTGTTTTGCGGGCGTCTTCAATTTCGCGTTCGTAGAACTCCAGCAGCGCCTTCTTGCTCATGAACATGCTGTCGATCACTTCACGGTCGAGCAGCGAGACCTTGGGCTTCAGCACAATGGTTTTGCCGCTGTTGGTGATGAGTTCCATGCGCACATCGCGCGGGCGGTCCAGCGTCATGGACTTTTCGCCGTGATAGAAGTCGCCATGGTGCATGTGGGACACATGCGAACGCGATGCCTGGCTCCACTCGGCCATGGAATGCGGGTTCTTGCGCGCAAATTCCTTCACTGCCTTGGGAGCGCGACGGTCAGAATTGCCCTCACGCAGCACGGGGTTCACGGCACTGCCAATGCACTTGGCGTAGCGGGCGCGAAGGGCTTTTTCTTCGTCGGTTTGCGGTTGCTCGGGGTAATCGGGAATGGCGTAACCCTTGCTTTGCAACTCACGGATACATGCCACCAGTTGTCCCACCGAAGCGCTGATGTTGGGCAACTTGATGATGTTGGTGCTGGGCTTGAGGGTGAGGCGACCCAACTCGGCCAGGTTGTCGGGCACCTTCTGCTCGGCGCTCAGGCACTCAGGGAATTCAGCCAGCACACGGGCTGCGACTGAAATGTCGGACGACACCACGTCGATACCGGCCGGTGCGGCGAATGCACGCACGATGGGGAGGAACGCACACGTGGCCAGGAAGGGTGCTTCGTCGGTCAGTGTGTAGATGATTTTGGATTGGTCAGCCATGAAAGTCCTCATTGTTTTGGGTGGAAGATGTGCAAGGAACAGCGTGTGCCCACCCGAGATATTAAGCCCGACTTCTGACGCCGTTCTTGTGACCCGGGAACTCGTGCGCAACAGCTTCACCATGTGCAGCGGCCACCAACTCGGACAGGATGCCGCAAGACACGCCAGACGCTCCAGCCCCTGAGCAGCGTGCGCGCAATTGCACGAGCTGTTTTTCCAGCGCTCGCATGCTGGCCAGCCTGGCACGCACCCGGCCCAGTTGCGCGTCTACCAAGTCATTCACGTCGCCACAATGGCCGCTGGGTCCGTCCACAAACCCCAACAAGCGCTGAACCTCTGCCAGCGGCATATCGAGCGCACGGCAATGGCGTATGAACGACAGCCGCTCCAGATGCAACGGTTCGTAATGCCGATAGCCGTTGTCCCTGCGGGCGGGCGCAGGCAACAGGCCCTGCTTCTCGTAGTAGCGGATGGTTTCCGCATCGACCCCAGTGGCTGCAGCCAAGTCTTTGATTTGCATGCTTGACACTGTAGCGGCTTCAAGGTTTTCAATGCAGGCTCTTGTATCGACAACCCTGGAGTCCAACATGTCAAAACATTGCTGCGAACACGACACGCCCGCACAGCAGAACCGGTTGGATCTGCACCGCTACCGCCGCATCCTGTGGGTGGCGCTGCTCGTCAACGCCATCATGTTTTTGGTGGAGGTGGCCGCAGGAATCAGCGCCAGTTCTCTGTCATTGCTGGCCGATGCCGTGGACTTTGCCGGTGATGCGCTGAACTACGGCGTGTCCTTGGCCGTGCTGGCCGCCGCCGTGGCCTGGCGTGCCCGCGCCGCCCTTCTGAAGGCCATCAGCATGATGGGGTTTGGGCTGTTTGTGCTGGGCAGCGCGGTGTGGAGCGTGTGGCATGGCGGCGAGCCAGTCGCCGCCACCATGGGCGCTGTGGCCACCTTGGCTCTGGCAGCCAACCTGGGTGTGGCCTGGATGCTGTATGCCTTTCGCGAAGGCGACGCCAACATGCGCAGCGTGTGGCTGTGCACCCGAAACGACGCCATCAGCAACCTGGCCGTCATGGCCGCCGCCCTGGGCGTGTTTGGAACTGGCACCGCCTGGCCTGACCTCGCCGTGGCCGGCCTCATGGCGACATTGGCGCTGCAAGGTGGCTGGCAGGTGATGCAGCAAGCACGAGGGGAACTGGCCACGTCCTCCGTGACCGAAGCACACCGCCGTGGTGAATCCGACTGCCGCGGATAGATGGACAACAACCCTGTTCGGGTAATCCTGTATACGATTAACCAGATATTTTGTATACAGTTTTGCACACACGTTTCAAACAGGAGTTGTGCATGACCGTTTCCACCCACCCCGTTGATGAGCATTTGCCAGCACCCAAGCTGGCGGCTTTGGGCCTGCAGCATGTGCTGGTGATGTACGCAGGGGCCGTTGCAGTGCCGCTGATCGTGGGGCGAGCGCTCAAGCTCAGCCCCGAGCAAGTGGCAATGCTGATTTCGGCCGATCTGTTCTGCTGCGGGCTGGTCACGCTGATCCAGTCGCTGGGGGCCACACAGTGGTTCGGCATCAAGCTGCCGGTGATGATGGGCGTGACGTTTGCGTCCGTGGCACCCATGGTGGCCATGGCCAACAGCAACCCGGGTGTGGCCGGTGCGGGGCTGATTTTTGGCTCCATCATCGGCGCGGGGGTGGTGTCCATACTGATTGCACCGGTGGTCAGCCGCATGTTGCGGTTCTTTCCGCCGGTGGTCACGGGCACCATCATTGCCGTCATTGGCATCAGCCTGATGCGCGTGGGCATCAACTGGATTTTTGGCAACCCCTTCGGCCCCACCGCCCCCAATGTGGTGAACCCCGAACACGCCAAGTGGCTGGCCGATGTGACGGCGCTGGCCGGCTCGGGCACCGCCCCCGCCATCCCCAAGGGCCTGGCCCTGGTGGGCACCGTGCCCAACCCGCTTTACGCGCAGTTACCTCACATCGCCATTGCAGGTGTGGTGCTGGTGTCCATACTGTTGATAGCCAAATACGCAAAAGGCTTTGTGGCCAACATCTCTGTGCTGTTGGGCATCGTCATTGGCGGCGTCATCGCCACCAGCATGGGCCTGATGAACTTCGACAAAGTGGCCAAAGCTAGCTGGTTTGACGTAGTGCTGCCGTTTGAAATTGCCACACCCATTTTTGACCCCATCCTGATCCTGACCATGAGCTTGGTGATGGTGGTGGTGATGATCGAAAGCACTGGCATGTTCCTGGCGCTGAGCGATCTGACCGGCCGCAAAATTGACCAGAAAGCTTTGACTGCAGGCCTGCGCACCGACGGCCTGGGCACGCTGATCGGCGGCATTTTCAATACCTTCCCGTACACCAGCTTCTCGCAAAACGTGGGCCTGGTGGGCGTGACCGGGGTGAAAAGCCGCTTTGTGTGTGTGGCCGGGGGTGTGATCCTCATCGTGCTGGGCCTGCTGCCCAAAATGGCAGCGCTGGTCGAATCGCTGCCGACCTTTGTATTGGGCGGGGCGGGGCTGGTGATGTTTGGCATGGTGGCAGCCACGGGCATCCGCATTTTGGCGGCTGTGGACTACAAGACCAACCGCAACAACCTGTTCATCGTGGCCGTGTCCATCGGCATTGGCATGATTCCGCTGATTGCACCCAACTTCAAACAGTGGATGCCCCACAACCTCCACCCGCTGATCGAGTCGGGCATTTTGCTGGCGTCGATCGCCGCCGTGGCACTCAACCTGTTTTTCAACGGTGCCAGCGCCAACGAAGCCGATGCCGTGGATGCCGCCAAACTGGCCGACGCACACTGAATCCCAAGGTGCACGGGCCTACTGCACCACATTCAGACCACACTCACCGCCCCGAACCCATAAACCCGGCACACCAGAAAGTTGTATCGGGTAAACATGGGTGGGGTGGCGACACGCCGGGCTTCTGTCGGCTATTCATGGCAAAAGTTCTACAGAACAGGCCATTTTTCACGAATCGTGCCCATTCCTCAGTTGATTTCGTGCGTCTGAAGTCCTGTGCACACCAATTAAGCGATCATGCGAAGCTGACAACATACAGATCAGGGATACACAGTGGGGCAGACGACGCACAGTCGCAACGACGCCTCAATCACCAGCGGTGCACGCATGCATGCAAGCACAGATTCCGCCTTCATGACGCCGTCGCCTGGCGCCTCTGCTGACAACGGCGGACACCCGTCCAACCAGCCCGTCAGCTCACGTGAACTGACTCGCGTGGCTTGGCTGCTTGATTTCAGCCGCAGGGCCTTCGGTTTGCCACTTACCGAACCGTTGACACCACTGGTGTCCCAGGCCGTCCGGTCTGTGTGCCAAAGCGAGGTTGGGGCCTTCTGGCAGACCCGCCAATTGGCGACAGACGCGTCGCCTGTCTTTGCCGCTGCGGGTCAGGCTGCGCCCGCCGAGTGGCTGGCGCAACTGGGCACAACTTTGCTGGCAGGTGCCGTGCGCAAGGGGCAGCAGACGGCATGGGAACTGTCCGGCGCCGAACTGGTGGACATCAGCCCTGCGTGTCACCTGACACGGGCTGTCGCGTTTCCATGCTGCGACAGCAGCGGTCAGGTCATGGCCTTGCTGCTGGCAGGCAACACCCAAACCGTGTGCGATGCTGCTGCCGCGCATCCGAACGACACATCCAATGCGTTGTCGCTGCTGGCGCAGCAAGTCACGGCTGTGCTTGAAAACAGGAAAGAACGTCACTTGTTGGCGCGTGAGGCGCACAACGCCCGTACGGCTGAAGAACGCCAAAGCCTTGTGCTGCGGGGCTCCGGCATCGGCTGGTGGAACATTCAGCTTAGGGATCTGCACGCTCAGTTTTCCGACACATGGTGGACTTTGCTGGGGCGGGAACCACATGCTGCGCTTTTCGACCCTGGGTCGTGGGAAAAGTTGGTGCACCCGGAGGACCTCGAACGCGTCACAGCCGTGCTGACACGCGCCCTGAGGGGCACCGACAGCCAATGTGAGTCTCATTTTCGTGTGCACCACAGCGCAGGGCATTACCTGCATGTGCTGGCTCGTGCATCCATCCTTCGAGACGCCCGGGGCAACCCAACCCGGTTTGCGGGCACATTGGTCGACCTGACGGATTGCAAGAAAGCCGAAGACCAGATGCGCAAGCTGGCCTTCTTCGATCCACTCACCAACCTGCCCAACCGGCGCATGATGTTGGACCGGTTGCTCAACAGCCTGAAGCAGTCGTCACGCACCCACCGCCACGGCGCATTGATGGTGCTCGACCTCGACAGGTTCAAGCAACTCAATGACACACGGGGTCACGATGTCGGCGATGTGCTGCTGAAACAAGTTGGCGACAGACTCACAGGGAGCGTGCGGGAGTGCGACACGGTAGCCCGCCTGGGGGGCGACGAGTACGTTGTGATACTTGAGCACCTAGATGCCGATGCTGGCAAGGCAGCCAACGATGCCATTGCTTTTGGCAACAAGCTGCTGCACATCCTGGGAGCCCCCTACTACCTCGAAGGTCCAGACCTGCCCTTCAGCATGGGCACCAGCATGGGCATCGCGTTGTTCAATGGCAAGGAAGCAGCAGACACCTTGCTGCGACAGGCCGATGTGGCACTCTACCGCGCCAAAGACGCAGGCCGCCACACCGTGCGCCTGTTTGACGAGGCGGCACAACGCCAGGTTGATGCCCGCCTGGCCATGGAAGACGGCTTGCGTCGGGCGCTCAACAGCAATGAATTTCACCTCGATTACCAGCCGCTCGTCGATTTGGCTGGCCAGGTGATCGGCGCAGAAGCACTGCTGCGCTGGACGCCAACCGAGGGGCTGGACAGGGGCCTGACCGTGCCACCGAACGAATTCATTCCGCTGGCGGAAACCAACGGTCTGATCCTCCCCATTGGCAGGTGGGTCATCGCGGCTGCGTGCCGACAGTTGGCGCAATGGCAGGCTGGCCCAGAAACCGCCAGCCTCGTCCTCTCCATCAATGTCAGTGCGCGTCAATTTCAGGATGCGGCTTTTGTGGACGATGTCAGGGATGCGCTGGCCCTGTCAGGCGCGCACCCGGCAGGCCTGAAAATCGAACTGACTGAGGCCGTGGTCATGGGCAATGAGCCTCAGACGCTGGACTGCATGAACCGCCTCAAAGCGTTGGGGGTCAAGCTGTCACTGGACGACTTCGGTACCGGCTACTCATCACTGGCACGCCTACAAAGGCTGCCTCTGGATGAAATCAAGATCGACCGGAGTTTCGTTTGCAGCGGACCGCCGGGCGGTACTGACGCGCTGATCGTGTCCGCCATTCTGGCCATGAGCCGTTCGCTCGATTTGTCGGTGGTCGCTGAAGGCGTGGAAACACAGCAACAACTTGACCGCCTGACCATCCAGGGTTGCACCCTGTTCCAAGGCTACCTGTTCGGTTCGCCGTCCATCGCGGGACGGGTCATGGCGCAGCATTGAGGCGGGCAACCCGGCCTACGCCGGGCCAGCGAGCGTCACCCCGGCCTCAACCTCCACGCCAAACCCCCTGTAACCCAGAAAGTTGCATTGGGCATCCAGCATTGGCGTGCCGCTGACGAGGTATTGCTGCACCAATCCATTGGGCATGGTGCGGGTCAGCAGCACGTCCAGAAACGGGTTGCGTGACGAAATGCGGGCTTGCAGGTCGGCCCGCTCGGCAATGTTCCAGCCATGCTGGTCGGTGGGGCATGCGTCGCTGTCCGGGTGGGTGGCTTCCACGGCGGCCTCCAGCACTTTGGCGTCGGCTGTCAGCCCCAGAATTTCCAGCACCGGGCCCGACACGCGAGTGAATTCACCCACCTGGTTTTGCTCCCAGTGCCAGTCGGTGGACAGTTCGGTAAGAGCCTTGTAACGCGCCTCGCTGTCGCGCAGCTCTGCCGTGCGAGCCAGCACCTGCCGCTCAAGTTCCTGGTTGTAGTCGTCAAGTTGCTGGTACAGCAGGCGCACCTGCAACAGGTTGTGGATGCGGGTTTTCACCTCCAGCAGGTCAAACGGCTTGCTGACAAAGTCCTTGGCCCCGGCTTGCATGGCGCGCACCTTGTGAACCGGCTGGGCGGTGATGACCAGCACAGGCAGGTAGTCGTCAGTGTGGGTGGCTTTCAGCTGTTCCATCACCTCGAAGCCATCCATCACCGGCATGAGCAAGTCCAGCAGGATCAGGTCGAACGGGGTTTGCTGGTCAAGCGCGAACACCTCGGTGGGGTCCGTGGTGCTGCTGACCTGCGTATAGCCCGCCATTTCCAGCATGTCTTCCAACAGGGTCACGTTGGCGGGCTGGTCGTCCACGATGAGGATGCGGGCATCCAGAATGTGCTGTGCAGTGAGGATCATGGTTTGGTCTCGTTGTTGTTGTTCAAGCGATTTGGCGCACTGGCATGCGCCAGTGCCGCATCAAGGGCTGCCAGCAACCGCTGGACCTTGAAGGGTTTGGTCACATAGTCAAAAAAGCCGGCGTCCATGCCCTTCTGAATGTCACGTGGCACGGCATTGGCACTCAGTGCCACGACGGGAATGTGGGCCGTGCTGGGGTCATACCGCAGGATGCGCATCGCATCGATACCGTTGAGGCCGGGCAGGTTGCTGTCCATCAGCACCACATCGGGCTGGTACACACGGGCATATTCAATGCCCAGGCTGGCATCGGCCACGCTCAGCAGGCGGATATCGGTGCGGCGGGCAATCACCTGCTCCACCAGCTCCAGGTTGGCCGGGTTGTCTTCTACGTGCAGCACGGTGCGCTGCACGTGTTGCGGGTCAGGCATTTGTGCTGTGGGGGCCAACACCGCATCGCAAGGTGAGGTGTCCCGTCGAGGTGCCGTGGTCATGGGAATGCTCACCCAGAATTCACTGCCCACACCCAGCGCGCTGTCTGCACCGATGTCACCCCCCATCAACTGCACCAACCGCTGGGCCACCACCAGGCCAATGCCGGTGCCCTCTTCGGTGCCCTGCTCTTGACCCAGCCGGTTGAACGGTTGAAACAACTGGGCCAGCTTGTCGGGCGCCAGCCCGCACCCGGTGTCGCGCACGCTGATGCGCACCGCGTCGGGTTGGGCAGGCGTGCTCTGAACGGTGACGTGCCCGCCCACCCGGTTGTATTTGATGTCGTTGAACAGCACATTGATCACCACCTGCTTGAGCCGCGTGCGGTCGGCCAAGACGTAACACGGTGCCTCCAGCGGCAAGAACACCATGGCAATGCCGCGTTTCTGCGCCTGCGGCTCCATCATGGCGCGGCACTCGGCCAGCAACTCGGACAGCAACACGGGTTCGTGGGACATGCTCACGGTGCCCGATTCGATCAGTGCCAGATCCAAAATCTCGTTGATGAGTTCCAGCAGGTACCAGCCGGCTTTCAGAATCTGATCCACGCTGCGTTTTTGCAGCGGCGTGGGCGGCGGGGTGCCCGAATCGACCAGTTGGGCAAAGCCCAATATGGCGTTGAGCGGCGTGCGCAACTCGTGGCTCATGCTGGAAATGAAGTCGGTTTTGGCACGGTTGGCTTTTTCTGCGGCCACCAGTGCCTCGCCCAGTTGCTGCTGCACGAGGTGGCGCGCCGAGTTGTCGGTGCTGATCAGCAGGTAACCAATGACGTCGCCCGCATGGTTTCGCAGCGCGGTGATGGACACCAGGGCCGGGAACGAGCTGCCGTCTTTGCGGATGTAGGTCAGCTCGTAAATATCCTCGATGCCCCGGGACGCCTTGAAAGCCAGTGCCTCGAAGCCAGGCGCAATGTGGGTGTCCAGCTCGGCACTCAGGGCCAGGGCACGGGCGCGCACCTCGGCGGGGTCGTGCATGTCGCTGGGCCGGGTGCGGTCAATCACCTCGGCAGCGCGGTAGCCCAGCATCTGTTCGGCCCCCACGTTGAAGAGCTGGATGATGCCTTTTTCATCGGTGGCAATGATGGAAAAGCTGGCGCTGGTCAGGATGGCGTTTTGCAGCGCCTCGGCCTTCAGCACGCCGCTGGTGTAGCCGGTGTCTGGTCCTTCGACAAAATGCGCGAAATGGTTCAAAGCGGCCGCCGCCCACTGATGATGCGCAGCAACACCACCACGATGGCAATCACCAGCAGCACGTGGATGAAGCCACCCATAAAGGTCGAGGTCACCAGTCCCAACAGCCAGAGAACCATCAGCACAACGGCCAACGTGTAAAGCATTTGGATTCCATTCGGCAAGAAAAGTCAAATCGACACGGTAGCCTCGCCCCAGCTTTGCACCGTGCGCTAACGCACATAAGCCGCCGTTAACTGCGACAGGGAGCAACCAGTTCAAGAAAAGTGTCCAACTGTCGGCCAGCCGGCGGTTGAGGTAGGCTTGTGGCCCTGATGGCGACTGGAGCCACCACCCGGAGACACAACCCCATGAAACCCACACCCAACGCCACCCTGTCGCCCGCCGAGCAAGCCCTGCGCGACGCCGCTTGCGACTACCACCGCTACCCCGTGCGCGGCAAGATTGCCGTCACCCCCACCAAAGCCCTGACCAACCAGCGCGACCTGTCGCTGGCCTATTCCCCCGGCGTGGCCTACCCATGCCTTGAAATTGCCGCCGACCCCACCAAAGCCGCCGAGTACACCAGCCGGGGCAACCTGGTGGGCGTGATCACCAACGGCACCGCCGTGCTGGGCCTGGGCGACATCGGCCCACTGGCTGGCAAACCGGTGATGGAGGGCAAAGGCTGCCTGTTCAAAAAGTTTGCGGGCATTGACGTGTTCGACATCGAACTGGCCGAGCGCGACCCCGACAAACTCATCGACATCATTGCCAGCCTGGAACCCACGCTGGGCGGCATCAACCTGGAAGACATCAAGGCGCCCGAGTGCTTCTACATTGAGAAGAAGCTGAGTGAGCGCATGGGCATTCCCGTGTTCCACGACGACCAGCACGGCACAGCCATCATCAGCAGCGCCGCGCTGCTCAACGGCCTGGAGCTGGTGGGCAAAGCCATTGGTGACGTGAAAATTGCCGTGTCGGGCGCAGGCGCTGCTGCCCTCGCCTGCCTGGACGTGATGGTGGGCCTGGGTGCCCGCCCTGCCAACATCCTGGTGTGTGACTCCAAAGGCGTGATTTACCAGGGCCGCCCCGGTGGCTACGACGAGTCCAAAGCCCGCTACGCCCAAGACACCACCGCACGCAGCCTGGCCGACGCGGTCAACGGGGCCGACGTGTTCCTGGGCTGCAGCGCCCCCGGCGTGTTGACTGCCGAGATGGTGAAAACCATGGGCGCCAGCCCCATCATCCTGGCGCTGGCCAACCCCGAGCCCGAAATCCGCCCGGAGCTGGCCAAGGCCGTGCGGCCCGACTGCATCATTGCCACTGGCCGCTCGGACTACCCGAACCAGGTCAACAACGTGCTGTGTTTCCCGTACATCTTCCGGGGTGCGCTGGACTGTGGGGCCACCCGCATCACCGAGGCCATGAAGCTGGCCTGCGTGCGGGAGATTGCCGAGCTGGCCAAAGCCGAAACCAGCGACGAAGTGGCCGCCGCCTACGCCGGCCAGGAGCTGAGCTTTGGGCCCGACTACCTCATCCCCAAGCCCTTCGATGCGCGCCTGATCCTGCGCATTGCCCCCGCCGTGGCCAAAGCCGCCGCCGAGTCGGGTGTGGCCGCACGCCCCATTGCAGACATGGAGGCCTACCGCCAGGAGCTGACCCGGTTTGTGTATCAAACCGGCATCCTGATGCAGCCCGTGTTCAATGCCGCCAAGGCCCTGCCCAAAAACGCCAAGCGGGTGGCCTACGCCGATGGCGAAGACGAGCGCACACTGCGCGCCGCGCAAATGGTCATTGACGAGAACCTGGCCACGCCCATCCTGATCGGACGGCCCGCCGTCATCAACGCGAGGCTGGAGAAAGCGGGCCTGCGCATCCGTCTGGGAGTGGACTTTCAGAACGTCAACCCCGAAGACGACCCACGTTTCCGCCGCTACTGGGAGCACTACCAGAAGCTGATGGGCCGCAACGGCGTGACGCCCGACATGGCCAAAGCCGCCGTGCGCCGCTCCAACACGCTCATTGCTGCGCTGATGGTGTCGCTGGGCGATGCCGATGCCATGCTGTGCGGCCTGGTGGGCACCTACGAAACCCACCTGGAGCGCATCCGCAGTGTGCTGGGTGTGGCCCCCGGTGCCAGCAACTTTGCTGCGCTGAACGTGCTGATGACCGAGCAGCGCACCCTGTTCATTGCCGACACCTACGTCAACGACGACCCCAGCGCCCAGCAACTGGCCGAGATTGCCGCCATGGCGGTGGAACAGGTGCAACGCTTTGGCCTGCCACCCAAGGTGGCGTTTTTGTCGCACTCCAGCTACGGCTCCAGCATGCGTCCCTCGGCACGCAAAATGCGCGAAGCCCGCGACCTGTTCGTGGCCGCTCACCCCGATGTGGAATGCGACGGTGAGCTGCACGGCGACGCTGCCCTGAGCGAAGACGTGCGCAAAACCTACTTGCCCGAGACCACCCTGAGCGGCTCGGCCAATGTGTTGATTTGCCCCAACCTGGACTCGGCCAACATCCTGTACAACGTGCTGAAAACCACCAACAGCCACGGCGTCACCATCGGCCCGGTGCTGATGGGCGCGGCAGCGCCGGTGCACATCCTAGCCCCGTCGGCCACCGTGCGCCGTGTGCTGAACATGACCGCCCTGGCCGCTGCGCACGCCGCTGTGAAGCGCAAGTAAGCCCCGCGCCGCTGAGCCAGCCCCTTCAGCCCAGGTCGAGGGTGCCCGCGAGCGTCACACCGGGCGGGGGTTCGTAGCCCGCCACCACCACCACACGGTGGGGGTGGTCTGCCAGTTCGTCCAGCATGTCGAGCACATGGTCGATGGAGGCGCGGTCCAGCGCAGCAAATGGGTCGTCCAGCAGGGTGAGTGCGGCGCCCGACGCAAACCCCGCCGCCCACCGCAGCTTGCGCCTCATGCCCATGGACAGGGCGTACAACGGTTTGTCAAGGTGGGGCAACAAAGCAAACCCGTCCAGATGTTCGGCCAGCTCGTCGGCCTGCCAACTGGCGTGCCTTGCCTGCTGCTGGGCCAGGTAGGCGCGGCCGGTGAGCGCGTCAAGCGCGTTGCTGGCTGGGTCGCACCAGAACACCTGGGCGGTGTAAGCGGGGTTCGGCTGGCCGTCTGGCCCCCAAGCCAGGCTGCCGTTCAATGTCAGTGTCCCAGCAGTGGGGCACAGCTCGGTGGCCAGCAGGCGCAGCCATGTGGTTTTGCCTACACCGTCGCCACCCAGCAAGGCCGTCACGCCGGGCGGCACCCGGGCGCTCCACCTTTTCCATGCAGGACCGTGGGGCCAGGCAAAGTCCAAACCGTTCACTTCCAACACCGTTCGCCTCCCTTTCAAGCCGCAGCAGCCCGTTCCCAGTGCCGCAGCCGCCATGCGGCCCCCACGGCACAGGCAGCGGCGAGGGTGCCCGCCCAGAACACGGCCGACAGGCCCCATTGCGCACTGATTGCTCCGCCACCCAAACCGCCCAGCACGCCTGACACCCCATAGCCCAGCACCGTGTACAGCGCCTGCCCCCGCCCGCGCAGGCGGCCTGGGAAGTGGTGGGAAATCAGAGCAATGCACGCCGTGTGGTGCGCCGCAAACGTGATGGCATGCAGCATTTGTGCCAGCACCAGCAGGGGCAACACCAGCGGCCAAGCGGCGGTCAGCGCCAGCCGTGCCGTGGCCAGCACCGCCGCCAACACCAGCCAGCCAGTCAGGCTCATCAGCGGCAGCCAGCGGCCTTGCGTGAAGAACCATGCCACCTCCAGCACCACCGACACAGCCCACAGTGCCCCGATGGTGGTTTTGCTGTAGCCCAGGCTGTCCAGGTACAGCGAAAAAAACACGTAAATGGCCATGTGCGACAACACATGGCAAAACACCGCCACAAACAACCACGCCACCGCCGGTTGGCGCAGCAGCGTCATGACAGGCTGGCTGGGCGGCTCGTGGGCGTGGGGTGCGGGCTCTTTCACATCCGGCAGCCACCACACGCTGGCGGTAAGGGCCAGCAAGGTGGCCACGGTCCAAGCGGGAAAATCGGCCATGCCACGCCGCTCGAACCACGCGCCGGCCGCCATCACCGTCACCAGAAACCCCAACGAGCCCCAGAGGCGCACCCGCCCATAGCGTTTGGCATCAAAGCTGCCGCCCTGGCTGACCAGGTGAGCCATGGCAGCTTCGCTCATGGGCATCATGGAACTGGTGTGCACAAACATCAGCAACAGCACCACCAGCAACCCGGCAAACCCCAGGTTGGCCCACAGTCCCAGCGAACACACCAGCGCGGCCGTGGCCCCATACCGCAGCAGCTTGACCCGTTCACCCGTGCGGTCGCTCAGCCAGCCCCAGCCGTACGGCGCAAACAGCCGCGTGGCCGACTGCACCGAGGTCAACATGCTGATGGCGAAAATGCCGAAACCCGCCTCCTGCAACCACAACGGCAGGTAGGGGTTGAAGAACCCGATGTGCGCAAAGTAGCTGGCCGACAGCGCCGAAAACGGCACCAGCGATGCAGAGCCCAAGCCGGGGCCGCTGGCGGGTGTGGGCATGGGGGCGCGTCAGTCGCGCTCGCTCCACAACACGCCACCGGTGGCCCAGTCTGATTTTTTGACTTCGACCAAGATCACGTCCACCCCCTCGGGCTTGCTGCCCAGGGTGTTCACAGTGGCCTCAGTGAGGGCTTTGACCAGGGCTTTTTTCTGCTCGGACGTGCGGCCTTCGAACAGCTCAACATGGATGGTGGGCATAAAAATCAGTAGCTGTAAATCCAATACCAACAAGCGGTAGAGGCTATTTTTGTTTGTAAATGCTGCGGGGTGGGCCACCCGCTGTGCGTCAGCGTTGGTAGCTGCAATCCATCTTATCAAGCCGTCGGCGCAGGGCGGGCCATTCGCTGTCGCCATCGCGCTCGCTGCCGTCGCCCAGCCACTGGGCCAGTGTTCGGTCGGCCGTGGCAGGGCTGGCCTGCAGCACCTCGGCGCGGCCCGCACACGCGGCCATGGCACGCAACTGCGCCTGGGCGGCCCGCTCCAGGCGGTGCATGAGCATGTAGGCCTCGGCCACTGTGGCACCCACGGTGAGGGTGCCGTGGTTCTCCAGAATGAGCCCGTCATTTGCACCCAGGTTGCACACCAGCCGTTCGCCTTCGGCGGGGGTGAGCGCAAGTCCTTCGTAGGCGTGGCGGCCCAGGCGGCCCCACAGGCGCATGGCATGTTGGGTGGTGGGCAACAGCCCGCCAGGCACCATCGACAAGGCCATGCCCCAAGGGGTGTGCAGGTGCAGCACGCACGCGGCATCGGGCCGCGCGGCATGGATGGCACCGTGGATGGCAAACCCAGTCGGGTTGACCGGGTGCGGTGAGTCGCACAGTTTGCGCCCACTCACATCCACCTTCACGAGGTTGGACGCACACACCTCGTCAAACAACAGCCCGTAGGGGTTGATGAGGTAAACACCCGGCTCGCCCGGGACCGCGGCCGAGATGTGCGTGTAGATGGTGTCGTCCCAGCCATTCAGGGCGGCCAGCCGGTAGGCGGCGGCCAGGTCCCGGCGCACCGCCCACTCCTGCGGCGACACGGCGGGCGACACGACCATCAGCCGCGCTGGCCGGGAATGGGAGCCACCGGCTGCGCCACATCGCCACACTGGGCGCGGTGTTGCAGGGCGTGCTCCATCACCACCAGGGCCAACATGGCCTCGGCAATGGGGGTGGCGCGTATGCCCACGCACGGGTCGTGGCGGCCTTTGGTGATGACCTCGGCCGGTTCGCCGTCGGAGTTGATGGTGTCGCGCGGAATCAGGATGGAGCTGGTGGGCTTGATGGCAATGCTGACCTCCAGGTCTTGCCCGGTGCTGATGCCGCCCAACACGCCACCCGCGTTGTTGCCCACAAAGCCGGTGGGGGTGAGCGAGTCGCCATGGCTGCTGCCCTTGGCGGCCACGCAGCCAAAGCCCGCCCCGATTTCCACGCCCTTGACAGCGTTGATGCCCATCATGGCAAAGGCAATGTCGGCATCCAGCTTGTCAAACAGTGGCTGGCCCAAGCCCACGGGCATGTGCTGCGCGGTCACGCGCAGGCGGGCCCCGCAGGAGTCGCCGCTTTTGCGCAGAGCATTCATGTAGTCTTCCAAAGCACTCACGTCGGCCACCGGCGCAAAAAACGGGTTGTTGGGCACATGGGCCCAGTCTTCAAACCCGATGGGCAACTCGCCGATTTGCGTCATGCAGCCTTTGAACGTGGTGCCGTGCACCTGCTGCAGCCATTTTTTGGCCACGGCACCAGCTGCCACCATGGGGGCGGTCAGGCGTGCCGACGAGCGACCGCCACCGCGCGGGTCGCGCAAGCCGTATTTGTGCCAGTAGGTGTAATCGGCGTGCCCGGGCCGGAAGGTTTGCAGGATGTCGCCGTAGTCTTTGCTTCGCTGGTCGGTGTTGTTGATCAGCAGGCAAATCGGGGTGCCGGTGGTAAGCCCCTGGTACACACCGCTCATGATCTGCACGGCATCGGGTTCGTTGCGCTGCGTCACGAACTTGCTGGTGCCGGGGCGGCGGCGGTCGAGGTCAGGCTGTATGTCAGTCTCGGCCAGCGCCAGTCCGGGGGGACACCCGTCGATCACGCAGCCAATGGCCAGGCCGTGGGATTCACCGAAGTTGGTGACTGCGAAAAGGGTGCCGAAGGTGTTGCCGCTCATGGCCGGGAATTATCCCCGACCCTGCAACCGCCTCATTGGCTGGAAGCTGTGCTTTCGGCCTCAGGCCAGTCGCGGATGTAGGCCTTGAGCATTTTGTTCTCGAAATTCTGGCTGTCGACCACGGCTTTGGCCACGTCGTAAAAGCTGATCACGCCCATCAGCATGCGGTTGTCCATGACCGGCATGTAGCGGCAGTGGCGCTCGATCATCATGGGCCGCACTGCGTCGAGTTCGGTGTCGGGGGTGCAACTCAGAGGGCCGCCGTCCATCACTTCACGCACGGTGTGGGTGCCCAGTGCACCACCGTTTCTGGCGAGGTTGTGGATGACCTCGCGGAAGGTGAGCATCCCCACCAGTTCACCGCGCTCCATGATGGCAAGGGAGCCAATGTCAAAGTGCGCCATGGTTTCCACGGCGGTTTGAAGGCTGTCGTCGGGGGATGCGGTGTAGAGCGTGCCGCCCTTGACCCGGAGAATGTCGCTGACTTTCATGGTGTCTCCTTGTGGGGCCGAGGGCCCGCTGGTGGAGCCGCCAATATAGCGCAGCACCCTGCCTTTGGCAGGCCCATTTTGCCGGGTGTTTCCCTCAGTCGCCCAAAAGCGAAACGTCGCGCACCGCGCCTTTGTCGGCAGACGTGGCCAGCAGGGCGTATGCCTTGAGCGCGGTGGTGACTTTGCGAGGGCGTGGCAAGGCAGGCTTCCAGCCTTTTGCATCTTGCTCGGCCCGGCGGGCAGCCAGTTCATCGTCTGACAGCAACACGTCAATGCGGCGGTTGACGATGTCGATGCGGATGCGGTCACCGTTGCGCACCAGGCCAATGGCGCCGCCGGCAGCCGCCTCGGGCGACACGTGGCCAATGGACAGGCCAGACGTACCGCCGGAAAAGCGGCCATCGGTGACCAGGGCACAGGCTTTGCCCAACCCTTTGGACTTGATGTAGCTGGTCGGGTAGAGCATTTCCTGCATCCCGGGGCCGCCTTTGGGGCCTTCGTAGCGCACCACCACCACGTCACCGGCCTTGACCTTGTCGTCCAGGATGTTGGCCACGGCTTCGTCCTGGCTTTCCACCACATGGGCGGGGCCTTCGAACACCAGCAGACTGTCGTCCACACCGGCGGTTTTGACCACGCAACCGTCGAGGGCGATGTTGCCGGTCAGCACCGCCAGGCCACCCTGCTGCGAATAAGCGTTTTCACCCGAACGGATGCAGCCCGACGCACGGTCAGTGTCCAGGCTGGGCCAACGGGTGGCCTGGCTGAATGCCACCTGGGTGGGAATGCCACCGGGGCCAGCTTTGTAGAACGTTTTGACCTCTTCGCTGGGGTTGCGGGCAATGTCCCACTGGTCCAGCGCGTCTTTCATGGAGGCGCTGTGAACGGTGGGTACATCGGTGTGCAGCTTGCCGGCGCGGTCCAATTCGCCCAGTATGGCCATGATGCCGCCCGCGCGGTGCACGTCTTCAATGTGGTACTTGTCGGTGTTGGGGGCCACTTTGCACAGCTGCGGCACGATGAGCGACATGCGATCGATGTCGGCCAGGGTGAAGTCGATTTCAGCTTCCAGCGCAATGGCCAGCAGGTGCAGGATGGTGTTGGTGGAGCCACCCATGGCAATGTCGAGGGCAATGGCATTTTCAAACGCCTTGAACCCCATGGAGCGGGGCAACACCGTGGCATCGTCCTGCTCGTAATAGCGGTGGCACAGTTCCACCGCCAGGCGCCCTGCCCGCTTGAACAGTTGCTCACGGTCTGCATGTGTGGCCAGCACAGTGCCGTTGCCTGGCAAGGACAAGCCCAGCGCCTCGGTCAGACAGTTCATGCTGTTGGCAGTGAACATGCCCGAACAAGAACCACAGGTGGGGCAAGCCGAGCGCTCCACTTCGGCCAGGTCAGCGTCGCTCACTTTGTCGTCGGCGGCCATGACCATGGCATCGACCAAATCGAGCTTTTTGAACTGAATGGTTTGTGTGGCCGGGTTGGTGAGGTTGGCCTTGCCGGCCTCCATGGGGCCGCCAGACACAAACACCACCGGAATGTTCAGGCGCATGGCGGCCATCAGCATGCCGGGGGTGATCTTGTCGCAGTTGGAAATGCAGACCAGTGCGTCGGCGCAGTGGGCGTTGACCATGTATTCGACGCTGTCGGCAATGATGTCGCGGCTGGGCAGCGAATACAACATGCCGTCGTGCCCCATGGCAATGCCGTCGTCCACGGCAATGGTGTTGAACTCTTTGGCCACACCACCGGCTGCCTCGATCTCGCGGGCCACCAACTGGCCCAGGTCTTTCAAGTGAACATGGCCGGGCACGAACTGCGTGAACGAGTTGGCAATGGCAATGATGGGCTTGGAGAAATCACCATCCTTCATGCCAGTGGCACGCCACAGGGCACGGGCACCGGCCATGTTGCGGCCAGCGGTGGATGTTTTGGAGCGGTATGCGGGCATGGTTCAGGAGGGTTAAACGTGTGGTGGTGGGGCCGAAAAGTGGGCGCGATTATCTCGCAGGCGCAACACTTGCATCGATATTCACTTGCGTTTTGGGGGCAATCCCATGGATTGGCGCTGGCGGTCTACGCGCGCTTTCACGCGCTGGTTTTCGCGCTCAACCACCTTGCGCTTGGTGTAGCCGGAGTAGTCCGCCCAACTCCACCACGCAGCGGCCAGTCCGAAAGGAGTCAGCACGCCCCACCAAGGCCAGGTGGCCACCAGCGTCAGCTCTTGCAACTTCAACAACACGAGCAACAGCCCCAATCCCAAAAACCACATGACGTGCTCCTTGTCAACCACAGAATTCCGTATGAAACAGACTGTAACGTGATGACCCAAATCAAACAAAACCTATAAAATCAGCGCTGGCTTATTTACCAACCCCACCCACGAGGATATTGCCCCATGAAACGTGCCCTGATCGTTCTCGCATCCGCTCTGGCTGTTGCCGCCCCCGCCTTTGCAAGCGAAGCCCTGCTGAAGGCCAACAACTGCATGGCCTGCCACGCCATCGACAAGAAACTGGTTGGCCCTGCATACAAAGACGTGGCCAAAAAGCACGGTGGCGATGCATCCAAGGCCGATGCATTGGCAGCCAAGATCATCAAGGGTGGCTCTGGTGTGTACGGTGCCATCCCCATGCCTGCCAACCCAAAAGTGTCTGAAGCCGATGCCAAAGCCATGGCCACCTACATCCTCGGCCTGAAGTAATTGCCTGCTGCTGGCCCTGCGGGCCAGCGCATGACAAACAAAAACCCCGCCAACTGGCAACAGTTGGCGGGGTTTTTACATGGCTTTTCAAGCCCTGGCGCTTGATGGTATTGGATTTTCAGCTATCAAACTGAAAACCCAAAAACCGCATCACAGGTTCTCGGACAGCTGATCGAGAATGGCCGGGTTCTCCAGCGTGCTGGTGTCCTGTGTGATGGCCTCGCCCTTGGCGATGCTGCGCAGCAGACGGCGCATGATCTTGCCGGAGCGGGTCTTGGGCAGGTTGTCGCCAAAGCGGATGTCTTTGGGCTTGGCAATCGGGCCGATTTCTTTGCCCACGTGGTCGCGCAGTTGTTTGGCAATGGCCTTGGCCTCGTCGCCGGTGGGGCGGCTGCGCTTGAGCACCACAAACGCCACGACGGCTTCGCCGGTGGTGTCGTCAGGACGGCCCACCACAGCAGCTTCGGCCACCAGTTCGGTGCAACTCACCAGGGCAGATTCGATTTCCATCGTGCCCATGCGGTGACCGGACACGTTCAGCACATCGTCGATACGACCGGTGATGGTGAAGTAACCGGTTTTTTCGTCGCGGATGGCGCCGTCGCCAGCCAGGTAGTACTTGCCCTTGAAGTCGTCTGGGTAGTAGCTCTTGACGAAGCGGTCTGGGTCGCCCCAGATGGTGCGGATCATGGAAGGCCAAGGCTTCTTGACCACCAGGATGCCGCCCTGGCCGTTGGGTACGTCTTTGCCGGTTTCGTCCACGATGGCGGCCTGAATGCCGGGGAACGGCAGCGTGCAGGAACCAGGAATCATGGGTGTGGCGCCTGGCAGCGGGGTGATCATGTGACCACCGGTTTCGGTTTGCCAGAAGGTGTCAACAATAGGGCAGCGGCCGCCACCCACGTGCTTGTGGTACCACTCCCAGGCAGCGGGGTTGATTGGCTCGCCCACCGAACCCAGCAGACGCAGGCTGGACAGGTCATAGCTCTTGGGGTGCACGGCGTCGTTCGCTTCAGCGGCCTTGATGAGCGAACGGATGGCGGTGGGGGCGGTATAGAAAATGCTGACCTTGTGGTCTTGGATCATTTTCCAGAAGCGACCGGCATCGGGGTAGGTGGGCACGCCCTCAAACACGATTTCGGTGCCGCCCAGGGCCAAGGGGCCGTAGGTGATGTAGGTGTGACCCGTGACCCAGCCGATGTCTGCCGTGCACCAGAACACATCGTTCTGCTTCAGGTCGAACGTGAGCTTGGTGGTCAGAGCAGCGTGCAGCAGATAGCCGCCGGTGCTGTGTTGCACACCCTTGGGTTTGCCGGTGGAGCCGGACGTGTACAGCAGGAACAGCGGGTGCTCGGCCGACACCCAGGTGGGTTCACAGGTGGTGGGTTGGTTTGCCACCACGTCGTCCATCCACACATCACGGCCTTCGGTCATGGCAATGGCTGAACCAGAGCGCTTGACGACCAGCACCTTTTGCACGGAATCGCAACCGCCCAAAGCGAGGGCGTCGTTCACGATGGACTTCAGGGGCAACTGCTTGCCGCCACGCACTTGGTGGTCTGCGGTGATGACCGCTTTGGCGCCGGTGTCCTGGATGCGGTCGCGCACGCTTTGTGCCGAGAAGCCGCCGAACACGACAGAGTGGGTGGCACCGATGCGGGCGCAGGCCTGCATGGCAGCGACGCCGTCGATGGACATGGAGATGTAAATGACCACACGGTCACCTTTCTCGATGCCCATGGCCTTCAGGCCGTTGGCGATCTGGCAGGTTTTGGCCAGCAGTTCGCTGTAGGTGATCTTGGTGACTTCACCGCCGTCGGCTTCAAAAATGATGGCTGTTTTGTCGCCCAGGCCTTTTTCGACGTTGCGGTCCAGGCAGTTGTAGGAGGCGTTCAGGGTGCCATCTTCAAACCACTTGAAGAACGGAGCGTTGCTTTCGTCCAGGGTTTTGGTGAAGGGGGTTTTCCAGCTCAGCAGCTCACGGGCGTTTTTGGCCCAAAAGCCTTCGTAGTCTGTTTCGGCTTCTTTGCACAAAGCTTCGTAAGCAGCCATGCCCGACACAGCGGCGTTTTTCACAAACTCTTCGCTGGGCAAATAGGTGGGCAATGCGGTTGCACCTTCGGTAGCAGTCATGTTGTCTCCTGGACGGTGAAAAGGGTTGCGCCTAATGTCACGGGGCGCTCTTACATGCGTCTGACTGGCCCCAAGCTTACAGCCGGGGGTATGGGCCACTACAATCGCCGCCTCGGGCCGCACCGGCCCTGTTTCCTGCTGCACCTGCCATGTCACACCCCACGCCAACCGATCAGAAATCTGCGCCTTTGCGGCCACTCCCACGATTGATTTTTGCCAGCCGCTGGTTGCAGTTGCCGTTGTATCTGGGCCTGATTGCGGCTCAAGGTGTTTATGTGGTGCACTTCCTGATTGAACTGTTGCACCTCATCGAGGCCGCTTTTGGCAGCCAGACGGCACTGCAAGCGCTGATTGGGAGCATTGGTTACAAGTCCGATGTGGAGATCCACCACCTGAACGAAACCATCATCATGCTGGTGGTGCTGGCGCTGATCGACGTGGTGATGATTTCGAACCTGCTGATCATGGTGATCGTGGGCGGGTATGAGACCTTCGTCAGCCGCATGGAACTTGACGGTCACCGCGACCAACCGGAGTGGCTTGACCATGTGAACGCGTCGGTGCTGAAAGTGAAGCTGGCCACCGCCATCATTGGCATCTCGTCGATCCACCTGCTGAAAACCTTCATCAACGCCGCCAACTACGACCTCAAAGTGCTGATGTGGCAAACCATCATCCACGTGGTGTTCCTGCTCAGCGCGATTGCCATTGCCTACACAGACAAGCTGCTGAACAGCTCCCACGCCGCCAAACACTGATCCAGTTGACCCGGCCCCTGACGGGCCGCACAGGGTGTCAGCTTGTGTTGCATTGGGGTGCGTAGAATTTGGCGGCTTTCTCCGCACACATTCCACGCACACCATGACCAACATCCGCCAAGCCGACCTGATCGAGTCCGTTGCAGCCGCGCTGCAATACATCAGCTATTACCACCCTGCTGACTACATTGCCCACTTGGCCCGGGCCTACGAGCGCGAGCAAAGCGCAGCGGCCAAAGACGCCATCGCGCAAATCCTGACCAACAGCAAGATGAGCGCCACGGGCCACCGGCCCATTTGCCAGGACACCGGCATCGTCAACGTGTTCCTGAAGGTGGGCATGGATGTGCGCTGGGAAGGGTTTACAGGCAGTCTGGACGACGCCATCAACGAAGGTGTGCGCCAAGGCTACAACCACCCCGACAACACGCTGCGCGCCAGTGTGGTGGCCGACCCGGAGTTCCTGCGCAAAAACACCAAGGACAACACGCCTGCGGTCATCTTCACGGAAATTGTGCCTGGCAACACCGTTGAAGTGACTGTGGCGGCCAAGGGTGGTGGTTCTGAAAACAAGAGCAAGATGGTCATGCTCAACCCGGGAGACAGCGTGGTGGACTGGGTGCTGAAAACCGTGCCCACCATGGGCGCAGGCTGGTGCCCCCCAGGCATGCTCGGCATCGGCATTGGCGGTACGGCCGAAAAAGCCGTGCTGATGGCCAAAGAAAGCCTGATGGACGACCTGGACATGTATGAGCTTCAGGCCAAGTCAACCAAGGGCGAAGCCCTGACCAAGGTGGAAGAGTTGCGGCTGGAGTTGTTTGAAAAGGTCAATGCATTGGGCATTGGAGCGCAAGGCTTGGGTGGTCTGACCACGGTGCTGGACGTCAAGATCAAGATGTACCCCACCCATGCCGCTAGCAAACCCGTGGCCATGATCCCCAACTGCGCCGCCACACGCCACGCCCACTTTGTGATGGACGGCAGCGGCCCGGTCTACCTGACGCCGCCCAGTCTGGACACCTGGCCCGACGTGGCCTGGACGCCCGACTATGTGAAGAGCAAGAAGGTCGACCTGAACACGCTCACCCCGGCTGAAGTGGCCAGCTGGAAACCCGGCGACACCCTGCTGCTGAACGGCAAAATGCTCACGGGCCGCGATGCCGCCCACAAGCGCATCCAGACCATGCTGGCCAAAGGCGAGCCGCTGCCTGTCGACTTCACCAACCGGGTCATCTACTACGTGGGCCCGGTGGACCCCGTGGCGGGCGAGGCTGTGGGCCCCGCAGGCCCCACCACAGCCACCCGCATGGACGGCTTCACCGAGATGATGCTGGCACAAACCGGCCTGATTGCCATGGTGGGCAAGGCCGAACGCGGCCCGGTGGCGATCGAAGCCATCAAGAAGCACAAATCAGCCTACCTGATGGCCGTGGGCGGTGCTGCCTACTTGGTATCCAAAGCCATCAAACATGCCAAGGTGGTCGGGTTTGCCGACCTGGGCATGGAAGCCATTTACGAATTTGACGTGGTGGACATGCCCGTCACCGTGGCAGTTGACGCCGGCGGAACCAGCGCCCACATCACGGGGCCAGCAGAGTGGCAGAAGCGCATTGCCACGGGCGAGTTCAAAGGCATTTCAGTTGCTCGGGGCTGAACGTCTCTGCGCGGCGGTGTGCCCGACATGAGCACACACGTCGCGCCTGTGGGCATTTTTGACAGCGGGATCGGAGGACTGAGCATCCTCCAGTCTCTGCAGAATGAGCGCCCTACGGAACATTACGTTTACTTTGCCGACACAGCCCATGCGCCGTACGGAGAGAAGGGCGAGGCGCATGCCGTTGCACGGTCACTGGCCATTGCGCGGTGCTTGCTGGAAGAACATGGCGCCAAAGCCCTGGTGGTGGCCTGCAACACGGCCACCGCTGCGGCCATTGCTGCGCTGAGGAGCCAGTACCCTACCCTGCCCATCGTGGGCGTGGAGCCAGCGCTGAAGCCGGCGCTTGCATTGACTCGCACCGGCCACATCGGCGTGATGGCAACCCGGGGCACCGTCAACAGCGCCAAATTCATCGATTTGCTGGGCACCCTCGAGGGCCAAGCGCGCTTCACGGTGACCCCGTGTGATGGTCTGGCACAAGCCATCGAATCGCAGTACAGGACAAAAATCAGAGCACTGATCCAAGAATACACAAGCGCCACGGGCACTTTTGGCACTGAAACTGGAGCAATCGATACGTTGGTCCTCGGTTGCACGCATTACCCCTTGGAGCAAGCCGAATTCCGCTCAGTGCTGGGGCCAGACATTGCCCTTGTGGAGCCCGGTGCTGCGGTGGCGCGTCAACTGTCGCGGTTGCTGGGACCTTGCGAACAGCGTGAACGCACAGGCCACATCACCTGGCTCACTTCAGCGGAAGACAACGGGCCATTGATGCAAGCGGTCAACCGCTGGATGCCGCCGCGCGGCACACACTGACACGAGGCAGGCGCCGAGCCCTGACCTCAATGCAGGTGGCGCGGCTTTCGGCCGCCGCCGTGGCCACCACCACTGCCGCCACCGAGCCCTTTGGGTGGTTTGCCCAGTTGCATGGAGTTGACCAGTGCATCAAAACGGTTGGTGAACAACTGGTCGATGGCCTGCACCACGGGTTCGAGTTCATTGGCTTCGAAATGGCGCTCCATCAGGTGAACCACGTCCTGCACCAGCATGTCGCGCTGCACCTGCAAAATGGCTGCAGGCGTGGGGCCGACGAAACACATCATGAAGTCGTCACGCGACTCACCTTCCGGCTCCTCGCCTTCATCGTCGTCGAACTCCGCATCGTAGAAGGACACCTCGATCGGTGCGCCCGAGGCGGCAATGTCATTCAAACCCATGCAAGCCTCTTCCATGACCTGACGGAAGTCCTCATCACCCGGAACAGTCCAGCAGATCTGCAGCATGTGTTCCTTGGCATTGAACCGGATGCCAGGCTCTTCCTCGTAGCTGCTGCGGGCACCCATGGCCAAAGAAGTCGCTCCGGCGTATGTCCAGAGCGGCTTGAGAGCCTCCTGAACGGCAGGCAAGGCCACATCGGGACGCAAAGGCACATCGCCATGCACGTGGATTTCAAACGGGGCGTTGTACATCATGGCAATTTCTCCATTGACCCGGTTCAAACAACCAGGCGCAATTCATTCGGTGGTGCCTCGAACCGGGGTCGAACCGGTACGCCCCTTTTCAGGAAAGCGGCGGATTTTAAGTCCGCTGTGTCTACCAATTTCACCATCGAGGCATGGTCACATTGTGGAACAAAAAAACCCCAGCAACTTTCGTCCTGGGGTTGATGTCGGTGAGGCATTTGGAGGCGCGACCCGGAGTCGAACCGGGCTAGACGGATTTGCAATCCGTTGCATAACCGCTTTGCTATCGCGCCCTGCTGTCTTTCACAGACTTTCCACAAAAAAGGGAAGCACAGGCTTCCCTTTGTGAATTTGGAGCGGGATAAGAGGCTCGAACTCTCGACCTATACCTTGGCAAGGTATCGCTCTACCAACTGAGCTAATCCCGCATATCAGCGAATTTGCTGAAGCCACGATTATAGCCCGAAATTCACGGGCTTCGCAAGCCGCTCACCACATCAATGTGGCCTGACATCCGTCACTGTCGTGGAGTCAGCCGCAGCAGCCGTTGACACCACCACCAACTCCTCATCTGTCAGCGGGACGGGCGGGCGCTCCAATGCAACAGCCAAGACTTTGTCGATCCATTTGACAGCCACGATATCCAGCGAGCTTTTGACGTTGTCGGGGATATCAGCCAGGTCCTTGAGGTTTTCTTCCGGAATCAGGACGGTCTTGATGCCTCCGCGCAGCGCAGCAAGCAGTTTCTCCTTCAGCCCGCCAATGCCCGTGATTTCACCGCGAAGTGTGATTTCACCTGTCATTGCCACGTCACCTCGAACCGGAATACCTGTGAGCGCAGACACCAGCGCAGTGGCCATGGCGGCACCGGCACTGGGACCGTCTTTGGGCGTTGCGCCATCGGGCACGTGAATGTGAATGTCGCGCTTTTCGAACAACTCATCCTTGATGCCCAGGGCCTTGGCCCGGCTGCGCACCACGGTACGGGCCGCCTCGACGGACTCTTTCATCACATCCCCGAGAGAGCCGGTGCGTGTGATGACGCCCTTGCCCGGCATGAGCGCCGCCTCGATGGTGAGCAAATCGCCGCCAACTTCCGTCCACGCCAAACCCACCACCTGCCCCACTTGATTCTGTTGCTCTGCGCGCCCGAAGGTGAATTTGCGGACCCCTAGGAAATCAGCCAAGTTATCCGCAGACACCGTCACAGTGGGGCTGTATTTTTTGAGCAGCAGCCCCTTAACGACTTTGCGGCAAATTTTGGAAATTTCCCGTTCAAGCGAGCGCACGCCGGCTTCGCGGGTGTAATAACGGACGATGTCGCGCACGGCGTCTTCCTGCACCTCCATCTCGCCTGCCTTCAGTCCGTTGTTGGTCAACTGTTTGGGCAGAAGGTATTTGATGGCGATGCTGGTTTTCTCGTCCTCGGTGTAACCACTCAGACGGATCACCTCCATCCGATCCAGCAGTGCGGGAGGGATGTTCATCGAATTGGAAGTGGCGACGAACATCACGTCACTCAGATCGAAATCCACCTCAACATAGTGGTCACCAAACGCGTGGTTTTGCTCGGGGTCCAGCACTTCCAACAACGCACTGGACGGATCACCCCGGAAGTCGGTGCCCAGCTTGTCAATTTCATCGAGCAGGAACAGTGGATTCCGTGTCCCAACCTTGGTCAGGCTTTGCAGCACCTTGCCGGGCAAGGCCCCGATGTAGGTGCGTCGGTGACCACGGATTTCAGCTTCGTCACGCATGCCACCCAGAGCCATGCGCACGTATTTGCGCCCAGTGGCCTTCGCCACGGACTGACCCAGTGACGTTTTGCCCACGCCCGGAGGCCCCACCAGGCACAAAATGGGCGCTTTGACCTTGTCGACCCTCTGTTGCACCGCAAGGTATTCGAGGATGCGGTCCTTGACCCGGTCCAGACCATGGTGATCGGCATTGAGCACCTCTTCCGCGTGCAGAAGGTTGTGCTTGATCTTGGTTTTCTTGCTCCAGGGAAGAGCGGTCAGAACGTCGATGTAGTTCCGAACCACCGTCGCCTCTGCCGACATGGGAGACATCAACTTGAGCTTTTTCAGCTCTGCCTCGGCCTTTTTGCGCGCCTCGGCCGGCATTTTGGCTGCCTTGATCTTTTTGTCGATCTCTTCCAGATCGGCCCCGTCCTCGCCATCGCCCAGCTCTTTCTGAATGGCCTTGACTTGCTCGTTGAGGTAGAAGTCGCGCTGGTTCTTTTCCATTTGCCGCTTCACACGGCCACGGATTTTCTTGTCTACTGCCAGGATGTCGACTTCACGCTCGAGTTGCTCGAACAGATTCTCCAGGCGCTTGATCACCGGGTCGAGGCTGAGCACCTCCTGCTTGGACTCCAGTTTGAGCGGCAGGTGCGCTGCGATGGTGTCAGCCAGACGACCGGGATCCTCGATGCTGGCAATGGATGTCAGGATCTCCGAAGGAATCTTCTTGTTCAGTTTGACGTATTGGTCAAACTGCTGCATGACTGCGCGACGCAACGCTTCAAGTTCCGCGGCTTTCGCGGCACCCGTTTCAACCGCAGCGTCCAAGGGAAGGACGTCGGCCGTGAAGTGGGTTTCATGCTCCAGCACTTGGGTGACTTTTGCCCGCTGCAGTCCTTCCACCAGCACTTTCACGGTGCCATCAGGCAACTTCAGAAGCTGGAGGATGGAGGCCACACAACCCATTTCAAACATGTCGGCCGCAGACGGCTCGTCTTTTGCGGCCGCTTTTTGTGCCACCAGCATGATGCGGCGTTCGGCCTCCATGGCCAATTCCAAAGCCTTGATGCTCTTGGGGCGCCCCACAAACAAGGGAATCACCATATGCGGAAACACGACCACGTCACGCAATGGCAGCAACGGCAAATCAACCGGCGTGGGAGGCAATATCTTTTGTCCAGACATGGAACGATCTTTCAAAATGTGTCGCAAACCGCCAAAACGGCGTCCGCTCAGGCCTGTTTGGCCGCTTCCCGGTACACCAGCAGCGGCGGTTTGCCATCTTCGATGGTGGAGTCATCCACCACCACTTTTTCAACGTTCTGCGAGCTTGGCAGGTCAAACATGGTGTCGATCAGCGCCTGCTCCAGGATCGAACGCAAACCGCGGGCGCCGGTCTTGCGCGCCAGGGCTTTGCGTGCAATGGCTTTGAGCGCTGAAGGTCGCACCTCCAGCTCGGCGCCCTCCAGGGCGAGGAGCTTGGAAAACTGCTTGACCACCGCATTCTTGGGCTGCGTCAGGATGTCCACCAGCGCGTCTTCAGTCAATTCGTCCAGTGCAGCGACCACCGGCAAACGCCCGACCAATTCGGGAATCAGGCCAAACTTGATCAGATCTTCTGGCTCAATTTCTTTGAACGATTCAGAGAGACTGCGCTGCTTCTTGCTTTTCACAGCGGCACTGAAACCAATGCCTGAGGCCTCGGTCCGGTTTTCGACGATTTTCTCAATCCCGGCAAAAGCCCCGCCGCAGATGAAGAGGATGTTGGTGGTGTCGACCTGCAGGAAATCCTGATTGGGGTGCTTGCGGCCACCTTGGGGCGGAATGGACGCCATGGTGCCTTCGACCATCTTCAGGAGCGCCTGCTGCACACCCTCGCCCGACACATCCCGCGTGATGGACGGGTTGTCCGCCTTGCGGGTGATTTTGTCGATCTCGTCGATGTACACAATGCCCTGCTGCGCCTTGGCAACGTCGTAGTTGCAGGTTTGCAGCAGTTTGGAAATGATGTTTTCCACGTCTTCACCGACGTAACCCGCTTCCGTGAGTGTGGTGGCGTCGGCCATCACGAAGGGAACGTTCAGCATGCGCGCCAGCGTCTGGGCCAACAGCGTTTTGCCAGAACCTGTCGGGCCGATCAGCAAAATGTTACTTTTGGCCAGCTCAACGTCGTCTTTCTTGGCACTCTCTTTGTGGCGCAAGCGCTTGTAGTGGTTGTAAACCGCCACTGCCAGCGCTCGCTTGGCTGCCTCTTGCCCGATGACATAGTTGTCCAGGTTTTGCTTGATTTCGGCGGGGATTGGCAAGCCGTCGGTACTGGCTGACTCGGTGGTGCCCAAGCCGGGCAACTCGTCTCGAATGATGTCATTGCACAGGTCAATACATTCGTCGCAGATGAAGACCGACGGACCTGCAATGAGTTTTTTGACTTCATGCTGGCTTTTGCCGCAGAAGGAACAGTAGAGCGTTTTTTCGCTGGAAGTGCCTTTTTTATCGGCCATATCGATCCCTAGAAAAGGCAAACGCCCAGCCCGTCAAGGGCCGGGACACAACAAATTTCAACAGTCACGTTCCGGTCAAAGGGCGCCGCGCTTGGCGATCACCTTGTCCACCAACCCATAGGCCTGAGCCTCCTGGGCAGACATGAAGTAGTCACGCTCTGTGTCGCGCTCAATTTTGTCCAGCGGCTGGCCCGTGTGCTCGGACAGCATTTTGTTCAGCTCACCGCGCAGACGCAGGATCTCGCGGGCGTGAATTTCGATGTCTGTGGCCTGGCCCTGGGCACCGCCCAAAGGCTGGTGAATCATGACGCGTGAATTCGGCAGGGAAAACCGCTTGCCCTTGGCCCCGGCCGACAGCAAAAACGCGCCCATGCTGGCAGCCATACCGGTGCACAGGGTGGAAACGTCGGGCTTGATGAAGTTCATGGTGTCGAAAATCGCCATGCCCGCACTGACCGACCCACCGGGTGAGTTGATGTACAGCGAAATGTCCTTGTCGGGGTTTTCGCTTTCCAGAAACAGCAACTGAGCGACCACCAGATTGGCGCTCTGGTCATTCACTGGACCGACCAGAAAAATCACGCGCTCCTTGAGCAGGCGCGAATAAATGTCGTAGGCACGTTCGCCCCGACCCGATTGCTCGATGACCATGGGCACCATGCCCAAAGCTTCCACGTTCAATGCGCTCATGTGTTCTCCAAATGCGTGATGTCGCTACTGTACCGAATTGGCCGGGCTGACCGACAGGTGTGGGCATGGACCCGCGTTGCAAGGCGAACGATCAAAAAAGGCGGCACTGAGGCCGCCCTTTTTCCAGATCCTCGCCCGTCGGTGCGCACACGTGCGCCCACGGGCAAGGACATGTATCAACCCTGACCCATCAGCTCGTCAAAGCCAATGGCTTTGTCTACCACTTTCGCGTTGGCGAGCACAAATTCCGTCACATTGTTCTCAATGACGATGGCTTCCACTTCCGCCATGCGGCGGTCGTCCGTGGTGTACCAGCGCACGACATCAGCAGGCTTTTCGTAGGAAGCGGCCAGTTCGTCGATGTGGGCTTTCAATTGCTCGGGCTTGGCATGCAGGTTGTTGGCACGCACCAGCTCGGCCACCACCAGGCCCAGGCGCACGCGGCGCTCGGCTTGGGCGGTGAACATTTCTTCAGGAATGGGTGCCGTGTCGGCGTCTTTGATGCCGCGTTGCTTCAGGTCGGCACGGGCGGCCTGCACCAGGCGTTCCGTTTCAGCTTGCACGCTGGACTTGGGCAGATCCAGCTCAGCCTTGGCGACCAGCGCGTCCATCACGGCCTGCTTGTTGCGGGCCTGGAGGCGGAACTTCACTTCGCGCTCCAGGTTTTTGCGGATGTCGGCGCGCAGGCCGTCCACCGTGCCGTCGGCAATGCCCAGCGACTTGGCCAATGCCTCATTCACCTCGGGCAGGTGCGCTGCTTCAATCTTGTTGACCGTGACCAGGAAGTCAGCCGTTTTGCCGGCCACATCTTTGCCATGGTAGTCGGCGGGGAAACCCAGGGGGAAGGTCTTGCTTTCGCCAGACTTCATGCCGCGCACGGCATCTTCAAACTCTTTCAGCATTTGGCCTTCGCCCACCAGGAACTGGAAGCCAGCAGCCTTGCCACCGGCAAAGGGTTCGCCGTCGATCTTGCCTTCGAAGTCGATGGTCACGCGGTCGCCGTCCTGGGCGCCAGAGTCCATGGAGCGCTGCGCAAATGTGCGGCGCTGCTTGCGCAGGATGTCCAGGGTCTTGTCGATGGCGGCATCGCTCACGTCAGCGGTGGTTTTTTCCACTTCGGCAGACGACAGATCGGCGATCTTCACCTCGGGGTAGACCTCGAACACAGCGTCAAACAACATTTCGCCGTCAGCGCCACCTTCTTTTTCAGAAATGCGGGGCGTACCGGCCACACGCAGTTGCGCCTCATTGGCGGCGACAGCAAATGCCTCGCCCACTTTGTCGTTCATGACTTCGTAGTGAACCGAGTAGCCATAGCGCTGGGCCACCACGTTGAAGGGAACCTTGCCTGGGCGAAAGCCGTCCATCTTGACCTGACGAGCCATGCGCTTCAAGCGGGTCTCCACCTCGTTCTTGATGGTGTTCATGGGCAGCGCGAGCGTCATTTTGCGTTCGAGCTTTTCCAGGGTTTCAACTGTCACGGCCATCGGGATCTCCTAAAAAATGGATACAAATACCCAGCTTCCGCTTGCTCAGCATGGGTTTACTGCTACAAATTAATCTGGTGCGCGAGGGGGGACTCGAACCCCCACAGTGTTGCCACCGTCAGGACCTAAATCCGAATTGCGAAACCGCGCAGCCGTTAAAGCTTCATAGGGAAAATCAAAAAAATCATCCTGATTTTTTCGACTTTCCCAAACTATTTCCCAAACTCACGCAAAATCCCAAACGGGTTCTGAGTGAGTTGAGCGAACTTCGCCGCTCACTGGGCAACCCATGATTCTAGCTGACCGTCTTACGCAATAAGGGTTGAACTCATGGCAAACATCTCCAACCGGTCCCCCTGGCAGGTCAAGCTCCCTGGTGGTTCGAGTAAGAAATTCCGGCTCAAATCCCAGGCATTGGCGTATCTGGCCAGTCAGGGACACACCGATGCGGACAAGCTGCCGAAGAACGCTTTTAAACAACTCGAAACCGCTTTTGAAGTACAGATCAAGCTGACGGACAAAGACGGCAATGTGGTTGCCCGAAGCGGCACACACGACACTTTGGACAAAGCCAAGGCATGGGCGAAGGCGGAAGAAGACTCGATCAAGAACGTCAGAGCCAAGCATGGCGGGTTCGTCGCCGAGTACGAGACGATCACGATAGGTGAAGCCCTGAAACGGTTCCACGCTCAGCACTACGCCAACAAAGCTTCGTCCACAGAGGTGGGGTATCGGATCACCCACCTGTCTGATTGGCTGGGCAAGAACACGTTGCTGCGTGAACTGACCAAGAAGGACTACATGCGGCTGCGGGACCAGTTGCTGGAACTGAAGTACTCGGCTTCGTCGGTCCGAAACTACTTCACGGTGTTGACATCCCTTTACTCCCACGCTGCGAACGAATGGTTGTACCCAGTGGACAACCCACCGAGCGGCATTTCACTGCCCAAGCCGAAGAACAACATCCAGCGCTCGTGGGTGGGCAACGAGTACGACAGATTGATGGAGTCATTGAAAGAACACTCACCCTGGATGATTCCCATCGTCAATCTGTCGCTGGCAATGGCGTTCAGGCGCGGCGAAATCGTCCAAACGGGTAAGAACAAGAAGACCGGCGTTCAGACCGGGGGGATGCGATGGGAGGATGTTGATTGGAACAACAACGTGCTGACACTGCCGCGTGAAAAAAACGACCACACCAAAAACGCCACCCAATCCCTGGGCAGAGCGGTGCCACTCACCCCAGACATGCAGGACATCTTGCGCCCCATCTATGAAGCCAGCGCAACCAAGGCTGGACTGATCTTCCCCAACACCATCCACTCGGTGACGGGCGCGTTCTCGGTTGCCTGCGCCAAAGCGAAGCCCCCCATTGAGGGACTGACGTTTCACTCGCTCCGAAAAATCGCCACCAAAAACCTGTCTAAGAAGGTCAACAACCCGATGGAGTTGAGCCGCCTGACAGGGCACAAAAGCCTTGATGTGCTGAACAGGCGCTACTTCGACATCCAGGTGCAGGAGCTGTACGCACTGCTGGTTGAAAACTCGGGAACCCTTCGCCACCGTGGCATCAGTGCGTTGACCAAAGTGCTCGGCCTTTCGGATGCGAAAAAATTCGTAGAAGAGGTGCGCACACTGCCATCAGCAGAAGATGCTTTCCGGTAGCACCCAATCACTGAATCTGCCATTTGTCAGGTGGTGCGGTTCCACATAGAAGCACACGAAAGACGTTCCGTTTGGAGTGGTCACCCCCGCCACCACATTTGCAATCGGGCGCAAGCCATTGCGCCCCACAGTCGGCACCACAAACACAGGCAATCGATCCACCGTTTTTTTGCGTTTATTTGTGTTTTTTTGTTTTGCGTGACCTAGGAAGCTGAGACCGGCAAAGTTCGTTCCTGTCACTCAACGAAAGGAAAACACATGACAAACACGAACTTCTCCCAAGCGCAAAGCGCACCCACCACAGCATCAGCAGACACCCATCAAACGATTGATGAACTGGTCTTTGAACTGAGCAATTCCACGCCGGTTGTCGCGGTTGATGTGCTTGCAAAACACACCCAGGACGCGACGGACGATGGGTCAACGGTAACGCCCAAAAAACTAACCCGGCGTATCGGTATGGGCCTTGTGCCCCAGTACACCCCAGGTCAGGAATTCAGCCGTGGCGAAGTGGGCTGCGCGGAACGTTTAGCGGCTTTTTATGGGCACACGCTGCGCTTTGACACCAGTCAACAAAACTGGATGTTGTGGACCGGCTCCCGGTGGCAAGTGGACACGGTAGGCACTGTGGTCGAGTGCATGAAGGAAGTGGCACGCCACATGACGGATGTAGAAGCACCAGCCATGCATGCATTGAGCCAGGAGCAAGGCGACTACTTTTCAGCACAAGCCAAAGAACTGCGCGATATGGGTAAGCGGCTGCACAACTCCCATACCCTTGACGGAGCCATCAGGATGGCGCGGAGCGTTGAAGCGCTTGTGGTTGAAGGCAGCAAATTTGACGCTGACCCACTCCTGCTGAATTGCCTGAGCGGCACCATTGACCTGCGCAGCGGCTCAGTACGCCCGCACAGCATGGACGACCTGATCACCAAAATCACACCCATTCCGCTGGCAACCGCGACCGAAGACTGCCCCAGATGGAAACAGTTTCTTCTGGAAATCATGCAGGGTGATGCCGAATTGGTGGCTTACCTGCACCGCATGGTGGGCTACATCCTGACGGGCTCCACAAAAGAGCAGGTGTTCTTCATGCTGCATGGACACGGGGCTAACGGCAAGTCGGTGTTTTTGAATGTGTTGCGCCGCCTGATGGGTGACTTTTGCAAGGTCGCGGACTTCACCACCTTCCTGGATACCAATCGTGGAGCTGCGGCGCGTCCAGATTTGGCAGGATTTGTGGGAAAGCGGCTGATCCTGGCTTCTGAGTCTGCCCAGGGGAAACAGCTTGACGAAGCCGTGATGAAGCAATTCACCGGGGGCGATGTCATCAGCGTGCGGGAACTGTACAAAGGCTACTTTGAGTTCACACCCGTCGGCAAGGTGCTGCTGGCAACCAATCACAAGCCAAAGGTACAAGGAACCGACTACGGCATTTGGCGGCGCATGCGCCTGATCCCATTCCTGGCATTGTTCAAAGATGAACAATGCGATCCAAACTTGGAAGCCAAACTGGAAGCTGAACTGCCCGCTATCCTGCGATGGGCAGTTGAAGGATGTATCGATTGGAGCAAACAGGGACTGGGTATGCCCAAGGCTGTCAAGGATGCCGTCGAAGAGTACCAATCCAGCCAAGACACGTTCCAGATTTTTTTGGATACCACGTGTGAGCGTGACAGCAATGCTCAGGAATCATCACAAAAGCTGTTTGACGCTTACAACCTTTGGGCGGACAACTCCGGCATGCGTTCGAAAATGGCTCAGCACACTTTCAACAACACGCTGAAAGACAGGGGTATCCAGCACAAGAAGACCAACCGGGGCAACGTATGGGTGGGTCTGAAACTGAAATCAACCGTGGACAGTTCAGTTGCCGGGGGAGAACTCTGTTTTGAATAACGGATACATAGGGAGCCCAGAGCCCCCCAAACCTGGCATCACAGTCAGGCTGCGACCAACCCCGCACCGATTGGGAATATCACCAGCGCCGCGACAACGGCGCTTTTTTTGGCTGTGCAGAATCCAGTCGAGTGGAGACCGTGGAAGGAGTGGAGCCCTGGCAAACCCCTTCTATCCTTCCACTCATACTCACCTTGTTCTAACCCCTTCCACTCCTTCCACCCCTTCCACCAAAACGTGGTTCTATCCTTCTGTGGCTTCTGGAACGGTGAGCGCCATAGGTAAAGGATTTTCTTGAGCTGGACAGTCAAACAGCGCACTGTCTACGATGCAATCTGCCCTGATGCTCCACTTGGACAAATCACCGCCAAACGCGGATCGGCGGAAGATTCCATCCATTTCGTCGACCTTCGATACGTCCCAGTTTGACACATCGCCATCAAAATTTGCCTGCGAGAACATACCCGCCATATTGGTCACTCTCGACGTGTCCCAGTGCCTGATGTCGCCGTCGAATTTTGACTGGTAAAACATTTCACACATGTTCTCGACCGATGACACATCCCAGTCAGACAAGTCACCGTTGAATTCAGAGCAGGCAAACATGCCGTTCATATCCTGGACACTCGACACCACCCACTGAGAAATGTCCCCGTCAAACTTTGACTGAGAGAACATGAAGCTCATGTCCACGACGTTTGACGTGTCCCAAGCAGAAATATCGCCAATGAACTCTGACTTGTGAAACAGCTCCCGCATGCTGAAAACACCAGAAACGTCAACATGGTTCAGGTCAGCTTTGATGCCCAAGCGCTCAATCTCAGTCCTGACGATTTCTTTGATTGTCTTGTCGGTCGCAAAAATGACGTTCTGCATAAAAAAAGCCGCGCAGCGGTGGTGTTCGGGGATGCGCGCAAGTCTACGACGGCGCTGAAACTGCGCCCTGGTCAGGTGCGGTCAGAGTCCGTCTGGTCTAGCATCGGGGATGTCCGGAAAAACAGAACGAAATGACCAAACTTGCTGACCTGATTTGGAAGAATGCCGAGCTTTTGCGCGGAGCGTACAAGGAAAACGAGTACCGCAAGGTCATCCTGCCCTTCACCATCTTGCGTCGACTGGACTGCGTGTTGCAGCCCACCCGTGAAGCTGTCCGCGCCAAGTACCAGCTCATCCATGACAAAGGGTACGACCTGGACAAAATGCTCACACCCGTGAGCGGCTATCCGTTTTTCAACACGTCCAAGTTCACCCTGCCGGGCATCGCGGAAACACCAGACGATGTGCGGGACAACCTGGAAGCCATGCTCAATGGCTTTTCCCAGAACGTCCGTGACATCTTCGAAAAATTTGAGTTTTCTGCCACCCTGGACAAGCTGGCGGAAAAAAACCGCTTGTACCTTGTCCTGCAACGGTTTGCGGAAACCGACTTGGACCCGCTGAAAGTCACTAACCATGACATGGGTCAGGCGTTTGAAGAGCTGCTGCGCAAGTTCAACGACGTGTCCCCTGCCGGTGAACAGTACACGCCACGGGATGTGATTGAACTGATGGTGACACTGCTTTTCAGTGGTGACGATGACATCCTGTCAGTACCCGGTGTGGTGCGCACAATGTACGACCCCACAGCTGGAACCGGCGGCATTCTTAGCGTGGCAGAAGAACACCTGCGCAAATTCAATAACCGCGCAACCTTGAAGCTGTTTGGGCAAGAGCTTGAAGACGAAACGTATGCCATCTGCAAGGCGGACATGCTGATTCGTGGGCAGAACCCAGCAAACATTGCCAATGGCGACACCCTGGAATCAGACAAGCACCACGGCATGCACTTTGAGTACCAGGCAGCCAATCCACCTTATGGCGTGGAGTGGAAACCAGCCGAAGATGCTGTGCGCCGGGAACATACGAAGGGCGCAGCCGGGCGATTTGGACCAGGACTGCCCGCCATCCGAGACGGGCAAATGCTGTTCTCGCTGCACCTGCTGTCAAAAATGCAACCCGTGGTTGCTGGCAAGGGCGGTGGACGAATTGGCGTGGTGCACAACGGATCCCCGTTGTTCACTGGGGATGCGGGCAGTGGCGAGAGCGAAATCCGCCGTCACATCCTTGAACATGACTACCTGGATTGCATCGTGGCACTGCCCACGGACATGTTTTACAACACCAATATCACCACCTACCTGTGGTTCATGACGAACCGAAAACCAGCGGAGCGTCGTGGGAAGGTCCTGCTGATTGACGCCAGCAGCATGAGCAGCTTGATGAAGAAAAACCTGGGCAAAAAACGCCGGGAGTTCACAGCTGACTGTGTGGAGCGGATCGCCAAAGCCTATGCAGACTTCAAAACCATGGAGTGGCAGGAAAACCCTGGCTCGAAGACCGGGCGAGTGCTGAAAGCCAAACTCTTTGACAGAGAGCACTTTTTCTACCGCCGCGTGACCATCGAGCGCCCGCTTCGCTGCCGGTTTCAAGCAACCGAACAAGGCTTGAAAGCCTTGGGTTACGACACAGCCTTTGGCAAACTTCCCCAAGAGCAAAAAGACCTGCTGACCCTTGCGATAAACGGCATGGATAGCGATGCGGTATTCATGGATGCCGATGCCTTCCGGACAGCCCTTCATGCGTCCGCTGCTGCGGTTGCCAAAGACAAGGAGCTATCTGGAAAAGCTGCAAAGCTCGCCGCAAAACCTGTTGAGCTGGCACGCAAATACTTTGCTACCAAAGACAAAAAGGCAGACCCCACCACCAATGAAAAAGGCGAAGTGCTCAGCGACTCAGAGCTGCGTGATGCTGAATACGTGCCATGGGGCGAAGACGTTGATGCCTACTTTCAGAAGGAAGTGATACCGCACTGGTCCGACGCATGGATCAACCGTGAAGCGGTGGATGACAAGGACGGGAAAACCGGTGTAGTGGGCACGGAAATCAACTTCAACCGCGAGTTCTACGTTTACACGCCACCCCGCAGCCGTGAAGCCATTGCTGCCGACATCGAAGCCAAAGAGCACAAGTTCATGGAGCTGCTTCAAAGCATCCGGGGTGGAGTTGCGAAGTGAAGCCGTATGCTGAATACAAGCCTTCTGGTATTCCGTGGCACCAAGGCCAGATACCCAAGCATTGGGAACCCAAACGCGTAAAACACGTCGCCTCCATGCGAAGCGGTGAAGGTGTTACGTCCGATGACATAGAAGAGACCGGCAATTACCCAGTCTATGGTGGGAACGGGATTCGCGGATACGCCGAACAAGCGACTCATAACGGCGAATTTGTTCTGATTGGAAGACAAGGAGCATTGTGTGGAAACGTCCACTACGTTCAAGGCGAGTTTTGGGCTTCGGAACACGCAGTGGTTTCGGAAATGTACGCCGGAGACAAAGCCCGATGGGCAGCGTACATACTCGAATACATGAATCTTGGTCAGTATTCGATGGCGGCTGCACAACCCGGACTTGCGGTTGACAAGATTCAGCAACTGCGATTCCCTGTACCGCCGCCGAATGAACAGCAAGCAATCGCTGCCTACCTAGACACCGAAACCGCCCGTATCGACACCCTGATTCGGGAGAAGGAAGGGCTGATTGGGCTATTACGGGAGTGGCGTGGTGCCGTAATTTCTGAACTCACGTCAGGCCTAAACTTTCCCGGGTCAAAGACCTATACGGGAAACGTTCACATGCCACACGTTCCGTCAGAGTGGTCCATGGTCAGATTGGGCAAGTACGCGAAGATTGGCAACGGCTCTACCCCATTGAAGGACAACGCCAGCTACTGGCAGGGCGGAACATTTCCGTGGCTGAACAGTGCGGTGGTCAATCTAGACGAAGTGACGGAAGGAAGTGAATTCGTAACCGAAATCGCCCTTCAAGCGTGTCACCTGCCAATCGTTGAAGCTGGTGCACTTTTGGTCGCACTCACAGGTCAAGGCAAGACTCGTGGACAAGTGACGATGCTTCGAATCACTGCGACCATCAACCAGCATCTGGCTTTCATCGCCAGTGACCCGGAAGCATTTGACTCAGGTTACTTGCACTGGACATTGACCGGACTGTATGGAGCCCTGCGCATGGTCAGCGACGGTCAAGGTGGGACAAAAGGTGCATTGACATGCGAAGATTTGTCGCGCTTCCAAGTGCCCAAGCCGCCTATTGACGTTCAGAAGCAAATTGCCCTTCGGCTGGCTGATGAAACTGCAAACATCAACAAACTTGTAGCCCACACCCTGACCGAAATTGACCTGCTGCAAGAACTACGTGCAGCGACCATTGCAGATGCGGTACTTGGACGCATAGACGTTCGCACCGAGACCCAGCCATAACTAGAAATTCCCAGGGAGCCCCATGGCCGCCATTCACACCGAATTGCAGTTTGAAGACGAAGTTTGCGAGGCACTCAAAAACAGTGGCTGGCTCTATGAAGGCCCCTTGCCCTACCAAAAGGGTTATGCCTACGACCAGGGCTACGACCGCAGAACAGCGCTGTACCCAGAAGACGCGATTGCGTGGGTGAAAGAAACCCAGCCAGATGCCTGGGAGAAGTTCTCAAAAAACCACACCAAGAATCCAGAAGCGGTGTTTATCCAGCGCTTGGCAGAAGAGCTTGACCGGGACCGTCCCACCATCAAAATTGAAACACCCCAGCTTTGGGGGAGCCTGTTCATACTGCGCAAGGGCTTCAAGGACATCAACGCCACGTTCCGAATGGCGCAATTCGCACCCAGTAACAAGCAAAACCCCACCACATGGGAGCACTACAAGAAAAACCGCCTGCGCGTCGTAAGGCAGTTGCATTACTCGCTTCACAACCAGCTGTGCATTGACCTGGTGCTCTTTCTCAACGGTCTGCCGATGGCAACCATTGAGCTGAAAACCGACACCACGCAGAACATTGAAGATGCTGTTCGCCAGTACAAGTACGACCGCAATCCGGTTGACGTGACCACCAAGCAGCCTGAGCCGCTGTTGTCTTTTGGGAAACGCGCACTGGTCCACTTCGCCGTCAGCACCGATGAAGTGCGAATGACAACCAAACTGTCCGGGGCAGCGACCCGATTTTTGCCATTCAACCGGGGCACGCCAGATACACAAGGGGGAGCTGGTGCAGGCAATCCACCCGATGACAAGCTGGGCTACTCCACCGGATACCTGTGGCATGAAGTCTTAAAGCCGGATGCCTGGCTGGAAATAGTAGGCAAGTTCCTGTCGGTCGAAGCCACGGAATATCTGGACGCCAAGGGCAAAAAGGCGTTCAACACCAGCTTGCTGTTCCCCCGCTACCACCAGTGGGATGCGGTGAATACATTGCTGGATGCCACCCTAACGGAAGGGGTAGGGCAGACATACCTTGTCCAGCATTCCGCAGGCTCGGGCAAGTCAAACACCATCGGCTGGCTGGCTCACCGCTTTGCATCGTTGCATGATGACCATGACCGCAAGGTGTTCAGCAGCGTGATCGTGATTACCGACCGTCGGGTTTTGGACACCCAGCTTCAAGACACCATCTACCAGTTCGACCATCAACAAGGCGTGGTTGAGAAGATCGACGAGAACAGCACCCAGCTTGCAACCGCGCTGGACAAAGGCAAGCTCATCATCATCACCACCCTTCAGAAATTCCCATGGGTGCTGGACAAGGTGGGCGGGCTGGGCGACAAGCGATTTGCGCTGATTCTTGATGAAGCCCATTCAAGCCAGTCGGGCAAGGGTGCCGTCAAATTGCGTGAAGTGCTGACCACTGGGGCTAAATCCACCGCAGTTCCTGCGGAGCTTGCAACGCCGGAAGGCTATGACGACGCAGTGGCGGCTGCCCAAGAAGATGCGGACCTGACCGCCGAAGACGTGCTCAACCAGATGATGGCAGCCCGCAAGCGCCCTCCGAATGTGTCGTACTACGCATTCACTGCCACGCCCAAACCAAAAACAATGGAGTTGTTTGGACGGGCTGGACCCGATGGCACCCCCACGCCATTCCACGTGTATTCCATGCGTCAAGCCATCGAAGAAGAGTTCATTCTTGATGTGCTGCTGGGTTACACCACCTATGGGATTGCCTTCAAACTTGAGCAAGAAGGCGATGACAAGGCAGTCAAGACCGGCAAGGCGAAATCAAAGCTTTTCCGCTATGCGCAGCTTCACCCGACCAGCATTGCCCAGAAAGTAACGGTCATCGTTGAACACTTTCGCCAGCATGTCATGCACCAGCTGAACGGGCAAGCCAAAGCCATGGTGGTCTCAGATAGCCGGGTTGCCGCAGTCCGGTACAAAAAGGCGTTTGACGACTACATCAAGCGGATGAAGTACACCGACTGCAAAGCTCTGGTGGCGTATTCGGGCGATGTGACTGACGAAGAATCCAAGGTATTGAAGGCGAAAGAAGGCGACCTGAACGACAACAAGGAACACGACGACGGCATAAAAGTGGCTTTCAAGACTGACGGCTACCAGGTGCTCATAGTTGCATCCAAATTCCAGACCGGGTTCGACCAGCCCAAGCTTTGTGCCATGTATGTGGACAAACGGCTTGACGGTGTTTTGGCTGTGCAAACCCTGTCGCGGCTGAACAGGATGTACCCAGGCAAAAAAACCACCTTCGTTCTGGATTTCCGCAACGATGCCGAAGGCATCCTGAAAGCGTTCTTGCCGTACTACCGCACAGCAAAAATGTCAGGTGTCACCGACTCAGGTTTGGTGCACACACTGAGAGACAAGCTGGACGGGGCAGCCATCTACCTTTGGGAAGAAGTCCTGGACTTCTCCAAGGGGTTCTTCGACCCCAAGGGCAAACAAGCCAGCATCCAAGCGCCCCTGAAAAAAGCGCACGAGCGGTTTAAAGAGCAGCCCAAAGAAGTCCAAGACCTGTTTCGCGGGGACGTGTCTTCGTTCATCACCGCCTACGATTTCTTGTCTCAGCTGCGGTCCTATGACGACCCGGACCTTGAACGGCTGCATGCGTTTTGCCGGATGCTGCTTCCCCGGTTGCAAGGCAAAGCGGGGGGCGAAGAAGCCCTTGACAAGTCCGTGCGATTGGCTGGCTACAAGGTAGTGAATGAACAAAAGCACACACTCAGTCTGGCAGCTGGCACCGCTGACCCCATGAAACCGATGGGACCAGGTAGCGGGAAAGCCTGGGAAGACCCAGAAGACAGGCTGTCCGCCATCATCAAAAAGATGAACGAAGTGTTCTCAGGCAACTTGTCTGATGCAGATTTCCGGGGCTATGCAACCACGCTAATCGGAAAGATGGTTGATGACCCCACGTTGCAAGAACAAGCCAAAGCGAACGACACCGTGGATGCCTTTGGCAATGGTGCCTATGAAACCAAGCTGAACCATGCCGTTGTCGATGCCCTTGAAAGCCATAACGCCATGGCGGACCAGGCGTTGCGACATGAAACCGTGTTCAAGGGACTGGCAAACCTGCTGGTGGATGAAGTCTATCGGCAGCTCCGGGCGAAGGCAGACTTGACAGAATGAGAGCCAGAGCCAAGCTCACACACTGCGCAGGGCGACTTGGTGGTTGAGATTCTGAAAGCGAAAACAGGGAGAACGTTACATGCACCTAGGCAGATTTCATGCAGTTGTTCAAGAGCTAAGCAGTTTTTATCAAGAAGCGGCACTCAGCCAAAAGCTAGATACCTGCGCATCCAGCCTGGACAGCTACGCGCAATCAAGAGCACAAAGTCACATCGAGTCCTTCAAAACTGGGCTTGAAAGCTTTCGCGCATCGGCTACCGCAGTCCCAGAGTTTTTGCAGCAACCCCACTCTGTCTCCGTAGTGGAGCAGCTGGGATTGAGCACGCTATTGGGTGAAGCACTGTACGCAACCGTGACAGGGATTGTTTACGGAGACCAGTCTTATGACCATGTATCGGTAGCCGCAGAGCTGCGCAAATTGACGTCTTCGCTCAACTCCCGCGTAGCGAGCGTTGTCGCTTTGGACAAAAGCCTTGACGATCTCAACGTGGAGTACGAGCACGTTGCTGACGATGAATCAGAGCTTGGTGTGCTGATACCGCGTGAACTTGTCGGTAGCACGCTACCCCAGTTCGCAAAAGAGCTGGACAAGTTCTCTGGTCTGTTTCGAGCCATCAACGAGCTGACTGGTGCAAGCTCTTACGACCCCAAAATTCGGACGATTTCAACATCCTGGTGGCAGTTTTTTATTGAGCTTGACGCTATACAAATCGCAGCATGGACTGCTGCCATTGAAAGAATCTTGACCATGTTCAAGAACAACTTGGAAATCAAGAAGCTGCAACAGGAGCTCGCCAAGCATGAGTTCCCGCTGACCATCCATGAAGCGATGGAAGCGGAGATTGACCGACGACTTAGCGACGGAATTCAAAAAATCGCTGCGGACTTACGCGCCGAGTTCGGAACCGGCAAAGACGCTGCACGACTCAATGAAGTTGAAACGCAACTGCGACACGGTTTGCACCACCTTGCACACCGACTGAACCAGGGAACCCAGGTTGAAATCAATATTGGGATACCAGAACTCAGCGAAACCGAACCCCCGTCCGATGATGAATCGGATGCGGCGCGTGAGATTCGACAACGAATAGCTGACCAGAAGGCAAAAATTCAGAAGCTTCGGGACCTACGGGAAAAAGCTAACGCCGTTTGTACTCAGACACTCTCACTCGACCACACCGAACCAGGATTGATTAAGTACGACGACCCTGCGTCTGGACACACGTCAAAAGAAACTTCGACGTAATCTCATCGCCAAACTGGCACTTTAACCACGTCGTTTGTTGGTTGTTTTGACACTTCGGCAAGCCACACTAGCGCCGCCAAAATGCGTTCCCGGTCATACGTCACCGATAGAGCGTTCAATCGGCAGGGTAGCGCTGACAAATCGTTGTCGTTATGACCACTTTTGCCGTCAGGGTCATCCAGCACCCAATCCAGCCCCGCTTTTTGCACCAGTGCCCCCAGGATGATTTTCTGGTGGGCATCGATCCTGCGTGCCAGCCGCTGCTGCTGCACCCGTCGAACCCGCTCCAAATGCTCTGCCTTGGCTTGCAACTGCTGGGCTTTTTCCCGCAGTTTCGCTTCCCTGTCCCGTAGCCGTTCCAGGCTGTCGCCCGCTGTGTCAGCGCGAGCGGTTGATTCTGAATGTTGAGTGGTCATGATTGGCATATCCCCCTGTTAATACTTGAGTTGTTGCTATCAATCTGGCATGTTGATAGGAGACAGTCAAGCATTTCTAGGAGACAGGAACAGCCAAGCGCACTGATACAAATGATTCTCATTTGTGTGCGCCCACCAGGGGCTCAAAACCGAATACGGGCACGCCATTCAGGTGCCCCCGATTCAGGTCCATGGCGACCCGCCTTCTTTGTGTGCTGACCGTCGGTCATCAACAAAGGAGACACCATGGCCATATTTCATTCAAGCATCAAGATCATCGCCCGCAGCGATGGGCACAACGCCGTTCAAGCCGCAGCGTACCGCTCAGGCTCTCGACTGCGATGTGAACGCACGGGTCAAGTTTTCAACTACACCCGTAAAAAGGAAGTCACCCACCGAGCCATACTGGCACCGCCAGAATCGCCCGCGTGGGTTTTCGACAGGTCCATTTTGTGGAGCCGAGTCGAAGAAAGTGAGAGCCGCGTGAACAGTCAATTGGCACGCGAGATCGAAGTGTCGTTGCCATTGGAGTTGACGCACAACCAGCAGGTTTCACTGGTCAACCAGTACGCTCAGACCCAGTTCATTGCCAAGGGCATGGTGGCTGACATCGCCATCCACAGCAAAAAAGGCACTGCTGGCAAACCCGACAACCCACATGCACACATCCTGCTGACGCTGCGTGATGTCACTCCGGATGGCATGGGAGCAAAACGCCGGGACTGGAACCACAAGGCATTGGTCACAGAGTGGCGGGCAGCTTGGGCAGATGCCTGCAATGCTGCTTTGCAAACCATCGGCAGCGACGAGCGCATCGACCACCGCAGTCACAAAGACCGGGGCATTGAACGCCCTGCCACCATTCACCTGGGCAGGCTCACCCCATGGAATGCCGAAGCATTTCAAGACCGCCTGGACCACAACTTGTCGGTGCAGGCATGGGAACAAGCGAACGCCGAATTGCAACGGGTACTAGCAGAAGTCAAACAGGTGCAAGCCCAGTTGTTAGACCTGACCAGTTCCATTGGACAGGCACTTGCCCTGCGCGATGCCAAGCCATCGCACACAGCAAAGGACAAAGCGACCACACCACCTGCTGGCATTTGGACACCCCAAATTCCGGTGTCACCCGTACCAGTCACCGCTGCCCTATTGCGACAACGAACGAATCCAGGACATCGCCCCATTCACAAAAAGGGACCGCATAAAGCATACCCACCGGCACGACCAAACACACCACCCATCGTCGGACCGGATGGCACCACTCCACTGACACACGGAAACGGGGGTGCGTCATGCTGACCCTACTGCTGCGCTTATTGGCGGAAATCTTTGGCACCCAGCGTCCCGCTGGCATGACACCAGGGCTTGAATCCCCTTTTGCCGAGCGTGCTGTCGCTCATATCGAAGAACGTTATCGGGTGATGTACCAGCCCAAATGGTCAAGGCCCAATGAAAGGCTGCTGGCGGCATTGCGACTGGCAGAGCGATTCAGGGGTACACGCGGCACACACCGCCATGCCCACAAAGATGAATGGCAGTTGTCCAGACTGAACGAACCCCAATCCCGTTCGGGTTCGTCTTGGCAGTCTTCACAGAAGGGAGACCGACCATGAATCCCAGTCTCTCATCCAATCCATGGACACCGCCAAACACACAACCGGTGTTGCCACCCGTTGCAAATGCCTGGCAGCCATCGTTTTATCTGCACCGACTGTCTGACGAACAGGGCTTTGCCTGGCTGTCGGCTTTACGCCCCAGTGTGGAAGGCACGCCAGCGGGAAATGGTTTTGCCTTTGGCATCAACCTGATTTACCTGCACCACGATGTGCTGGCGCACTACCCGCAGGAACTGGTGCTGTCGCTGCCCACCCTTCAAGCGCCACCGACCGAGCATTTTTTTGCATGTACCAGCAAAGGGCTGCGATGGTTTTGGATAGTGGTGCTGCGCCGCAACGCTGCTCAGGCTTTCGGTCTGGTGTTCGAAGTGTCACCCATGGTGTTGATGTTGCCAATCACTGGAATCCGTGACCGCAGCGGGTCGAACATGCCAATTCAGCCCCGCATGGAAGTCCTGGCACCCATGGACGGACAACCCGTCAGACACCAGCAACTGAACCCCGCGACTGGTGAATACTTTGTGTTGCAAGAGTTGTTGCCACCATGCCCCGCTGAACCCATCGGGCAACAAGCGAACACGTCGAAACTGTCGCAAGCATTGGGACTGGCACCCAGCACGCAGCCCATTGCGCACCTGTACTTCATGGTGGGTTCGCCCGCCTTTGGGATGCCGATTCAGGTCAACACCGATATGCCACTGATGAATCTGGTGGCATCACTGGGACAGCAAGCAGGCAATGAAGCCGATGCGATGGGGGGTGCGTTATGAGCCAAGATGCCACCCCATCCCGCACACCAGCCGCCAATCCATCAACACCGAACAAACGTCGCGACCTGTACCAGGAAGTCACCGACAAAATCATTGCCGCCATTGAAACGGGCACCGCACCCTGGCAACGCCCTTGGACGGAAGTTCGCGCAGCAGGCATGCCTATGAACGGAGCCACCGAACGCCCATACAGCGGGGTCAACGCTGTGCTGTTGATGATGACTGCACAAGCGCAAGGCTTCACGGACAACCGATGGTTCACCATGAAGCAAGCCAATGACATGGGGCTGCGTGTACGCAAGGGCTCCACATCCACCCCCGTGTATTTTTTCAAGATGCTGGACGTACCGGGCAAAGATGCCATGTCACCGCCGACATCGGACGCACCGACCAGCGGCAACACGGCAGATGGGAAACGAATTCCGTTCCTGACGGACTACCGGGTGTTCCATGCGAGCCAAATCGAAGGGCTTGAACCTGCGGCGGCACCAGAACGGACATGGGCACCCATTGAATCAGTGGAAGAGATCGTGGGGCGGTTGAACCCCGACATTCGCCATGGCGGGAACCGGGCGTTTTACGCACCAGCAGGGGACTACATCCAAATGCCCCAAGGCGTTTTCCCTGATCCAACGTCTTACTATGGGACCCTGCTGCATGAGCTTGGTCACTGGTCAGGGCATGAGTCCAGGTTGAACCGATCCTTTTCAAAGTGGGGCAGCGATTCGTACGCAATGGAAGAACTGCGAGCCGAGCTATGTTCGACCTTCTTATGCAGCTTCCTGGGTGTACCGGGACCGGTAGACCCGCACGCCAGCTACATCGAATCGTGGGTCAAGGTGCTGCGCAGCGACAACCGGGAGATTTTTCGGGCGGCTAAGGATGCAAGGCAGATGGCGGACTATTTGACGGGTCAACTGGTGCTGGATGTCAAACCAGAACCCAGTGAACCAGCACAACCCACGGCAACGATGCACCCCACACCGGCAACACCTGTGCAAACCATGCCGACAGCTTCACCAGCGGTGTCGGCGGTATTGGCAAAGGCACGCATGGGGGTAGCGGCACAAGGGCGCAGCCGTTCGCCTGTCAGGCGAAACGGATTGGTGCCCATTGGTGTCGTGCTGGGTGACACAAACATCACAACAGGTGGGGCTTCAATGTAACGCCCCACCCCAGAGTCAGCATCGAGATTGCGCGGATTTTCAATCGTCGAAGCTGGGAACGCACCCGTACCGAGTATCAGACACAACCAAGGTCCCGTGGGGTTGTTTGTCGGCACTCACGATGTGGTAGCCCGCCTTTACGGTTCGGACACCCCATCCATCTTGCGCATTTGCACGCTGCATACCTTTCGTTTCTGATGGAGCTTTGGCATCCTGACGCAGCGCACTGATGCCAATCAACTGCTGATCGGCATCCGTCCAAGCCAGAAATTGTGGTTGTGCAGTACCTTCTTCCGTACACATGAACATTTTCTGAGGAGCGGGGGTTCCATCAAGCCAAAGCACAGGTGCTGCGTGTGCATTCAGCCCCGCGATTAACGTTGCAATGAGCAAACCCTTGTAACTACGATTTTTCATGATTTTCCCTGTGTGACAGCTACGTTTGATGTTGTGGGCATTGCCCGCTTCTTGGTTTCAAAAGCGGCGTTTGCCAAACACAGGGCGAATTCTGAATGTGTCGTTTTGAACTTTTTCGACTTGACTATTAGGTTTAACCCTATGCATAAATGACGATGAGTACCGCCCTGTCTTGCAAATTTCCGACAAACATTGCTGGGTCTACCCCAGTAAAACGTCGAAGTTTCAGCGTTTAGGATTGAGCCAAACAGGGACGGTAAAAATGAATAGAAGCATTGATGGCGCACAGCGTTATCGGATTGGCGCATTCAAGGGGAACCAGCAACCAGCGCTGGGGTATTGGTTCGAGTCGGTTTAGGGCTTGCCATGTCATATCACTTGGCAAGCCGCAGCTTGCGCTTGATTGACCGAGCGCCTGATGTCGGGGGGTTTGCGGACTGCCTGCGGTTTTCGCTGGATGGGGATGTCAGCGCCCAAACCATGCAATCACAGCTGTGCACACCTGCCACTCACTCAGCAAATGTTTCAACAGTCGGGCAGTGCATTGGCGAACTGCTGGCAGTTGACATGAACCCCACTGGTCAGCTCTTGCGACTGGCCAAATCAGAGCAGGTTTTTGTGCAAACTTGGCAGGCTTACAACAGCTTGGGTAACGTGGTGGCTGCCGTGTCTTATTCCGGATCCAGCGACAGCGCTGCTCGCTCAGCGCCCAAGAACCACGAAAAGCTTGTGCTGGGATACCAAGACGTGTTGCCCCGCGTTATGCGGGTCAATTCCAACTATCAAACTTGGCGTTCAAGATTGATGGACAGTCGTGTCAGCTCGATTGCCAAGGTACTTGGCGCGGGCAGCTTGCTGACCGATTTGGCGCTGTTCTTTGAAAGCCACCCCCGTGCCAAAGTCAGCGACGCATGCATTGAACTTGGCGTTCAACCGCGAACACTCGAACGAAGATTCAAGGAAATCGGAGTCACACCCGTGATGTACAAGCGGGTGTGCATGCTGACCATGGCTTCTCAAGCCGTGCTGTGGACCGATAAGAGTTTCAAAGATATCGCGGAAAAGCACGGCTATGCCGATGCCGCACATATGAGTAGAGCTTTTTCTGCCGCCACTGGTGGTCTGTCGCCGTCAACGCTTCGTGCAATTGCCGCAGCTTAATGAAGCAACAACAACTGCTCCATAAATCGCAGCTTCGAAGCTGCGGTCTATGGAGTTGAATCAGTCCATGATTTCGTAGGGAAGCATGAAGTGGTTAAGTACCCTTTGGATGGACTCGACCATCGGCAACAGGTTGTCCAGATTCAACGACACGCCTGATGGCAGAGCCTGACCGGCATAGAGTGAAACAGGTGGCAGATGCTGTACACCATCCATCGAGACAGAAATGAGCGTGTCGGGTTGTTGAGCTTGGACCGCTGTCAGTTCAATCGCCAAGGTGCCCAGATAAAGCGTGCATTGCCCTTGACCGGTGTTCTCAATGGTTACGCCGTCCCAGTCCAAGGACTGGCGCATGGGTGTTGTAGCAGTAACACGGGGGGTGTTTATGAGTGTCATATTCATTATTCCTTATTTAATATATTGAGTAATAATTATATCACTTTTATGATATATTGTCAAGTGGCGTAAATTGGTATTTCCCACGTCAAAATGAATGCCATGAGCAACCAGCCGGAATCAGAACCACGTCTTAACCCAGCCGTTCGGTGGGATTTTTTGCTGGCACTCAGTGAGCTCACAGACGACGATTGCCTGCGAGCGTTTGCAACGGAAGACGGTGTGGATGCGCTGGCGGGCTACCCGAACATCGTGGCAAGGGCTGCCAAATTGATGCCGAAGTTGCCGACCGTTTTGGGCAGGATGCCAGCGGAGTTTGTGGCAGAGGCGGTGCAAGCCGCTTTGTCTGGGGATGACATCAGTGCCAGCCAGCCACTGAATGCGGTTGACGGTTTGTTTGGCTGACAGCCCTGCCGTCAGATGGCAGCGAGTTGCTGCTTTCTGAATTGCGTCACCAAGTCAGGGACTTCAGGTACGTCCCGAGCACAGTCGTTGATGACAGCCACGCGGTCCGACTCGCTGACCCAGACCATCGCAAGACCACGGACCCATGTCTGGAACGTCACGTCGGTGTCCGGTGCCATGAACCAATCAAAGGTTTGCTGAACGGATTGCCACGCTGGACCCAAAACCAAACCTTGCTCGTTCACGAAGAACGGGAACTCTGCGTCTTCTGCGATGGCGGGGTCAACTGTGGCTGCCCATGTCATGCGGTGGCGAGTAACCCGAGAGCCTGCGATGCTGTTATTGATGACCTTCAATTTGCCGTGCAGTGTGTCTTTTTCAACCACAACCGACGCACCCGCCCCTATTTGGCTGATGGGCATTCCTTTTACATACTCGACGAGGGTTCTGACAAGGTACATCACATCTGAACCTTGCTTGCCACCTTCTGCATGGGGCGCAGGTGGCGGCTCACCTTTGTTTCGCATGGTTGCCAGTTGACTGGTCGAGTACCCCAAAAACAGAGCAGCTTTCGCCGCTGGAACCCGAGCCATCGCCTGGGCGGCTTCGGACATACCCGCTATCTGCTCTATCAATTCAAGCCGCTCTGGGCTCAATGCATCACTCATCAAACGACTCCCCACTGCTGTTTCTGCACACCGATAGCGGAACTGTGCATCAAAAGTTCGGCTTCCAGTTGAGCCAGGCACTTGACCAAAATTTGCTACAAGGTGTCAAGCGCTTGTCGTCTGGCTTCCAAAACCATGTCGCCTAAGTCGGGTGTAAAAGTTGACATCCTATGCAACCAACTCAGCCGACTAGTCTCTGAAACCCACGGCAACGACAACCCGCGACACCAAGTAAACCATTGAATTCGGAAATCGGGGAGCGTGCATGCAGCCGGATCGCTGACTGCCACGCACACGTCAAGGACCAAACCACTGTGGGACACAAAGAAGGGGATTTCCCTGTCCAGGAACGGAACTTCTGGCACAACTTCGCGCTTGAGAATCAGGTTTAGGACATCGAACCGACGCTCCGCTTCCGCCGCCACATTGGTCAACTGCATGCGATGCTTGGAAAGTCTGTGCTTGCAATTCAACGAGTCATCGCCTGTGAGTTCCATGGCATCAAAGGTAGCCCGAAGGTCTGCAAACAGCTCTTTGGTTCGAATCCTGAAAACAGTTTGTTGCAGCTCGTCTTGAAACTCCATCGCGAATGATGAAAACTTGCTTGATGAACCACGTGGTCTCCCACGCTTTTTGACAACAAGCTCAGGTTGAGGCGGTGCTGGGTCGTACTCAGACAACATTGTTTTGTCCAAGTAGTTTGCCATCTCGACTATGGATACGAGGATCTTGTTGCCAACGCCCCGACTGACCTTGAACGGCAATTTACCTTCGCAACTCAGGTTGTAAAGGTGACCACGTCCGTAGCGCATGAGGGACGCAACCTGATCGATGTCAAGCATGACCAAGCCTGGGAACATCGATTGAAGCAGCCCAAGGTGCTGATACGACATGCTCAAAAATTTCGGACTAAGTGATGCATCGAGTGAACTTGCTGTGGCTCTGATGCCACAGGATTTCCCCGCCAAGCTTCCCAAACTTTCCCCAAACAGGCTCCCTGAAATTGGGTGAAAAGGGATGAAATCAGATGAAACAGGATGAAGAAGGGAGAAAGCCGAAAAATCATGCAAGTCTTTGATTTTTCTAACTTTTCCCCCATTTCATAGTGGTGCGCGGGGGGGGACTCGAACCCCCACAGTGTTGCCACCGTCAGGACCTAAACCTGGTGCGTCTACCAATTTCGCCACCCGCGCGGGTCATTGCCAAGGCTGCAGTTTGGCTCTAACGCCGCACCCCAGCCCCGACTTGGTCAACCCACGATTCTAGCCTCAGCTACCGGCTTGACCCGGAACCATGCGGCGTACATCGCGGGCAGCGCCAGCAAGGTGAGCAGGGTCGCCACGATCAAGCCCCCCATGATGGCCACGGCCATCGGGCCCCAGAACACGCTGCGCGACAGCGGAATCATGGCCAGCACCGCTGCGGCAGCGGTCAGCACAATCGGGCGCATCCGGCGCACTGCCGCTTCCACCACGGCCTCCCAGGCAGGTACTCCCCGCGCGCGGTCCTGCTCGATCTGGTCAATGAGGATGACCGAATTGCGCATGATCATGCCCATGAGGGCAATCACGCCCAACAGCGCCACAAAGCCGAACGGCCTGTCCAGCACGAGCAAGGCACCGGCCACCCCGGCCAGCCCCAGGGGCCCAGTCAGGAACACCAGCATGGCGCGGCTGAAGCTGTGCAACTGCAGCATGAGCAGCGTGAACGTGATGAACAGCATGATGGGCATGCCCGCCGCGATGGACGACGAGCCCTTGCTGCTTTCTTCCACCGCGCCGGCCACGTCCACCCGATAGCCCACCAGGCCCCTGTCTTGCCACTGCTTGGCCAAACCGCGCAAGCCTGGCAACAGCTCGGCAGTGATGGTGGCGCCCTGCATGCCCTCCACGGCGTCAGACTGCACGGTGATGGCGTAGTCGCGGTTTTCGCGCCACATCACACCGGGCTCCCAGGTGAACTGGGGTTTGGCGATTTGCAGCAGCGGAATGCTCTTGCCGCTGGCCGTGGGCAGATACGCGTTGCCCAGGTCGCTGATGGCATCGCGCTCGTCCAGCGGCTGGCGCAGCACGATGTCGATCAGTTTGTCGCCCTCGCGGTACTGGCCAACCGTCACGCCGGTGAGGATGGTGCGAGCCGCCTGCGCAATGGACTGGCTGCTCACGCCCATGGCGCGGGCTTTGGCCTGATCCACCTCCAGGCGCAGCACCTTGACCGACTCGTTCCAGTTGTCGTTCACCCCACGGGTGTTGGGGCTGGCGCGCATGGCGGCTTTGACCTCGTCGGCCAGTTCACGCAGCACTGCCGGGTCAGGCCCCACCACCCGGAATTGCACCGGATACGGCACGGGCGGGCCGTTGGGCAGCAGCTTGACGCGGCCGCGAATCTCGGGGAATTCTTCGGCCAGCAACGCAGGCATTTTCTTGCGCAGGCTTTCGCGCACCTTCAGGTCCTGCGGCACCACGATGAGCTGCGACACGTTGGTTTGGGGAAATGTCTGGTCCAGCGGCAAATAGAAACGCGGCACGCCCGAGCCCACCCAGGTGCTGACGGTTTTCACGCCCGGTTCGGCCAGCATGCGGGCCTCCACCTTTTTGGCAAGCGCCTCGTTCACGGCAAAACTGCTGCCTTCGGGCAACCACAGGTCCACCAGAATTTCAGGACGGCTGGAATCGGGGAAAAACTGCTGCTGCACTTTGCCCATGCCCACCAGCCCCAGCGCAAACGTGAGCACCGTGGCACCGATGGTGAGCCAGCGGTGCTTGACGCACCAGTTCACCAGCGAGCGGAATGAGCTGTACAGCGGGCCGTCAAACACCTCGTGTGTGTCACCCAAATGGGGCTTGATTTTCAGCAGCGTCACGCCCAGGTAGGGCACAAACACCACTGCCGCAAACCACGACACCACCAGCGCGATGACAGTCACCGCAAAAATGGCGAAGGTGTATTCGCCCACCGACGACTTGGCCATGCCAATGGGCAAAAAGCCCGCAGCGGTGATGAGTGTGCCGGTCAGCATGGGCATGGCCGTGGCGTCCCAGGTGAAGGTGGCCGCGCGGAACATGGTGTAGCCCTCTTCCAGCTTACGCACCATCATCTCGACGGCAATGATGGCGTCGTCCACTAGCAGCCCCAGCGCAATGATGAGCGAGCCCAGCGAAATTTTGTGCAGCCCGATGCCCCAGTAGTGCATGGCCAGAAACGTGACGGCCAGCACCAGCGGAATGGTGATGCCCACCACCAGGCCGGGCCGCACATCGAGCGTGAAGCTGCGCAGACCCCGCCCATTCGGGTTGCGGTGCAGCCCCAGGCTGAGAAAGCTGACCACCAGCACGATGACCACAGCCTCGATCAGCACCTTCACAAACTCGTTCACCGAGGTGGTGACGGCACTGGGTTGGTCCTGCACCTGCTTCAGATCCATGCCGGCGGGCAGTGATTGTTCAATCTGGTCGGTCACCACCTTCAGCGCTTTGCCCAGCGCGATGATGTCACCACCCTTGGCCATGGAAATGCCCAGGCCGATGCTCTCTTGCCCCTGGTGGCGCATCTTCACCTGCGGCGGGTCGGTGTAGGCCAGCCCAATCTGTGCAATGTCGCCCAGCTTCAGCGTGGCGCCCGTCGCGCTGCGGATGGGCATGGCGCGCAACTGCTCCACGTTGTTGAAGGCCCCGCCCACACGCACCTGAACAATGTCCAGCGGCGACTGCACAGCCCCGGCCGACTCCAGTGCGTTCTGCTGGCCCAGTTGCGCCAGCACGGCGTTCATGTCCAGCCCCAGCACGGCCAGGCGTTTTTGCGAAATTTCGATGAACAGTTTTTCGTCCTGCGCGCCGAACAACTCAACCTTGTTGACGTCTTTCACCTTCAGCAACTGCTGTCGCACGTCGTCGGCGGCACGCTTCAGGTCGGCATAGCTGTAACCCTCACCCTGCAGGGCGTAGATGACGCCAAACACATCGCCAAATTCATCATTGAAGAACGGCCCCTGAACACCAGAGGGCAAGGTGAAACGGATGTCGCCCATTTTTTTGCGCACCATGTACCAGACCTGGGTCACGTCTGCGGCGGGTGTGCTGTCTTTCACCTGAAAAATGATCAGCGTCTCGCCCGGCTTGGAATAGCTGCGGATCTTGTCGGCGTGGGGCACCTCCTGCAGCGTTTTTTCGAGCTTGTCGGCCACCTGCTCTGCCATTTGCTGGGCCGTGGCACCGGGCCAATAGGCGCGAACCACCATGGCCCTGAAGGTGAACGGCGGGTCTTCGTCCTGCCCCAGCTGGAAGTAGGCGGCCACGCCCAGCAGCATGAGCACGATCATCAGGTAGCGTGTGAGCGGCGTGTGCTCCAGAGCCCAGCGCGACAGATTGAACCCCGATTTGGGATTCTGAGGGTCGTGGGCGCTCATGGCTTGGCCTTTTCAGCTGTAGCAGACTTTTCAATACCATCCAGCGGTACGGGCTGTTTGGGTTCATTTTTGTCGCGGTACAGCACCACCTTTTGTCCGTCGGTCAGCACATGCACGCCGGCCACCACCACCTGCTCGCCTCCTTTGAGGCCTGAGGCAATCACGGCCTGGTTGCCGTCTGCTGTGGCCACCACCACGGCCTGGCTTTTCACGGTCTGGCTGGCGGCATCGAACAGCCACACCGCCGAGCCCTGGCCCTGCTGGCGCAAGGCGCTGGTGGGCAACTTGATGAGGGCGGCACCTGCAGCAGCAGTCGCTGCACCGGGTTGGATTTGCACATAGGCCGTCGCCCCCAACGATGGGGCCTGGGCACCCACGGCATCCAAGCCCAGCTTGACGGCAAAGGTGCGGGTGGTGGCATCGGCACTGGCCGCCACCTCGCGCACTTTGGCGGGCTGGGTGGCGTCGCTGGCCCACAGGCGCACGCTGGCGCCCATGCCCGGTTGGATGGCAGCAGCTTTGTCTTCGGGCACGCTCACCACCACGTCGCGCGGGCCGTCGTAGGCCAGTCGCAGCACGGGGGTTCCGGCAGCCAGCACCTGGCCGGGCTCGGCCTCCACGGCCAGCACCACGCCCGCCTTGTCAGCCACCAGGGTGGCGTAGCCCTTCTGGTTGGTTTGCACGCTGCCTTGAGCCTTGGCCTGGTCAAGCGTGGCCTTGGCTGCTTTCAACGTGGCTTCGCGGCGCTCCAGTTCGGCACCGCTGATGAAGTTCTGCGCCCGCAGTTCGGCGTAACGCTTGAAATCGGCAGCTGCCAGGTCGTACTGCGTTTGTGCCGCCTGCACCTGGGCCAGGGCGGCCTGTGCCCCCAACTGGTAGTCGGTGGCATCGAGCTGCGCCAGCACTTGCCCCGCCTTCACGCGCTGGCCCGCCTCTGCGCTGCGGGACAACAACTTGCCCGCCACCCGAAAGCCCAGGCGCGCTTCGCTGCGCGCCCTCACCTCGCCCGCGTACTCCTGACGGAACTCGGCCGCCTGCGCGCCCACCTGCATGACTTTGACCGAGCGCACAGGCTCCTGCGCAGGCTCTGGCTTGGAACACCCGACCAGCGCTGCGGTCAGGACGAGCACAGCAACAGGCAATCTGGGGGGAAAGGTGCGCATGGGGAAACTCCCTTGGAAGTGGGCTGGAGCGGGTCATCAAGTTAATGACCGACGGGTTATTAAAGCAATCATAAACCAAGGTCTGGCGGCGCGCCGGGCCTGACCCGTGGACAATCGCTGCCCATGAAAACGGGTGTTGCACACGAAGAGAACTTTCCAGTCGCCTCCTGGCTGTGTCCACCACATCTGCGTCCGGTCATTGCAGCCATTTACTGGTTTGCCCGCACGGCCGATGACATAGCCGATGAAGGCGATGCCCCCGCCCCCCAACGCCTGGCCGATCTGGCCACCTACCGTCAGGCACTGGTCCACGCCGCACACCAGCCCGTTGGCCCACACCCCCGCTGGCCTGATGTCTTTGCGCCCCTGGCACAGCACATACAGGCGCATGGCTTGCCACTGAATTTGCTGCTCGACCTGCTCAGCGCCTTCGAGCAAGATGTGCACCGCACGGCCAGCGGCCAGTTCTATGCCCACCACGGTAAGTTGCTGGACTATTGCCGCCTGTCGGCCAACCCGGTGGGGCGGCTGTTGCTGCACCTGTACGGCATCACCGACCCCGAATTGCTGGCGCAGAGCGACGCCATTTGCACAGCGCTGCAACTCATCAACTTCTGGCAAGACCTCAGCCGCGACCTGCCCCGCCAGCGCCACTACCTGCCCTTGGCCGAGCTGAAAGCCGCCGGTCTGACCCACGCCGATTTCGCCCCAGGTGCCACCCCTTCAGAAAACACCCAACGCGCCATGGAAGAATTGATAGCACACTTGCTATATCAGGCAAGCGACAGCATGCAAAAAGGCTCAAAATTGTGTCGCCAAGTGCCCGGCCGCGCCGGCTGGGAGCTGCGGCTGGTGGTGCAAGGCGGGTTGCGCATTGCCGACAAAGCCCGCGCCCTGCAGCACCGCACCTGGCAACACCGCCCCAAGCTGGGTGTGGCGGACGTGCCCCTGCTGCTGTGGAGGGCATGGCGCATGGCCTGAAAAGCACACGCCACCCACGCTGACTACACTGTGCCAAACCGACACACCGCATGAGCCCGCAAGACTACGTTCAACAGAAAGCCGCCGCCTCGGGCAGCAGCTTTTATTACGCCTTCCTGTTTTTGCCCAAGCCCCGTCGCGCTGCCATCACAGCCTTTTATGCCTTCTGCCGCGAAGTGGACGACGTGGTGGACGACGTGGCCGACCCCGCCGTGGCCCAACACAAGCTGGCCTGGTGGCAACACGAGGTGGCCCAAGCCTACGCAGGCAAGCCCACCCACCCGGCGATGCAGGCGCTGATGCCCCACACCGAGCCCTACGGCATCCGGCAAGACCAGTTGCAAGCGGTGATCGAGGGCTGCCAGATGGACTTGGGCCAAACCCGCTGCCTGGACTACCCCGGCCTGCAGCGCTACTGCCACTTGGTGGCGGGCGTGGTGGGCGAGGTGTCGGCCAGCATTTTTGGCCAGACCGACCCCGCCACCACCGCCTACGCCCACACGCTTGGCCAGGCGTTTCAGCTCACCAACATCATCCGCGACGTGGGCGAAGACGCGCTGCGTGGCCGCATTTACCTGCCCGTGAACGAATTGCAGCGCTTCGATGTGAAGGCCCACGAAGTTTTGAAGCGCACCCACTCCGACCGCTTCGTGGCCCTCATGCGCTTTCAGGCTGAGCGAGCACACGGTCTGTATGACCAAGCCCTGGCGCTGCTGCCTGCCGCCGACCGTCGCGCCCAAAAGCCCGGTCTGATGATGGCCAGCATTTACCGCACCCTGCTGCGCGAGATCGAACACGAGCAGTTCCAGGTGCTGCACCAGCGCATCGCCCTCACCCCACTGCGCAAGCTCTGGCTGGCCTGGAAGGTGCAGGCCCTGGGCCATCTGTGACCACGCCCCAGCGGGTGGCCGTGGTGGGCGGCGGCTGGGCCGGGCTGGCCGCCGCCGTGCGCGCCGCACAAGACGGCCACCATGTCACCGTGTTTGAAGCCAGCCGCCACTGGGGCGGGCGCGCCCGCAGCCTACCCCTCACCCTGCCCGACGGCACCGTGACGACGGTGGACAACGGCCAGCACATCCTCATCGGTGCCTATACAGAAACCCTGCGCCTGATGGCACTGGTGGGTGTCGACGTGGAAGCGACCCTGCTGCGAGTGCCCCTCGCCATGATAGACCCTGCGGGCAACGGGCTGCGCCTGCCGCATTGGCCTGGCATTCCCGCCTGGATCAACGCCCGCCTGCCCCTGGCGGTGTTGGGTGGCGTGCTGCAAGCCAAGGGCTGGTTGTGGGCCGACAAGCTGGCCCTGCTGACCACGGCCACACGCTGGCAACTGGCAGGCTTTACCTGCGCCCCCCACACCAGCGTGGCGCAGCTGTGCGCGCGCCTGCCCGCAGGCTTGCGGCGCAACTTCATCGACCCACTGTGTGTGTCGGCACTGAACACCCCCGCCGAGCGGGCCAGCGGCCAGGTGTTTTTGCGGGTGTTGAAAGACTCGCTGTTTGGCGTGCCCGGAGGCTCCGACCTGCTGCTACCCCGGGTGGATTTGGGCACGCTGTTCCCTGAAGCCGCGGTGCGCTGGCTCAGCACCCTGCCCCACCCGGCCGACCTGCGCCTGGGCCAGCGGGTGTACAGCCTGATGCCGTCCCCCAGTGGCTGGGCGGTCAACGGAGACAGTTTTGACCGCGTGGTGTGGGCCAATTCAGAACAAAAACAGGCTCTACCGCTGATTGGAAATGCCTTTGCAGCTCTCAAAAAAGGAGAGGCAAGCCCCGCTCAACGCGGGTGGATGGCGCACACCCAAGGACTGGCGTTTGAACCGATTGCCACCGTGTATGCATGGTGCGCAGAAGCTACTGGCAGCCACGTGTTGCCCCAACCCATGACAGCGCTGTGGCCCAGCGCACAGCACCCGGGCCAGTTTGTGTTTGACCGGTCATGGTTGGGTGGGCTGAAGGGTTTGCTTGCGTTTGTGGTCAGCGCCAGCGTGGGCGACGCCGCCGCCCTGGAAGCCCAGGTGTGCGCCCAGGCCCACACGCAACTGGGGCTGGCCGTGATCCCGCTGAAAACCGTGGTGGAAAAACGCGCCACCTTTGCGTGCACACCCGGTTTGCAAAGGCCCGCCATGTCGCTGGCACCCGGTTTGGTGACCGCAGGTGACCATGTGGCAGGCCCCTACCCTGCCACGCTGGAAGGCGCGGTGCGCAGTGGGTGGGCAGCGGGTCAGATCGACGACTGATCCCGGCCTACAGACAAAGAAAAACCCGCTGCAACTTGCGCTGCAGCGGGCCATCTTGGCGGAGCAGGAGTCCGTAGAGCTACGGGGCGTAGTATTCAAAAAAGCCTTTTTAAATCAAGTACTTTATTAATCATTGGGCCGCATAAGTCCACAGATATGCGAGACAATCCGTTTTATAATGTTGGGCAAGATGTTGGACACAGGAATCACGATGCCCAAAAAAGTAAACGAACTTTCAGCGCTTGCGGTGGGGCGCTTGACCGCCCAAGGTTTCCATGCAGTCGGCGGCATTCCCGGGCTTCACCTGCGGGTGACTGAGTCAGGCGCGAGGGGGTGGGTGCTGCGGGCAGTGGTCGGAGACAAGCGCCGGGACATTGGCCTTGGTGGGTTCCCTGAGGTCACCTTGTCAGATGCCCGGGCGGCAGCCCGCAAGGCCAAAGAGACCATCAAGGGCGGCGCGGACCCGGTGGAACAGCGCAAGGCAGCCCGGGCGCTGTTGTTGTCGGAGGCAGCCAAGCGGGTGACGTTTGAGTGGTGCGCGGCGGAATACATCAAGGCACACCGGGCGGGCTGGAAAAACGCGAAGCATGCGGACCAGTGGGCAAACACCCTGCGCGACTACGCATACCCAGTCATTGGCAAGCTGGCCGTGTCAGATGTGTCGCGGGAGTTGGTGCTTCGCATCCTGCAACCCATCTGGCAGGAAAAGAACGAGACAGCGGCAAGGCTGCGGGGGCGCATTGAGCTTGTGCTGGACTGGGCCAAAGCGGCAGGCTACCGGGCAGGTGACAACCCGGCAGCGTGGAAGGGCAACCTAGAAGCGGCGCTGGCGAAGCCCGGCAAGGTTCAAAAGGTTGCTTCACACCCTGCGATTCAAACCCACGAAATGGGCGCATTCATGCAGGCGCTGAGGGCGTGCGAGGGCGTGTCAGCAAAGGCGTTGGCCTTTGTGGCGTTGACGGCGGCGCGATCCGGCGAGGTCCGGGGCATGGTGTGGGGCGAGCTAGACAAAAAGGCCGGAGTGTGGACGGTCCCAGCCGGGCGCATGAAGGCAGCCAAGGAACACCGGGTACCACTGTCTAAGCAGGCGCTGGCGCTGTTGGACGCTCAGGGCTGGGGCGATGCCAAGGCCGTGGTGTTCCCGGGTGTCAAGGGTCAGGCGCTGTCTGATATGAGCCTGACTGCGGTCACCCGCAAGCTGGCATTCAAGGACAAGGCGGGCCGGGTGTGTGTGCCCCACGGGCTGCGATCAACCTTCAGGGATTGGGCGGGCGAGTTCACCAACTACCCGCGAGAGCTTGCAGAGCAGGCGCTGGCCCATGCGGTGGGCGACGCGACGGAGCAGGCCTACAGGCGCGGCGATGCGCTGGAAAAGCGGCGCGTGATGATGCAGGCGTGGGCGGAGTTCTGCGACACGGTGCGCAGTGACGCACAGGTGGTTGGGGCTTCTGTGGTGGCGCTGCGGGCGGCGTGAGTTTTCCGCATTTGTGCAGAGCTTGAGCGGTTTGTATAGAGTCCAAACCAGTCCACACTGGTGTGGGCCGCTTTACAGGAGATCAGCATGCAAGCTGACGGTTTTATGAGGCCCCGAAAAGGGTCGGAGTATTTGGGCATCGGTGAGAGCATGTTTTGGGAATTGGTCCGCAAGGACCCAACATTCCCCAAGCCCTTCCGCATCGGGCCACGGGTGACGCTGTTTGCCGTGTCAGACCTCCGAGAGTGGGCAATGTCCAAACGGGCGGCGAACGACAGCAGCGCAAGCCCGACAAGGGTACGGGGCAGGCGCAAGGCCTGACCCTAAAAAGGTCACCGTGTTGGTGGCCGCCTTTGAGTCAACGACTCAAAGGCGAGGAACCTGATGCGACCACCACGGGTTACCTGTGGCGAGCCGGAATTTAAACATCCACGGGATTGACAAGCCGTTTTGCGCCCTCCAGTCTGGATGCGTCTCCACATTCACAGAAAGGAATTTATGGGACGCCTAGAAAAACCCTACCTTGGCCCTAAGGACGTTGCACAGCAGTTTGGGGTTTCAACCAAAACAGTGTTGCGGTGGGCCGTTCGGGGCCTGCTACCTGCACCAGCTATCAACGAGGGACGTATCAAGCGCTGGAACGCTGCTGATTTGGCTGCAGCGCTGGAAGGTCGCAAATGAAAACGCTGGACAACATCGCCATGGATATCGCCACCGACATCGCAGAGTGGATACAAAGCGACCCAGCAGATTGGGCCGACAAGCCTTATGCACTTGAGGCATTGTGGGCGCTTGAAGCTGCGGGTGCCTCACTGGGCTCGCCGGAAGGCCCTACCCGGTTCTGGCGTGGTGGTGGAGGCTTATCCGATCTACTGATCTGGCATGGCCACCTGGGTGAGGCACCACAAGTTATTGCCGGGGCGGTGGCCACATTGGTGGCTGCGGGTACCGAGTATGGCCACCTGACCTGCGAAGAAGTGCTTGGTTCGGTGCGTGTACAGAGGCTGAGACTTGCCGGAATAAGCCTCTCCACAGCAGCGGGGTGGGCAATACATCAGGACACGACAGGCACAGTGCACTGAAAAAAGCGCAAACCCCGCTTCACCGGGCGGGGTTTGCATTCTTCAATTTGATCAAAAAGAGCAACAACAAATGATCGCCCTTGATTCTCCCGCATCATCGTATGCGACGCAAGCACTCTACAAATTGCATGGGCTTGACCTGGCCACGAGGGACAGGTTGGAAGCCATCACAGGCAACCGCGCGGAGGTGGGTTACCTGCCCACTGACGACAAGGCACCCTGGCGGAGCACCCGCAACACTGAGTCACTTGAACAGCGCACGCCGATGTTCGTCACCAGCTCCTGGCGGGCGCGTGACCCACACGACCCCGACCCCGACAGCCCTAAAGGCTGGCTTCATGCAGCCAGCGGAGTCTGGGTGGACATCGACGCACCAACGATTGAAGCGGCTCTGCGCTCAGTATTGCAGACAAGGCACAAGCTGAAGGTGCTGGACATAAACCCCGACACGTGCAGCCTGTATGCCAGCGGCTCGAAGGGCTTTCATGTGCATGTGCCGCTGTACTTGGCAGGCCTTGAACTGGACATCAACACGGTGCATGCCTGGCCGCGTCTGTGCCGTGAATTCGTGATCAATGCCCTGGTGGCCGAAAAGACCGACCTGTGCATTTACAACGGCGGTTTGGGTCGCATGATTCGACAGGCCAATGTGCAGCGCAACAACGGCGCTTACAAGGTGCCCATGCACTGGCACGAGTTGGACGGGTTGACAGCAGAAGGCTACAGGGAGGTCTGTAGCGCGCCTCGGCCACAGATCGAAGTCAAGATTGCCGGTGTCGCACCGAAAGCGGCTGCGATGTGGCAGCGGGGGCGCAACGATGTGTTCAGGGAAATGCGCAAGAAGATCACCCAGCGCAAAACAGCGCCAGCGAACAGCACCAAGGACAGGCCGCGCGTACTGGAAGCACTGAGGGTGGTCGAGCGCGGCGTGACATCAGGTGAGGTGAGTTACATCCAGTGGCTGCAGGTGGGGTCAGCCCTCAAGTCAACAGGGTGGCCAGATGCGCTCCAACTGTGGGAAAGAGTTTCAGCAGGGCACCGAGGACACCGTGACCGCAATTGCGCCGAGCGCTGGGACGGGTTGCAGGGTGGCTGCACCCTGGGCTCCGTGTTCCACATCGCCAAAGGCTTGAAAGGCGGTGCGTGATGAGTGAAGCAGTCGAGCAAGTGGACACACAGGCCCCAACGAAAGCGGACGGCAGAGAGCCGCCCTACAGGCTACTGAATCTGTCCGACGTGCTGGCAATGCCTAGCCCCACCTGGGTGGTGGACGGCGTGATCCCTGGCAGCGGTGTGGCCGTGATCTTCGGGCAGCCCAACGCCGGGAAAACATTCATCACGCTGGACATGGCCCTGCACGTGGCGCACGGCGTGGAGTGGTTCGGGCGGCGCACACAGCAGCGCCCCGTCGTTTACGTCGGCCTTGAGGGGGTGGGCGGCATCGGAAACCGCCTGAAGGGGTTGATGTTGGCGCGGTGGCCTGACCTCATCGTGAAGAAACCAGCGCTGAGTAACAACGACAGCGAGGACATGCCCATGCACTTTCTATTGGGTGAGTCTTTCAGGTTCGCCCTGGAAGATGACCAAGACACGCACCGACTGATTGCAGCGGTGAGTGAAATGGCGATTGAGAAGCCGCTGTTCATCATCGACACCTTGGCCTTGGCCATCGCCGGAAATGAGAACGACAACGAGGTGATGGCAGCCGTGGCGCGGCAGGCCAACCACCTGAGCGCGGCGACCAACGGCACGGTGATCTTGCTGCACCACCCCAACAAGGGCAATGAGAACGACATGCGCGGCGGCTCCGCCCTGCGCGGTGCTGTAGACGCTGCCATCTTGATCTCAGGCGACAAAGACAAGGGCCGCGCCTGGACCATGACCAAAACCCGCGACGGTGAGGTGGGCACGGGCGGTGCATTCGACTTGGTGCCGGTCACCCTGGACGACGCCAGCAGTGACAAAAGCGCAGTCACCACGTGCGCGGTGAGGGAGCGACTGGACCGCAACCCAGCGGTGGCCACGCGAAACGAGCCCACCGGTGCCAACCAGAAAAAGCTGCTGGACATCATGCGGGCGCAATTCCCCAACGGGTGCACGGAGCCGCAGCTGGTAGAGGCTTGGCGCGCCAAGCTACCGGAGGACAAGCGTAGACGAGCCAAACAGGATGTCAAAGCAGCCTTGACAAAGTTGGTCCCCAACTGGTTACAGCGGTGTGCGGATGGGTCGTTGAAGGTTGCCTGAGACAGAAAAGACGGAATGACAGAAAGGACTGAATCCGTCTCTTTCTGTCACCCGTCAAAGCCGTGAAGTGCCCAGCAGAAAAAAGACGGAAAAGACAGACGGAATCCCTTTCTTTAGAAAGGGTTCCGTTTCCGTCCTGTCTGTCACAAGGGGATGACCCACATTTTTTGAAAACCATGAACCCAACCGCAACCAAGGGGACTCCCATGAAAGATCAAGACCCACCGCAGCAACAGGAGGCACCCCGCGCCAGCACCTCACCGCAGCCTGGATACGCCGAATCAATTCGGCAACAGTTCGCGGAAAACCCGCAGTTCAAGTCACCCATGGATTTGGCCGTGAGGTTTCACGAAGCGATGACCGGCGCGCGGCGAGGTGACTGTGCCCTGCCCCGACAACAACAGGAAGCCCGGTTTCGCGCACTTTCCGACCTGCGTGACGTGAAGGCTTTCACTCAGGCGGCAGGGGCGGAGGCTGCTCGCATGTATTTGCTGCTTGACGGCCTGGCGTTGAGGCTCAGTGCGCAGATTGCCCGGATCGATCTGGGAGCCAGCCAGGGCCGGGTAGCGGCGGCGGATTTGGAGCGCGTGGGCAAGCTGTTGGACATGGTGGTGAAGGTCACCAAGGAGGCCCGCCTTTGTTTAGGCGCATCCAACATGCTGGCGCAGGATATGAGGGCACTGGGGTTTGGTGGTGAGGCTGGTTTGGGGGGTTGATTTTCAAGCGCCTGCCACCGGCTCGTTTCGCCGAGCTGCATCGCCAGCGCGCTGGCGATGCAGCTCCACGTCAGTCAGCCAGGCGGTGAATCATGTCGTGTGCGAGAGCTTCGGGGCGCATGTTCAGGCGTTTGGCTGTTGATCCACGCACCACCGCCTATTTTGCAAGTTAAAACTCACTTTTTACTTGCAATTCTGCAACTTGCAAGTAAAATTTGTCCACCTTAACTTTACTAGGATCAAAATGTCCACCACCGGTAAAAAACCAAACAGAGCAGCAGGTGGAAACGCCCGCTCCAAGTCGCTGACTCCAGAACGGAAAAAGGAGATCGCCCTCGCTGCAGTCAACGCAAAGAAGCAGAAGGCTTCGCTGCTGAAGGCTACACACGGGTCAGCCGAGAACCCCCTCCGCATTGGAGATGTTGAGATTCCCTGCTACGTGCTGGAGGATGAGACACGTGTCCTTTCCCAACGAGGGCTCTTGTCTGGCCTAGGTATGCCGAAGGGGTCGACGCCAAGCGGGGATGACCAGCTAACAGTTCTAGCCAACACAATGTTGGCGGCCAACCTCATTGATCCAGATAAGGCACTGCTCCTGAAGATGCCTATTGAGTTCAGGCCCAAACACGGTGGTAGAGCCGCATACGGGTATCCAGCAACCGTCTTGGCGGACATCTGCGAAGCTGTACTTGAGGCCAGGTCGTCAGGCAGACTACCTCAGCGCCTGCAGCAGATGGCCAAGCAGTGTGAAATACTGATTCGTGGTTTCGCTCGGGTGGGCATCATCGCCTTGGTGGACGAAGCCACGGGCTTTGAGAAGGTGCGTGCGCGCGACAGCTTGGCCAAGATACTGGAGGCCTGGGTGGCCAAGGAGCTTCAGCCTTATGTCCGCACATTCCCACCGGACTTTTACGAAGAGTTGTTTCGTCTGCGCGGTCTAGCGTACCCACCGGAAAACCCAAAATTTAGGCCCCAATATTTTGGTGTGCTGACAAACGACATCGTTTACGAGCGACTGGCGCCCGGCCTGCTCGATGAGCTGAAGAAGCAGTCCTCGAAAGACGAGAAGAAGGCGCACCTGCACCGACGACTAACCCAGGAAGTCGGCCACCCCAAGTTGCGCGAGCACTTGGCGTCTGTTATCACTGCCATGAAGTTGTCAAGCGACTACAAGAAATTCATCAACAACCTCAATAGGTTGCACCCTCGCTTTGGCGACACGTACACGCTGGATTTAGACCAAAAAGACCGGTAAAACAAGCCACCTTCGGGTGGCTTTTTCGTCCCAGAGCGGCGATCAGCGAAGGTCGTGCTTAGGGAGGGGTTACAGCCAAAGCTACAGGAGCAACTAAGGATGGTGTTCAAAACCCCGGTCAAGCCCGAATGGTGTGAGCGAGGTGCGCCGGGAACAATGGCGTCATGACCCAACAAGAACTTGGCCTGAACCTGAGCACGCGGCGCACGCGCAAAGCGGTGTTCCTCGACGAGA
>CAIYQZ010000039.1 GCA_903928495.1 uncultured bacterium
AGGAACTCAAGGGCATCCCGATCAAGCAAGGCCAGACCATGGCCGACATCATCGGCAAAGACGTGGTGGAGGTCGATATCCCCATGAACGCCGGTGACAGCCTGCGCTCGCGCATCAAGCAGGTGGCCTCGGGCCGCTTTGGCGTTACGGCCGAATACCTCAACAGTGCTGACCAGATACAGATCAAGATGGCCCAGGGCGCCAAGCCCGGCGAAGGCGGTCAGTTGCCTGGCGGCAAAGTGTCCGACTACATCGGCAAGCTGCGCCACTCGGTGCCCGGTGTCGGCCTGATTTCGCCACCACCGCACCACGACATCTACTCCATCGAGGACTTGGCCCAGCTGATCCACGACCTGAAGAACGTGGCCCCACACAGCGACATCAGCGTGAAGCTCGTGTCCGAAATCGGCGTCGGCACCATCGCCGCCGGTGTGGCCAAATGCAAGGCCGACCACGTCGTGATCGCGGGCCATGACGGCGGAACGGGCGCTTCGCCTTGGTCCTCGGTCAAGCACGCAGGCTCGCCTTGGGAAATCGGTCTGGCCGAAACCCAGCAAACCCTGGTGCTCAACGGTTTGCGCGGTCGCATTCGTGTGCAGGCCGACGGTCAGATGAAGACCGGTCGTGACGTCGCGATTGGCGCTTTGTTGGGTGCTGACGAGTTCGGCTTCGCCACGGCACCGCTGGTGGTTGAGGGCTGCATCATGATGCGTAAGTGCCACCTGAACACCTGCCCGGTGGGTGTGGCCACGCAAGACCCCACTTTGCGTGCCAAGTTCACCGGCAAGCCCGAGCACGTCGTGAACTACTTCTTTTTCATCGCCGAAGAAGTGCGCCAGATCATGGCCCAGTTGGGTATTGCCAAGTTCGACGATCTGGTGGGCCGCGCCGACCTGCTCGACATGAAGAGCGGTGTGGAACACTGGAAAGCCAAGGGCCTGGACTTTGGTCGCTTGTTGGCCGTGCCTCAGGTCGCCTCTACCGTGGCCGTGCGCCATGTGGATACGCAAGACCACGGCCTTGAAAAGGCCCTGGACAACTTGCTGATCGCCAAGAGCCGCGCCGCCATCGACAAGGGCGAAAAAGTGCAGTTCATGGAAGTCGCCCGCAACGTGAACCGCTCGGTCGGTGCCATGTTGTCCGGCGCGGTAACCAAGGTGCACCCCGAAGGTCTGCCAGACGATACATTGCGCATCCAACTCGAAGGCACCGGCGGTCAGTCGTTCGGCGCGTTCCTGGCCAAGGGCATCACGCTGTACTTGATTGGTGAGGCCAATGACTACACCGGCAAAGGTTTGTCAGGCGGTCGCATCGTGGTGCGCCCGAGCCTGGAGTTCCGTGGCGTGGCCGCACAAAACATCATCGTGGGCAACACCGTCATGTACGGCGCGACCACGGGTGAGGCCTTCTTTGCTGGCGTGGCCGGCGAGCGCTTTGCAGTGCGACTGTCTGGTGCCACTGCGGTGGTCGAAGGCACAGGCGACCACGGTTGCGAATACATGACCGGTGGCACTGTGGCTGTGCTGGGCAAGACGGGCCGCAACTTCGGCGCGGGCATGAGCGGCGGTATCGCTTATGTGTACGACGAAGACGGCGAGTTCGCCTCGCGCTGCAACACTGCCATGGTCAGCATGGAAAAAGTGCTGACAGTGGCTGAGCAAGAAGCGCAAGTGGACCGCAAGGTCTGGCACCGCGACCAGGCCGACGAAGCGCAGCTCAAGAAACTGCTGGAAGAGCACCACAAGTGGACTGGCAGCCAGCGTGCCCGCGAGCTGCTCGACAACTGGGCCACGGCCCGCGCCAAGTTCGTGAAGGTGTTCCCGAACGAATACAAGCG
>CAIYQZ010000040.1 GCA_903928495.1 uncultured bacterium
ATACAGAAGACACACGGGGCTGGCGGGGTGCAATAGCGTCGGTAAGACACTGAATGCCCATGCTCGCACCGTCAAAGACCTCGGCACCAGCTCCGCATCGGCTGGTTATGGCCGGGTTTTGAATAAATCAGGTCGGACTAAAAAAGCAGGCCCTCTCGGGCCTGCTTTGCATTGTGGTTGCCCACCAAATGCTTACTGAACAGCCACTTCCACGCGACGGGCTTCGGCATCGGTACCTATACCAGTGAGTTGCTCGGGCTTCTTCAGCTCGATGCTGGCTTCGGCCACACCGATAGCCTTGAGAGCACCGCTGACTGCCAGAGCGCGCTGCTTGGCCAACTCGGCGTTGAACTCTGCGTTGCCGGTGGCATCGTGGAAACCGGACACCACCAGCTTCTTGCCTGCGGCGGCAGCTTTCACGGTGTCGGCCAATGCCTCGGCTGCGCCGGACGCGAGATCGGCTTTGCCGGATGCGAAGTAGAACTTCACCACACCGTTTTCCACCACCACGCTGGCGTCTGCGCCCACGGCAGCAGGCGCTGCAGCGGCAACGGGTGCTGCCACCTTGGCCGTAGGACCTTTGGCCTTGTGGATACCCAAGCCCACCACAAAGCCCACCACGAGCACCAGCAGGGGAATCAGCACTGCAAAAGCGGTGCGGGTACCTTCATCTTGATCTTGAGCCGACATGAACACTCCGTAAATAATTAACCCCTGATTTTAGTCCCCCACATTGATATACCCTGACAGACGATGCCCGCGCAAAGCCCTTCTCCCAAACGGTGCGGTGAAACCTTTCTGAGGCAAACCCTGGCCGCCTGGTCGCAGCAAGGTGGGGACCTGTGGGTGTTTGCCTACGCTTCACTGATCTGGCGTCCGGAAGGCACCGTGCAAGAGGTGCGGCCCGCCCGGGTTCAGGGCTACCACCGTGCGCTGAAGATGTGGAGCCGGGTGAACCGCGGCACCCCTGAAACACCCGGGCTGGTGTTTGCCCTGCTGCCGGGCGGCTGCTGCCAAGGTGTTGTTCAACGGATTGCGCGGGCCGATGCACAGCATTACTTGCCTCAACTGTGGCTGAGGGAAATGCCCAACCCTGTGTACGACCCGCGCTGGCTGACCGCACACACGCCTCAAGGCCCCGTCAAGGCACTTGCGTTTACCCTGGCTCGGCACAGCCCCAGCCACACCGGCACACTGACCGATGCGCAGTACCGGCACATTTTTGCCCATGCCAGGGGACGCTTTGGCACAACCCTGGACTACGCACGCCAGACACACCTGCACCTGCAGCGCATCGGCATCCAGGACCACGCCTTGGGGCGTCTGCTGACCCATGCACCAAACACCGGGGACTGACGGGTCACTTTGCTTCCGATATGCTGACTCCATGAACATTGCAGACCTGAGAAAAAGCTACGAACGCGCTGAGCTGAGTGAAACCGAATCGCACAGCGACCCCTTGCAACAGTTCGACCAGTGGTTGAACGAAGCCATCAAGGGCGAAGTTCCCGAACCCAATGCCATGACGCTTGCCACCGTGGGCAGCAACTTGCGGCCGAGCACACGTGTGGTGCTCATCAAGGGCTATGACGATCGGGGCATCGTCTGGTACACCAACTATGAGAGCCAGAAGGGCCAGGAGCTGGCTGGCAACCCGTTTGCGGCCTTGCAGTTCCACTGGGTGGAAATGGAACGTGTGGTGCGCATCGAAGGGCAGGTTGAAAAAATGAGCCCCGAGGAAAGTGATGCCTACTTCCACAGCCGCCCGCTGGACAGCCGTCTGGGTGCGTGGGCCAGCCCGCAAAGCCAGGTGATTTCAAGCCGCAGCGTGCTGGTGGCAAATGCAGCCAGGTACGGCGCCCAGTTCATGCTGCAGCCCCCCAGACCACCGCACTGGGGTGGCTACCGCCTGAAGCCCGAGTTGTGGCAGTTCTGGCAAGGCCGCAAAAGCCGCCTGCATGACCGCCTGCGCTACACATTGCAAAGCCCTGGCAACTGGCTGCGCGAGCGGCTGGCTCCCTGAGGTCAAATGCCGGGCTGTCGTCAGCGCGCCACCCACCCGCCGCAGACCAGAAACACCTGCCCCACAAAACAATTGGCTGCATCGCTGCACAGGTAGGCAGCAAATTCTGCATCTTCTTCGGCGCTGACCAAGCGGCCGAGGGGGACCTCGCGCCTGAGTCGTTCCTGAAACGCCGGATTGGCTTGAACCGCAGGAGGGAAGTACGTGGGGTTGTCCACAAAATTCTGTGCAATGGCGTTGACCTGAACGTTGTGTGGCGCCACCTCTGTGCCCACCGACTGCACATAGGCCAGTTGTGCCCCTCTGGCCGCGCTGTACGTAGAAGCGCGTTTCATGCCCCGCAGCGCCGAAGCGCTGCCCATGACCAGAATTTTGCCCGCGCGGCGCTTAATCATCGCCGGCAACACGGCCCTGAACAGGCGCGGCAGTGGGTGTACCAGGGCGGCAAACACCGCGTCCCATTCGTCGTCTGCGACGTCTTTGGCCAAGGTGGTGGGTGCGGCATATGCCAGGTTGGCCACCAACACATCGATGTGCCCGGCCGCATTCACCACGGCATTGATGGCATCTGCCTCGGTCAGCGCATCGTTGCTGGGCAACACCGTTGCCCCGTGGCGGGCCAGCACATCGCACAGCGAGGGACCCATGAAGGCGTCGGCATGGGTGACCAGCACCCGCTTGCCTTGAAGAAACTGATGCCCCATGTCAGAAGTACCTCCTGTTCAGAACCGCTGCCGCTCAGTCTAGCGCCACACACGCGGCGCAGGGCTCACACCCCAAGTCGTTCAATGTCCTGCCCGGACACCGCCAGCAGCGCCTGTGGCGGCACGAATTCGGGAGCCACTTCAGCCAGAGGCACCACCACAAATGCACGCTCCCACATGCGCGGGTGCGGAACGGTCAGCCGTGGCGACGTAATGCGCCCACTGCCGTACAACAGCAAGTCCAGGTCGAGCGTCCGGGGGGCATTGGTGTAAGGTCGTTCGCGCCCGGCCTGTGCTTCCTGGTGCAGCAGCGCTTCCAACAGGGCGGGGGCAGTCAGGCGTGTGCTCACCAAGGCCACCGCATTGATGAAGTCTGGCCCATGTGCTTGCCACGGTGCCGTGCGGTACAACCCTGAAGCCGACAGCAATTCTGTGTGCGGTAACTTGCCCAGTTGCCGCAACGCTTCTGCCACGGTCCGCGCTGCATCTCCCAGGTTGGCGCCCAGGGCCACACAGGCCCGCACAGGCTCGCGGAGGGTGGGTGCCAGCAGGTGCTCAGTCGTTGGCATCACCACCGCTGGCTGGACCTGGACCACCGCCGTCCCCGCCTGTGCCACCACCCGGCCTGCGGCGACGCCGACGGCGTTTGCGCGCAGGGGCATCTGGGTTCAGGGCATCACCGGGAGCGGACGCATCGCCGTCTGTGGCCCTGAAGCGTGGGTCTTCATCGGGCTCCTGCCCGCCTGCCTGCTGCGCTGACAGCGGGGCGGACACCTGGTGCACACGGGGAACGCGATGACGGGGCTTGGCGGCCTGCTCGGCACGCACCGCGTCCACCATGTCCTGGCGCGTGGCATCGTCGGCGGTGCTGAACGATTCCCACCAGTGTGCCAACTCTTCGGGCACCTCTCCCACCTGGGCGCGCAGGCGCAGGTAGTCGAATCCGGCCCGGAAGCGAGGCTGGTCTGCCAGCGAAAACGGTGCGTTGCCCGTGCGCCGCTCAAAACGTGGCTGCATGAGCCAGATTTCGCGCATGTCGGCACCCAGCTTGCCCCGGCCCGAAACATCGCCAATGCGGGCGTCGAACACCTCGTCCACCGCCTCTTGCAGAGCAGAAAACGGGGGCATGCGCTGCGCCTGCTTGCGGGCCCAGCCCTCGCGCACATCGGACCACAACACCGCAGCCAGCAAAAAGCTGGGGGCCACTGGCTTGCCTTCGCCCACTCGGCGGTCGGTGTCTTGCAGCGCCAGCTTCACAAACGGGTCGTCGGCGCGGTCCACGGCCACATCCAGCAGCGGATAAATGCCTTTGGACAGACCCAGCTTCTTCAGTTGTTCGACACTGGCCAGCGCGTGGCCGGTTTGCAGCAGCTTCAGCATTTCGTCAAACAGGCGGCTTTGGGGCACCTCGGCCAGCAGGCTGGCGCTGGCCACCAGCGGATTGCCTGTTTTGGGGTCGAACGCGAAGCCCAGCTGGCTGAGCTTGGCGGCGAAGCGCACGGCACGGATGATTCGAACCGGGTCTTCGCGGTAACGGGTGGCCGGGTCGCCGATCATGCGCAGCACTTTTTGCTTGGCGTCACGGATGCCGTGGTGGAAATCGACCACGGTTTGCGCTTCGGGGTCGTAGTACATGGCGTTGATGGTGAAGTCGCGCCGCGCAGCGTCTTCTTCCAGCGGACCCCACACGTTGTCTCGCAGCACACGGCCACTGGCATCCACCGCGTGGCTCATGCCCGCCAGCGCCTGTTTGCTGGTTTTTTCGTTGCCGCTGACCTGCTCGGCATCGGCGTTGTCGAGGTACGCACGGAAGGTGGACACCTCGATCACCTCGCTCAGCCCCCGGTCCTGGCGGCCACGGCCGAACACCACATGCACGATGCGAAAACGCCGCCCGATGATGAACGCCCGCCGGAACAGACCTTTGACCTGCTCCGGAGTGGCGTTGGTGGCCACGTCAAAGTCTTTGGGGGCCAGCCCCAGCAGCAGGTCGCGCACCGCACCACCCACGATGTAGGCTTCGAACCCGCCTTGCTTGAGGGTGCGCACCACGTCCAGCGCACGCCGGTCCACCAGCGCGGGGTTGATGCCATGCTGCTCAGGGCCCACGTCCTGGCGTTTGCCAAAGCGGCTGGCTTTGGCCGTCTTTGGAGTGCCGGATTGGCCCAGCAGCTTCTTGATGAAGGTTTTGATCATGAGAACAGGTTCAGTATGGGCCAGCCGCGTGCCTGGGCAATGGCCGTCAGCCGGTCATCGGGGTTGGTGGCCACCGGATGGCTGACTTTTTCCAGCAGGGGGAGGTCGTTGATGGAGTCGCTGTAAAACGTGCTCTGGGCCACATCGCCCCACGTTTTGCCGCGCTCTGCCAACCATTGTTCCACACGCGCCACCTTGCCCTCGCGAAACGACGGTATGCCCGCGATCTCGCCGGTGGGCAAACCGGTGGCATCGCGCACCAGATCAATGGCAATCAGGTGCTGCACGCCAAAGGCCTGGGCAATGGGTCGGGTGACGAACTCGTTGGTGGCGGTGACGATGATGACTTCATCGCCCGCAGCCTGGTGGCGCTGCACCAGCGCCAGCGCCTGTTTCTTGATGCTTTTTTGCACCACAGCGCTCATATAGCTTGCGTGTGCAGCTATGGATTTTTCAAGTCCCTGCTCACGGATGGCGGCGGTGGCAAAGCGCACGTATTCGGCAATGTCCAACGTGCCGGCCTTGTAGCGTTCATAGAACACATCGTTGGCGCGGCCAAAGGCCTTGGCATCGCGCCAGCCCAGCGCCACGGTGAACTGGCCCCACGCGTGGTCGGAGTCCATGGGGATGAGGGTGTGGTCCAGGTCAAACAGCGCGAGCTTCATTCGTTTTCCAGCATGGCTTTGATGAGGGGGATGGTGATGGCGCGCTGCGTGCGCATGGCAAACCGGTCGAGGTACTCCAGCAGTTGCATGAGGCTGCTGAGGTCGCGCGAGAAGCGGCTGAGCATGAAGTCCATCACTTCGTCTGTCAGCACCACGCCACGCCCGTCGGCGGCGCGGCGCAGCACCGCGCGGCGGTTGGCTTCGCTCAAGCCCTGCAGTTGAAATACCTGGCCCCAGCCCAGGCGGGTGCGCAGGTCTTCGCGCAGCTTCAGGTCGGCGGGCGGGGCAGCCCCGGCGGCCAGCACCCAGCGTGCGCGGCCTTCAACCGGGGTTTGTGCGTTCACAAACCAGTTGAAGGCGGCCGCCTGCTGCTCGGCCGTGTAAAGGTGGCAATCGTCCAGACACACAACGTCCCACTGGTTGTCAAAGGTGGGGGGCATCAGCACGCTGGCATCCAGCCAGCCCACGGCAGAACCACGCGCCATGAGTTCACCGGCCACGGCGTGCAGCAAGTGCGATTTGCCACTTCCACTTTCGCCCCACAGGTAAGTGGGAACCGGTGAGCGCAGGGGGTTGTCCACCCACAGTCCCAGGTGGGCCAGTGCGGCTTCATTGCCAGCAGACACAAAGTTGGCCAGGCGGGGCAGCGGGGCCAGGTCGAAATCGAGCGCGAGCTGCTTCATTCAGCGGGTGGGGGCGGTGGGGCACCGGTGTAAAGCTCGCTGCCGAGGTAGGTCTGGCGCACCCGGCGCAAGGCCACCAGCAGCACGGCACTGGCGGGCAAGGCCACCAGCACACCAACAAAACCAAACAGATGACCAAAAGCCATCAGCGCAAAAATCACAGCAATGGGGTGCAGCCCAATGCGCTCACCCAGCAGCTTGGGCGTGAGCCACATGCTCTCTACCACCTGGCCCACCCCGTAAACGGCCAGCACCAGCACCACGCCGGACAGGTCTTGAAACTGCAAGGCGGCGGCCAGCACACCCAACACCAACCCCAAACCAAACCCGAGGTAAGGCACAAACACGGCCAAACCGGTGAACACCCCAATGGGCAGCGCCAGCTTCAACCCCACCAGTGCCAGGCCCACCGTGTAAAACAGCGCCAGCGCCGCCATCACCAACAGTTGGCCGCGCAGGTACTGGCCCAGCACCTCATCGGTTTCATGCAGAAAGCGCTGGGTGGCACCGCGCCAGCGCGGAGGCACCGCATTTTTCAGACGTGCAACCAGTGGGTTCCAGTCGAGCAACAGGTAATAGGCCACGATGGGTGTGAGCACCAAGTTGCCCAGCACTGCAGCCAATGCGCTGCCGCCAATGCGCAGCGACGACAACAAGCCGTCCACCAAATCTTGTTCATGGCCCGCCACCAGCTTGCGCAACACGTCGCGCACGGCGCTCACATCAACCTGCAACTCCAACCCAAAGCGGGCCGCAATGGGCTGCACCCAGGTGTTGAAATGCTCCATCAGTGCAGGCACCTGGTCTCGGATCAGGGGTACCTGACGCGTCACCACAGGCACGATCAGCAGCAGCACCGCCAGCGCCACTGCGCCCAGCAGCACCAGCGCCACGCCAGCGCCCAGCCAGCGGGGAATGCGACGCGCGTACATCTTTTCCACCAACGGGTGCAGGGCGTATCCGAGAACTGCAGCCAGCACAAAAGGCATCAGCACCGGCGACAGCAGGTGCAAAAGCCCCCATGCCACCAGCGACAGCGTCACCCAGGCCAGTGCGCGTGTTTGGGAAGGGGACAAGTTCATGCGAGGCAATGCTGTGTATGAGGCGGCGGAGCCCGCCCCGCAATATCGGGAGGGGTGGCCATCCGGTGCGGCTGCCCGGTGGGCAACCCGTAAAATCGAAGGCAAATTCTATCTTTCCCCCATGACCAGCGCACACACCCCCTCCCCCACCGCCACGCCCATTTCCTACAAAGACGCGGGGGTGGACATCGAAGCCGGCGACGCGCTGGTGGAGCGCATCAAACCCCTGGCCAAAAAAACCATGCGCGAAGGCTTGCTGGCAGGCATTGGCGGCTTTGGTGCCCTGTTTGAAGTGCCCAAGCGCTACAAAGAACCCGTGCTGGTCAGCGGCACCGACGGCGTGGGCACCAAGCTCAAGCTGGCGTTTGAATGGAACATGCATGACACCGTGGGTATCGACCTGGTGGGCATGAGCGTGAATGACGTGCTGGTGCAGGGTGCCGAGCCCCTGTTCTTTCTGGACTACTTTGCCTGCGGCAAGCTCGATGTGGACACCGCCGCCGCCGTGGTGGGTGGCATTGCCAAGGGTTGCGAGCTGAGTGGCTGCGCCCTGATTGGCGGCGAAACCGCTGAAATGCCCGGCATGTACCCCGCTGGCGAATACGACCTGGCCGGTTTCTGCGTGGGCGCGGTGGAAAAAAGCAAAATCCTCACCGGTGCCACCGTGCAATCGGGCGACGTGGTGTTGGGCCTGGCCTCGGCCGGCGTGCACTCCAACGGTTTCAGCCTGGTGCGCAAGTGCCTGGAGCGCGCAGGCGCCAATACGCCCGCCACGCTGGACGGCAAGCCTTTCAAGCAGGCCATCATGGAGCCCACCCGCCTGTACGTGAAAAACGTGCTGGCCGCACTGGCCGCCCACCCCACCGATGCAGGCGGCATCAAGGCCCTGGCCCACATCACCGGCGGCGGCCTGCTGGAGAACATTCCCCGTGTGCTGCCCGATGGTCTGGCCGCACACCTGACACACGGCAGCTGGCCCCAGACAGAGCTGTTTGCCTGGCTGCAAGCCACTGCGGGCATTGACCACATTGAAATGAACCGCACCTTCAACAACGGCATTGGCATGGTGGTGGTGGTGTCGGCTGCACAGGCCGACGCCGTGGCCGCCACGCTGCGCGCCTCTGGCGAAACGGTCTACACCATTGGCACCATTGCGCCGCAAGGTGCTGGCGCGCAGGTGGTGGTGGCCTGAGGGCATCACCTTCAAGACAAAAACACCATTCACCGCTTGATGGACATAGGATGCTTGCTATACATTTAATTACATAGCATTGTTTTCAATACAGACAAGCGCCAAGCCCTGTTTTCTTTTTGAAATCAGGGCTTTTTTGTGGGCCAGCCGCGCCGCTGTACCCCATCTGACACCGCCCGCACTCCATCGCTGTTAACGTGCCTGCCGCACACACAACAAGAGCCGGAGACAACAACATGGCAGAGGTTTGGCACAGCGACGTGCTGGTGGTGGGCGGCGGGCTGGCGGGCTGGCGGGCATCGTCACCGCGCTGGAGGCACTGCGCGCGGGCAAACGCGTGACGCTGGTGGACCGCGACACGCCCGAGCGCTTCGGCGGCCTGGCGCTGTGGGCCTTTGGCGGCATGGCGCTGGTGGGCACACCGCTGCAAGCCCGCATGAAGATCCCCGACACACCTGAGGTGGCGCTGCGCGACTGGCTGCGTTTTGGCGAGCTGCCCGCGCACGACACCCATTCCCACGCCTGGGCGCGGCACTACGTGGAGCAGTCCCGCCCACAGGTGTACGACTGGCTGCTGGCCGAGGGCATCAAGTTCATGCCAGCCGTCAACTGGGTGGAGCGCGGCCTGAATGGCGACGGCAACAGCCTGCCGCGTTACCACATCGTCTGGGGCACAGCGCGCGAGCTGGTGCGCTGCATGGTGGCCGCGCTGCACCGCGCCAACACCGGCGGGCGGCTGACGCTGCTGCACCGCCACCGCGTGACCGCGCTGGACCACCACGCGGGCCAGGTGGCCGGTGCCGTGGCCATTGACGAAACCACCGGGGCCGAGGTGCGGCTGCAAGCGCCTGTGGTGGTGCTGGCCACGGGCGGCATCAACGGTGGCCACGAACAGACGCGCGCCAACTGGCCCGCTGGCAGGCCCATGCCCGCCACCATGCTGAACGGTGCCCACCCGTTTGCCGACGGGGCCATGCACCACTGGGTGAACAACCATTTGGACGGGCACATTGCGAATGCAGGCGAAATGTGGAACTACGCCGCAGGCTTTCCACACCCCTACCCGCACTTTGCAGGGCATGGCTTGTCAGCCATCCCGTGCAAGTCGGCCCTGTGGCTCAACCACCGGGGCGAACGCATTGGGCCGCAACCGCTGGTCACAGGCTTTGACACCCACTGGCTGTGCCAGCGCGTGGCCGAGCAAGAACAACCCTGGACCTGGCACCTGCTGAACTGGCGCATTGCCGCCAAGGAATTTGCCATTTCAGGGGCCGAGCACAACCCCCGCATCCGCGACAAACAGTTTGCGATGTTCCTGAAAGAAACCCTGCTGGGCAACCACCGCCTGGTGAGCCAGATGCAACGCGAAAGCCCGCACTTTCTGGTGGATCACACCCTGGCCGGGCTGGCTGCCAAGATGAACGCGCTGACGGCCTCGCACCACATCGACCCGGCCACCCTGCAAGCCACGGCCGATGCCTTCGATGCGAACTTTGCACACAGCAACAAGCTGCACAACGACGAGCAAATTCGCCGCATCCTCCACGCCCGCCAGTGGGGGCCAGACCGTTTGCGCACCTGTGCGCCCGCACCGCTGCAAAAGCCGGGTGCCGGGCCGTTCATTGCCATTCACATGCAACTGATCACCCGCAAGAGCCTGGGCGGTTTGCAGACCGACCTGCACAGCCGCGTGCTGAACGCCGCCGGTCAGCCCATTGGCGGGCTGTACGCCGTGGGCGAGGCCGCTGGGTTTGGCGGTGGCGGGGCCAACGGCAAACGCTCGCTGGAAGGCACGTTTTTGCCCGGCTGCATCCTCACGGCAAGGTCTGCCGCACGCGCCTTTTCAACCGATGGCTGACCGCTGCGCCCTACTGCCCTGCACACACAGAACACCCACGGAGCCCAACCCATGCCCACAACACCCATGAACGGTGCCCAAGCCCTCATGACCACGCTGGCCGATGCTGGCATCGAAATCTGCTTCACCAACCCGGGAACAAGCGAAATGCACTTTGTGGCCGCGCTGGACAGCGAGCCGCGCATGCGCGCCGTGCTGGCCCTGTTTGAAGGCGTGGCCACTGGCGCGGCGGACGGCTACGCCCGCATGGCAGACAAACCGGCGGCCACCCTGCTGCACCTGGGCTGCGGCCTGGGCAACGGGCTGGCGAACCTGCACAACGCCCGCAAGGGCAAGGTGCCCGTGGTCAACATCGTGGGCGACCACGCCACCACCCACACCCAATACGACGCGCAGCTGCAGTCAGACATAGAAACCGTGGCCCGCAACGTGTCGCCCGGTTTTGTGCGCACCTCGCAATCCACCGCCAACCTGAGCCGCGATGCGGCCGACGCCATCACCGCCGCCCGTGGCCTGCCCGGCCAGGTGGCCACGCTGATATTGCCCGCCGATGTGTCGTGGGGCGAAGGCGGCGTGCCCTGCCCGCCCCCACCCTTGCCCAACCCACCCGCCGCCAGCGACGACGCCGTGGAAAAAATTTCCCAGGCCATCCGCAGCGGTCAGACCACCGCCCTGCTGCTGGGCGGCCAAGCCCTGCGCGAGCCCGGCCTGCTGGCCGCCGCCCGCATAGCCGCGCACTGCGGCGTGAAGTTGCTGGCAGAGGTGTTCCCCACCCGCCTGCAACGCGGCGCGGGCCTGCCGCCGGTGGAGCGCATTGCCTATCTGGCCGAAATGGCCGGGGTGCAACTGGCCAACGTGCAACACCTGGTGCTGGTGGATGCCAAAGCGCCCGTGTCCTTCTTCGCCTACCCCGGCAAGAAAAGCTACTTGGTGCCCGACACCTGCACAGTGCACACCCTGGCCAGCCCGGAGCAGGACGCACTGGCCAGCCTGCACAAACTGGTGGGCGCTTTGGGCGCACAACAGGCCCAGCCCGCACTGCAAGCCGAACAACGCCCAGGGCTGCCACGCGGCAAACTCACCGCGCCCAAGGTGTGCAAAGCGGTGGGGGCTCTGCTGCCAGACAACGCCATCGTCATCGACGAAGCCATCACCTCAGGCCTGATGCTGGGCGCCATGACCGCTGGCGCACCCCGGCACGACCTCATCACCCTGACGGGCGGCGCCATCGGCCAGGGCCTGCCCAACGCCGTGGGCGCAGCCATTGCTTGCCCCACCCGCCCCGTGATTGCGCTGATTGGCGACGGCACCGCCATGTACACCATCCAGGCGCTGTGGACCATGGCTCGGGAGGGGCTGAACGTGACGGCCATCATCTTCAACAACGCGTCGTACTCTGTGCTGAACGTGGAGCTGGAACGCGTGGGTGCCGAAGAAGCTGGCCCCAAAGCCAAAGCCCAGCTCGACCTGCACGGCCCGGTGCTGAACTTTGCCCAGCTTGCCCAAGGCATGGGCGTGCACGCCGTGCGCGCCACCACGGCCGAAGACTTTGTGAAAGCCCTGACCTACGCCCTGGCCCACCCCGGCCCGCACCTGATCGAAGCCATGGTGCCCGAGTCGCTCAGCGGGGCGAAGCGCAAGGTACTGCCGTGGCTGTTGAGGTCGCTCCCGAATTTGCCACGGCCGGTGGCAATGGCGCTGAAGAAGAAGTTTGCGCCTTGAGGGTGAAGACTGGGGTGGTAAGTGGCCGGTCACGACCCCGAAGAGCCGTTCAGCTCTGAACCCGAAAGCAGCTTCATAGGAACCGTCAATGGTTTGACCAGAGTCCGATGTATTGATTGGACAGCACCTCCTCGTACGTGGCGGAGATTGGATTTCATTTGCCCGTTGCGGCCCCCACGCGACGTTCACTGTCTCTATAGCCAAGCGGCAGCTTCTCGGGAGACACGGTGATCTCAGTAATCACCATTCAATTGGCGTCTGCATTCAATGGAGTAGCTGAATCAAGTCCGAGCGGACGCCTTGCCACGGCTGGTCAAGTTTGATGGTGCAGATAGACACTTCGAAATCATTGATCCGATAGGTCTCGCTTACAGGCTTGTCGACCTGCGGATAAATCAGCATGCCGGACAGAGTGTCACCCTCACGGCGAACTGAATTGCTTAAATAGCTCATTAACTGGTACAGGTTGCCGCTGTGAAATTTCTCTCCCCCAAAATACTCTGCCATCGTTCTCTGGTAGTACTTTGCATCGACGATTTTGCGTTCTGCACCACGTCGCAAAGAAATATCCGTTTGCATACGAGGAAGATAGATCAGGTTGGGATCAGTTGAACTGCTGGCTCGCCAAGCGATGTTCTCACGCTTGACCTCCCAAACCGGCATTTCAAGCCTGACAAAATTGAACAGGAAATCTTCAAAGACTCGCGACATCGCACGCTCATCGCGAACAAAGTCCCGAAATTTGTACTTTCCAGACGCAGGATCAATCAGTGCTGAGCTCTGGATTAGGCTGCAGACACTCATCAGAAACCGATAAAAGCGGTTATTCGAATGCAGTTGAACACGGCGAAAGGTGTGGCTCGTAACGGGAATTTCCGTGATTCCAGGCAACGACTGCCGCAATAGCTTCACCCTTCCTTTCAGGTCGCCGTGAAGGTCCGGAACCTGGGCGAGTATCCGCAAGGTGCTCTTCAGAATCCGGTTGGGCAACGTGTCTGGGCTCAGTTCGTCAAATGCGCAAGCCGCCCGCCCGTGCATCAAGAGAAACCGTCTTCCAGAGCGGAGAGCATCAATCCGCCCTCGCACTCCAGACAATTCGTCTTCGTGCCCGATATAGCCTTGCTCAAGGCCACGCCGCGCGAGGTGCTCTACCCCTTGGCACAAGACGACTGCAAACAGGTCCACCAACTCTGTGCTGGGAACGTTGGACACATCCACCATTTCACCCTGCTTGAGATGATTCCATGCATAGCAGAGCAAGAAGTAGAGGTTCTGAATCGGAATCCGGGGCGCATCCATATTTCAATCCCTGAGCAGTCGCTCCTCCCAAACTTCAAGTTTCGACGGGTCATCGAACCAGTATTCCCTCAACAAAGGCAGGATCTCTGAACGAATCACTTCGCGATACCAGTCCTCAGCGAGGGGAGCAGTTTGTGTCGAGTCAGGGCAGAAGAAGCTGTGACCGATACAAAATCCTTCTCCTAGGTTTGTCTTGTCGTGGCGGATATCGTGGTTGAGGGCAGAAACATCTTGGATGATCCTTGTAATGGTTCCTTCCGTAACGCCATGACCCCTCAGGAACTCGGTGAAACCAGTAGTCTCGAAACCTGGCCGGATATCAATGAAGGCGAAACGCCTTCTCAATGCATAGTCGACCATCGCGAGGGAGCGATCCGCCGTGTTCATGAGCCCGATTAGGTAGAGATTCGCGGGCACATGAAAGCAGTCGTCCGGCGATTGAGCGTAAGTCAACGGGATATCCCATTCCGGCCCACGTTTATCTGCTTCGATCAGCATCATGACCTCACCCAAAACCTTACTGAGATTGGCCCGATTGATTTCATCGATGATAAAAACATAATTCCGGTCCGGATCGCTTTCAGCACGCTTGCAGAACTCGTAGAACACGCCGTTCTTTAGATGGAAGCCTGTACTACTCGGGCGATAACCCTGAATAAAATCCTCATAGGAATAGGCTTGATGGAATTGAACCATTCCAACCCGAGCGGGTGCCTTGTTGGCCATCAGTGCATAGGCGACACGTTTTGCAACAAAGGTCTTGCCCACACCAGGGGGACCTTGAAGGACCAGCGCCTTCTTGCGGCGTAGGCGGGCAATCATCTCCCCGAACACCACATCTGGGATGAATAAGTCCTTCAGTGCGTCATGAATGGAGTACCGCGGCTCTTCTGGCGGATCCTCGATAACTGGAGGCGTTTCCCTTACTTCATTGAACAATCGACGGTAGTGGTCAATCATCGTGTCAAGCACAAGGGTCATCGAATCAATGTCGATTGTGCCGTCGGCACTTACCTCGAAGGCTTTTGCGAAGAATGATTTTCCATATTTTTCGGGGCGTGTTTGCAGCCGTGCTTCAAAATACTCTTTGACTGTCTGTGGCGATTCGAGGCCAGTCCACTGCTTGCCCGGTATTGCCGTTTCGCTGACGCCGTATGCAAGTATGAGAAGGCCAGCCTCCTTGTAGAACAAGAGGACGGGATAGATACCATTTGAAGTTTCTTGGCTGGGTCCGAGAAAAGAGATCCACGGTACTCGGGCGAACATGCCGAATCCGAAGCTCAATTTGAGGTCGAGTTGCCTGTACTGCGTTGGATACCCAGTGGTTGCCTGACTCCGCGCCTCTTTTGCTTGGACTAAGAACTTCTCTACCAGTTCGCGCAGCAGTTTCTTTTCGACAATCTCGAACCCCAAGTCACGCAGCAGCTTGAATGCTGGCGACTGCTCGCCACCTGTGAAATCGTCCCTGTTGTATTCCTTGCCAGTAGCGTGTTTTACAGCCAGCGAAAGAACCAGTTTGGGCGGGTAGCGACGCGCATTGTGAAGCAGGTCATAAGTCGTTGAATTGGAGCGGTCTGGAATGTTGCCCTGATCAATGTCTGCCAAGGCGTGAAGCACATGCTGGTACTTCACCTCCTTTGTGACCGTTTTAAAGTCTGGCTGTTCCCACCGTGCGGATAACGGCGACTGGTAGTAGTCGAGGTCCTTAGTCCCGCATTCCTGCTCCAACCGTACCCGCGCCTCTTGCAGTTTGCGGTCAATTGCGAGTGGGGTCATCCCATTAAGTGTTGCTCGATCGACCCCACCGAACGCGAGTACGACTTCTGCCCTGTCTCCACCACCGAAAATTCGCTCGAAGCTGTCTGGAAAGAGGAGGAACACAAGCATGTGCCGCAATTGCCTAGGGATGGTGTTCAAAACACGGTTGACGCTGGGCACTGAGGCGAGAAATTCCACATGATGAAGAATTCGGTGCGTTTCGGGTCTCAGACAAGGGCATTTCGCCCTTGTAGGGGGTCCCTTGGCAGACTGCAGACGC
>CAIYQZ010000041.1 GCA_903928495.1 uncultured bacterium
GGGCAACCAGATCGTGACGCAGATTTTTGCCCTTCGTCACGAAAACGCGAACAACCTGGTGCCCGTGCTGCGCCCGCTGATCGGCCCCAACAACACCATCAACGTCAACCCGGGCAACAATTCGCTGGTCATCACCGACTACGCCGACAACCTGCAACGCCTGGGCCGCATCGTGGCCGCGCTGGACGTGGCTCAGGCCACGGACGTGGACATCATTCCCCTGAAGCACGCCGTGGCCGCTGACCTGGCCGCCATGGTCATTCGGCTGACCGAAGGCGGCGGCGGCTCAGCGGCCGGGCAAGGCCAGTCGGACACCTCGTACAAAACCACGGTGCTGGCAGAACCTCGCAGCAACTCCCTGGTGGTGCGCGCCGCCAACCCGGCACGCCTGGCGCTGGTGCGCTCGCTGGTCGAAAAGCTTGACCGCCCCAGCTCGGCACAGGCCAGCGGCAACATCCATGTGGTGTATTTGAAAAATGCTGACGCCGTGCAACTGGCCACCACACTGCGCGCAGCCGTGGCAGGTGAAGGGGGCAGCGGTGGTGCTGCCAATGCCAGCCCTGCCGCTTCTGCCGCGCCCCGTGCCACCACCAACAACACCAGCAACGCGGCTGGGGTGGGCATGTCGTCGGGCCTGAGTGCTTCGGCCACCAGCAACCAGCCCTCCACAGGCGGACAGATTCAGGCCGACCCTGCCACCAACTCGCTCATCATCACCGCTTCCGAGCCGCAATACCGCCAGCTGCGCGCCGTGATCGACATGCTGGACGCCCGCCGGGCCCAGGTGTTTGTGGAAAGCCTGATTGCCGAAGTGAATGCCGACAAGGCGTCAGAGTTCGGCATTCAGTGGCAGGGCGCCCTGGGCAAAGCGGGCAACAGCGTGATTGGCCTGATGGGCACCAACTTTGGCGCCACAGCGGGGAAAAACATCCTCAACTTGGCCGCAGGCGGGGGCACGGTGGTACCTTCCACCGGCCTGAATCTGGGGCTGGCCAAAGACACCAACGGCGTGTACGTGCTGGGCTTTCTGGCCCGGGCACTGGAAACGAACGGCGACGGCAACGTGCTGTCCACCCCCAATTTGCTGACGCTGGACAATGAAGAGGCGAAAATCATCATTGGCCAGAACGTGCCTTTTGTCACCGGCCAGTTCTCCAACACCGGCAGCAACACGGGAACGGTGAATCCATTCCAAACCATCGAGCGCAAAGACGTGGGCCTGACCCTGAAGGTCAAACCCCAGATCAGCGAAAACGGCACGGTCAAGCTCACCATCTTTCAGGAAGTGTCCAGCGTGGCGGCTTCGTCGCTGAACTCATCCACCGGGCTCATCACCAACAAGCGCTCCATCGAGTCGAATGTGCTGGTGCAAGATGGTCAGATTGTGGTGCTGGGCGGCCTGCTGCAAGACGAGTACTCGGGGAACGTGGACCAAATTCCCGGCCTGGGCGACATTCCCTTCATTGGCAGTCTCTTCAAAACCCAGAACCGAGGCCGAAAGAAAACCAACCTGATGGTGTTTTTGCGGCCAGTGGTGGTGCGCGACGCCCGCCAGACCGAGACACTGGCGCAAGACCGCTACGAAATGATGCGCAGCATCCAACAAGGTTCGCAGCCAGCGCCCAGTCGCATTCTGGGCATCAACGAGGCACCCATGTTGCCCTCACTGAAGATCAGCGGTGACTTGAGTCGACTGGTTCTCAAGTCATCCACCACAGATGCAGCCACTGAACCGGCGTCACAGCCAGTTCAAACGAGCACAGATTCAATTGGACAACCCTTGGCCCCTCAACCCGCCGCCCAATAAGGTGCCTGAGTGAAGTACCCGCTGCCCTACGCCTTTGCCCGCGAAAACCTGTTGTTGCTGGAGCAAGACGGGGACGACAGTTGCCTGCACTGGGCAGGCCCCGAATCGGCGCAGACTGAGGCCGAAGAAGCACAGGCCATGCAACGCCTGTCGGCCTTGAGCGAGGTGATGCGA
>CAIYQZ010000042.1 GCA_903928495.1 uncultured bacterium
GGGCAACCAGATCGTGACGCAGATTTTTGCCCTTCGTCACGAAAACGCGAACAACCTGGTGCCCGTGCTGCGCCCGCTGATCGGCCCCAACAACACCATCAACGTCAACCCGGGCAACAATTCGCTGGTCATCACCGACTATGCCGACAACCTGCAACGCCTGGGCCGAATCGTGGCCGCGCTGGACGTGTCGCCCGCCACCGACGTGGAAGTGATCCCGCTGAAACACGCCGTGGCGGCCGACCTCGCAGCCATGGTCATCCGCCTGACGGAAGGCGGCAGCGCACCTGCCGCTGGGGCAGGCCAGGCCGACACCACCTACAAAACCTCCATCCTGGCCGAACCACGCAGCAACGCGCTGGTGGTGCGCGCCGCCAATGCCGCACGGCTGGCACTGGTGCGCTCGCTGGTGGACAAACTGGACCAACCCAGCTCTGCCAACGCCAGTGGCAACGTGCATGTGGTGCACCTGAAAAACGCCGACGCCGTGCAACTGGCGGCCACCCTGCGCGCCGCCATGGCGGCAGAAGGCAGCCCTGCGGGGGCGGCCAGCGCCACAGGCGCAACGGCCCGGCCGCTCACCGGGTTTGGCAACACCACGGGCAGCAACTCTGCCAACAACACGTCTGGCAGCGGCGCAAACTCGGCGGCGGGAACAGCACTCACCAGCAACAACCAGCCGTCCACTGGCGGACAGATTCAGGCCGACCCGGCCACCAACTCGCTCATCATCACCGCGCCAGAGCCACAGTACCGCCAGATGCGCGCCGTGATCGACAAGCTAGACACTCGTCGCGCGCAGGTGTTTGTTGAAAGCCTGATTGCCGAGGTGAACGCCGAGCGGGCGGCCGAATTCGGCATTCAATGGCAGGGTGCGCTGGGCAGCAAGGGCGACAACGTGATCGGCCTGCTCGGAAGCAACTTTGGCACGGCAGGCAAAAACATCATCAACCTGGCTGCGGGAGCCGCCAGCGGCACAGTGGTGCCGGGCAAAGGGCTGAACTTCGGCCTGGCCAATCAGCAAGGCGGCGTGTACGTGCTGGGTTTTCTGGCCCGTTTCCTCGAAGAAAACGGCGACGGCAACGTGTTGTCGACCCCAAATTTGCTCACGCTCGACAACGAAGAGGCCCGCATCATCATTGGGCAGAACGTGCCTTTCGTCACCGGCCAGTTCACCAACACCGGCAGCACCACAGGCACAGTCAGCCCGTTCCAGACCATCGAGCGCAAAGACGTGGGCCTGACGCTGAAGGTCAAGCCCCAGATCAGCGAAAACGGCACGGTCAAACTGAGCATCTACCAGGAGGTGTCGAACGTGGTGGCCTCCACGGTGGCAGCCAGCACCGGGCCGACCACCAACAAACGCTCCATCGAATCGAACGTGCTGGTACAAGACGGCCAGATCGTGGTGCTGGGCGGGTTGCTGCAAGACGAGTACGCTGGCAACGTGGAGCAGGTGCCGGGCCTGGGCAACATACCCGTCATTGGCAACCTGTTCAAAAGCCAGAGCAGGGGCCGCAAGAAAACCAACCTGATGGTGTTTTTGCGCCCGGTGGTGGTGCGCGACGCCCGCCAGACGGAAAGCCTGGCCCAGGACCGCTACGACATGATGCGCACGCTGCAACAGCAGTCTCAGCCTGAACCGAGCCGAGTCCTGGGCATCAACGAAGCCCCCGTTTTGCCAGCCACGCTCAGCAACGGCTTGGGCAGCGCGGTGAGCGTGCCTGCTTTGCCAGTGGGCCCCGCCACAGCGCCCCAACCCGCCACGAGCCCAGCGCAATGAGAGGCTGGCCGTGAAATACCCACTGCCCTACGCTTTTGCCCGCGAAAACCTGTTGTTGCTGGAGCAAGACGGGGACGACAGTTGCCTGCACTGGGCAGGCCCCGAATCGGCGCAGACTGAGGCCGAAGAAGCACAGGCCATGCAACGCCTGTCGGCCTTGAGCGAGGTGATGCGA
>CAIYQZ010000043.1 GCA_903928495.1 uncultured bacterium
AAACCAGCACAGGCAAGCGCTGGTGGCCTGAAAGGCATCAAACACGAGGCCAAACCTGTGACAGCACCAGCAGCGGCAACAGCGGCCAAGCCAGCGGCGCCTGCAGCCAAACGGGTGGGCACACCGCCAGCGCCTGCTGCGGCCAAAGCACCGGCAGCGGCCTCGGCCAGCAGGGTGGTCAAGGCCCCGGCATCAGACGATGGTGACTGGGAATCCTTTTGATCCACCGCAACCCATGCGCCACAACTGTTGAAAACATCTGTGCCGGGGTGTGCGGTTTTTGGCAATTGCGCCGATACTTGTGTCTTGCACGCTGTACCCTGACCGGTACGCATGGTGGCTTTGACGGCCTCCGGGCCCACAACTTTTCTCAGGAGTGCGTATGAACATGGCGCAAGCAACCCCCGCCAAATCGGCCTCGAACAACATGGGTTCGATGTCTGCGGCCACTTTGAAACAGATGATGGGCACGAATGTCGCCCACGACAAAGCCCAGAACACCGGGCCCACCAAAGAGTTTCTGACCTTCCGTCTCGGTGCGGAGGAATATGGCATTGACATCTTGCGCGTGCAGGAAATTCGCTCTTACGAAGAACCCACCCGCATCGCCAATTCGCCCAAGTTCATCAAGGGCGTGGTCAATTTGCGCGGCGTGATCGTTCCGGTGGTTGATCTGCGCATCAAACTCGGCTGCGAGAAGGTCGAGTACAACGGTTTCACCGTGGTGATCGTGCTCAACGTCAAGGGCCGGGTGGTTGGTGCGGTGGTCGACTCCGTGTCGGATGTGCTGGAGTTGCCCGAGTCTGACCTCAAGCCCGCCCCGGAAATGAGCAGCCACGCCGCCGACGATGCCTACGTCACCGGCATTGCCAGCGTGGGCGATCGCATGTTGATCATGATGGACATCCAGGCCCTCATGTCCAGCCCCGACATGGGACTGATGGAAAACGTGGCCTGAGGTTTTTGCCCAGGTCCCCGTCTTGAGCCAGCGCGGAGACACAGATGAAGAATCTCAATATTTCGGCCAAGCTGTGGCTGTCTGTTTTGTGCATGGTGCTGGCGTTTGGTGCGGTGGTGGCATTTGCCGCCATCCGCAACAAGACCCAGCAGGCCGAAGCGGCGGTGCGATCGGCGGCACTAGACGACCGTCTCAACCTGGCCAGTGAATGGCGGCGCCTGACCGACACCAACGTGGTGCGCAACATGGCGCTGATGCTCAGCGCAGAGCCGGCGCTCGACAAACTGTTCAAGTCGGAGTCCTCCCGCGTCATCGAGCAAATTTCCCAGTTGCAAAAGCGCATCGAGGCGCTTGACCTCTCTGCCGAAGAAAAGGCCGCGCTTGAATTGGTGGCCAAAGAGCGCCAGGGCGTGTTGCAGCTTCGCAAGCAGATCATTGACGTGCGCACCGCTGGCGACGCAGAGAAGGCCAGCGAAATGGCGATCAACGCCTTCTCGCCGCAGCGAGACCGGTACGTGAATGCGCTCAACGCCTTTGTCGAAATCCAGAAGCAAAGCCAGATTGCCTTGCGTGACGAGTTGGCAGCCCGCAGCCGGGCCACGGTGATGTATGCCACCGCAGGCGTGGTGGCGGTGCTGCTGTTCATCGTCATTGGCGCTGCGTACCTCATCCGCTCCATCCGCGACCCACTGAACCGCTCCGTTCGCATGGCCGAGTGCATTGCCAACGGGGACCTGACGCAGAACATCCACACCGAGCGCACGGACGAACTGGGTCAACTGACCACCGCGCTGGCACACATGAACAGCTCACTGTCGAACCTGGTGAGGCAGGTACAGGAGGCCTCAGGAAACATCGAGGTCTCCAGCAGCGAAGTGGCCGTGGGCACCCAAGACCTGGCCAGCCGCACAGAAGCGGCAGCCAGCAACCTCGAGCAAACCGCCAGCAGCATGGAAGAGCTCACCGCCACCGTGCGCCAGAGCGCAGACGCAGCCCGCCAGGCCAACCAACTCGCCAGCACCGCAGCAGACGTC
>CAIYQZ010000044.1 GCA_903928495.1 uncultured bacterium
AAACCAGCACAGGCAAGCGCTGGTGGCCTGAAAGGCATCAAACACGAGGCCAAACCTGTGACAGCACCAGCAGCGGCAACAGCGGCCAAGCCAGCGGCGCCTGCAGCCAAACGGGTGGGCACACCGCCAGCGCCTGCTGCGACCAAAGCACCGGCAGCGGCCTCGGCCAGCAGGGTGGTCAAGGCCCCGGCATCAGACGACGGTGACTGGGAAAGCTTCTGATCGCACTGACATCTTCCAAGCACCAGAACGTTCGCTGCTGTTGGCTTGGTCGACGCTGATTTGCCCCAGTTAGAACAGGGTGAGACGGAATTTTTGGTCCGAACTCAACCGGTCTCAGCAGAGGTTAATGGGTCGGCTGCACCGGTTACGGGCAAGTAAACAACTACGTTCTCAATATGCAAACAGCACACGCTCAGTCCTCCGCTCCACAGGCAGTTCAATTCAAACCAGGCTTGGGGCTGGCCACCAAGCTCATCCTCGTGGTGGCGGTTGCCTGTTCGCTGATTTTTGTCGGTCTGGGCGTTTTTTCAGTCACGTTCCACCAGCGCGAGCGCGACATGCAGTTGGCGGCGCTGAACCAGCGCACACAAAGCCTGGCGCAGTCGTTGCAGCAGGTGGATGAATCGGGCCGACGTGCCGCACAGCAGTCGTTCGGCGTGTTGCTGGACCGCCTGCCCATGAGCCTGTTCCAGGTGGTTGAGCTGGATGGCAAGCGCCACTTGCAACACGCCGGGTATCCGTTGGCCGACAACTTCGAGGCTGTCGATGCCTTCTCCAGCCTCACCGGGGGTGTGGCCACGGTGTTCCAGCGCGAAGGCGATGATTTCCGCCGCATCACCACCAGCCTCAAAAAAGAAGACGGCAGCCGCGCCATCAACACCCTGCTCGACCGCAATCACCCTGCATACCGCCTCGTGTTGGAGGGCAAAGGCTATGTGGGCCGTGCGGTGCTGTTCGGCAAAACCTACATGACCCAATACGAACCCGTCCTGGTTGACGGAAAGCTGGAGGGCATCCTGTTCATCGGACAAGACATGGGCCAGCAGCTGGACATGATGAACAAATCTTTCGAGCTTGCCGGCGGGACCACACTCACCACCCTCGCGGTTGACCTGCGCAGCGGTCAAACCTATGGCCGCACACCCGGCAAGCTGCCCGACGGCGACCCATTGCTGCAAGCCCTGCGTGACGCAGTGAAGGCAGGCCAGGGCCACGGTACGGTCTCCGATCTGTCGCTGCCACAGGGTCTGGCGGGCACCGGGCCAACCAACATCGCATGGTCTCACTTTGCCCCGTGGGGCTGGGCCATTGTTCAGGCACAGCGCGACAGCGACACCACCGCCAGCGCCCTCTCCGAGCTCATCCTGTTGTGGAGCATCATTGCCGGTGGGGCATTGGCGGCGGCGGCGGGTGTGTTCGTGGCCATCCGCCGCTTGGTGCTGGTGCCGTTGCGCACCGTGCTGGCCGATGTCGAACTGCTGCGCGGCAACAATTATTCCCAGCCCTTGGTCCCTCGCAGCCGTGACGAATTGGGGCAGTTCATTGCTGCACTTGAACAGGTGCGTCGCCAACTCAGCGCCAACATGCGTCAGATGGAGCAGTCTGCGCGTGACATCGATGCGGTGGCCTCTGAAGTGGCCAAAGGCAACATGGAACTGGGTGGCCGCACCGAAAGTGCAGCAGGCAGCCTGCAACAGACCACCACCAGCCTGGGGCAGCTCACGACCACCGTGCGTCAGAGTGCCGATGCCGCCGCCCAGGCCAATCAGTTGGCCACCAGCGCGGCCGCCGTCGCGGCGCGGGGTGGCGAGGTGGTGCACAAGGTCGTGGCCACGATGGACGACATCAACCAAAGCAGCCGCAAGATCGCCGACATCATCGGGGTCATCGACTCCATCGCCTTCCAGACCAACATCCTGGCCTTGAACGCCGCCGTCGAAGCCGCCCGCGCAGGCGAAGCAGGTCGGGGCTTTGCCGTGGTGGCATCTGAAGTGCGCAGCCTCGCAGGGCGAAGCGCCCAGGCCGCCAAAGAAATCAAAGACCTCATCAACGCCAGCGTAGACAAAGTGCAAAGCGGCACACAGCAAGTGCAAGACGCAGGCAACACCATGACCGAAATCGTGGCCAGCGTGCAGCGTGTGACAGACGTGATTGGCGAAATCACGGCCACGGCCCGCGAGCAAAACGAGGGCATCGGACAGGTGAATGCAGCGGTGGGCCAGCTCGACCGGATGACCCAGCAGAATGCGTCCATGGTGGAAGCCGTGGCAGCGGCAGCAGACAGCTTGACCCACCAGACCATGCGCTTGCAGCAGGCGTTGGCCAACTACCGCACGGGCAATGACGGTGTGCCCGACAGCGCCATTGAACGGCGCGACCTGACCCAGCTTGGCGTCTCCCGGCCCGCAGCAGCTTCGCGGGCACCTGCTCTGAAGGCACCTGCCCCGTCAGCCTTTGCCGCCAAGCCTGCCGCGAAGGCATTGCCGTCGCCCACACGGCACGCCGATGCCACTGCAGCCCGGATTGGGGTGACTGCTGGCTCATTAAAAACAACAGCTAAACATCAAGCACCAGCAAGCGCTGGAGCCTCGAAAGACGCTAAAAAAACGGCAGGACAACCCGTGCCGCCGCAACGCGCCGGCGCACGTCCTGCAGCACCGCCAGTGGCCAAGGCCCCCCCAGCGCTGGACAGCAACTGGGAGAGCTTTTGATCACAGTGGGTGCGTCACCAGCCTGAAGTCAGGGTCTTCGGTGAAGGCCTTGATGGTGTAGCCTAGGCTCTTCATCAGGCGCAACATGCCGGGGTTGTTCACCAGCACCAGGCCTTCGATTTCGGTCAGACCTTTCTCGCGCGCCACTTCCATGATGCTGAGCATCAACCGTGAGCCCAGCCCTTTTCCGCCGAAGTCATCGGCCACCACCAGGGCAAATTCGCAGCTGGTGGCATCCACATTGGTCACGTAGCGCGACACACCCACGATGCGTTCGGTGGTCACAAACTCGCCGTCCGCGCCTGCTTCCCGTGTCTGGTGCACGGCCACCAGGGCCATTTCGCGGTCGTAGTCAATCAGCGTGAAGCGCGACAACATGCCCGGCGGCAGCTCGGTGAGCGACGACACGAAGCGGAAGTAACGGCTCTCGGGCGACAGGCTCTTGACCAGGGCCTGCAGCATCTGTGCGTCGTCCGGGCGGATGGGGCGAATGGTGTATTGCCCGCCACCGCGCAGCGGCCACACCTGTTCGTGGTGCGCCGGGTACGGCAGGATGGCCAGGTGGCTGTAGTCGCGCGCCGAGCCGGGGGCCTGGTCGATGACGATGCGCGCATCCACGGCGACCGCCCCGTTTTCGTCCACGATGATGGGGTTAATGTCCATCTCGCGCAGCTGCGGCAGTTCGCACACCATTTCCGAGACGCGAAGCAGCACCTGCTCCAGTGCCTGCACGTTCACTGCGCTGGCACCACGCCATTCACCCAGGGTTTCGGCCACGCGGGCGCGGTCGATCAGGCGGTGGGCCAGAAACTGATTCAGCGGTGGCAGTTCCATGGCGCGGTCGTTGATCAGCTCGATCATGGTGCCACCCGCGCCGAAGGTGATGACCGGCCCGAACGGGTCATCGGTCACCAGGCCGATGCACAGCTCCCGCCCCCGCTTGGTTTGCGCCATGCGTTGCACGGTGATGCCGTTGATGCGTGCATCGGGGCGCAGGCGCTTGACGCCCTGCACCATGTCGTTGAACGTGTCGCGCACGGCCACGGCGTTCATGAGGCCCAGGGCCACGCCGTTGACGTCAGACTTGTGGCTGATGTCGGGCGAGTCGATCTTCAGTGCCACGGGGTAGCCCAGTTGCGTGGCAATCATCATGGCCTCGGTCGCCGTCCGGGCGAGCAGCGTCTGGGTCACAGGGATGTGGAAGGCCGACAGCAAGGCCTTGGACTCCATCTCGGTCAGCACCTTGCGCCGCTCGGCCAGCACACCCTCGATCAGCAGGCGCGCACCTTCCACGTCCGGTTGCGCCAGTGCCGACAGGGGCGGCGGCGTTTGCTGCAGCATTTGCTGGTTTTCATAGAACGAAGCGATGTTGCCGAAGGCGCCCACGGCCGCCTCAGGGGTGCGGAAATTCGGAATGTTGGCGGCCGACAAAGCCTCCCGTGCGGGGCCCACCGAGGCATCTCCCATCCAGCAGGCCAGCAGCGGCTTGCGAAGTTGCGTTTTCAGCCCGGCCACAGCCTGTGCAACGGCATTCGCATCGGCCCCTGTTTTGGGTGAATAGATGGCCAGCAGGCCATCCACGGCCGGGTCTTTGGCGGCAGCTTGCAGCGCAGCGGTGTAGGCCTCGGGGGCGGCATCTTCGGCCAGGTCGATCAACCCGGTCAGGGTGGCCAGCGGCGACAGCAGCGGTTGCAGTGCCTGTGCCACATCGGGGGACAGGCGGGCCAGAGTCAGGCCGAGTTCGTTGGTCCAGTCAGCGGCCAGCACGCCTGGGCCGCCCCCGTTGGTGACGATGGCCAGGCGTTTGCCCACCGGCCTGTAACGCGAGGCGAGGCACTTGGCCGCAGAAAACAGCTCTACGAACGACTTCACCCGCACGGCACCGGCCCGGCGCAATGCGGCATCAAACACGTCGTCGCTGCCCACAATGGTGCCGCTGTGCGTCTGCGCGGCAGCATTGCCTGCGTTTTTGCGTCCCGACTTCAGTACCACCACGGGTTTGGCATTGGCGGCAGCGCGCAGGGCGCTCATGAAACGGCGCGCATTGGAGATGCCCTCCATGCACACGACAATGCTTTGTGTCTGCGCATCGGCGGCCAGAAAGTCAAGCACGTCAGCGATGTCAACCACAGTATTGGGTCCCAGCGACACGACGGCAGAAAACCCGACGCTGTTGCAACTGGCCCAGTCCAGGATGGAAGAGGTCAAAGCCCCCGACTGGCTGACCAGTGCCAGTGAGCCTTTCGCCGCCAGTGGCCCGGCCAGGCTGGCGTTGAGCCCTGCATGCGGGCGCTGAAAGCCCAGGCAGTTGGGGCCCAGCAGGTGCAAACCGGAGCGCCGTGCAATGGTCTTGAGCTCGGCAGATTGGTCAGCCCCCATGCCGGCCGACACCACCAGGGCGGCTTTGCACTTCATGCGCCCCGCCACCTCCAGCGCCGCCGCCACCTCGGGGTGTGGCAGCGAGATGATGGCGAGGTCGGCCCGGGTGTCGGCCAGTTCGGCCAAGGTTCCGGTGGTTTGTGTGTCCAGGAACGTCAACTCGCCACTGAAGCGCTGGCTGGTCAGCGCCGCATGCAACGCCTGGGGCTGCGCCTCTGGGGCGTTGCCTTCGGTGGGGCTGTCGGCAAACACCAGCACGGAAGCCGGAAAGAACAGGGGGGTGAGGTAGTGCTTGTCCATGGTGTTTATAAGGGTTAACCCTTATTCTGGCAGGTTTGTGGAGCCTTTGGGGTGGCGGGGCTCAATCTGCGCCGATCAGCACCTTCACGTGTGCCGCCACACTGCGGGCCAGCGGGCTCATGACATAGCCACCTTCCAGGCAGGAGACCACTCGCCCTTTGGCATGTGAGTTGGCCACCTCCATCAGTTGTTTGGTGACCCACGCGTAGTCGGCCTCTACCAGCCCCAGGTTGCCCATATCGTCTTCCCGGTGTGCGTCGAAACCGGCTGAAATGAAAATCATCTGGGGTTTGAAGGCGTTCAGCGCCGGCAGCCAGTGCTGCGTGACGGCGTCACGGAACACGTCGCCGCCCGACCGGCTGGGCATTCCCACATTCACCATGTTGGGCCCCACGGCCTCTTCACCATTGAATGGGTAGAGACCTTTTTCAAAAATGGAACACATCAGCACCCGCTCATCTCCCTGGAAGATGTCTTCGCTGCCATTGCCATGGTGCACGTCAAAGTCGATCAGGGCGACGCGCTCCAGTCCGTGCACGTCCAGCGCGTGCCGGATGCCCACGGCCACGTTGTTGAAGAAGCAAAAACCCATGGCTGCACCGCGCACAGCGTGGTGGCCCGGTGGGCGCACGCTGCAAAACGCCGTGGGTACATCGCCCCGGATCACAAGATCAGTGGCATGTACGGCTGCCCCGGCCGCACGAAGCGCAGCCGTGACGGTGTGCGGGTTCATGTTGGTGTCAGGGTCCAGCGCAAAGTAACCTTCGGCGGGGGAGGCGGCCAGCAGCTCTTTCACATACAGCACATCGTGGGCGCGGCCCAGTTGTTCCTCGGTCGCCAGCGGGGCGTCATGCGGCAGCATGTAGTCCAGCAAACCTTTGACTAGCAAATGGTCCTGGATCGCAGCCAGGCGCTCAGGGCATTCGGGATGGTGTGGTCCCATTTCATGCAAAGCGCAGTCGGTGTGGGTGATGAAGGCACTGAGCACATTGGTCTCCTGATGTTGTGTGATGACCTGACATTGTCGACCCGGCCATGCGCCGCCATCTTGATGTGACACAAACCGAGGGGGGTTTTGACTTAGCATGCACGCTGCTGTCCACCCCTGTCTGTACCCACCACGCATGAAGCCCGACGCCCCCGCGCCAGACGGTTCGTCCACGCCATGGTCCCCTGATGAGGCCAGTGGTTGTGCCGTGGACATGCGTGCCTGGTCGCAGTGGTCTGCCGAGTGGTTCTGGGAGACGGACGCCCAGCATCGCCTCAAGCGCATCTTTGGCGTCGCAGGGGATGAGGGTGCCTGCAAGGGGTGGCTGGGGCTTGCCCTGTGGGAGCTGCCTGAGGGCGTACTCGACGCGGCAAGCCGCAGGGCCCTGCAGCAAGCGTTTGACGACCATGAGGCGTTCGATGCGGTTGAGCTGGCCTGCCTGCGTCCCGATGGCACATTGAACTGGTTGAGCCTGTCGGGTGGTCCGGTGTTTGATGCTGCGGGGCGGATGCTGCTGTACCGAGGCGTGTTGCGTGAAGCCACGGCGCTGAAGAATGCCCGCCAGGCCCACGAACAACAGCAGCAACTCACCCGCACGCTGGTGCAGCGCGTGCCGGGGCTGGTCTTCCAGCTGCGGCGCAGCGTGTCGGGCTGGTACACCATGCCGTTTGCCAGCAATGCATTGCAGGAGTTGTTCGAGGTCGACCCGGACGATGCCAAGGTGGACGCAGGCCTGCTGTTTGCCAAGCTGCTGCCGGTGGATTTTCTGCAGTGCCGCGAGGCCATGGAGCGCTCGGCCACCCAGCTCACGCCGCTGGTGCTGAACTACCGGGTGCGTTTGTCAGACGGGCAGGTGAACTGGCACGCCATCAATGCACTGCCTTACCGCGACGCAGACGGCAGCACCGTGTGGCACGGCTTCACCACAGACATCACCGACCGCGTCCTGTCTGACGAACAACTGCAGCGTGCCCATGAGCAATTGCGTGGGCGTACCAACCTCATGGAAGTGACGCTGGGCAGCCTGAGCCAGGGCGTGATGATGATTGCCGATGACGGGCGGGTGACGTACTACAACCAGCGACTGCTCGAGTTGCTGGACGTCCCCGACAGCGTGCTGGCCCGCCAGCCCACGCTCGTACAGCTGGTGGACTGGCAATACGCGCAGGGTCATTTCGGGCCAGGCGTGGACCGCAGCCAATTGACCACCTGGGGCGACTACTCCGATGAAAAGCGCCTGACATTCCCGCCACAGTACGTACGCACCACCCACCAGGGGCGCACGCTGGAGGTGAAAACGCAGGTGCTGGACGGCGGCGGCTGGGTGCGCACGTTTGCGGATGTGTCCGATTACTTCCAGGCGCGCCAGGCGCTGGAGCGCAGTGAACTGCATTTCCGGGCCCTGTTCGATGCCATTCCCGATCGGGTTTGGCTCAAAAACACGGAAGGGGTGTACATCCTGTGCAACCCCTCGGGGGCAGAGGGGTACCACCGCACGCCCGAAGAGGTGCTGGGGTGTACAGAAGCCGAGCTGTCCCCTCCCGAGATGCTGGCCAGCTACGAGGGCACGGACCGCAGGGCTCTGCAGAGCCAGGAGCCCGTGATGTACGAGCAGAGCCTGCCCTTGGGGCCAGGTGAAGGCATGGGCATGTTCGACGTGGTCAAACGTGCCGTGTTCGACCGCACCGGCCAGGCCATTGGTGTTCTGGGCATCGCCCGCAACGTGACCGAGCGCAAGCGGGCGGAAGAGCAGATCGAGCGGCTGGCGTTTTTTGACCCGCTCACCGGCCTGTGCAACCGCCGCCTGTTCCACGACCGTCTGGCACAGGCACAGGCCGCCAGCACGCGCCATGGCCAGTGGGCAGCGGTGTGCTTCATTGACCTCGACAACTTCAAAGACCTGAACGACACCCAGGGGCACGACCAGGGCGATCTGCTGCTCAAGCAAGTGAGCCAGCGGCTGCTGGCGGCGGTGCGGGTGCAAGACACGGTTGCACGCCTGGGTGGCGACGAGTTTGTGCTGTTGCTCGAAGAGCTCGGGCCGCTGGAAGACCAGGCGGCCCTGTACGCCAACATGGTGGGCCAGAAGCTGCTGGAGGCCCTGACCGTGCCCTATGCACTCGGGCGTGGCCCGCACCACAACACCCCCAGCATCGGCATCACGCTGTTCCGCGAGCACCACGAGCGGGTTGAAGACATCCTGAAACGTGCCGACCTGGCGATGTACCAGTCCAAATCGGCAGGACGCAACACCGTGCGGTTTTTTGACCCGCACATGCAGGAGGTGGTGCAGCGCAGGTCCGAGCTGGAGCGTGATCTTCGGGAAGCCCTGGCCAGGGATGAGCTGTCCCTGTACAGCCAGCCCGTGGTCGATGTGGCGGGTCATACCACTGGGCACGAGGCACTGCTGCGCTGGAAGCATCCCGTGCGCGGCATGGTCTCGCCAGCGGAGTTCATCCCTGTGGCCGAACAGACAGGCCTCATCTTGCCCATTGGCGACTGGGTCATGCGTGCGGCGTGCCGCCACCTCGCCAGCTGGGCGGCAGACCGCCAAAAGGCCCGCTGGACGCTGGCTGTCAACCTCAGCGCGCGGCAGCTTCGCCAGGCCGACTTTGTGCAGCGCGTGCAATCGGTGTTGGCCAACTCGGGTGCCAACCCCCACTTGCTGAAGCTGGAGCTGACAGAAAGCCTGTTGCTGCACGATGTGGAAGACACCATCCTCAAGATGGACCAGCTCGCCAGCCTCGGCATCCGCTTTTCGCTCGACGACTTTGGCACGGGCTATTCATCGCTGAGCTACCTCAAGCGCCTGCCGCTGTCGGTGCTGAAAATCGACCAGTCGTTTGTGCGCGACCTGCTGACCGACCCCAACGATGCAGCCATTGCCCGCACCATCCTGCAGCTCGCCGAAAGCCTCGATTTGAAAGTGGTGGCCGAGGGGGTGGAAACCGAAGGCCAGATGCAACTCCTGCAGGTCATGGGTTGCGAAGCCTTCCAGGGCTACCTGTTCGGGCGACCTGCCCCCATCTGACCTCACTCCCAGGAGTTGCCATGAATGACCGTTTGCGCCCCGAAGCCCTTGCCCCCGTCGATACCGCCGCCTTGGGGCGGCATGTGGCCGACAGCTGGCGCCAGCACATCGTGCCCGCGCTGCAGAGCTACATCGAAATCCCGGCCAAATCGCCCATGTTTGCCCCGGACTGGGCGAGCCAAGGCCACCTCAAGCGCGTGCTGCAACGCGCCGCCGACTGGGTGCAAGCCCGCAAAGTGCCGGGGCTGACGCTTGAAATAATAGAGCTGACAAATGAATCAGGACAAGCGAGAACGCCTGTTTTGTTCTTTGAATTACCCGCCAGCAGCGGCACCGGCCCCGCGCCGCAGAACCCCAGCGGCCAAACCTGCCTGATGTACGGCCACCTGGACAAGCAGCCCGAGTTCTCCGGCTGGCGCAGCGACTTGGGCCCCTGGACGCCGGTGATTGACGACGGCAAGCTGTACGGCCGTGGCGGAGCTGACGACGGCTATGCCGTGTACGCTGCCATTGCCAGCATCCAGGCGTTGCAGGCGCAGGGCCTGCCCCACCCACGCATCGTCGGCCTGATCGAAACCTGCGAAGAAAGCGGGTCGTACGACCTGCTGCCCTACGTGGATGCGCTGCGCACCCGGTTGGGTGACGTCGGGCTGGTCATTTGCCTGGACAGTGGCGCAGGCAACTACGACCAGCTCTGGCTCACCACCAGTCTGCGTGGCATGGCCAGCGGCGTGCTCAAGGTGCAGGTGCTGACCGAGGGCATTCACTCAGGCGATGCCTCGGGCCTGGTGCCCTCCAGCTTTCGTGTCATGCGCCAGGTGCTCGACCGGCTGGAAGACAGCGCCACCGGCCGCCTCTTGCCCGCCAGCTTCCACTGCGAGGTGCCCGCCGAGCGGCTGGCCCAGGCCCTGGCCACAGCGGCCATTTTGGGTGACGAGTTGCACAAACGTTTTCCGTGGGCACACGCCGACTGTGGTGGCTCCAGCCAGTTCACCTTGCCCACCACCACCGACCCGGTGGAGGCCCTGCTCAACCGCACCTGGCGGCCCACGCTGTCGGTCACGGGGGCAGACGGCTTCCCCACGCTGCAAAACGCGGGCAACGTGTTGCGGCCTTACACGGCATTCAAGCTCAGCCTGCGGCTGCCGCCCCTGGTGGATGCGGCGCAGGCCGTGCAAGACCTGAAAGCCCTGCTCGAAGACAACGCGCCCTACCAGGCGGTGGTCACGTTCGAGGGTTCGGGCAGCGCCACCGGCTGGAACGCACCCCTCACCGCCCCCTGGTTCCATGACGCCATGCAGTCCGCGTCGCAGGCGCAGTTTGGTGCGGGCTACGGCACCATTGGCCAGGGCGGCACCATTCCGCTCATGAACATGCTCAGCCAGGGCTTTCCCAAGGCGCAAATGATGGTGTGCGGCGTGCTGGGCCCCCGCAGCAACGCACACGGCCCCAACGAGTTTTTGCACCTGCCCTACGCGCAAAAGCTCACGGCTGCAGTGGCGCAGGTGGTGTCTGCCATGCCCTGATCCTGTGAGGGTGTTCCCGGTGGGCGGTCAGCCAGTGTGAAGGCAGGCCCCCGACAATGCAGCGCAATGAGCGCGAAGAGCAGATGTTCTCAGAACACGCCGCAGGGAGACCCATGGAACACGTCACACAAACCCCTTTTGTTACCCACGACGGCCACCACCTGGCTGTCATTGACTGGCCGCTGTGGGGCCGCCAACGCCCGCGTGCCGTGGTGCTGGTCGTCCATGGCCTGGGGGAACACGCCTGGCGCTACAACGCACTGGCCAACCAGCTAAACGAGTGGGGGTTCTCGGTGCGTGCCTACGACCAGCGCGGCCATGGAGACTCTTCGGGCAAACCGGGTTGCCTGCCCGCCAGTGACACGTTGCTGCGCGACCTGTCCGATGTGCTGGAGGACACCCGCGCCAGTTTGGGCGGCAGCCCGGATGTGCCCCTTGTGCTGCTGGGCCACAGCATGGGTGGCCTGGTGGCAGCTTTGTACGTGGCTCGGGAACTGGCGGCTGAGCGTGTGCCGCTGGTCGACGCGCTGGTGCTTTCCTCCCCTGCCCTTGACCCGGGCCTGGACCGCCGGCAACGGTGGTTGCTGGCAGTGTTGCCCAGCGTGTTGCCCAACCTGACCGTCGCCAATGGCCTGAACCCGCAGCTGATCTCCCATGACCCCGACGTGGTGCAGGCCTATCTGGCGGACCCTCAGGTTCACGACCGGATGTCCCCGCGCCTGGGGCGGTTCATTGCCGATGGAGGCCCGCAGGTGTTGGCTCAGGCGCCAGTATGGTCAGTGCCGACCCTGCTGCTGTACGCAGGCTCGGATGGTCTGGTGAATCCGCAAGGCAGCCGCCGGTTTGCCGCTGCAGCCCCTGCTGACATGGTGCAGTCCCATTGCTTTGAGGACATGTACCACGAGATCTTCAACGAGCTGGAGCGCCAGGAGGTGCTCGATCACCTGCGCAGCTGGCTGAACGACCGGTTCTGACGCTTGCCTGCGTTGTCAGCCCCCTTCAGGCGGCCTGTTGCTTGCGCATCCACCCCAGCCACGCCAGACCCAGGCCTGTCAGCGCCACGGGCAGCAGGGAGCCCATGTTCAGCAGCGTCCAGCCCTGTGTGGTGACCAGGGCCCCGGACGCAAACGAGGTGACGGCCATGGTGGCAAACACGAAAAAGTTGATGGCGGCCTGGGCCCGGTCTTTCTCTTCAGGCCGGTAGGCCTGCAAAGCCAGCGTGGTGCTGCCGGTGAACAGGAAATTCCAGCCCACACCCAGCAAGAACAGCGCGCCAATGAACTGGTGCAGGTCTTGGCCCGACAGCGCAATGCCGATGCAGACGGCATTGAGCACCACACCCCAGCCCATGATGGTGAGCACGCCAAAGCGTTTGATCAGGTGCCCGGTGAAAAAGCCCGGCGCAAACATGCCAATCACATGCCATTCCAGCACCAGTGCTGCGTCGTCAAACGGAAAACCGCACACCTGCATGGCCAGTGGGGTGGCAGCCATCAGCAGGTTCATCACGCCGTAACTCAGCGCGGCCGCCCCGGCAGCCACGATGAACACGGGCTGCTTCATGATCTGCGACATCGGGCGGCCTTCGTCCACCTTGCCGTCAGCTCCCACGGTTTTGGGTGCGGCGGGCGGGAAATGCACCCAGGTCATCACCACCATGGACACCAGCGCCACCACCGCCAGCGCCAGGTAGGCCCCCATGAAGGGCATGTCTGTGAGCGTGCGGGTGCGGCTGGCCAGGTTGGGGCCCAATACCGCGCCCAACAGGCCACCGGCCATCACAAGCGACACGGCTTTTTCGCGGAAGGCGGGCAGCGCCAGTTCGGCGGCGGCAAAGCGGTACAACTGACCGTTGGCACTGTAGTAACCGGCCACCACGGTGGCGGTTACGAGCAACCAGAAGTTCTTGTCAGCCACGGCCCAGGCGCCCAGCAAGGCCGAGACGAATGCCACCAGCAACCCGAGCTGGAACGACACTTTGCGGCCCCAGCGCGATTGCGTGCGTGCCACCAGTCCTGTGGACAGCGCACCGCCCACCACATAGCCCATGACGGGCAAGGTGGCCATCCAACCCAGCGGGGCCAGGCTCAGGCCCACCAGCCCGTTGATGGCGATGAAGGTGACGTTGTTCGTGAGGAACAAGCCTTGGGCGATGGCCAGCAGCCAGAGGTTTTTATTCATAAGCGCGTGTTTATACAAGCCTGTGACCAGGCTGCCTGTCGCGGGCGGTCAGGCTTGCGCCAGAACCAGCGCTGCCAACGCCGCGGTCTCGGCGCGCAGCACGCGGGCACCCAGCGTGACGGGCACCCAACCCATGGCGCGCGCGCGCGCGTCTTCGGCCTCGGACAAGCCGCCTTCGGGCCCACTGAGGAATGTCACCGGCGTGTCAGCGGCCACGGTGCGCAGCACCTCGGCCAAGGGCTGCGTGCCAGCGGCCAGTGACAACACGCAGCGCAGCGCCGGTGCAGGGGGGGCGGGGCGGGCCAGCCAGGCATCCAGTTCGGCCACGGGCCACACGCTGGGCACCCGGTTGGCCCCACACTGCTCGCAGCCGGCTTCGGCCATGGCCTGCCAGTGGGCCTGCTTCTTGTCGGCGCGTTCGCCCTTCAGGCGCAGCACGCTGTGGGCGGTGTGCAGGGGTTGCAGGCTGGCCGCGCCCAGTTCGGTGGCCTTTTCCACCAGCCAGTCCATGCGGTCGTTGGCTGGCATGCCCATGGCCAGATGGACCGGGCGCACGGCTTCGCATTCCCGTGCCAGGTGTGTGCCCACCGTCACGGCCACGTCGCTGCGGCCCATGCGCGTGACGGTGGCTGTGAATTCGCCGCCCTGCCCGTTGAACAGTGTGATGTCCATGCCCGGCTGCAGGCGCAGCACCTGCACGTGCCGCGCCGCACCGGCGGGCAGCTCCAGTGCCTGGCCGGTGGTCAAGGGAAGGGGGCAATAAAAGCGGGGCATCGGCTTAATAAACAGTAGCTGTAAAACCAATACCATCAAGCGGTAGAGGCATAAAAAGCTCGTGAATCACATGCGACCGTAGGCAAAACCGGTGGCGACCTGCAGGTTTTCCACCTCGTCGATCAGCTTCAGGAACGGCCCGAGTTCGCGGTAGCGGTTGGCCGTGTTGCGCACGTAGTGCAGGAAGCGGGGCGTGTCGGCCAGGTATTTGGGCTTGCCGTCGCGCAGGGTCAGTCGCGCAAAAATGCCCATCACCTTCAGGTGGCGTTGCAGCCCCATCCATTCCACGGCACGGTAGAACGCCCCGAAGTCTTCGCTCCAGCCGTCAAAGTCCAGCAGGCCCGCTTTGCGGGCGCGCTCCCAGTAGCGGATGGTGATTTCCAGCACGAAGTCTTCTTCCCAGGTCAGGAAGGCGTCGCGCATCAGGCTGGCAATGTCGTAGGTCACGGGGCCGTAGACCGCATCCTGAAAGTCCAGCACGCCCAGTGCTTGCGCCGCTGTGGCGGGGCTGTACCCGGCGGGCGGCACCATCAGGTTGCGGGGCATGAAGTCGCGGTGCACAAACACCTTGGGGCCGGCCAGGTTGCGCGCCACGATGGTGGTGAACGTGTTGTCCAGCAGGGCCTGTTGGGTGGGGCTGAGCGTGAAGCCTTTGTGCTGAGCCAGGTACCAGTCGGGGAAGAGTTGAAGCTCGCGCCGCAGCAGGGCTTCGTCGTAAGCAGGCAACACGCCTTCGCGGCTGGCGGTTTGCCATGGCACGAGGGCGGCCAGCGCATCCATGTAGCGGGGCTGGTTGGCGCTGGGGTTGTCCAGGTCCAGCACATCGAGCATGGTTTGCGAGCCCAGGTCGCTCAGCAGCATGAAGCCCTGGGGTTGGTCCCAGGCCAGGATGTCGGGCACACGCAACCCGGCGGCGGCCATCAGCCCGGCCACTGTCACGAAGGGCTGGCAGTTTTCCTTGTCGGGCGGCGCGTCCATGACGATGCAACTGCCGCCCGCTGCCGTGTCCACGCGGAAGTAGCGGCGAAAACTGGCATCGGCCGAGGCGGCGCGCACGGTATCGGTCAGCAGGCCGTGTGTCGGTGCGATCAGCGCCAACCATTGGGCAAAGTGTTGCTGTCGCTTGGCGTCGGTCCACTCGATGGCGGGCAAGGCAGGCGGCTGGGGCGTGGGGGCAGAGGGGTTCAATGGCATGGGCAGGGAGTGTGAACCCGGCAGACGATAATGCGGCGGGATTTTACAAATGACCTGCCCTGCCTCCGATCACAGCCCTCGGTGTCCGTCTCCAGCCCGGGCTGGCGGCACTCCTGCGCACTGGTGGCGCCTGGTGCGTGCGGTCGCGGCGCTGCTGGGCTCGGCGGCGGGCTCCTGGGCAGTGGCGCAAGACGCGGTGCCGCCCCTGATGCTGAAGTTCAGCCCCCTGTTGCAGGACGTGTTGCCAGAGGCCGCCCGCCGCGAGACGCCCAGCTTTGTGTCGGGTGACCGCATCAGCGGCGAGGCTGGCGTACACACGGTGGTGCAGGGCCATGCCGAGCTGCGCCGCCACGACACGGTGCTGAAGGCTGACCGATTGCAGATCGACCACATCACCCAGGACGCACAGGCCAGCGGCAGCGTCGTGATTGTTCGCAACGGCAACCGCTACGAAGGACCCGAACTGCGCCTGAACCTGGACACCTACGTGGGGTTCTTCACGCAGCCTCATTACAGCTTGCTGCAGAACGATGGCCAGGGGCGCGCAGACCGGGTGGATTTCAAGGGAGAGAACCTGTCGGTGGCGCACAACGCGACCTACACCACCTGCAAAGCCCCGCCCGGTTTTCTGCCCGATTGGTGGGTGAGCGCCAAACAACTCACGCTGGACAATGCCGAGGAAACCGGTACCGCCACCGGCGGTGCGCTGTATTTCAAGGGGGTGCCACTGCTGGTCTCGCCGTATCTGAGTTTCCCCATCTCCGACAAGCGCAAGTCGGGTTTGCTTCCGCCCACCATCAACCTGACCAACATCAGCGGGCTGGAGCTGACGCTGCCGTATTACTGGAACATCGCGCCCGACTTGGACGCCACGCTGTATCCCACGCTGATGACCAAGCGCGGCATCGATCTGGCCGGTGAGGTGCGCTACCTTCGCCCGGATGCGAATGGCCAGGTCAGCGCCGCCGTGATGCCCAACGACACGCTCACGGGCACCCATCGCTGGGGCACATCGGCCCAGCACAACCAGGCGCTCAATGGCAGCGCCGTCGGCCTTCAGGGCACGGGTCTGCGCGTGAACATCAACCGCGTGAGCGACGACAACTACTGGCGCGACTTCCCGCGCGCGTTCAAATCGCTCACGCAGCGGCTGTTGCCCAACGACGCGGTGGTCAGTGGGCGTTGGGGTGAAGTGGGTGCCGCAGCAGGCCTCTACACCTGGCAAACGCTGCAAGATGCCAGTGCCCCCATCACCGCACCCTACGATCGCGTGCCTCAGCTTGACCTGAACTGGGGTCGACTGAACCAGCGCTTCGGATCGTTGGACGGGCTGGATTGGTCGTTGACGGGGCAATTCACCCGATTCACGACAGACCGCACACCGTCTGTCACGGCCACCCTGGCCGATGTGAACGGCACGCGCCTGATGGGCATTGCGCAGGTCAGCCGCACCTGGCAAACGCCTGGCTGGTTCATCCGGCCCAAGGCCCAGTTGCACATGTCACAGTACCAAGTGGACCAGGCGCTGTGGGATGGCCGCCGGTCAGTGAGCCGGGTGGTGCCCACTGTGAGCCTGGACAGCGGTCTGGTTTACGAGCGCGATGCACACCTGCTGGGAAGAGACTTGCTGCAAACGCTCGAGCCCCGCGCTTTTTATGTTCGCACCCCATACCGCGACCAGAACTCGCTGCCCAATTACGACTCGGGCGCCAAAGACTTCAACATCGGAACGGCCTGGACGGAAAACGTCTTCGGTGGCAACGATCGCATCTCCGACACACACGCACTGACTCTGGGCGTCAGTTCGCGGCTGATTGACCCCGCCAACGGCGTCGAGGCGGCGCGTTTTGGCATTGCCCAACGCCTGCGGTTGTCTGACCAGAATGTGGTGTTGCCCGGCGGCACGGCCGTGACCGACAGGTTGAGTGACATCTTGCTGGGCACCACACTGAACTGGAGCCCGACATGGGGTTTTGAGTCGTCGGTGCAGTTCAACCCGGACACCCGGCGGTCTCAGCGCACCACCATCAGTGGCCGCTATCACCCCGAGCCGTTCCATGTGCTCAGCGCCGCGTACCGGCTGCAACGGGCCGGGGGGCTGTTGCCGGCCAGCGAGCAACTGGACCTGGGCTGGCAGTGGCCGCTGGACACCCTGCTTCGCAACAGCGGGGCACCTGCTGGCAACCGCATCTACAGCGTGGGCCGGATCAACTACAGCCTGCCCGAAAACAAGGTGGTCGATCTGGTGGCCGGCTTTGAATATGATGCGGGCTGCTGGATAGGGCGCCTCGTGCTGGAGCGTTTGCAGCGCAGCACCGCCACATCCAGCCAGCGTGTGTTGTTTCAGCTGGAGTTTTCCGGTTTCACCAAAATCGGGTCCAACCCCTTGCAGACCCTCAAAGACAACGTTCCCCGTTACCAGTACCTGCGCGAACAGGTTCAACCCGCCAGCCGTTTTGGCCGGTACGAGTGAGCGACTGGCCGCTGCAGTTGCTTGTCCAGGCCCGCGCATCCACCCCTGACATGAAGCCCTTGCCATGAACGCCTCGATTTCCCGCACCTTTCGCGCTGCTCTGTGGACCGGTGGGGTGACCCTGGCTTGCCTGACCCAGGCGCAAGGACTCAAGGCATCGGGCGCTTTGCTGACGCCTGCCGCTGCAGCGGCCACGCGTTCCTCTGCCGAACCGCAGACCGCAGACCGCATCGTGGTGGTGGTCAACAGTGAGCCCATCACCCAACATGACATCCGCAGCCGCGTGCAGCGGGTGGCGCAGCAGGCCTCCCGTGCGGGCAGCACGCTGCCACCGCAGACTGAACTGGTGCGACAGGTGACGGAGGCACTCATTCTCGAACGGGCACAGATCCAACTGGCCAAGGAACAGGGGATCAAGGTCGAGACCAGCGTACTGGATGATGCCGAGCAAAACATTGCCCGCCAGAACCAGATGGACGTCGCTCGACTGCACCGACAACTGGAGTCTGAGGGAATGCCAGTCGAGGAGTTTCGCAACACCATCCGGCAGCAGATCATGGTGCAACGCCTGCGGGAGCGCGAAGTCGATGCCCGCGTGCGGGTGACCGAGGCCGAGGTGGACCGGTTTCTTGCACAGAAACGCGACAACCCGGGTGCCGATCTGCAACTTCACATTTCACAGATCCTGGTGGCTGTGCCCGAGAGCGCCGATGCCCAGCAGCTGGCGAATTTGATGTCCCGCGCCCAGATGATTGGCGAGAAAGCCCGCGCCGGCGCCGATTTTTCCAACTTGGTGCGCGAGTACTCAGACGCCCCAGACCGAGCACGCGGTGGCGACCTGGGGCTTCGCCCTGCCGAGCGCTACCCTGTCCTGTTTGTAGATGCCACGCGCGCCGTCAAGACGGGGGGCATTGCCGGCCCGGTTCGAAGCCCGGCAGGGTTTCATGTACTGAAAGTGCTCGACAAAAAGGTGGCCGGTTTGCCTGACGACACCATCGTCCAGACGCGTGCCCGCCACATCCTGCTCAGGCCGTCTGCCCGGCTGACTGAAACGGCCGCCACCGAACAGTTGGCCCAGCAGCGTTCACGGCTGGTGGCAGGACAGGCCGACTTTGCCGCCGTGGCCCGTGAGATCAGCCAGGACGGATCTGCCGCTCAGGGCGGCGACTTGGGCTGGGCCACGCCGGGCATGTTTGTGCCGGAGTTTGAAGAAGCGATGAACCGCCTGGCACCCAACGAGATTTCGGCCCCCTTGGTGTCGCGCTTCGGTGTCCACCTGATACAGGTGCTGGAGCGCAAAGAAGTGGAACTCTCGCCCAAGGCCCAGCGAGATCAGCTGAAACAGCTGGTGCGTGAGCAAAAAATGGAAGAGGCTTACAAGCGCTGGATCGAAGATGTGCGCAGCAGTGCCTATGTGGAGTACCGGGACCCCCCCCAATGAAGCACATTGCGCGCAAGCGGTTTGGGCAGCATTTTCTGAGTGACAACGGCATCATTGCTGCGATTGTCGATGCCATCAACCCTCAGCCGGGCGAGCCCTTGGTCGAGATCGGTCCGGGTTTGGCCGCTCTCACCCAACCCCTGCTGGAGCGCGTGGGTCAGTTGACCGTGATCGAGCTTGACCGCGATCTGGCAGTCCGGTTGCGCACCAGAGCCAGTTTGCGCGTTGTGGAGGCCGATGTCCTGAAGGTGGACTTCACCGCGCTGGCCCAAGACTTGGGCGTGTCGCGTGTGCGTGTGGCAGGCAATCTGCCGTACAACATTTCCACGCCCATTTTGTTTCATTTGCTTGACCATGTGGACGTGGTCCAAGACCAGCACTTCATGCTGCAAAAGGAAGTGATCGATCGCATGGTGGCGCGGCCAGCCACCTCAGACTACGGTCGTTTGTCTGTGATGCTGCAGTGGCGCTATGCCATGGAAAACGTGTTGTTCGTGCCCCCGGAATCGTTTGATCCGCCGCCCAAGGTGGACAGCGCAGTCGTGCGCATGGTGCCACGCAGTGAACCCGCAGCACTGGAACCGGATGTGCTGGAAGAGCTGGTTCGGGTGGCATTCAGCCAGCGACGCAAACTGCTGCGTCACTCGCTGGGCAAATGGCTGGACAGCCGCCAGTTTGCCGGTGCATTTGACGTGCAGCGGCGGGCCGAAGAGGTGCCCGTGGCCGAATACACCGCTTTGGCACGGGCCTTGTCGAACCCGTGCCAGGCAGATGGTCAGGCCGCAGCCATCCAGTAACCCGCGTTGAACGGGCTGCTCATTCGCAACGCCATAGGGCTCACGTCCACCAGTTTGTCTGTGGGCATGGCCTCAGCCGTGGCTTCGTCTTCTGTGGCTGCCGGTTCGCCTTTGGCGGCACGGGCCACCGAGAAAGAATAGAAGCAGCGGAAGGCAATTTTCCGGTCGCTCCAGTAGTCGGCCGCATCGCGGAAGATGTCCAGCAACTGTTCGCGGGCTTCTTTGTCGAACTTTGCGTGCGCAGGAATGTGCTCCAGCACCACGATGAAGCCGGTTTGCGGACCGGCTTTGTGCACCGTGTCGGTCAGGCAGTCGTACAGTGCATCGAAGTTCTTGCCGAAGTGGGCAGGAAATGTGTACTGGGCAGCGATCAGGTCCAGCACGTCCTGTTTGCTCTGTGCCTTGGCCAGGTTGGCATACAAAAAGTGGTGGCCAAGCTGTTGGGCAGCGGCCTGCAGGTCTTCCACGCGGTGGGCGCGAATCGATTGCACGATGTTGGGTCGCACTTGACGAAGTGGCATGTCCATCTCCGTTCCTCTATAAAAAGTCAAAAAACAAAAAAACCAGAACTCTGCGAAGTCACTGGGCAATCAGCCGAAAGCTGGCGTAGTGGTCTTCGGTGTAATAACAGGCATCAGGGCTTCGCTTGGGCTTTCCACCACACACGATGCGTCTGGCGCCTCTGTGTTTCAGCCCAGGCGTGGGCACGGTGTACTCCCTGTAATAGCCTCTGGTCTGTTTGGGAAGCAACCGTTCCCGGTTGCCAAACACAGAGCCATCTTTGGGATGCTCAAATGAATCACCCTTTTCAATCCGGGCCAGCACGGCACGGCCTTGAGCAGGGAGTTCGGCGCGGCTGATGACCGGAAAATCCGACGGACTGGGTGCGTAGCTGTGTGCCGCAGGAGGTACCGCCAAACCCAAGGCCAACCCCACGACGCACATTGCGCCACGCAGAGCAAGCTGCAGGCGTTGCCATGCGCTGGCCTTGTTGGGTTGCGTGCCCCACGTCGCCGCAGATACTCCCCGGGTCATCTAGTCCTCACCAATCCTGGATAAACCGACATCACCGTGCTTGCCCGTCACAACGCGGGTAAACCCTGAAAATCGAGCCAGTGAGTGTGCCTGAACCGGCCCAAAAACGCAAGGCCTGCTGCACTGCAGCAGGCCTTCGCTGGGGGTATTGCAGGGCGCCGCTTGACGAGCAGCCTGCGCCAGGTCAGCGGTGGGCGTTGGCGTCGGCCACCGTCAGCGCTGTCATGTTGACGATGCGGCGCACCGTGGTGCTGGCGGTCAGGATGTGCACCGGTTTGGCGGCACCCAGCAGCACGGGGCCAATCGCGATGTTGCCGCCCGCTGCGGTTTTCAGCAGGTTGTAGGCGATGTTGGCCGCATCGATATTGGGCAGCACCAGCAAGTTGGCCTCGCCATGCAGCAGTGTGTTGGGCATCAGGTTCACCCGCGCGGCAGCATCCAACGCAATGTCGCCATGCATTTCGCCATCCACTTCCAGCCAGGGCGCCTGCGCGCGCAACAGGGCCAGGGTGTTGCGCATTTTGATGGCGCTGGGCTGGTTACTGCTGCCAAAGTTGGAGTGCGACAGCAAGGCCGCTTTGGGCGTGATGCCAAAGCGCAGCATTTCTTCTGCCGCCATGACGGTGATTTCCGCCAGTTCTTCTGCGGTGGGGTCGTAGTTGACGTGCGTATCCACCAGAAACACCTGTCGGCCGGGCAACATCAGGCCATTCATGCAGGCATAAATGCGCACATCCTGCTCTGTGCTGGGGCTGCCGCCTTCGCGCTTGCCAATGACCTGGTCGATGTACTCCAGGTGGTTGGCGGTGCTGCCCCATGTGCCGCAAATGAGGCCATCCACCTCGCCTTTGTGCAGCAGCATGGCCCCGATGAGGGTCAGGCGGCGACGCATTTCGATCTTTGCAAGCTGGGTGGTGACGCCCTTGCGCTCCATCATGCGGTGGTAGGTTTGCCAGAAATCGCGGTAGCGCGCATCCAGTTCAACGTTGACCACGTCGTAGTCCAGACCCTCTTTGAGCCGCAAACCGAATTTCTCGACGCGCTGGGCAATCACCGCAGGGCGGCCAATCAGCGTGGGGCGGGCCAAGCCGTCATCCACCACGATCTGGCAGGCGCGCAACACGCGCTCTTCTTCGCCTTCGGCATAGGCCACGCGTTTGGCTTTGGCCAGTTTGGCCGCAGCGTAAATGGGCTTCATGACCGTCCCCGAAGCGAACACGAAGCTTTGCAGCCGGTCGCGGTAGGCGTCCATGTCGGCAATGGGGCGCAGCGCCACGCCGCTGTCGGCGGCGGCCTGGGCCACGGCCGGGGCGATTTTGATCATCAGCCGGGGATCGAAAGGCTTGGGGATCAGGTAGTCCGGCCCGAATGCCAGCTTCTCGCCCACGTAGGCCGCAGCCACCACATCGCTTTGCTCGGCCTGGGCCAACTCGGCAATGGCGTGCACCGCCGCAATTTCCATCTCGTCGGTGATGGTGGTGGCCCCGCAGTCCAGTGCACCCCGGAAGATGTACGGGAAGCACAGCACGTTGTTCACCTGGTTGGGGTAATCCGTGCGGCCCGTCGCCATGATGGCGTCGTCGCGCACCGCCTTCACCAGCTCGGGGGAGATTTCAGGCGTCGGGTTCGCCAGCGCGAAGATCAGCGGTTTGGCAGCCATTTTGGCCACCATGTCTTGCTTGAGCACGCCACCGGCTGACAAGCCCAGGAAGATGTCTGCCCCAGCAATGATGTCGCTCAGCGTGCGTGCGTCTGTCTTTTGGGCGAACTGGATTTTGTCTTCGTCCATCAGCTCCGTGCGGCCTTCGTAGACCACACCGGCCAGGTCGGTCACGAAGATGTTTTCACGGGGAATGCCCAGTTTGACCAGCAGTTGCAGGCATGCCAGGGCAGCGGCACCTGCGCCGGATGTGACCAGCTTCACCTGTTTGGGGTCTTTGCCCACCACTTTCAGGCCGTTGAAAATGGCCGCGCCCACCACGATGGCTGTGCCATGCTGGTCGTCGTGGAACACCGGGATCTTCATACGCTCGCGAAGCTTGCGCTCCACATAGAAGCAATCAGGCGCCTTGATGTCTTCCAGGTTGATGCCGCCAAAGGTGGGCTCGAGGCTGGCGATGATTTCCACCAGCTTGTCGGGGTCCTTTTCGTTGATTTCGATGTCGAACACATCGATGCCCGAAAACTTCTTGAACAGAACGCCCTTGCCCTCCATCACCGGCTTGCCCGCCAGTGGGCCGATGTCGCCCAGGCCCAAGACGGCCGTGCCGTTGGTGACCACGCCCACCAGGTTGCCGCGCGCGGTGTAGCGGAAGGCGGCGTTGGGGTCTTTGACGATTTCCTCACACGGTGCGGCCACGCCCGGCGAATACGCCAGCGCCAGGTCGCGCTGGTTGGTCAGTTGTTTGGTGGGGGCAATGGCAATCTTGCCGGGGGTGGGGAACTCGTGGTATTCGAGGGCGGCGTTGCGCAGTTCGGCGCGTTTGGCTTCGGGGCTCAGCGACATGTATGGGTCTCCATTGGGGCCACGGATTGTGGCACCGCAGGCATCATTTCGCGTGCGTGAATCCACGCATACCGGGCGTTTCGGCTTTGACTTTTTGTGCGGCAGCCGACACTTTCAACCGACGGTCCCAGAACTTTTCGTGGAAGAAGAATGCAAACGCCTGCACGGTGGGCTCCAGCAGGCTGAGGGTGAACGACACGAGCAAGTCGCCCGTCACGGCATAGGCCACAGATGCCGCAACCACGATGTGCAGCAGGTAGTAGCTCGCGGTTTTTTTGAGGGTGGTGACGTTGGCTTTGGCGAAGTTGGCCATGTTGCGCTCCATATTGGCTATCAGTATTTGATGAATGATAGTTTTTGACAACTGCCTGGTCCAATTGGGAAAAGCCAACACCGCCATAGGCAAGCCTCGCGGGCGCTGCGCGGGTATCATGAAACGGCTGCAGTTGCAGTGCGTTAACAGCCGTTCAACCCAAAGGAGGTGGCTCATGGCCCTGATGGATTTCATCAAGAAACAATTCATTGACGTCATTCAGTGGGTCGAGGAGGGTGATGGCACCCTGGCCTGGCGCTTCCCCATGGCCGGCATGGAAATCCAGAACGGCGCTTCGATGACCGTGCGCGAGTCGCAGATGGCCGTTTTTGTCAACGAAGGCAAGGTGGCCGACGTGTTTGGCCCCGGCATGTACAAGCTCAACACGCAAACACTGCCGGTGCTGACGTACCTGCAGAACTGGGACAAGCTGTTTGAGTCGCCCTTCAAAAGCGATGTCTACTTTTTCAGCACGCGCCAGCAAATTGACCAGAAGTGGGGCACGCCCCAGACCATCACCATCCGCGACGCGGACTTTGGGGCCGTGCGCCTGCGCGCGTTTGGCAATTACGCGTTCCGCGTGGCCGACCCCAAGCTGTTCCACACCGAAATTTCGGGCACGCGCGAGAGCTACACCGTGGCCGACGTGGACGGCCAACTGCGAGGCCTGGTGCTGCAAAACATCAGCCAGGCCATTGCGTCCAGCGGTATTCCGTTTTTGGACCTCGCGTCCAACCAGCTCAAGTTTGCAGAGGCTCTGTCCGCCCAACTGGAACCTGCGTTTGGCGCCATCGGCCTGAAGCTCGAAGGCATGACGGTGCAAAACCTGTCGTTGCCCGAAGAGCTGCAAAAAATCCTCGATCAGAAAATCGGCATGGGCATGGTCGGCAACGACATGGGCAAGTTCATGCAGTACCAAACGGCGCAAGCCATTCCCGGCATGGTCGCTTCGGGTGGTGGTGGCGGCAGCGGCATTGCGGGCGACGCCATGGGCCTGGGTGCCGGTGTGGCGTTGGGCCAGGTGCTGGCCCAGAACCTCGCCCAAGGCCTGAACCCCACGGCACACGCGCCTGCGGCAGTTGCGGCCCCGGTGGCAGCGGTTGGCATCAAGCCCGACGAGGTGATGGCCACGCTGGAAAAGCTGGCCGACCTGAAGGCCAAAGGCATCCTGACCGACGAGGAATTTGCCACCAAAAAGGCCGAGCTGCTGAAGAAGCTGGTTTGAGCCTTGAATTTCAAGCTTTTTAAGCCTCTAGCGCTTGACTGACAAGCGTTTGTAGCTATATCAAAATGGCTGAACCGTCGCCGCAACGCGCCTACCGCGCCGCCTGCCCGGGTTGCGGTGCGCCGGTGCTGTTTCGCAGCGCCCAGTCCACGCATGCGGTGTGCGGTTACTGCCAGAGCACCGTGGTGCGCCAGGGTGAGGTTCTGCAGCGCATCGGCAAAATGGCCGAGCTGTTTGACGACCACTCTCCCCTGCAGCTCGGGGCCAGCGGCAAGATTGGCGGCATGGGCTTTGTGCTGGTGGGGCGCTTGCAATACAAGTCCGCCAGCGGCACCTGGACCGAGTGGGAAGTGGTGCAGGACGATGGGCAAACCGCTTTCCTGAGTGAAGACAACGGGGCCTACGTCTACGCACGCCCCCGTGCCGTGGCCCGCGCCCTGCCAGAAGCCAAACACCTGCGTTTGGGGGCCACGACAGCCATCGACGGCCGCACCTATGCCGTGACGGCCAACAGCAGCGTGCAGCTGCTGGCCGCGCAGGGCGAGCTGCCACACCTGCCACCGCTGGGCACGCCGTTCGACATGGTGGAGCTGCGCAGCCAGGGCGACGCCAGTGACGGTCAGGCACCCGGCGTGCTGACGCTCGACTACAGCCCGACCCTCAGCGGGCAACCCGTGGCCGTGAGCCTGGGCACCACCGTGCTGCTCGAAGACCTGCAGATGGTGGGCATCAAGGCCGAATCGGCCAAAGACGAAAAAGGTCGTCAGTTCAGTTGCCCGGCCTGCGGCGCCCCCGTGCAGGTGGACTTTGGCAGCACCAAACGCCTCACATGCGCCTCGTGCCACAGCCTGATCGACCTCACACAGGGTGTGGGCGCCGAGGCCGTGGCCGCCCGCCAGACCGAGCCAGTCGAACCCATCATCGCCCTCGGTACCCAGGCTCAGCTTCAAGGCAAACAGTGGCAGGTGGTGGGTTTTCAGCACCGCATGGGGCAAGAGCCCGGCGACGCCGATGAGCAGTTTGGCTGGAGCGAATACCTCCTGTTCAACGCCCAGCGGGGTTTTCAGTTTCTGGTGGATGCGGAGGACGGGTGGAGCCTGGTCAAACCCACCACCGGCGCGCCCTCATTGGCCAAAGGGGGGCAGAGCGCCATCTACTTGGGCACCACCTACAAACTGCAATACGCCTACCGCGCCGAAACCACCTACGTGGCGGGCGAGTTTTATTGGCCCGTGGAGCGTGGTCACAAGAGCTTCAACCGCGACTTTACCTCGGGCAACAACTTGCTGAGCCAGGAGGAAGCGGCCAACGAAATCAGTTGGTCGGCGGGCCACAAACTCCGTGCCGAACTGGTGGCCAGTGCCTTTGGCATGAAAGACCAGGCAGCGCTGCTGAAACGCAGCGACGCCCAACCCACTTCCGAGCTGAGCTTCAAGGGCAAGGCCATCCTGGTTGTCGCGATCATTCTGTTGATACTGGTGTTCAACTGGCTCGAACACCGTCAGGACTGCGACCCCAACGTGCAAAATTGCGCCACATCCAGTGGCCGCAGCTCGGGCGGCTCGTGGGGCGGCTACAGCAGTGGTGGCTCTCACAAATAGCCCATGCAGACATCTCACCTGACTCTCCCTTAACCACCAACGGAGCCCCATATGGAACTCGAATGGTTCAGACCCGCAGCCTTCTTCGGTTCGGTCATCTATGCCCTGCTGGGCGTGGTCGTTTTCTGGGTGTCGTTCATCGTCATCGACAAACTCACGCCCTACAACCTGTGGGAAGAGCTGGTGGAAAAGCAGAACATGGCCTTGGGGATGGTGGTGGCCGCCATGAGTTTGGGCATTTCGCTCATTGTGGCGGCGGCCATTCACGGGTAAGGTGTCGGCCATGAACCCCTTTGTTGATTACATCGCCCACCACCCGGCCATCCTGGCCGACCACGCCCCCTTGTCTGACGACGAACAGGACGAACTGTTCGAGGCCCTCAACGCGCCCGACCTGCCCGACGATTGCATGACCGCCGAGATGGCCGACGGCTTTTTGACCGGTTGCGTTCTCAGCCCCCACACGGTTGACACCGCCGACTGGCTGGAAGAAGTGTTCGGTCAGGTCAGCATGCCCGACTGCGGTGGACCTGCGGCCAAAGATCGGCTGCTGGCCCTGGTGCTGCGCCGCTGGCGCGACATCCAGCATGCTTTCACGCCCGACGTGGCCGAGCGTGCCTTGAACCAGGGCACCGAGCCCATGTTCTCTCCGTTGATTGGTCACGTGGATCCTGACGAGGTGGTGCACCCCGTGCAGCTCGATGCAGAAGAACGCCGCGTGGGTGAGTGGCTGGGTCGCGACTGGGCGGTGGGCTTTTTCAGCGCCATCCAGCGCGACGAAACTTGGCAACACTTGCTTGAAGACGAAGAGCACTGGCCCATGGTGGCCCCTGTGCTGGTGTTTTTTCAGGGCTACGAAGCCGGGCGCGATGGCTACAACCTCGACGACGACCCCGAGGCCATCACCCGCCTGGTGGGTTCTCTCTACCGCATCAGCGCCTACTGGCGCACCTTCAACCAGGCACTTGGCGCTCGCTGACCGCCACGCCCCCCGGCCCGCGCCCTGCGTGCCGGCGCGGGCCTTTTGATCAAACGCCTGCGTGAGCAATCCCATCCCCCGCCAGCCACCCGCCGTGGAGGTGGCTTTGCTGGCCAGCGTGTTCGTCATCGCGGCCTGCGGCCTGCTGTACGAACTGGCAGCTGCCGCACTGGCCAGCTACGTGCTGGGCGACTCGGTGCTGCAGTTCTCCACCGTCATTGGCGCCTATTTGTTTGCCATGGGCGGGGGCTCGTACCTGTCGCGGTTTTTTGACCGGCAGTTGCCCGCTCACTTTTTGCGCATCGAGTTGCTGGTGGCGCTGGCCGGTGGCCTGTTGCCCGCCATGCTGTTCTGGGTCCATGGCTACGCGCCAGACGCTTTTCGGTTTGCGCTGTACGCACTGGTGCTGCTCGTGGGCATGCTGGTGGGGCTGGAAATTCCCCTGGTCATGCGCATCCTCAAGCGCAACGTGGCGTTGAAAGACCTGGTGTCGCAGGTGCTCACGTTCGACTACCTGGGCGCATTGGCCGTGTCGGTGGCGTTTCCGTTGCTGCTGGTGCCCAAACTGGGGCTGGTGCGCACGGGCCTGCTGTTTGGGCTGATGAACGCCGCTGTGGCGCTGTGGGCACTGTGGCTGTTCCGGCACGAGTTGCGCCATTTCAAGAGCCATGCCGTGGCCAGCCTGAGCACGCTGGCGGTGTTGGGTGCGGCCTTTGCCGGGGCCGACGCCATCACCACCCTGGCCGAAGACAAGTTCTACGCCGACAAGGTGGTGTATGCCACCACCTCGCCCTACCAGCGCATCGTCGTCACGAACAACCCTGGCGAGGGGCGCACCGGCCACCGCCTGTTTTTGAACGGCAACCTTCAGTTTGCCGAGCGCGACGAATACCGCTACCACGAGGCCTTGGTGCACCCCGCCATGCTGGCCCACGGCGCACCACAGCGCGTGGCCGTGCTGGGCGGTGGCGACGGCATGGCCGTGCGCGAAGTCCTGAAACATCCCAGCGTGGCAGAAGTGACCCTTGTGGAGCTGGACCCGGCCATGACCGAGCTGTTCACCCGCACCCCCGCGCTGGCCGCCCTCAACGGCCGCGCGCTGATGGACAGCCGGGTGCGTGTGGTCAACGCCGATGCCTTCACTTGGCTCAAGCTCAGCACCGAGGTGTTTGACGTGATCGTGGTCGACTTTCCCGACCCCACCAACTTTGCCGTGGGCAAGCTCTACACCCAGAGCTTTTACAGCCTGTTGGACCAACGCTTGAGCGCCAGCGGCTACGCCGTGGTGCAAACCACCTCGCCCCTGGTGGCGCGCCAGAGTTACTGGACGGTGGTGAACACCATGGAATCGGTGGGCCTGCGCACCGCGCCGTACCACGCCCATGTGCCCAGCTTTGGCGAGTGGGGCTTCGTTATTGCCAGCCGCAGGCCCTGGCGCCTGCCAACCGCCGATGCTGCATGGCCCCAGAACCTGCGGTTTCTGAACCCGCAAACCCTGCCCTTGTTGTTCGACTTTCCGCAAGACATGGCCCGCGTGCCCACCGAGGTCAACCGCCTGAGCAACCAGGTGCTGGTGCACACCTATGAAACCGAGTGGGGCCGGGTGGCGCACTGACCGCTGTCCGTTTGCTGGTCATGCCCACCCATCGCCGCCACTTCCTGTTCAGTTCAGCCAGCGCCGCCCTGGCATTGGCGGGTTGCCGCCCAGGCGCAGAGCCGCAAGCGGCCCAAGGCGGTTTTGTGGGTCAGAGTTGGGAGCGCGGCCACGCCCTGCGTGACGCCACTGTGGGCCCAGCCATCAAATCGGGCACTGCGCCTCAGCCCACCGTCACCCGACGTGTGCACACGCTCATTGCCGGTGGCGGCGTGGCCGGGCTGGCGGCAGCGCGGGCCCTGCGCCTGAAGGGCCAAGACGACTTTGCCCTGCTGGAGTTGGAGGACGTTGCCGGTGGCAATGCCCGCCCAGGCCAGTTGGGAGGTCTGCCCTGCCCGCTGGGCGCGCACTACCTGCCCGTGCCCGGCGACCATGCGCCGCATGTGCAGCACCTGCTGGAAGAACTGGGTCTGCGCCAGCGAGTGGCGGGTCGCTGGGTGTACGACGAGCGCCACCTGTGCCACAGCCCACAGGAGCGGCTGTATTTCCAGGGCCAGTGGCAGGCCGGCCTGTTGCCGGTGGACGGCGTGGGTGCCAGCACCCTGGCGCAGTACCGCCAGTTTGCGCAGGCCGTGCGGCAGGTGCAGCAAGGCTCAGCGTATGCCATTCCCATACCAAAATGGCCTCTACCGCAAGACCAGCTTGTATTGGATGCTATATCCATGGATGCGTGGTTGAAGTCCCAGGGCCTGACCGACCCGCACCTGCGCTGGTACCTGGACTACTGCTGCCGCGACGACTACGGCGCCGGCCTGGCCACCGTGTCGGCTTGGGCAGGGCTGCACTACTTTGCCGGGCGCCACGGTTTCACAGCGCCCGGCGACGATGCCGCTGAGGCCGAGCCCGTGCTCACCTGGCCCGAGGGCAATGGCTGGCTCACCGCCCGGCTTGCCGCGCCCCTGGGTGACCGCCTGAAAACCGGTCAGGTGGTGCAGCGCATAGAGCCCACTCGCGACGGCGTGGAGGTGCTGGCGCTGAACACCGCCACCGGCCAGTCTGAACGCTGGTTGGCCCGGCGCTGCGTGGTGGCGCTGCCCATCCTGGTAGCTGCTCGCGTGGTGGTGAACGCCCCTGCGCCGCTGCAGCAGGCCTTGCAAGATGCCGCACAAGCCGTGCGCTACGCTCCCTGGGTGGTGACCAACCTGTACCTGAAGCACGCCCTGACCGACCGGGGTGGCGCGGCACCCGCCTGGGACAACGTGGTGTACCAAGAGGGTGGTTCGGGTGGCACGGGTGGCGGCCTGGGCTATGTCAGCGCCACGCACCAAAACCTGCACCCGGTGCCGGGCGCCACTGTGCTCACCCACTACCGCGCGTTGGGCGACGATGCCGCCGCCCGCCAGCAGGTGCTCGCCCAGCCTTGGACACACTGGCGCGACCAGACCCTGGCCGACCTGCAAGCCGCCCACCCCGAACTGGCCAGCCGCGTGGCTGAGGTGGCGGTGGCCCGCTACGGCCACGCCATGGTCATCCCCATGCCCGGAATTATGAACAAAATGGCGGCCTACCGCAATTCTGTATTCACTAGTTCACTATCAAAAACGTCTAACCTCTCGTTTGCCCACAGCGATTGGGTTGGTTACTCGGTGTTCGAAGAGGCATTCACCATGGGGCATCTGGCTGTTGTGTGACGCAGCCGTGTCATGAACGGCGCGCACACTGGGTCAGTTGTGCTTTCCCCTGTTGTGCCATGACATCCAAGCCCCGTTCCTCTGCGCCTGAAACCGCTGACCCCTTGACCCGCCCCGCGAGCGCAGACGCTGGCGCTGCGTGGGACCCTGACGTGTGCTGCAACCTGGCGGAGCAACTGTGGACGCTGCGGCGTCACATGCTGGCCCAGGAGGCCGCCGCCCACCAGGTGCTGGCGCAGGTAGCGCCCGACCACCAGGCCAGCGCCCGCAACCTGCTTCACTACCTTGCCTTGCGTCAGCAGGACCACCGCGATCTTCAGGAGCGGTTGGCCTGGATCGGTGTGTCGTCGTTGGGGCGGGCCGAGTCACATGTGCTGGCCAACCTGGACAAAGTGCTGGGCATCTTGCACCGCCTCGGCAACCAGCCGTGGATTGACCATTCGGCCGACGAGCCTGTTGGCATCGTCACCAGCCAGCGGTTGTTGCAGCAGCACACGCTGGCGCTGCTGGGGGCGGAGCCCGCGGAGCGGGTGGTGCGCGTCATGGTGACGTTGCCGTCCGAGGCGGCACACGATGCAGCGCTGGTGAAACGGCTGGTGGCAGCTGGCATGGACATTGCGCGCATCAACTGCGCCCACGATGCAGCGACCCAGTGGCAGGCCATGGCCGAGCATGTGCGCCAGGCATCGCGGCAGCTGGGCCGGCCGGTGCGTGTGCTGATGGATCTGGGCGGCCCCAAGTTGCGCACGGGCAACCTGTTGCCCGGCCCCGCCGTGCTCAAGCTACGGCCCCAGCGCGACGAATTCGGCAGGCCTGTGGTGCCCGCTGCGGTGGGCTTGCGTGCCGCCGGATCTGTTGCGCCGGTGCCGGGCGCGCAGGCGCATGCCGAAGTCAAAACCGACTGGCTGGCCGGTCTGGAGGTGGGCGACAAGCTGGAACTGGTGGATGCCCGCGATGCCCACCGCACCTTGCGCGTGGTGGCCGTGTCACCCGAAGGCGCACTGGCGCACACCGACCAAACGGTGTACCTGCTGCCGCACACCCGCCTGACCCGCCTGCGCCATGCGCGGCATGCGCCGGCCAACACTCGGCTCGGCGGACTGCCCGCACTGGACGGCAAGCTGGTGCTGCACCGGGGCGACCGGTTGCGGCTGGTAGCGCAAGACGAAGCCATGACCGACAGCCCATCGCCGTCGCTGGGCGGCTTGCCCCGTGTGCCCTGCACGTTGCCCGAGGTCTTTGCACAGGTGAACGAGGGTGAACGGATCTGGTTCGATGACGGCCGCATCGGTGGCGTCATTCGCCAGGCCAGTGCGCAGGGGCTGGTGGTGGAAATCTCCCAGGCCCGGGACGGGGGCGAAAAGCTGATGTCGGACAAAGGCATCAACCTGCCCGACAGCCAGCTCGACCTGCCCGCCCTCACCCTGAAAGACGTGGACGACCTGAGCGCCGTGGCCCGCCTGGCCGACATGGTGGGCCTGTCATTTGTGCAGCGCGAGCAGGATGTGGAAGAGCTGCGTGCCCGCCTGGCAGGCCTGGGTGCCGCACACGTGGGTGTGGTGCTGAAAATCGAAACCCGCCGCGCTTTCGAGAACCTGCCACGGCTGTTGCTGTCGGCGATGGCCAGCCCGGCGGCGGGCATCATGATTGCGCGGGGCGACCTGGCCGTGGAGTGTGGCTACGAGCGGCTGGCAGAAATTCAGGAAGAAATCCTGTGGGCGGCCGAGGCGGCTCACATGCCTGTGATCTGGGCCACCCAGGTGCTGGAAACGCTGGCCAAAACGGGCATTCCGTCGCGTGCAGAAATCACCGATGCCGCCATGGGTGAGCGGGCCGAATGCGTGATGCTGAACAAGGGCCCCCACATCCTTGACGCCATGCGCACACTGGACGACATCCTGCAGCGCATGCAGGCACACCAGATCAAAAAGCGGCCGCAACTCCGGGCGCTGGCTGCATGGAGCCCCCTGGGCTGAGGCCATTGCGCAACCAGTGGGCCCATGGGCCGTGCGCCGGGTATGCTGGGCACTCCAGTCACTGATTTTGTTGCTATATGACCAACCTTCTTCTGTTTGCAGCGGGCCTTGCCGCGCTCGTGCTGGGAGCCAACCTGCTGGTGCGCGGCGCGGGCAAGCTGGCCCTGTCGTTTGGCATATCGCCCCTGGTGGTGGGCTTGACGGTGGTGGCCTTTGGCACGAGTGCGCCCGAGGTGGCGGTGTCGGTGTCGGCCGCGCTGGACGGCCAGGCCGACATGGCAGTGGGCAACGTGGTGGGCAGCAACATTTTCAACGTGCTGTTCATTCTGGGCATCAGCGCGCTCATCGTGCCGCTGGTGGTCAACCGCCAGCTCATCCGGCAAGAGGTGCCTATCATGTTTGGCGCCTCGCTGCTGATGGTGGCGCTGGCCAGCAATGGCAACTTGGCCCAATGGGAAGCGGGGCTGCTGCTGGGGCTTTTGGTGGTGTACACCGGTTTCCTGGTTGTGCAGTCGCGCCGCGAGTCAGCTGCCGCTGGCGCTGCACAAGCGGGTCTGGGAGACGAGTTTGCCGACGAGTTGCAGCCCTCTGCCCCCGGCGCGTGGGACGCCAAGCTGCCTGCCCAACTGGCGCTCATTGCTGCAGGGCTGGCGCTGCTGGTGCTGGGTTCCGACTGGCTGGTGACTTCTGCCGTGGCGTTTGCCAAGGCGCTGGGCGTCAGTGACGTGGTCATTGCGCTGACCATCGTGGCCGCAGGCACCTCCATGCCTGAGGTGGCCACCTCCATCACGGCAGCCATCAAAGGTGAGCGCGACATTGCCGTGGGCAACGTGGTGGGCAGCAACACCTTCAACATCCTGGGGTGTCTGGGCATCAGTGGGCTGGTGGCGGGCAGCAGCGGCTTGCCAGTGGCCCCGTCGTTGCTGGCGTTTGACATGTGGGTCATGCTGGCCGTGGCGCTGGCCTGCCTGCCGATGTTTGCCACCGGCGGCGAAATTGCCCGCTGGGAGGGCGGCGTGTTTGCCGGGTACTACGTGGCCTATGTCAGCTACCTGATCCTGGCGGCGCAGGCGCACGACGCGCTGAGCACCTTCAGCAACGTCATGCTGTGGTTTGTGGTGCCCCTCACCGTCATCACGCTGGTGGTGTCGGTGGTGCGCAAGCGTTCCTGAGCGTTGAGCCAGCCAGTTGCTGGGGCGCGTGCGGCGGTGTTCCAATGCAGTGCGTTTTTGTGCAAGCGTCAGGAGGCGTGCATGGGCATTTGGTTCAACCATCGGAGCGTCGGGTGGGGTTTGGCAGGCTTGCTTCTGTTCGGTGCGCCGGTGTGGGCGCAAACCAAAGGCTGCGCCCCGCGTGCGCTGCCATTCGACGCTGCATCCCCCAAATGGGGGCATGCGCCGCTGTCCAAATTCAAGCAAGACACCCGGTACACACTGGTCAGTGAAGACGGCCGCCGGGTGCTGCAGGCGCAGGCCGACGGCTCGGCCTCGCTGTATGGCACTGCTTTCAAGCCCGCGCGGCCGGCGGGCAGTTGGTTGCGCTGGTCATGGAAAACCGATGCCCTGGTGCCCCGCGCCGACAACGCCGACCGCCACCGCGAAGACGCCCCCTTGCGCGTGGTGGTGGCCTTCGATGGCGATGCTTCCAAGCTCCCGTTTGGCGAGCGCACCCAGCGCAAACTGGCCCAGACCATGACCGGGCGGCCACCCCCTTTTGCGGCCCTGATGTACATCTGGGGCAGCAACGAGGCACCGGGCACCATCATTCCATCGGCGCACACCAGCCAGATCAAGATGGTGGTGGTGCAGTCGGGCACCGATGGCCTGGGCGAATGGCACGACGTGCGCCGCAACCTGCGCGAAGACTACCGCCGCGCTTTCGGAGCGGCGCCCGGCCCCGTGGTGGCCATTGCCGCCATGACCGACACCGACAACACGGGCGAACAGGCGACCGGCCGCTACGCCGGTTTCGCCTTCGAATGCCCCCGCGCATGAACCGACGCTTGCCGGCCCGCCCACTGCAAGCCGTGGCACAACGGGCCGCTGCAACAGTTCACCACGCATGGCAAGGCTTGCGCGTGGTGCTGGTTGCCGGGGCCTGCGCGGGCCTCACGGCCTGCGCCTCGGGCCTGCCGCCCTTGCCAGAGCGGCCGCCCTCTACCCACCTCACGGCCACGGCCGACAGCCCTCTGGCCAAGGCTTACCAGCCACCGCAAGGCAACCAGGGCCTGAACGGAGTGGCCTTGCTGGGCGACCCTGTGCAGGCCCTGGCCAGCCGCGTGCTGCTGGCCCGCGCCGCACAGCGCGCGCTGGACGTGCAGGTTTACATCTGGCGCCCCGATGTGTCGGGCCGGATCATGCTGCACGAACTGTGGCGCGCCGCCCAGCGCGGCGTGCGCGTGCGCCTGCTGCTGGACGACAACGGCAGCGCCGGCATGGACACCTGGCTGCAGGCGCTGGCCGCGCAGCCCCACGTGGAAGTGCGCCTGTTCAACCCCTTTGGCCAACGTGCGTTCAAGGCCCTGGGCTACCTGACCGACTTTGACCGGCTCAACCGGCGCATGCACAACAAATCGTTCACCGCTGACAGCCTGGCCACCATCGTGGGCGGGCGCAACGTGGGCGATGTGTACTTTGGTGTCGATGCATCGCTGCTGTTCTCCGACCTCGACCTGCTGGCCCTGGGCCCGGTGGCCCAAACCACCGCAGCGCAGTTTGACGGTTACTGGAACAGCGCCCTGGCCTACCCGCTGGCGGCACTCGTCGCCCCGGCCGAACCCGACGCCCTGGCCCGCCAGCAGCAGCAACTGGCCAACCTGGGCCTTGACGCCGAGGCCTCCCGTTTGCACGCCAGCCTGGAGCAAACGCCGTGGCTGACATCACCCCTGACTGCCTACCCCCAGATGCAGTGGGCTCCTGCGCAGCTGATGGCCGATTCGCCCGACAAGGTGGAGGGGCTGTCGCCCTCAGCAGTCACAGGGCAGCGCATGTTTCCGCCCTTGAGTGCGTGGCTGGGCACCTCGCAGCACACGCTTGACCTGGTGTCGCCCTACTTCGTGCCCGGCGAGGTTGGGGTGCAGTGCTTGGTTGAACTGGCCCGCAAGGGCGTGAAGGTGCGCATCATCACCAACTCGCTCGCCGCCACCGACGTCATGGCTGTGCACGCGGGGTACGCCCGACACCGGCGCGCGTTGCTGGCCGCAGGCATTCAGGTGTTTGAACTCAAGCCCGATGCTGATGCACCGGAGCGTCGGTCTGCACTGCCCTGGCGGTTCCGACTGGGGTCGGCGTCAGCGGCCAGCCTGCATGGCAAGACCTTTGTGGTGGACGGACGGCACGTGTTTGTGGGCTCGTTCAACCTCGACCCGCGCTCGGCCCAGCTCAACACCGAAATGGGCCTGACAGTCGACAGCGACACCATGGCCCGGGAGCTGGTGGAGGGCATCAACCGCGACCTGCAAGCCACCACCTACCGGCTGGCGCTGTCGGCAGACGGGGCACTGGAATGGCGCGAGACCAGCCCTGAAGGCGAGCAGGTGCACACCAGCGAACCCAAGGCCAGCCTGTGGCGGCGCTTGGGTGTTCAGGTGCTGTCGTGGTTGCCCATCGAGGGTCTGCTGTAGTCGTGTGCGCGTGCCGCCAGACACCCGCAAGCTGTCACCGCAAGTGCTTCCACCGCTTGCCCGCAAACGCCTGTGCAATGCCCAGTCCGCGTGAGCCAGGCTCCAGGCTGAAGACGTCACCCGCCTCCAGCGTGCCGGGTTGGTCCACAGCAAGGTATAAGCCGCAAAAACCACTTTGCGCCATCACCTTGCCCGCCTGGGCAAAGCCCATGACGGCGGTGAATTTGAAGCACGGTTGACGGGGTTCGGTGACGCGCAGCACGCAGTGGGGAAAGTGCAGCCGGTCGCCCACCCACACCTCGGTTTCCAGCAGGCCGTGCAGGCTGAGGTTTTCGCCCATGAAGCCGGGGGGCAGGGGTTCGTCAAACAAACTGGCACCGTGTTCGCGCCGCTGCGCTTGCCAAAACGCCAGGTGTTCCTGCGGATAGGCGTACACGGCTTTGCTCAGGCCCCCGTGCACGCTGGGGTCGGCCTGTTCGTCGCCCGACAGGCCCATGCGCCCCACCGACACCGGGCCCTTCACGGGTTGTTTGCCCGTGGCGCTGAGGATGCGCCGCCCCTGGATGGACAGGGGCTGCGCGGTGCCAGTGTTGACGTGGCTGACGTGCACGTGCGCTTCAGCGCATGCCAATGCGCACGTTGCCAAAGGCGGCCTGGGCCTCTTTGGGCAGGCAGCGCCAGTAGGCAGGCATGGCCTGCACGGTGCCGCCCAGCTCTGCGGCAGCCTGCCAGCCCCAGCGCGGGTTGTACAAAAAAGCGCGTGCCAGTGCCACCAGATCGGCGTCGCCGTTTTGCAGCGCTGCTTCGGCCTGTGCCGCCTGGGTGATCAGGCCCACGCCCAGGGTGGTGAGGCCCGACGCCTCGCGCACCTGGCGTGCCAGCGGGAGTTGGTAGCCCGGCCCGACGGGTATCTTTTGCAGCGGTGACACACCGCCCGACGACACGTGCACAAAGTCGGCCCCCAAAGCTTTCAGCTGTGTGGCCCAGCGGCAGGTTTCTTCGGTGGTCCAGCCACCGTCCACCCAGTCGGTGGCCGACACTCGCACGCCCAGCGGGCTGTCGAACACGCGGCGCATGGCCTTGAAAATCCGCGTGGGGTAGGCCGTGCGACCTTCGAAGCTGCCGCCCCACGCGTCGGTGCGCTGGTTGGCCAGGGGCGACAAAAACTGGTGCAGCAGGTAGCCATGGGCGGCATGCATCTCCACCACATCAATGCCCAGCTTGGCGGCACGCTGGGCAGCGGACACAAAGGCAGCCTCAATGCGGTCGAGATCGGTCTCGGTGAGTTCGTGTGGGGGCGTTTCTGTGGGCAGGTGCGGCAAGGCCGATGGCCCGCTGGTGGGCCAGCCGCCCTGGGCCAAGAGCAGCAGCGCACCGCCGTCCCAGGGTTTGGCGCTGCTGGCTTTGCGCCCGGCGTGCCCAAGTTGAATCGCCACACGCACGTCGCCCGGGGCCTGTGCCCGCGCACGGTGAAGGGCATTGGCCAGGGCAGCCTCGGTATCGTCACTCCAGAGGCCCAGGCAGCCAGGGGAAATGCGGCCGTCGGCTTCCACCGCCGTGGCTTCGATCATCACCAGCCCCGCGCCGCTGTTGAGCAGGTTGGTCCAGTGGGTCAGGTGCCAGTCATTGGCCAGGCCGTTGGTGCTGGCGTACTGGCACATGGGCGCCACCACCAGCCGGTTGGACAGCGTCAGGCCACCTGCAAGTGACGACAGGGTGCGGGGCGAAAACAGCAGGGACATGGGTGGTCGGGTCAGGTGCGGCAATACACGCAGAGTTTGTTGCCGTCGAGGTCGCGGAAGTAACCGCCGTAGAAGCCTTCGCCACGAGGGCCCACATCGCCTTCGTTCTGGCCGCCCAGCGTCAGTGCCAGCAGGTGTACCTGGTCCACGTCGTCGGGGGAAGCTCCTTGCAGCGCGACCATGGTGCCATTGCCCACCGTGGCGGGTTGGCCGTCGAAGGGGGTGAGTATGCCCAGTGAGGGCGCATCGGCAGTGGTGCCCCAGCCAATGCCGCGCTCGTAGGCCCACAGGCGGTGCTGGCCCAGCAGGGACAACAGCGGATCGTAGAAAGTGGCAGCGCGGTTGATGTCGTTGGTGCCGAGGGTGGTGTAGCCGATCATGGGTGGTTCCAGTGGGTGATGAAAAAGCGGGATCAACACATTGTGGTGGCGGTTGCGCCCGGGCATTGCCGGGATAACCGCCTCAATTGGCCATCAGTTTCTCGATTTCGTCGGCGTGTACGGGCACGCCCCGGGTGATGAGTTCGCAGCCTTCAGGCGTGACGATGGCGTCGTCTTCGATGCGGATGCCAATGTTCCAGAACTGTTCCGGCACGCCTGGTGCGGGGCGCACGTACAGGCCGGGTTCGATGGTGAGCACCATGCCCGGGCGCAGGATGCGGCTGGGGCGGTTGGTGATGGTTTCTCCGCTCAGAGGGTCTTTGCGTTCGCTGGTCTGGCCCACTTCGCCGGGCTCCACGTAGCTGCCGCAGTCGTGCACGTCCATGCCCAGCCAGTGACCGGTGCGGTGCATGTAGAAAGGGAAGTAAGCGCGGGCTGCGATCACGTCGTCCACTGTGCCCACCTTGTTGCGGTCGAGCAGCCCCACGTCGAGCATGCCCTGTGCCAGCACCTTCACGGTGGCTTCGTGCGGGTCGGTGAAGCGCGCACCTGCACGGGTGGCGGCCACGGCAGCGTCCTGGCTGGCCAGCACCAGGTCGTACAGCGCGCGCTGCGGGCCGGTGAAGGTGCCGTTGGCGGGGAAGGTGCGGGTGATGTCGCTGGCATAACCATCCAGCTCGCATCCGGCGTCGATCAGCACCAGCTCACCGTCGCGCACAGGGGCGGCGTCGGCGCGGTAGTGCAGCACACAGGCGTTGGCACCGGCGGCCACGATGCTGCCGTAGGCGGGGTACTGGCTGCCATGGCGGCGGAACTCGTGCAGCAACTCGGCGTCCAGGTGGTATTCGCGCAGGTCCTGGCCTGCACGCAACATGCGGGCGCTGGTTTGCATGGCGCGGATGTGTGCCTGCGCGCTGATCTGAGAAGCGCGGCGCATGGTGTCTTGTTCGTGAGCGTCTTTCACCAGCCGCATCTCGTCCAGGGGTCCGCACAGGTCGCGTTGGGTGTCGGGGCAGATGGCTCCGAAGCGCACGCGGGCGCGCACCTGTTTCAGCCAGCCCTCTACCTGGGTTTCCAGGCCGGGGTGGGTGGCAAACGGTGTCCAGACGGTGCTGCGGTTCTCCAGCAGCTTGGGCAGGTGCTGGTTCAGTTCGCCCACGGGGTGGGCGGCTTCCACGCCCAGTGCCATGGGCGCTGCATCGGGGCCGAGGCGGATGCCGTCCCAGATTTCACGCTCCAGGTCCTTGGGCTGACAGAACAGTGTGGTGTGGCCTTCCGCCGTGATGACCAGCCACGCATGGGGTTCGGTGAAGCCGCTCAGGTAATAGAAGTAACTGTCGTGGCGGTACAGATAGTCGCTGTCGCGGTTGCGCTGGCGCTCAGGCGCGGTGGGCACGATCGCGACGCCGCCCGGGCCGAGCTGCGATGCCAGGCGCGCACGGCGCTGGGCATACAGGTCGGCGGGGTGGATCAGGGCGGACGCGGGGGTGGTTTGCGAGGTTGGCATGGTGCGGGCAGCTTACTTCAGGGCGTGTTGAGTTGGGCCAGGCGTTCGGGCGTGCCCACGTCGGTCCAGGGGCCGTGGTAGAGCTCGGCGCTCACGCGGCCGGCGTCCATGGCGCGGCGCAGCAATGGCGCCAGAGGTGCCTTCTCGCCACCTGGGTTGCCGGGCGGGATGTCGCACCACGGCGCTGCAAACAGTGAGGCGCGGTACAGGCCAATCGTGCTGTAGGTGAAGCGGGGTGTGGTTGTGTCGCTGGGGGGCAGGTTCAGCGCCAGGCCCGACGGGCCAATGCCGAAATCGCCCTTGGGGTTGTGAGCCGGGTTGGGCACCAGCCACAGGTGGGCCAGGGCATCGCTGGCCAGAAAGCGGTCCACGCTGGATTGTGTGAAGGCAAAGCCCGGTACAAACACATCGCCAGCCACCACCCAAAACGCATCATTCGGCTGTGGTGGTTGGTGCGCGCCCAGCAGCGGCAGGGCGCGGGCAATGCCTCCGGCGGTTTCCAGCGCACCGCCAAAATCAGCCTGTTCGTGCGAAAAAGCAGCGTTAAATTCGTTTGAATTTGGTAGCTTGAAAGTACCGTCAGACAAGCGGTAGGAGGCAAAAAAGCTTGTGATTTCACCTTCCAGCCACGCCGTGTTGAACACCAACTGCCCAAACCCGCCGTCCACCAACGCTTGCACATGCCAGGCCAGCAAGGGGTGGCCGCGCACGGGCAGCAGCGGTTTGGGGCAGGTGTCAGTCAGCGGGCGCATGCGCTCGCCGCGCCCGGCGGCCAGGACGATGGCAGAAAGGGTCATGTGGCAGGTGTGGGGGGCAAAGTGCCGCGTTGCAAGGCGTTTTCGTGTACGCGCATGGGGCGGAACAGGGCGATCAGCCGCGTCAGCAGTTGCTCGGCGCGGGAGCTGTGATCGGCGCTGAAGTTGCAAACGTACACATCCAGCGTCACGCTGCCGCTTTCAGGCCAGGTGTGCGCACACACGTGGCTTTCAGCCAGCAGCACGGTGGTGGTGACACCACCCGGACCCTGGAGCGTGGCGGGAAACGAGTGCCCCAAACGTGCCACCGGCGTCAGCCCGGCGGCTGTGGCAGCGTTTTCGCAGGCAGCCAGCAGCGCCGTGGCGTCGGTCAGCCAGTGCGGGGCGCACTGGCAGTCGTACAGATCGGCGGTGAGGTGCAGGCCTTGCATGGGGGCACTGTAGAACAAAAAAAGGCCACCCGTGTGGGTGGCCTCGTTGCCAGGGGCTGTGTTCCTGGATTTACAGGGGTGCGCCGTTGAGGCGTGAGGCCGCAGTGAGAGACAGCAAGGTGGCGGTGCCGTCAGACGCTTTGCTGGTCAATTGCAGTGGCGCGCCATTGCCTTTGCCGAACCACTCAGTTTGGGTTCCCCCAGATGTCACCACGCTGAACTTGCATGCCGTGAAGGTGCCCGCCGGGATGGTGATGCTTTCCTGACCGACGTATGTGACCGTCGTGGTTTCACTGGATGTTGTTGCGGGTGAGCTTCCAAAGTTGGTGACTGATGTGACGCTCTGTGTTGTGGTTGTGGTGTTACTGCCCCCAACCGCCAGCGTGAATCTGTGGTCAGCCACCGAAGGGCTATAGGTGACCGTGGTAGTGCCGCTCACGGTAATGCCTGCGACGGTGACACTTGTGGTGACGGTGCCGCCAAATTCGGTTTCAACCGAGCCGTTTTCGCTGAAGTAGAAGCGTGACTGAGTTGGGGTGGTGCCGGCTGACGCCAGTATGGCCGGGGCGGTGTAGGTGGTGGTTTGGTCCTGGAAAAACTCAATCAGGCCACTTTGTCCGTTGAAGGTTTTGCCCCCGCTGACGGTCATGTTGCTGCGGGTGCTGCCTGTGGCTGCACCTGTGATGGCGTAGTCCAGCACGGCGGTCGTGCCCGGTGTGTACCAGGCGATGTTGAAGCACTCTGACGCAGCGCCAGCGCTCGGGGCAGGAGCCGGTGCGGGAGTGGGTGCAGGAGCCGGAGTTGGTGCGGGAGTGGGAGCTGGCGTTGGTGCAGGTGCAGGTGTTGGAGAGGGTGTTGGCGCGGGAGCAGGCGTCGGAGCTGGGGCAGGTGCCGGGGTGGGGCTGGCGGCCGGTGCTGGCGACGCTGCGGGGTCGTCACTGCCGCCGCAGGCGGTCAAGCCCAGGGCAAAAGTGGCGGCAAAGAGGCTGTGGACGAGGGTGCGGTTCATGGTTCAACTCCGTTGTGTGACATCAACTGCGAACCATAGAGACCCGGCCCTTGAATGAACATCCCGCGAACGCGGGGGAGTCAGCCCCTTGCATGAGGTCCTCGGTGAACCCTGTCGCAGACAGCAGGTGGCTGATGGGCGGTGTGATTGATAGCGCGTAAGTCAATATCATCAAGCGCTAAAGCGGATTTCCGGGATTTTTCTGTTTCAACCCTGGCATATTTCGCATGACCCTCAAAGGGCATCAAGCGCGGCCTCATGACCACCGTGCACGCAGACACTGCCACACAAAAGACCGTCGACGGCCCCAGCAACAAAGAGGGGCGCGGTGGCTGCGGCAGCCCTGAAAACTTTATTCCCAGCAGCCCGGTGCTGCCAAGGCCGTGGGTGTGGTCATTCCTGAGCTGTACAAAAAGCTGACCGGTATGAGCTTTCGCGTGCCCACCTACTTCCGTGGCGAACCCTGCACCAGCGTGTTCAATGCCGAGGCCGGCATTGCACTGGATGGCACCTGCGTGAAGTTGGTGGGCTGGTACGACAACGAGTGGGGTTGCTCCAACAAATGCCTCGAGATGGCCCGCGTGGTCGCTGCGTAACGGCTGTCTTTACACGCGGCTGCTGCACAGCCCGGGCGGTCCATGCTAGAAACTGGCATGGACCGTTTTTCTTTTCCCTGTTCCCTGGCCTGTGCGGTTGCGCTGGCATCGTTCACTTCAGGTGCGGTGGCGCGCGAGCTGCCGGCATCGGGTGTCATCGTTCAGCTTCGGTCCGCTGCCGTGCCGCTTGACGCTGAGGCCGCAGCTTCTGTCGGCGTTGGCCTGCGCAACAGCCCCCAAGCGCGGCGCGAGCAGGCCATGGCGGCGTGGCAGCGCCAACACGCCGCGCGCACCGAACGGTTGGGCCAGGTGGCGGTGGAAGCCGGTGTCCCCTCCCGGCAGCTGGGCTCGGCAGGCGCGGCCTTGAGGCTGGACTTTTCCGCTCCGCTCAGGGGGGCCGCACTGGAGGCTGCCATGCGCCGCCTGCGCCTGCACCCGGACGTGGCCAGCGTGACACCCAACGTGCGTTGGCAGCGTGCCCAAGCGCTCACCTTGCCCAACGATCCTTTGTTTGCCCAGCAATGGCACTTGCAGGCCCCGACCACATTTGCGTCGGCACTCAACCTGCCAGCAGCCTGGGCATTGAACACGGGCGCGGTCAATGCCCCGGTGGTTGCCGTGGTGGACGGGGGTGTGCGGTACGACCACCCCGATCTGGCGGGACACCTGTTACCTGGATATGACTTTGTGAGTGAATTGGACATTGCCAATGACGGCAATGGCCGCGATGCAGATGCGAGTGACCCCGGCGACTGGGTCACGCGGGCTGAATCCCTGACCCCGCTCTACGAAGATTGCGACGTGTCTGACAGTTCGTGGCATGGCACTGGCATTGCGGGGCAAATCGCTGCCGCCAGCAACAACAGCTTGGGGGTCTCTGGGGTGAGCTGGGGGGTGCAAGTGCTGCCTGTGCGTGTGGCTGGCAAATGTGGGGCGCTGCTCAGTGATTTGCTCGATGGCATGCGCTGGGCGGCCGGACTTCCTGTGCAGGGGGTGCCCGTCAACCCCAACCCAGCCAAAGTCATCAACCTCAGTTATGGCGGCTCCGGACCGTGCGACAACGCCTACCAGCAAACCGTGAATGATGTGACTGCGGCCGGAGCCCTGGTGGTGGTGGCGGCAGGCAACTCGGCCGAGCCCGTCACCCGGCCCGCCGACTGCACGGGTGTGGTGGCCGTGGGCGCTGTGCGCGGTGACGGAGCCAAAACCAGCTACTCCAGTTACGGCCCCAACGTGGCACTGGCTGTGCCGGGGGGTTCCGGATCAACGGGTGCCGACGCCGGTTTGCTGACCACGCTCAACGCCGGGCGGACTGTGCCAGCGGCCCACACCTATGAATCGCTGGTGGGCACCAGTTTTGCCGCGCCGCTGGTGGCAGGTACCGCTGCCCTCATGCTCAGCGTGCAGCCGGGCCTCACCCCAGCCGATCTGACCCGTTTGCTGAAAGCGTCCGTGCGCCCGCACACCGCCCAGCCGAACCTGCCCACATGCAGCGCCACATCGTTGTCGCAGGCGGTGTGCAACTGCACCACCACCACCTGCGGCGCCGGCTTGTTGGATGCCCAACTGGCATTGCTTGCCGCCACGCCTGTGGTTTTGCCCACCCCTGCGCCCACCGTGCCAACGGTACCGACCACACCCGTGGCCGACAGTGGCGGTGGTGGCCATACCGGCTGGGCGTGGGGGCTGAGCTTGTGGGCCTGGTTGGCTGCGCTGGCGCTCAGCCGGGGCAGGCCAGCCAGTCGAGCGAAGGGCTGTCCGCCAGCCCGCTGTTGATGCCGCGCACGCTGCCTTGCAGCGCGGGTGTGGCCTGCGGCAGGGTCAGGGTGTGCTGACGGGTTTCTGGGCGCTCGGTCACGACTTTGGCGTTCTTGATGCCGTTGCGCGTGGCGTCGCGCAGCGCCTGATTGGCCGCAGCCTCGGTAGGAAAGGTGCCCAGTGCCAGTCCGGGTTGCAAGGCTGGGTTGTTCACGTCGCGGTGGTCCACGCGTGCTGCACGGAGTTCGGCCTTGCGGGCGCGAAGCGCCTCAGCGCTCGCAAACTTGCCCAGGTAAACCACCCAGCGGGCGGGTTGCACCGTTGTTTCCAGTTGCCAGCTCCCCTCTGGCAGGGCGCTGGCCAGTGCCTCACGCAGGCTGTCCGCCTGCGGGTCTGTCAGGCCAGTGGCTTGAAGGCATTCGGCGGGGCTTTGATGCGCCGCCGCGGTGCTGCTGCCATTGCCTGTCCCACTGGTTGAGCTGGCGGGCTTCGCAGCAGACGGCAGCACGGTCAGGCGCTCGGGTTGTTGTTGCTGTTGCATACGCTGGGGCTCTTGCAACGGGTTGGGGTCTGCCCAGGTGCCTGCGCCTCCCAGGCTCAGCAGGTGCCCCTGGCTCCAGGCAAAGTAACCCGCGTTGGCAAGCAGCAGCACGAGAACCGCCGATCGAATCATGTGGCAACTCCCAGCGGACGCACACTCACTTCCGCGCTGTGCACCGTTTGCATGCCCTTTGCGGTGAGCACCAGCAGAGCGCCTTGTTCGTCAACGCCGCAGCCGGTGCCCAGCGTGCCATCGGACAAGGCCAAGGCTTGGTCGCGCAAGGCATCGCGTTGCGCAAAACGCTGGGCAAAGGCCGAAAAGCCCAAGGCTTCAAAGGCCAACAGGTCACGCAGCAGCGCGGGGGCTACCACACGCAACACGGCGGCGCTGTCCTGGCCCGCAGCGTGAACACCCAGCCCGGTGGGTTCGACACCCGTCCACACCACGGTGGGGTCTGGCACGGGCGGCTGTATGTTGATACCCACACCCACCACGACCCAGGCACCCGAGCCCAGGTGTGCGGTTTCCACCAGAATGCCGGCGAGCTTGGCACCTTCCAGCCACAGGTCGTTGGGCCATTTCAGCCGCAGTCGCTCGCCCAGCGGAGGGGGCAGCACCGCAGCCAGCGCATCGGCCACCGCCACGCCCACGGCCAGCGACAGTCCTGCCCAGTGGGCAGGCTTGAGCGGCAGCAGCAACGAAAACGCCAGGCTTTGCCCGGGTTGGCTGAGCCAGGTCTTGCCCATGCGGCCACGGCCAGCGGTTTGCTCGGCCGCCACCAGCAGGGTGGGTGCCTGGCCTTGGGGGCCGCTGCGGGCGCGGCGCATCAGTTCGGCGTTGGTTGAGCCAATGGTGGGCACCACCTCGACCGTGAAGCCATGCATGGCTTCTGCAGGGTGGTCGGCCAGTGTCTGGGCCATGGCGGGCCACACGGCCTCGGCGGCCTGGTTGAGAGATGCCACGCAGGTGGCCAACGGCGTGGGCATGGGCGTGTCAGCCTTTGGGTTTGGCGCGTGAGCGCCGAGGCTTGGCCGCAGGTGCCGTGCTGGCCAGCAAGGTGCCCCGGCACACGCCGTGGCCACACCAGCAGGGGTAATCGGCCTTCAGCTCGGGCGTCAGGGGCTCGTCAATGACCAGACCGTAGTCATAAAACAGCTCCTCGCCCGCAGGAATGTCATGCAGCGCGTCGATGAACACGCGATGTCCTTCCTGGGTGGCTGTGCAGTTGGGGGCGCAGCTGTGGTTGATCCAGCGCGAACTGTTGCCGCCAAATTTGGCGTCGATCACCCGTTCATCGTCGATGTGGAAGTAAAACGTGTGGTGGGGTTGCGCCGCGTCGTGCGGGTGGCGGCGCAAGGCCTCGGCCCAGGAGATGAGTTCTCCGGTGTACTCCAGCAGCCGCTCACCCGCTTTCAGTGGCACCGCAGCGTAGACACCCTTGCCGTGAACGCCAGAGCGACGCACCTGGGTGCGGCGGGTGGCCGAAGGTGAGGGGGCTGCAGGGGCTGTGGGGGTTTTCGGCACGGGCGGCAAACTTTGGTAAGGTTTTGTCATGCATGTGCGCACCTGCGCACACCCACCAGCGCGCCTGTGCGCGCACGACGAGGCGAATTGTAGAGATGAAAACTTTGGTGATTGCCGAGAAGCCTTCAGTGGCTCAAGACATCGTTCGGGCCTTGACCCCCGTGGCGGGCAAGTTCGAGAAACACGACGACCACTTTGAGAACGACACGTACGTGGTCACGTCCGCCGTGGGCCACCTGGTGGAGATTGCCGCCCCCGAAGAATTCGACGTCAAGCGCGGCAAGTGGAGCTTTGCCCATTTGCCCGTTCTGCCACCGTACTTTGACCTGAAGCCCATCGACAAAACCAAGTCGCGCCTGAGCGCGGTGGTCAAACTGGCCAAGCGCAAGGACGTGACCGCGTTCATCAACGCCTGTGACGCGGGCCGCGAGGGCGAGTTGATTTTTCGACTGATCGAGCAGTACGCCGGGGGCAAAAAGCCGCTGGGCAAGCCCGTGCAGCGCCTGTGGCTGCAGTCCATGACGCCACAGGCCATCCGCGACGGCTTCACGCACCTGCGCAGCGACGAGCAGATGCGCCCATTGGCCGATGCCGCCCGCAGCCGCTCCGAAGCCGACTGGATGGTGGGCATCAACGGCACGCGCGCCATGACGGCCTTCAACAGCCGCGACGGCGGCTTCTTCCTGACCACCGTGGGCCGGGTGCAAACCCCCACGCTGGCCGTGGTGGTAGAGCGTGAAGAAAAAATCCGCCAGTTCGTCAGCCGCAACTATTGGGAAGTGCACGCCAGCTTCCAGGCCCAGGCCGGTGAGTACCCCGCCAAGTGGTTTGACCCCGCGTTCAAAAAGCCTACCGGCGACGCCGCTGACCCCGAGCGGCGCGCCGACCGCGTGTGGACCGAGGCGCAGGCACAGCAAATTGCCGACGCCTCACGCCAGCAGCCCGCCCGCGTCAGCGAGGAAAGCAAGCCCACTACCCAGGCCAGCGGCCTGTTGTACGACCTGACCAGCCTGCAGCGCGAGGCCAACGGCCGCTTTGGCTTCAGTGCCAAAACCACGCTGGCGCTGGCGCAAAGCCTGTACGAGCGCCACAAGGCCTTGACCTACCCGCGTACCGACAGCCGCGCCCTGCCCGAAGACTATTTGCCGACGGTCAAGCAGACTTTTGAGATGCTGGCCGACAGCGGCATGAACCACCTGGCGCCCCATGCGCTGACGGCGCTGAACAACGGCTACATCAAGCCCACCAAGCGCGTGTTCGACAACGCGAAGGTGAGCGACCACTTTGCCATCATTCCCACGCTGCAGGCGCCCAGTGGCCTGAGCGAGGCCGAGCAAAAGCTGTACGACCTGGTGGTGCGCCGGTTTCTGGCGGTGTTCTTTCCACCGGCAGAGTTCACTGTCACCACCCGCATTTCTACCGTCGAACGCAGTGGCCAGGCCTACAACTTCAAAACCGAAGGCAAAGTCTTGGTCAAGCCGGGCTGGATGGCCGTGTACGGCAAAGAAGCCGCTGAAGACGTGGCCGATGCCAAAGAAGGCGACAAGGGCCAGAACCTGGTCCCCGTAGCCCCCGGCGAAACCGTGCACAACACCGCCGCAGACCCCAAAGGCCTGAAAACCAAGCCCCCTGCCCGCTACTCGGAAGCGACGCTGCTGGGTGCCATGGAAGGCGCGGGCAAGCTGATTGATGACGACGAACTGCGCGAAGCCATGCAGGAAAAAGGCCTGGGCACGCCAGCCACCCGCGCGAGCATCATTGAAGGCCTGATTGCCGAGAAATACATGCTGCGCGAGGGCCGTGAGCTGATTCCCACCGCCAAAGCCTTCCAGCTCATGACGCTGCTGCGCGGCCTGCAGGTGGAAGAACTGTCGCGCCCCGAACTGACCGGCGACTGGGAGCACAAGCTGTCGCTGATGGAGCGCGGCCAACTCAGCCGCGAAGCCTTCATGCGCGACATTGCCGACATGACCCAGCGCATGGTGCAAAAGGCCAAGGAATACGACCGGGACACCATTCCAGGCGACTACGCGACCTTGCCCACACCCTGCCCCAACTGCGGCGGCGTGGTGAAGGAAAACTACCGCCGCTTCACCTGCACCGGTGCCGACGGCCACAGCGAAGGTTGCGGTTTCTCGTTCACCAAATCGCCCGCAGGCCGCACGTTTGAAACGGCTGAGGCGGAAGCCTTCCTGCGCGACCGCCACATTGGTCCGCTGGACGGCTTCCGCTCCAAAGCCGGCTGGCCTTTTGTGGCCGAAATGAAGCTCGTGTTTGCCGAAGACGACAGCAACTGGAAGCTGGAGTTCGACTTTGGTGACGACAAAAAGGCCGAAGAAACCGGTGAGCTGGTGGACTTTGGCGAGGCCGAGAACCTGGGTGCGTGCCCCAAGTGCGGCAGCGCCGTGCACGAGCACGGCGCCAACTACGTCTGCGAAAAGTCGGTGCCCACCGCCGCCCAGCCCACGCCCAGCTGCGACTTCAAGAGCGGCAAGGTCATCCTGCAACAAACGGTGGAGCCCGAGCAAGTACGCAAACTGCTGGCCACCGGCAAGACCGACCTGCTGGACAAGTTTGTGTCCATGCGCACGCGCCGTGCGTTCAAAGCCTTCCTGACCTGGGACGCCAAAGAGGGCAAGGTGGTGTTTGAGTTTGAACCCCGCGCCAGCAAGTTCCCGCCGCGCAAAACGGCCGCAGCGGGTGCTGCCCCAGCCGCCAAAACGGCTGCGGCCAAAGCGCCTGCGGCCAAAAAGGTGGCACGCAAAGCGGCTGCACCCAAAAAATGACCGTCTGCAACACCCTATTCCATCAGCGGAATAGGGCATGAATAAATAGCGGAAAAACCAATGCCAGCAAGCGGTAGAGATCAAAAAAGATCTGAATTCAGTCCGCGTCGGGCCGGTTCGGGTTGTTGAAGCGCACGCCCACCCGCAGGCCCGGTGGGTGGCGACCGGGGTGGGCGTCTTCCATCTTCAGGTCGGCTCCGTGTTGCTGGGCAATTTCGTGCACGATGGCCAGCCCCAGGCCCGAGCCGTCGACGTTGGTGCCCAAGGCTCGGTAGAAGGGTTGCAACACCAGTTCGCGTTCGTTTTCGGGTATGCCCATGCCGGTGTCTTCCACCTGCAGTATCTGCACGCCGCTGAACGGGTCGACCAGCACGCGGGCCGTCACCACGCCGCCACTGGGTGTGTAGTTGATGGCGTTGTCCACCAGGTTGCGCACCAGCTCGCTGAGCAACGTGGGGTTGCCGTCCATCAGGCACTCGGGCGGCACGGTTTGCGGGCCGTCGTAGCCCAGGTCTATCTGCTTGTCCAGCGCGCGGGGCACGGAGTCTTGCACCACCTCGGTCACGATGCGCGCCAGGTCAATGGTGGCCGTGGGCAGGGTGCGGCCCGTGGTTTCGGCGCGGGCCAGGGCCAGCAACTGGTTCACCGTGTGTGTGGCGCGCACGCTGGAGCGTGCAATTTGCTGCAGCGAGCGGTGGATTTCCTCGGGCCGAGTTTCGCGCTGCGCCATGTCGGCTTGCATGCGCAGGCCCGCCAGAGGGGTTTTGAGTTGGTGGGCGGCGTCCGCCAGAAAGCGCTTCTGGGTGCTGAGCGAGGCTTTCAGACGGTTGAGCAAGTCGTTGATCGACGACACCAATGGCGCAACCTCTTCGGGCACGAACGACTCGTCCAATGGGCTGAGGTCGTCTGGCTTGCGCGCACGGATGCGCTGTTCCAGGTCGTTCAGCGGACGTATGCCACGCACCAGTGCCAGCCACACCAGCAACACCGCCAGGGGCAGGATGACGAACTGCGGCACCATCACGCCCTTGATGATTTCAGTGGCCAGGGTGGAGCGCTTGGCCAGGGTTTCAGCCACCTGCACCAGCAGCAGGTGCTCGGGGTCTGCTTCGTGGCGCATCCAGGTGTAGGCCACCCGCACGTCGTCGCCACGGATGGCATCGGTTCGCAGCAGCACTTTGCCAGCTTCCGGCTCGGTGTTGTCGGGTGGGCTGGGGAAGTCAGCCTCACCGCTGACGTGTTCTCCTTTGAAGCCGCGCACCTGGTAGTACACCAGGTCGGCATCGTCGGCCCGCAGAAAGTCCCTGGTCTGACCGGTCAGGTTGAGTTGCACTTTGCCCTGTTTGACAGCCACAAACTGGGTGATGGCTTGCAGGTCGTATTCCAGCGCCCGGTCAAACGGTTTGCCCGCAATGCCTTGGGCCACCCACCAGGTCAGCGCCAGGCTGAGTGGCCACAGCAACAGAAGTGGGGTCAGCATCCAGTCGAGGATTTCCCCGAACAGGCTGCGTTTCTCGCGTTGGAACAGCCCGAAAGCTGTCAGGCCAGACGCTTCTTCAGCCGGGGATTTTTTCAAGGCAGTAGCCCAAACCGCGCACCGTGGCGATGCGGATGGGGCCCTTCTCGATCTTCTTGCGCAGGCGGTGGATGTAAACCTCGATGGCGTTGTTGCTCACCTCTTCGCCCCACTCGCAAAGGCGCTCCACCAACTGGTCTTTGCTGACCAGGCGCCCGGCGCGCTGCAACAGCACCTCCAGCAAACCCAATTCGCGGGCAGACAGTTCGACCATCTTGCCGTCGATGGTGGCCACGCGCCCTGCCTGGTCATAAATGAGGGGGCCGTGTTTGATGGTGCTGCTGGCCCCGCCCATCCCGCGCCGGGTGAGCGCACGCACCCTGGCCTCCAGCTCTTGCAGGCTGAAGGGTTTGGCCATGTAGTCGTCTGCACCGTAGTCCAGCCCTTTGACGCGCTCTTCCACGCTGTCGGCCGCCGTCAGGATGAGCACGGGCAGTGCAGAACCCCGTGACCGCAGGCGCTTGAGAACTTCCAGCCCGTGCATGCGTGGCAGGCCCAAGTCCAGGATGAGCAGGTCGAATTCGTTGTTCGTCATCAGTGCGGCATCGGCCTCGCTGCCGCTGGCCACATGATCGACAGCAGCGCCAGCAGCGCGCAGGGTGCGCAACAAGCCGTCTGCCAGCACTTGGTCGTCTTCCGCAATGAGGATTCGCATCCGGTGTTCCTTTGGGGCTGGGTCGTGGGCTGTTCGGAAGTCGGAGCGCATTTTAGGGGTGGTCGCCCAGGAATTTGGTGCGGGCTTTCCCCTGTGTCGGCGGTGTTCAGCTGTCTTGTGTGTAGGCCTCGAGCCCGAGGGACACCACGGTGGCCACATCGTCGCCCACCAGGCTGCGGAATTCGGCTTGCGCACTCTGCACGGCCCTGGCAAACGCGGCCAGCCAGTCCAGGCCGAGTGGGGTGAACACCACGCGACGGGCCCGACGGTCCAACGGATCGGCCTGGCGCTCGACCAGGCCCCACGCCTCGCATTGGTCGACCAGGTCAGCCATGGCCTGTTTGCTCATGCGCGCGCGCTGCGCAAGGTCGGTCAGGCGCGCACCTTCCAGAGGCAGGTGCCGTGTGATGTGGATGTGCGCCGCCCCGATCTGCGCGCGCGCCGCCAGGTTGGACAACGCGAGGGGGGCATCCACATCGGTCGTCATCAGTGACAGCACCCTTTGCTCAAAGCGCTGTTGCGCCAATAGCAGCAAGTGGCCCAGGTGGCTGTGACGCCACAGGTGAGCCGTGGCTGTGGCAATCGATGAAGGTGAAGTGTTGGGCAGTGGCATTTTGATCAGGCAAACTGACTAAATATTCTATTCACAACTGCCAAAGTGACGATTAGACTGCTGTACAAGCATCCAGCCTGTTTGAAAAAACATGGATGCAATGTTCAACTCCACACCCCGAGGCCCGCCATGGAAACCACTGCCAAACCCGTCAACGCCGAAAAAGCCAAAGCACTGCAAGCCGCCCTGGCGCAGATCGAAAAACAGTTCGGCAAAGGCACCATCATGCGGCTGGGCGCCGGTGAGGTGATTGAAGACATCCAAGTGGTGTCCACCGGCTCGCTGGGTCTCGATGTCGCGCTGGGCGTCGGCGGTCTGCCCCGTGGCCGCGTGGTCGAAATTTATGGCCCCGAGTCATCTGGCAAAACCACGCTCACCCTGCAAGTGGTGGCCGAGATGCAAAAGCTGGGCGGCACCTGTGCCTTTGTGGATGCCGAACACGCACTCGACATCCAGTACGCCCAGGCCTTGGGCGTCAACCTGCAAGACATGCTCATTTCCCAGCCCGACACGGGCGAGCAGGCCCTGGAAATTGTGGACAGCCTGGTGCGCTCGGCAGCGGTGGACCTGATCATCGTGGACTCAGTGGCGGCGCTCACCCCCAAGGCCGAGCTGGAAGGCGAGATGGGCGACAGCCTGCCCGGCCTGCAAGCCCGCCTGATGAGCCAGGCGTTGCGCAAACTGACCGCAACCATCAAAAAGGCCAATTGCACGGTCATTTTCATCAACCAGATCCGCATGAAGATCGGTGTGATGTTTGGCAGCCCCGAAACCACGACGGGCGGCAACGCGTTGAAGTTTTACTCGTCGGTGCGTCTCGACATCCGCCGCGTGGGCTCCATCAAAAAAGGCGACGAGGTGATCGGCAGCGAAACCAAGGTGAAGGTCGTCAAAAACAAGGTGGCTTCACCTTTCAAAACGGCCGAGTTCGACATCATGTACGGCCAAGGCATCAGCCGTGAGGGCGAAATCATCGACCTGGCGGTGGCCAACAACCTCATCGAAAAATCCGGAGCCTGGTACGCCTACCAAGGTGAAAAAATCGGCCAGGGCCGCGACAACGCACGCGAGTTCTTGCGTGAAAACCGCGCCTTGGCCCATGAAATTGAGAACAAAGTGCGCGCTGCCTTGGGCGTGCCACTGCTGCCCGCATCGTCGCAAGGCAAGGACACGGCGGCCGAATGAGCCTGGGGGGCCGCACAGGGCAGGTCTTGTCGCTGAAGGGGCGGGCGCTCAAGGCGCTGTCCCAGCGCGAACACTCGCGGGCCGAGTTGCTGAAAAAACTCAAACCACATGTGGGCCCCGAGGATGACCTGCCTGCGTTGCTGGACCAGCTCACCGAGCAGGGTTGGATCAGCGAAGCGCGCGTGGCACAAAGCGTGGTGCACCGCCGTGCCGGGCGGTTGGGTGCCGGACGGCTCAAGCAGGAATTGCAAGCCAAGGGGCTCGCCCCGGAACTGGTGTCGTCCACGGTGGCTGAACTGGCCCAAACCGAACTGGCCCGCGCCGTGGCGGTGTGGCAGAAAAAGTTTGGGATTCCGGCCTCTGACCCTAAAACCCGCGCCACCCAAGCGCGGTTTTTGTTGGGACGGGGGTTTGCGCCCGGCGTGGTCAGCCGCGTGTTACGAGCCGACCCCGACGATGGGCTGGATTAAATTTAAAGCCTTTCAGGCCTCTGGCGCTTGATGGTATTGAGTTTGCAGCTATACAAACAGCGGCTTCACACGCCCAGCATCAACTTCAGGTTTTGCACGGCCGCGCCGCTGGCGCCTTTGCCCAGGTTGTCCAGCCGTGCCACCAGTACTGCGTGGCGGTGGGCTGCGGTGCCAAACACGCGGATTTCAAGTCGGTTGGTGTCGTTCAGTGCCAGGGCGTCCAACTTGCCGGATTCCGTGGCGGGAAGCACGCTGACCATGCCGCCTTGCGCTGCGCTGGGCGCGTAGTGAGCCACCAAAGCCTGGTGCAGGTCATCGGCGGTGACGTTGCCGGGCAGCTCATCCAAATGCAGTGGCAGTTGCACCAGCATGCCCTGGCGGAAGTTGCCTACCGACGGCACAAACACCGGGCGACGGGTCAGCCCCGTCATGGTCATGATTTCCGGTATGTGTTTGTGCGCCAAACCGAGTGCGTACAACTCAAACAGCGGTGCGGTGCCCGCTTCATAAGCCTCGATCATGGGACGGCCACCGCCTGAATACCCGCTCACGGCAGGGAGTACCACGGGGTGGTCAGCAGGCACCAGGCCATAGGCCACCAGCGGGTGCAGCAAGCCGATGGCACCTGTGGCGTAACAGCCGGGGTTGGCCACGCGGCGGGCTCTGATGACGGCACTGTGCTGCGCGGCAGACAACTCAGGAAAACCATAGACCCAGCCGGGAGCCACGCGGTGCGCCGTCGATGCATCGATCACGCGGGGTGCGGTTTGCCCGGCCGCATCCAGCGCATCAACCAAGGCCACGGTTTCGCGTGCTGCATCGTCGTGCAAACACAAAATGACCACATCGGCCTGCGCCAGCAAGGCTTTCTTGGCATCGGGATTTTTTCGATCTTCATGCGCAATGCTCAGCAATTCAATGCCGGGCATGTCGGCCAGTTGTTCGCGGATTTGCAAGCCAGTGGTGCCGGCTTCGCCGTCTATGAAAACACGTGCCATGAGAACCTTTGCAGGTAAATACATGCGTGTATGCGCATGTTTGCTATCAAAATGCTTGTCAGATTGGCACAAGGTTTGTGCGTTGCACCATGATACATTCCGCGACGGTGCGTCACGCGCCCACATTTTGTGACTCCGTGCAGCGGCTGAACACAACCACTTGCCAATGAATTGCCGAATGTCTGGCCGACGCTTTCACTGTCGACTCTTGAGAGACCATCCATGAAGATTCATGAGTACCAAGGCAAGGACATCTTGCGCAGTTTTGGTGTGCCCGTTCCGCGCGGCATTCCCGCTTTCACCGTTCAAGAGGCTGTTGAAGCCGCACAAAAACTCGGTGGGCCGGTTTGGGTGGTCAAAGCTCAGATCCACGCCGGTGGCCGTGGCAAGGGCGGTGGCGTGAAGGTTGCCAAAACCATCGAAGACGTCAAGCGCATCGCTGGTGAAATCCTGGGCATGCAGCTCATCACGCACCAGACCGGCCCCGAAGGCCAGAAGGTGCGTCGCCTGTACATTGAAGACGGCGCGGACATCCAAAAGGAATACTACGTGTCGATCGTGACCGATCGCACCACGCAGAAGCTGGCCTTCATCGCATCCAGCGAAGGCGGCATGGACATCGAGGAAGTGGCTCACTCCACCCCCGAAAAAATCATCACTGAGTTCATTGACCCGTTGACCGGCTTGGGTGCCGAGCAGGCCGCCAAAATCGCAAACGGCATTGGCCTGCCCGCCGAATCGACCGCCCAGGCTATCGACGTGTTCCAAAAGCTCTACAAGTGCTACATGGAAACCGATGCGTCTCTGGTGGAAATCAACCCCCTGAACCGCGACAGCAAGAACCAGCTCATGGCCCTGGACTCGAAGTTCAACTTTGACTCCAATGCCCTGTTTCGCCATCCCGAAATCGTGGCTCTGCGCGACCTGGACGAAGAAGACCCGGCTGAAATCGAAGCCTCCAAGTTCGACTTGGCCTACATCAGCCTCGACGGCAACATCGGCTGTCTGGTGAACGGCGCTGGTCTGGCCATGGCAACCATGGACACCATCAAGCTGTTCGGCGCAGAGCCTGCCAACTTCCTGGACGTGGGCGGCGGTGCCACCCCCGAGAAGGTGACCGAAGCCTTCAAGATCATGCTGAAAAACCCGAAGGTCAAAGGCATTCTGGTCAACATCTTCGGCGGCATCATGAAGTGCGACACCATCGCCACCGGCGTGATCACCGCCTGCAAGGCCGTGAACCTGAGCGTGCCACTGGTCGTGCGCATGAAGGGCACCAACGAAGAACTGGGCAAGAAAATGCTGGCCGACAGCGGTTTGCCCATCATCTCGGTGGACACCATGGCAGAAGCTGCACAGGCGGCCGTTAAAGCGGTGAAAGGTTAAGCAACATGTCGATCTACATCAACAAAAACACCAAAGTCATCACCCAAGGCATCACGGGCAAAACCGGCCAATTCCACACCGAAAAGTGTCAGGAATACGCGAACGGCAAAGAGTGCTTCGTGGCGGGTGTGAACCCCAAGAAGGCCGGCGAGAAGATTTTCGACATCCCAATCTACGCCTCAGTCAAAGAAGCGGCCTCTGAGACCGGCGCCACGGTTTCCGTGATCTACGTGCCACCCGCAGGCGCAGCCGCTGCCATCTGGGAAGCCGTGGAAGCCGATCTGGACTTGGCGATCTGCATCACCGAAGGCATTCCGGTGCGCGACATGCTGGAAGTGCGCAACCGCATGAAGGCCAAAGAAGCCGCTGGCGGCAAAAAGACCCTGCTGTTGGGCCCCAACTGCCCTGGTCTGATCACGCCTGACGAAATCAAGATCGGCATCATGCCCGGTCACATTCACCGCAAAGGCCGCATCGGCGTGGTGTCTCGCTCCGGCACGCTGACATATGAAGCCGTGGCACAGTTGACCGAAATCGGCCTGGGCCAGTCCAGCGCCGTGGGCATCGGTGGTGACCCCATCAATGGCCTGAAGCACATCGATGTGATGCGTGCCTTCAACGACGACCCCGACACCGATGCCGTGATCATGATTGGTGAAATCGGTGGTCCCGATGAGGCTGAAGCCGCCTGCTGGTGCAAAGCCAACATGAAGAAACCCATCGTGGGCTTCATCGCTGGCGTGACGGCCCCTCCCGGCAAACGCATGGGCCATGCCGGTGCGTTGATCTCTGGCGGTGCCGACACGGCCGATGCCAAACTGGCTGTCATGGAAGAATGTGGCTTCAAAGTCACGCGCAACCCGTCCGAAATGGCCAAGTTGCTCAAAGCCATGCTCTGATTGGGCGTGCGTTGCGGCTTTCCCCAACGGACAGCCGCCACATTGGATGGAAAATGGCAGCGCACATTCGCTGCCATTTTTTTTGGGAGTTCGTTCGGTGGAAGAATTTTTGACAACTCAGTTCTGGCTCGCAGTGGGCCAGATCATCATGATCGACATTCTGTTGGGCGGCGACAACGCAGTGGTCATCGCTTTGGCTTGCCGCAAGCTTCCTCCGGCCCAACGCCGTTTGGGCATCTTGTGGGGCACGGCTGGCGCGATCGTGCTGCGGGTGATACTGATTGTTTTTGCTCTAGCCCTGCTTGCAGTCCCTTATCTCAAAATTGTGGGAGCCGTATTGCTGGTGTGGATCGGCGTGAAGCTGCTGGCCCCGGACGATGAAGACGAGCATGGCAACATCGAGTCCAGTGACAAACTGTGGGCTGCCGTGAAAACCGTGATCGTGGCCGACTTGGTCATGAGCATTGACAATGTGATTGCCATTGCTGGCGCGGCCGAAGGCGCAGGCGGTGCTCACAAGATACCGCTTGTCGTTTTCGGCCTGCTGGTCAGCATACCGATCATCGTGTGGGGTAGCCAGATGGTCATCAAATTGATGGAGCGCTTCCCGGTCATCATCGTGCTGGGTGGTATGTTGTTGGGCTGGATCGCAGGATCCATGGTGGTGACTGACCCGGCTTTGCTGCCTTACTTGGCCGCTCCAGCGGAAGGAAGTGCAAAGCCTGTCGTCGGGGCCGTGACGAGTTATGGTGCTGGCGTGGTGGGGGCTTTGCTGGTGCTTGCAGTGGGCACGCTCCTGAAAAAGAAGGGACCGCCAGTCGCCCACTGACAGCCCTGATGCTGGGAGATGGGGCAAGATGGCAACACAACGAACGGGGCATGGCATGAAAGCACGCAGCAGCAAACGAGGGGCGGCACTTTGGCGATCAGACTGGGTCATTGGCCTGCTGATCGTGGTGACGTCGCTGGTGCTCCACCAATCAACCCAGTTGTTTGACCGGTTGGAGCGCCGGTTCTACGATTTCGCCAGCACGCAGTCAGATCGCCGTCCGTCGGACAAGGTCGTCGTACTGGCAATTGACGACCAAAGCATTCGCAACATCGGTCGCTGGCCGTGGTCCCGTGATGTTCATGCCCGAATGCAAGACCTGCTGGCGGCTGGCAAGGCCAAAACGGTGGTTCATACGACGTTCTTTTTTGAACCTCAGTCTGATGGGGGCTTGCAACTGGTTCGCCAAATGGAGCAGGCCTTGGAAGGTGCCCCGGAATCCGATCCGCTGGTTGCACGTCTGAAAACCCTGATCGGCACCTCAAAAGTCTCTCTGGACAAAGACGCGACCTTGGCCTCCAGCATGGGCGCCGCAGGGAATGTGTTGTTGCCTTTTGTGTTGGAGTCTGGTCTTGCATTGGGGCAACCGGACGCTGGCATGCCTGCAAGGTTGGTTGCGTTGGATGCCGGCCAACTGTCGATGTCATTTCGCCCTGCGGCATCAGTGCAGTACCCCTTGCCGTCACTTTCAAGTAAGGCAGCTGGCATGGGTTTTTTGAACCAAATCAATGACGATGTTGACGGAGTGTTGCGCTTCAGTGCGCCGTTTTTTGATCACGGCGGGCGCCTGTTGCCCAGTCTCAGTCTCATCACTGCTGCGCATGCGTTGAATCTGGATGTGACTCAGATTGCCCAGGAAGGGAACGAGACCTTGGTCTTGGGCGGTATGCGCATTCCGATGGACGCACTACAAGGCCGCGTGCACCCACAGTTTTACCCTGATGGAGCGTCCCCTGCTTTTGTCGTCGACTCTTTCTATGACGTATACACCGGAAAGATACCGCCTGAGAAATACGCTGGCAAAGTTGTCCTCATCGGTGCAACTGCAGCCGGTGTCGGTGACCGGTTTATTACGCCCATCAATGCCGAAATGTCTCCAGCGGTGGTGATGGCGCATGAAACATCCAGTCTTCTCAGCAATCACTTCTATGGCACCCCAGAGTGGGCGACATTGGCTCAAATCGCAGTCTTCATTGGCGTTGCCATTTTTCTCACTGCAGGATTGCCCCGGATGGCTGGTAGCCCTGCTGCATGGCTGACCGCAGGGGTGTGGGCCACGTTGCTGCTGTTTGAGTATGTGCTGTTGTCGCGGCAGCACATCTTGGTCCCTCTGGTTTTTCCGGCTGCGGTTCTCGCCTTGGGATATCTGGGCATGACGACCAAGCGCTTCCTGGTGACTGAAGCGGGCAAGCTGAAATCAGACGAAGAATCGGCCGAAACCAACCGCATGATGGGCTTGGCTTTGCAGGGGCAGGGCCAGCTCGACATGGCTTTTGACCGCTTCCGCAGGGTCCCCTTGAGTGATGCGGTCATGGACAACCTGTTGAACCTGGCACTTGACTTTGAGCGCAAGCGGCAATTCAACAAGGCCGAAGCCGTTTACCAGCACATGGCCACGTTCGACAAAAACTACAAAGATCTGCAGGGCAAACTCAAGCGAGTCAAGGCTTTGTCTGACACCGTGATGCTGGGCGGCAGCAGCGCCAACCCCGCCTCGACAGTTGTGCTGGGCGAAGCGGGGATCGAAAAGCCCATGCTGGGCCGCTATCAGGTTGAGAAGGAACTGGGCAAGGGAGCCATGGGGGTGGTTTACCTGGGCAAAGACCCCAAGATTGGTCGCGTTGTGGCCATCAAGACCATGGCTTTGGCACGCGAGTTTGAAGGGGATGAATTGGAGGATGCGCGCCAACGGTTTTTTCGGGAGGCTGAAACAGCCGGCAGGTTGCAACATCAGCACATCGTGACCATTTTCGATGCTGGCGAAGACCACGAACTGGCCTACATCGCCATGGAGTTCCTCAAAGGCAAGGATTTGTCTGACCACACCCGTGTGGGGCAATTGCTGCCTGTGGCCCAAGTGGCCTCCATCGTGGCCCGGGTTGCAGATGCCTTGGACTACGCCCATCAGCTCAACGTGGTCCACCGGGACATCAAGCCCGCCAACGTGATGTACGAGGTACAAACCGACACCGTCAAGGTCACTGACTTCGGCATTGCCCGCGTGACCGACGCCAGCCGCACCCGTACTGGGATGGTGCTGGGCACACCCAGCTTCATGTCTCCAGAACAGATTGCGGGCAAGAAAGTCGATGGCCGGTCGGACCTGTATTCTCTGGGGGTCATGGCGTTCCAGATGCTTGCAGGTGTGTTGCCGTACCGCGCTGAATCCATGGCCGAGTTGATGTTCAAAATTGCCAACGAACCCGCCCCCGACCTGCGAACGCTGCGCCCGGACATTGCGCCTGATCTTGCGGCAGCAGTGGCCAAAGCCTTGGCCAAATCACTAGATGAGCGTTATTCCCGGGGGCGTGACATGGCTGAAGACTTTCGCCGCTGCGCGTCAGCGACCCCAGCCGCTTTTGCGGGGGGCGTGAACGGCGGCGACGTTTTTGATGAAACCCAGCCTCTTGACCGCGGCGGCTTCGAGAGCACTGAAGTGTTGCCCCAGTCGCGTCAGTCGAACCCAGAAAGGCCCGCATGAACTTCGAATACGCTGGCCTCACCGATCCAGGCTTGCTGAGAGAGAACAACGAGGACTCTGTGGCGTTCGAGTCGTCGCAAGGGGTTGCGGTCCTGGCCGATGGCATGGGGGGTTACAACGCGGGTGAGATTGCCAGTGCCATGGCGGTCACGTTTGTGAAGGCTGAGTTGTCGCGCTGGCTGGAGGAGGCTGCATCGCAGTGCACGGTGAGTGACATCCGCCATGCGATGGAGGCGTGTGTGACGAACGCCAATCTTTCAATCTACAACGCGGCCAACGCAAACCCTCAGTTCAGCGGCATGGGCACCACCATTGTGGTGGGGGTGTTCGATTCTTCGAGGGTCATGCTGGCGCATGTGGGCGATTCACGGTGTTACCTGTGGCGCAATGCCGAGTTGACTCAACTGACCCGGGATCATTCGCTGCTTCAGGAGCAGATCGAGGCTGGTTTGCTCACGCCCGAGCAGGCCAAAGTGGCCTCACACAAGAACTTGGTGACCCGCGCGTTGGGGGTCGAAGAGGGTGTGACTGTCGACATCATGGAGCACACGCCAATGCTTGGGGACGTTTACGTCATGTGCTCGGATGGATTGAGCGACATGGTGGATGACGAGGATTTGGCAAGGGTGTTGTCGGCAAAAAACAGTTTGCCTGAACAGGCACAAGCCTTGGTCAGGGCGGCCAATGAAGCAGGGGGCAGAGACAATATTTCCGTCATACTGATCGGTGCGAAGGCAGAATCGGGTACTCAGGGATTTTTCTCACGGATTTTGCGAAGGGCTTGACCCTTTTTGAGCACATGAAAAGAACAGAATGGAGTCGGCCATGCCGAAAATGATCGTCTCGATCGACGGTGTCGTGATCAAAGAAGTGCAGTTGACGAAAGACCGCACCACCCTGGGTCGTCGTCCATACAACGATGTGGTCATTGACAACTTGGCTGTGAGCGGTGAACACGCCGTGCTCCAGATGTCTGGGGCTGACGTTCACATTGAAGACCTCAACAGCACCAACGGCACCTATATCAATGGCAAGGCCGTCAAAAAGCAGTTGCTCAAGCACAACGACACGGTCGAGATCGGCAAGCACAAAATCAAGTTTCTGAATGAGGCGCAAGGTGCTGGTTTTGAAAAGACCATGGTCATCCGCCCCTCTGCCGCACCTCAAGCTGACGCGCCGGTTGCAGGTGGCGCCGCCATCAAAGTGATTTCCGGCGCAGCAGCTGGCCGAGAGGTGGTGCTGGTCAAGGTAGTAACCACCATCGGAAAGCCTGGCGTGGCCGTTGCAGCCATCACGCGAAGACCGCATGGCTATGTGGTCGCGTTGGTTGAGGGCGTTGACAAGCCTACACTCAATGAAGTGCCGCTGGACACAGAGCCCCAAGTTCTCAAAAACGGTGATGTGCTGGAATTGGCCGGCACCAAGATGCAGTTTGTGACCCTCTGAGGCCCTGGCGCAGGCACCGGGCCTTCTGGTCATGTTCTACAGGCATCTGCCGCGCGCGCTCGTAACTTTGCTGCCCTTGGCGGTGGTGCTACTGCACATTTTCGGTGTGGTCAGGCTGGGTTTGCTGGACAAGGTAGATCAGCTCATTTACGACGGCAGGCTGTTGGCCACAATGCCTCGATCCCTCGATGACAGGATCGTCATCGTGGACATTGACGAAAAAAGCCTTGCGGAACAGGGGCGCTGGCCTTGGCAGCGCAGCAAACTCGCAGATGTAACTGAAGAGCTTTTTGGTCGTCAACAGGCTGCAGTGGTCGGCTTCGACATTGTGTTTGCCGAACCTGACGACAGCTCAGGACTGTCGCAATTGCAAATGCTGGCCAAGGGCCCCTTGAAGCACCTGCCAGAGTTTTCCGAGCAAGTGCAAAGCCTGACGCCCAGCTTGGACCACGACGCGCGGTTTGCTGCTGCGCTCAGGGGTCATCCGGCGGTGCTGGGTTATTACTTCACCAGTGACCGAGGGGGGCGCAAGGCAGGGCAACTGCCATCGCCCGCATTCGATGCGGCATTGCTCAAAGGTGCGCCAATCGCATTCACCACTTGGAGCGGTTACGGTGCCAACTTGCCCCAGTTGGCGGATGCTGCCGCTGCGTCGGGGTTTTTCAATGCGATCACCGACAATGACGGCGTTGTCAGGTCGGTGCCCTTGTTGGCCCAACATGAAGGGCGACACTACGAGTCCCTGGCGCTTGCTGTTCTCAGGCAATTGCTCAAGAGCAGTTCGATCGAGCCGGGATTTCCTCCCACGCGATTTCTGCCCAAGGGGTACCAAGGGCTTGAGAGCGTGGTGATCAAACAGGGGGAGAACGCGCTGGCGATTCCTGTTGACCAGCGTGTCAGCAGCCTCGTGCCCTATCGCAACCTGGGGGGGCCTTCCGGCGGCGCATTCCGCTATGTATCGGCCACCGACCTGTTGTCCGGGCGCATTGCGTCTGCCAGTCTCAAAGACAAAATTGTGCTGGTGGGCACCACCGCACCCGGTTTGCTGGACTTGCGGGTGACTCCGGTGGGGCTTGCCTATCCCGGTGTGGAGGTGCATGCCAACTTGCTGTCGGCCTTTCTGGATGGCCGCATGTTGGTCAAGCCGGACTACAGCCTGGGCTATCAGTTGACCATGGTGGTGGTCGTGGGTGTGCTGCTGGCCTTTGCGCTGCCTGTGCTCAGCGCACTTCGTGCCACTTTGCTCAGCGTAGTGATGCTGGTGTTATTGGGGGCGCTGGACTTTTGGCTGTACACAGCCCAGGGGCTGGTGTTGCCACTGGCGTCGTCACTGTTTGTGCTGCTGTCGGCATTTGCACTGAACATGAGTTATGGCTACTTCGTGGAGAGCCGCTCCAAGCGCGATCTTGCCAACCTCTTCGGCACTTACGTACCGCCCGAGTTGGTCAGCGAAATGCTCAAGGACCCTGACAGCTACACCATGCAAGCCGAGTCCCGCGAGCTGACGGTGATGTTTTGCGACATGCGGGGCTTCACCCAACTGTCGGAAAAAATGGAGCCCGCCCAATTGCAGGCCCTCCTCAACACGGTTTTCAGTCGGCTCACGCAGGTGGTACGGGCTCACCGGGGCACCATCGACAAATACATGGGTGATTGCATCATGGCCTTTTGGGGGGCTCCAGTGCACACCGACGCTCATGCGACCCTGGCCGTTCAGGCCGCGATCGCCATGGTAGATGCGTTGAATGAACTCAATCGCGAACACGCGGCCAAAGGTTGGCCGCAAGTGGGCGTGGGTGTCGGCCTCAACACCGGTGCCATGTTTGTCGGCGACATGGGCTCGGACATACGCCGCAGCTACACCGTCATGGGGGATGCGGTCAATCTTGCCTCACGACTGGAAGGGCTGACGCGGCATTACGGAGTGGACTGGGTCATCAGTGAATCCACTCGGCAGCAGGCGCCAGCCTTTGCGTGGCAAGAGTTGGACACCGTCTCGGTCAATGGCAAAGAAAACGCTGTCACCGTTTACACGGTGCTGCGACCTATTGCCGGATCAACGCCCGAGGCATTGCAACAGGAGCTGACGCTGTGGGGCCGGGTGCTCAAGGCCTACCGTGCGCAAGATTGGGAAGCATGCGAAGTGCATTTGCTGAACCTCAATCGCCTGTGTCCCCAGCGTCCGTTGTACGATTTCTATGCTGAGCGCGTTCAGAAACTGCGAGCCAGTGCCCCTGACCCCGCCTGGGACGGCACCACCCGGTTTGACACCAAATGAGCGACCTGCATTCAGCTGAAGTGCCCACATCCTCATTGCGGGTCCGGGTGTTGGGTTGTTCCGGGGCCATATCCAGTGGGAACCGAACCACCGCTTTTCTGGTGGGCCGTCATTTGCTTGTAGATGCGGGTACCGGCGTGGGCGATCTGACCCTGGAGGAGATGGCCGACGTCAGGTACGTGGTGCTCACCCATTCCCACCTCGACCACATCGCGGCTTTGCCTCTCATGCTGGATGCAGTGGGTTCACGGCGCACGCGCCCTTTGCAGGTGTTTGCCCTGGCTGAGACCATTTCTGCTCTGCGCAGCCATGTGTTCAACGGCGTGATCTGGCCCGACTTTGAGCGGTTGCCCAACCCACATGCGCCTTTTGTGCAGTTCCACCCATTGCACACCGGGCAGCGCCTGCAACTCGACAACTTGCAGGTAGAGGCTCTGCCAGCCGCGCACACCGTGCCCGCTGTGGGTTATGCCGTGTCTGCGGGCGGTGAAGACAGCCCGCACTGGGTCTTCTCGGGTGACACCGGGCACAACCCCGCATTTTGGCATCGCGTCAATCAATTGCCCGTGGGCATGTTGGTCATGGAAACTGCCTTCAGCGAGCGGGAAGCTGGCTTGGCTGCCATCAGTCAGCATTTGTGCCCCAGCGCACTGGCTACTCAACTCGCCCTCATGGACCCCGGCATGGACTGCACCGTCTACATCACCCACACCAAACCAGCAGAGTCCGAGCTGATCATGCAGGAAATCATGCAACTCAATGCACAGCGCGTGGCTGCTGGCCTGCGCCCTCATGCTTTTGCCTGGCTTCACACCGGGCAGGAGTTGACAGTGTGAGCGTCACTGCCGCCAGCAACGAGGCGCAAGCCTACTTTTTTCGGGAACTGCAAAGCGTCACCACCCGCCTGCACGAAACGGAAAACCTCGACCAACTCATGGGGGAAGTCAGCCCAGCCATCTGTCAGTTGCTCAATGCCGACCGCTTCACGCTGTACGTGTTGAACGATGACAAAAGCGCCATCGTCTCCCGCATCAAGACAGGTCTCAACACATCAAAAGACCTGAAACTGCCCCTAACCACGCAAAGCTTGGCTGGCTACGTGGCCATGACGCGCAAAACACTCAACATCGCCGATGTGTACGACGAAGATGCCCTGCGCAGCATCGATCCGCGCCTGAGCTTTCTCAAGGAGGTTGATCGCCGGTCGGGCTACCGCACGCGTCAGATGCTGGTCGCGCCCATTCTGCAGCGCGACGAGTTGCTCGGTGTGCTGCAGGTGGTCAACGCGCGTGATGACCAGCCCTTTTCAGCACTGGCACAAGAAGGTGTGGCGCGTTTGTGCCAAACCCTGTCGTCGGCCATCCGGTTGCGGGTCAAAGCCAGCCAGACTGTGGCCTGGCCGGTGGCATCGAAGTACGCAGGCTTGGTGGTGGACGGTGTGTTGTCGGCGCCCGAGCTTGAGCGTTGCATGGCGCAGGCCCGGCAGGAGGGCACACACGTGGAGCGCATGCTCATGGAGCAACTGGGCGTGAAGCCAGCCCAGCTGGGGCGCACCCTGTCACATTTTTTTGGTGTGCCCTATCTTCCGTTTGATGCCAAGCGCATCCGCTCCGAGGCATTGCACGGCAAGCTCAAGCCCGACTTTGTGGGCCAGTGCCAATGGCTACCTCTCGAAGAAGGGCCAGATGGCCTGGTCATCATGGCCGTTGATCCTGAGGATGCCCGCAGTTCCAAGCTGGTGCCACAGGTGTTCCCACAGTTTGCGCGCTTGGTGTTCACCGTGACCACGGCTGACGAGTTTGCCCAGACGGCCAGCCAGCTCGTGGGTGCGGGGGCCGAAGCCGGTGGCCCGCCTGACATGCTGAGCGACATGCCATTGGCCGCTGATGAAGACGATGCCACAGAGCAACTGCTGGCCAACGCCGCGCAGGACAACGAACTCGTCAAGTTTGTCAGCAAAGTCATCATTGACGCCCACCGCCAGGGTGCATCTGACATCCATTTTGAGCCGCAGCCCGGCAAAGCCAAGGCCGGTATACGCTTTCGCATTGACGGTTCATTGCAACCCTACACCGAGGTGCCAGCCGCCTACCGGGAGAGTCTGGTGGCACGCATCAAAATCATGTGCGACCTCGACATTTCCGAAAAGCGCAAACCACAAGATGGGAAAATCAAGTTCAAGAGTCGGCCCTGATTTATTCATAAATCATTGATTCATAACGATATTTCGGCTGATTCCGGTAAAATATCTCTCAGATTATTGGTGTATTCAAGCTGATTTCTGGGAGTTTGCGTATGTTCGCTTGCCCTGCCACCGAAGATT
>CAIYQZ010000045.1 GCA_903928495.1 uncultured bacterium
CAATACCGCACCGGTTTGGCTCGCATTGAAAAGGCTGTGAAAGAGCGCCTGGGCCAAGCTGAGCAAGAGCCTTTGATGCCTCATGACCTGATCAACTCCAAGCCCATTTCTGCGGCTCTGAAAGAGTTCTTCGGTGCGTCCCAGTTGTCGCAGTTCATGGACCAGACCAACCCGCTGGCCGAGATCACACACAAGCGTCGCGTCTCCGCTTTGGGCCCAGGCGGTCTGACCCGCGAGCGTGCCGGCTTTGAGGTGCGTGACGTGCACGTGACCCACTATGGTCGTGTGTGCCCCATTGAAACGCCAGAAGGCCCGAACATCGGCCTGATCAATTCGCTGGCTTTGTACGCGCGGTTGAACGAGTACGGTTTCATCGAGACACCTTACCGCCGTGTGGTGGAGGGCAAGGTCACCAATCACATCGATTACCTCTCGGCCATCGAAGAAGGCAAGTACGTCATTGCTCAGGCCAACGCTGCCCTGGACGGTGAAGGCCGCCTGACCGGCGACCTGGTCTCTGCCCGTGAAAAGGGCGAATCCGTTCTGGTGGGTGCTGAAACCATCCAGTACATGGACGTGTCACCGGCGCAGATCGTCTCGGTGGCAGCGTCGCTGGTTCCTTTCCTGGAACACGACGATGCCAACCGCGCGCTGATGGGTGCCAACATGTCACGTCAGGCTGTTCCAGTGCTGCGCCCCGAAAAGCCCTTGGTGGGCACCGGTATCGAGCGTGTGGCGGCTGTCGACTCGGGCACTGTGGTCACCGCCAAGCGCGGTGGTGTGGTGGACTATGTGGATGCCACCCGTATCGTGATCCGCGTGAACGATGCGGAAGCGTTGGCTGGCGAAGTGGGTGTGGACATCTACAACCTGATCAAGTACCAGCGCTCCAACCAAAATACCAACATCCACCAGCGCCCCATCGTCAAAAAGGGCGACGTGCTGGCCAAGGGTGATGTGGTGGCCGACGGTGCCTCTACTGACTTGGGTGAAATCTCGATCGGCCAGAACATGCTGATCGCCTTCATGCCTTGGAACGGCTACAACTTCGAAGACTCGATCCTGATCAGCGAGCGAGTGGTGTCTGAAGACCGCTATACCTCCATCCACATCGAAGAACTGGTGGTGATGGCGCGTGACACCAAGCTGGGTGCAGAAGAAATCACGCGTGACATCCCCAACCTCGCCGAGCAGCAACTCAACCGCTTGGACGACTCCGGCATCATCTACGTGGGTGCCGAAGTGTTGCCAGGTGACGTGCTGGTGGGCAAGGTCACACCGAAAGGTGAAACCACGCTGACTCCCGAAGAGAAGTTGCTCCGCGCGATCTTCGGCGAGAAGGCCAGCGATGTGAAAGACACGTCGTTGCGTGTGGACCAAGGCTCGCAAGGCACCGTGATTGACGTTCAGGTGTTCACCCGTGAGGGCATCACCCGCGACAAACGGGCGCAACAGATCATCGACGATGAGCTGAAGCGTTTCCGTCTGGATCTGAACGATCAGCTCCGCATCGTTGAAGCCGACGCCTTTGACCGCATTGAAAAGCTGTTGTTGGGCAAGGTCGCCAATGGCGGTCCCAAAAAGCTGTCCAAAGGCACCACCATCGACAAGGCCTACTTGACCGATGTGGAGAAGTACCACTGGTTTGACATTCGCCCCGCAGATGACGACGTGGCCAGCCAGTTGGAGTCCATCAAGAACTCCATGGAGCAGACACGCCACAGCTTCGACCTCGCTTTTGAAGAGAAGCGCAAAAAGCTGACACAGGGCGATGAACTGCCTGCTGGCGTGCTGAAGATGGTCAAGGTCTACCTTGCGGTCAAGCGCCGTCTGCAGCCCGGTGACAAGATGGCCGGCCGCCACGGCAACAAGGGTGTGGTCTCCAAGATCACACCGGTGGAAGACATGCCACACCTGGCCGATGGCACACCAGTGGACATCGTGCTGAACCCGCTGGGCGTGCCCTCGCGGATGAACATTGGCCAGGTGCTTGAAGTGCACTTGGGCTGGGCCGGCAAAGGCCTGGGTCAACGCATCGGTGACATGCTGCAACGCGAAGCCGCCACGTCGGAAATCCGCGCCTTCATGGAGCAGATCTACAACACCACGGGCCGCAAAGAAGACTTCTCCAAGCTCAGCGACAACGAAATGCGTCGCATGGCGCAGGAGCTGACGACTGGCGTTCCTTTTGCCTCGCCCGTGTTTGACGGTGCGTCCGAAAAGGAAATCATGGACATGCTCAAGCTGGCCTACCCTGACGACATCGCCAAGGCCAAGGGCTTGACAGAAACACGTACCCAGGCGCAGTTGTACGACGGACGGACCGGTGACGCCTTTGAACGCAAGACCACCGTGGGCTACATGCATTACCTGAAGCTCCACCACTTGGTGGACGACAAGATGCATGCCCGCTCGACTGGTCCGTACTCTCTGGTCACCCAGCAGCCGCTGGGCGGCAAGGCCCAGTTCGGTGGTCAGCGTTTCGGTGAGATGGAGGTGTGGGCACTCGAAGCCTACGGCGCTTCATACACCCTGCAGGAAATGCTCACCGTCAAGTCCGACGACGTCCAAGGCCGTACCAAGGTGTACGAGAGCATCGTCAAGGGCGAGCACGCCATCACGGCAGGTATGCCCGAATCGTTCAACGTGCTGGTCAAGGAAATCCGCTCCTTGGGCATTGACATTGAACTCGAGCGTTCTTAATTCACAGGAAAGATCAAGGATTTAACCCATGAAATCATTACTCGACCTGTTCAAGCAGTTCACGCCCGACGAGCACTTCGATGCCATCCGCATTGGTCTGGCATCGCCAGAAAAGATCCGTTCCTGGTCTTTCGGCGAAGTCAAAAAGCCCGAAACCATCAACTACCGCACGTTCAAGCCTGAGCGCGACGGCCTGTTCTGCGCCAAGATTTTTGGCCCTATCAAGGACTACGAGTGCTTATGCGGCAAGTACAAGCGCCTGAAGCACCGTGGCGTCATTTGCGAGAAGTGCGGCGTTGAAGTCACGCAGACCAAAGTGCGCCGCGAACGCATGGGTCACATCGACCTGGCCGCCCCTTGCGCTCACATCTGGTTCCTGAAGTCCCTGCCCAGCCGTCTGGGCATGGTTCTGGACATGACCTTGCGCGACATCGAACGGGTGCTCTACTTTGAAGCATATGTGGTGACCGACCCCGGCATGACCCCGCTGAAGAAGTTCAGCATCATGACCGAGGACGACTACGAAGCCAAACAGCGTGAATACGGCTACGACGAGTTCACCGCGAAGATGGGTGCCGAGGGCATCAAGGAATTGCTGGAAAGCATCGAACTCGATACAGAGATCGAAAAGCTTCGCAACGACCTGACCGGCTCTGAGCTCAAGATCAAGAAAAACGCCAAGCGTTTGAAGGTCATCGAAGCGTTCAAAAAATCAGGCATCAAACCTGAGTGGATGGTTCTGGACGTGTTGCCTGTGCTGCCGCCCGACCTGCGCCCGCTGGTCCCCCTGGACGGAGGCCGGTTTGCCACTTCCGATCTGAACGACCTGTATCGCCGCGTCATCAACCGCAACAGCCGTCTGCGCCGTTTGCTGGAATTGAAAGCGCCTGAAATCATTGCGCGCAACGAAAAGCGCATGCTTCAGGAAGCCGTGGACAGCTTGCTGGACAACGGCCGTCGCGGCAAGGCCATGACGGGCGCCAACAAGCGCGCGCTCAAGTCCCTGGCCGACATGATCAAAGGCAAGAGCGGTCGTTTCCGTCAGAACTTGCTGGGCAAGCGGGTGGACTACTCTGGTCGTTCCGTCATCACCGTGGGCCCTACGCTCAAACTGCACCAGTGCGGGTTGCCCAAGCTGATGGCCTTGGAACTGTTCAAGCCTTTCATCTTCTCTCGCCTGGAAGCCATGGGCATCGCCACCACCATCAAGGCGGCGAAAAAAGAAGTGGAAAGCGGCACCCCAGTGGTGTGGGACATCCTGGAAGAAGTCATCAAGGAACACCCCGTTCTGCTGAACCGCGCGCCCACGCTGCACCGTTTGGGTATCCAGGCGTTTGAGCCCATCCTGATCGAAGGCAAAGCCATTCAGCTGCACCCGCTGGTGTGCTCTGCGTTCAACGCCGACTTTGACGGCGACCAGATGGCCGTTCACGTGCCACTGTCCGTCGAAGCACAGATGGAAGCCCGCACGCTGATGCTGGCCTCCAACAACGTGCTGTTCCCTGCCAACGGGGAGCCCTCCATCGTTCCGTCGCAAGACGTGGTGCTCGGCCTGTACTACACCACCCGCGAGCGTATCAACGGCAAGGGTGAAGGCATGGTGTTTGGCGACGTGGGCGAAGTGCTGCGTGCGCTGGAAGCCGGTGAAGTCGAGCTGACGGCCAAGATTGCCGTTCGACTGACCGAATACAGCAAAGACAAAGAAACCGGCGAGTTCGTGCCTGAAACCAAGGTGGTGGACACGACTGCAGGCCGCGCGCTGTTGTCAGAAATCCTGCCCAAGGGCCTGCCATTCAGCCATTTGAACAAGGCGCTGAAGAAGAAAGAAATTTCGCGCCTCATCAACACGTCCTTCCGCAAATGCGGTCTGAAGGAAACCGTGGTGTTTGCCGACAAGCTGTTGCAAAACGGTTTCAAGCTCGCCACCCGCGCCGGTATCTCCATCTGCGTGGACGACATGCTGGTGCCGCAGGAAAAGCACGGCATCATCGAGCGTGCCGAGAAAGAAGTGAAAGAGATCGCGCAGCAATACGCTTCTGGTCTGGTCACATCTGGCGAGCGCTACAACAAGGTGGTGGACATCTGGGGCAAGGCCGGTGATGAAGTCTCCAAGGTCATGATGGCACAGTTGGCCAAACAAAAGACCATCGACCGCCACGGCAATGAAGTGGACCAGGAGTCGTTCAACTCCATCTACATGATGGCCGACTCGGGCGCCCGCGGTTCTGCTGCTCAGATCCGACAGCTGGCCGGTATGCGCGGCTTGATGGCCAAGCCTGACGGCTCCATCATCGAGACCCCCATCACGGCGAACTTCCGTGAAGGTCTGAACGTGTTGCAGTACTTCATTTCAACGCACGGCGCCCGTAAGGGCTTGGCCGACACCGCGCTGAAAACCGCCAACTCGGGTTACCTGACCCGCCGTCTGGTGGACGTGACTCAAGACTTGGTGGTCAACGAAGACGATTGCGGCACCCACAACGGCACGTTGATGCGCGCCATCGTGGAAGGCGGCGAGGTCATCGAATCTTTGCGTGACCGTATCCTTGGGCGCACGACAGCAGAAGAGGTGCTGCACCCTGAAACCCGCGCGCTGTTGCTGCCAGCCGGGCACATGCTCGACGAAGACACCATCGAAGAGCTGGAAGCTGCAGGCGTGGACGAAGTGAAAGTGCGCACAGCCCTCACGTGCGAAACCCGCTTCGGCATCTGCGCCAAGTGCTACGGCCGCGACCTGGGCCGTGGCGGTCTGGTCAACCGTGGTGAGGCTGTGGGCGTGATCGCCGCGCAGTCCATCGGTGAACCCGGTACACAGCTGACCATGCGCACCTTCCACATCGGTGGTGCGGCTTCGCGTGCGGCCATCGCGTCCAGCGTGGAAGCCAAGTCCAGTGGTTCCATTGGCTTCAATGCCACCATGCGTTACGTGAGCAACAGCAAGGGCGAACTGGTGGTGATTGCACGCTCCGGCGAAATCATCATTCAGGACGATCTGGGCCGCGAGCGGGAGCGCCATAAAGTGCCTTACGGCGCCATCCTGACGGTCAAGCCCGATCAAGCCATCAAGGCCGGCACCATTCTGGCCAATTGGGACCCACTGACCCGACCCATCATCACGGAGTTCGCCGGTCAGGTGAAGTTCGAGAACGTGGAAGAAGGCCTGACGGTTGCCAAGCAGGTGGACGATGTGACCGGTCTGGCCACGCTGGTGGTGATCGACCCCAAGCGCCGTGGCGCTGCCAAGGTCATCCGCCCTCAGGTCAAGCTGATCGATGCCACCGGCAATGAAGTCAAGATCCCTGGTACCGACCACTCCGTGACCATCGGCTTCCAGGTCGGTGCGTTGCTGCAAGTGCGTGACGGTCAGGACGTGGGCCCTGGCGAAGTGCTGGCACGCATCCCGATCGAAGGCCAGAAGACCCGAGACATCACCGGCGGTTTGCCCCGCGTGGCCGAGCTGTTCGAAGCCCGTTCACCCAAAGACAAGGGCATGCTGGCCGAGATGACCGGTACTGTGTCCTTCGGCAAGGAAACCAAAGGCAAGGTTCGCCTGCAGATCACCGACCCTGAAGGCAAGGTGTGGGACGAGCTCATCCCCAAAGAAAAGAACATCCTGGTGCACGAAGGCCAGGTGGTCAACAAGGGCGAGAGCATTGTGGATGGCCCTGCCGACCCACAGGACATCCTGCGTTTGCTGGGCATGGAAGAGTTGGCCCGTTACATCGTGGACGAGGTGCAGGACGTGTACCGACTCCAGGGTGTGAAGATCAACGACAAGCACATTGAGGTGATTGTTCGCCAGATGCTGCGTCGCGTGGTGGTGGATCACCCGGGTGACTCCACCTACATCGGTGGCGAGCAGATCGAGCGTTCCGAGATCCTCAATACCAACGATGCCCTGCGCGCCGATGGCAAGATTCCTGCGGTGTACAGCAACGTGTTGCTGGGTATCACCAAGGCCTCGTTGTCCACCGACTCGTTCATCTCCGCGGCGTCCTTCCAGGAAACCACGCGGGTACTGACCGAAGCGGCCATCATGGGCAAGCGCGACGAACTGCGTGGCTTGAAGGAAAACGTGATCGTGGGTCGTCTGATTCCCGCAGGTACCGGCATGGCTTACCACGACGCCCGCAAGGTCAAGGAAAAGATGGACGACGACGAGCGCCGTGCCATCGCCGAAGCCGACGCATTGCAGTTGGCATCTGACCAGGCCGACCAGGCCAGCGAAAGCGCCGCCACCGAATGATGTGTGGTGTCAGGGGTGGGAGTTAGCCCCTGATTGTGCGTCTGAAACCATAGCCCCCAATGCTTGCCAGGCAAGCGTTGGGGGCTTTTTTCATTTCTAGATTTTCAGGAGGGCGTAGATGCTTTGGCTTTCCGCTTGCGCCACCAGATCACACCCAATATCAAGGCGCCAATCCCGATCAAACCGAAAATGCCGTACTGGAAGCGATGCAGGATTTTGAACATCCATTCGAAATTACGAGCGCCGAAGTAGCCCAGGTACACCCACACCGGCACGCTGATCAGCGCGGCCACGCCGTCCATCAGGAACCATGTGCCGAAGCTCACACGCTTGGACATGCCTGCAGTGAAAAACACCGGGGTACGCAAGCCTGGCAGGAAGCGGGCCACAAACATCACCCAGCGGCCATACTTCTGGAACGCTTCCTGCGCGGAGTGAAAGCGTTCCGGTGTGATGATGCGTTGCACCGGTTTCAGTTGCATCACGCTCAGACCTTTGAACCGGCCAATGCTGAACACCAGTCCGTCGCCAATGATGACGCCAGCCATGCCCACTACAAACATGGTGTTCACGTCGGCGTACCCCAGCCCGGCGATCACGCCGCCGGTTACCAGTGTCACGTCCTCGGGAATCGGAACGCCGAAGCCGCAGATCAGCAGCATGACAAACACGGCCAAATAGCCGTATTCCGTGAAAATGGGTAGCAGGGCGTTGAAGACTTCCATGGCATTCGCGTTCTGCGTGGACCGGCGTTGTAAAAGATGCCGTCGACGCTTGCGCCACCCGCTTGGGGCGCTGGTGGCCCGCCTTTATATCAGCAACCGTGCTGCCAGCAGAAAAGCACTGATGGACGTCCATAACCGTTGCATGTGACAAAACCCCTCTGGCACACTGCCGCCCCATGCCAAGACCCATTCAAGCCACAGTCCACAGCGACGCCCTATCCCACAACCTGCAGCGTGCACGTGCTGCCGCCCCCGATGCGCGTGTGTGGGCGGTGGTCAAGGCGAATGCCTACGGTCACGGTATCGAACGGGTGTTCGATGCTCTGCGAGCGGCCGATGGATTTGCCCTGCTCGACCTGGATGAAGCGCAGCGGGTGAGAGACCTGGGCTGGCGTGGGCCGGTCCTGTTGCTGGAAGGGGCGTTTGAACAACGCGACCTTGAACTCTGTTCCCGACTGGGCCTGTGGCATGTGGTGCACTGCGATGAACAGATCGACATGTTGGCCACCCACAAGACTCAGGTGCCACACCGCGTGTTCCTGAAAATGAACTCGGGCATGAACCGTCTCGGATTCAAACCGGCTCCCTTTCGCGCCGCTTGGAACCGCCTGGCTGCGTTACCGCAGGTGGAGGAAATCTCACTCATGACCCACTTCAGCGATGCCGACGCTGAACGGGGCGGTGGCGACGGCATTGCACATCAGGTACACGCCTTTGTTCAGGCCACCCAGGACCTGCCCGGGGAGCGGAGTCTGTGCAACAGCGCCGCCACCCTGCGTCATGCCCAGCGGGTGCTGAACGCTGCGGAGCGCTTGTCTGCCGATTGGGTGCGCCCCGGCATTGCCGTGTATGGCAGCGCACCGGACCACCCCGCACACACCAGTGCCAACTGGGGGCTGCGCCCGGCCATGACACTGTCCAGCCGTCTCATCGCTGTCCAACAGGTGGAAGCGGGTGACACCGTGGGATATGGCTCCACTTTCACCGCGCACACCAGCATGCGCATCGGTGTGGTGGCCTGTGGCTATGCCGATGGCTACCCACGCCACGCGCCGGGAACGCTGGAGGCCGGTGCCCCTGTCCTGGTCAGCGGTGTGCGAACCCGCCTGGTGGGGCGGGTCAGCATGGATATGTTGACCGTGGACCTCGGGCCCGTGGATGCCGCACTGGCGCAGCGGGGGAGTGAGGCCGCGAGCATAGGGGCCGAAGTTGTGTTGTGGGGCTGCAGTGCTTCCGGTGCTGTGTTGCCAGTGGATGAAGTGGCTCAGGCTGCGGGCACCATCAGCTACGAATTGTTGTGCGCCGTGGCACGCAGAGTCCCTTTTAATGAATAAAAATGGGCTCTGGCGCTTGTTAGTATTGATTTCTTAGCTATTTGCCTGATAACACCTCGGGTGGTGCCAAACCCCTGGTGCTTCAGGGGAAAAGGCCTTAAGCCATATACCCCATGGGGTATATGGCTATAATCGACGCTCCTTTGTTGAGGTTTGCCCATGTTTCAGTCTGCCCCCTCTGTCTTGATGCATCGCCGAGCGCTGTCGCTGGCTGCGGCTGCACTGTGTGTCGCCGCACTGTGGGGCGCGCAACCTGCGGTGGTGCGTGCTCAGACCGCTTCTCAAGAGGTGCCGGTGGCGCTGGTGGCACCGCGCGCGGTGGGCCAGGGAGTGGAACTCGATGGCAGTTTGCAGGCAGTGCGCCAGAGCACCCTGTCAGCCCAAGCCAGCGGTCGCATTGCTTCCTTGCAGGTCAAGGCCGGTGACCGCGTGCGCGCAGGCCAGGTGTTGGCCACCATAGACGACCGCATGACGCAGGCCGGTGTGTCACAGGCACAGGCACAGGTGGCGCAGGCCGATGCGCAGTTGACCAACGCCCGCGCCCAATACGAACGCACCCGGGAATTGCTGGCCCAAGGCTTTGTCAGCAAGTCGGCGCTCGACACAGCGCAGGCCCAATACAAGGCAGCCCAGGCCGGTGCCAGCGGTGCAGAGGCAGGCAAAACTCAGTCGCAGGTGGCTCAGGGCCATACCCGGCTGACCGCACCTTACGACGGCTGGGTGTTGTCCACCCAGGCCGAAGCGGGTGACCTGGCGATGCCTGGCAGCCCTGTGCTCACTGTGTACGCACCGCAGCCCATCAGGGCCGTGGTGCATGTGCCCGCCTCGCGCCAGTTGCTGGCCGCCAAAGCGCAGGCAGTCGAGGTCAGGTTGCCCGATGGGCGCTGGGTGGCTCCCGTGAGCCGCACTTCGCTGCCTGCGGCCGATCCAGTGTCGCAAACGGTGGAGTGGCGCCTGGACCTGGCGCCTGCCGATGCAGCAGGCCTGGTGCCCGGCCAGCAAGTGCAGGTGCGTTTCGTGGCCTCGCAGGCCCAGCGCCTGACGGTGCCCGCCCAGGCCGTGTTCCGGCGTGGCGAGCTGACGGCTGTGTACGTTGCCCGGGAGGGTGATGCCAAACCGGGCTCAGGTGCCTTCGTGCTGCGAGCCTTGCGTCTGGGCACCAGCCACGGCGCAGCGGGTTACGAGGTGCTGTCCGGCCTGAACGGCAACGAGCGTGTGGCCCTGGACCCCGTGCGGGCCGGGCTCAATGGTGCCCGTGTGGGCGCCACCGTCCAACCCTGATCGCCCACCGCCACGAGTGCCCCATGAGCGATCACCCATCCACCCCGAAGCCTGTTGACAACCACGCCGAGCCCGAGTTGCTCGGCTTTTCTGGCCGCATGGCCCGAGCCTTCCAGTCCAACGCCATCACACCGCTGCTGGCCATCGTGGCCATGCTGATGGGTCTGTTCGCAGTGCTGGTCACTCCACGCGAGGAAGAGCCGCAAATCAACGTGACGATGGCCAACGTGCTCATCCCGTTCCCAGGTGCGTCAAGCGCCGATGTGGAAAAAATGGTCACAGGTCCTGCGGAGCAGGTGTTGTCGCAAATTCAGGGCATTGAACACACCTACTCCGTGTCGCGCCCTGGGGTTGCCGTGCTCACGGTGCAGTTTCAGGTGGGGGTGCCACGCACTGAGGCCTTGGTTCGGCTTTACGACGTGCTCGATGGCAACAAAGACTGGCTGCCCAGCGGCCTGGGTGTGATGGAACCGATCGTCAAACCCAAGGGTATTGATGACGTGCCCGTGATGGCGGTGACCCTGTGGAGCAAAACCGGCGAGCCCGCTCTTGACCTCGAGCGCATCGCCCGAAGTGTGGAAGTCGAGCTCAAGCGCGTCAAAGGCACGCGCGAGGTGCAGACCATCGGTGGGCCCGGCCGGGCGGTTCAGGTGTGGCTGGAACCCAGCCGCCTGCGTGAGCGAGGTGTGAGCGTGCAGCAGCTGCAGCAAGCCATCGCATCGGCCAACCTGGGCCTGCCCTCGGGCACCGTGGCCGACCGCACACCGGGAGCGCCAGGGATGTTGACCGTGGAAACGGGTGAATTCCTGCGCAATGCCGAAGAGGTGGGCGACATTGTGGTCGCCGTGAGCCAGGGCCGCCCCGTGTACCTGCGCGAGGTGGTGCGGGTTGAAGCGGGCGCACAACTGCCCCAGCGTTACGTGTGGTTCACCCCTGGGGTGGCCATGGACGCGGGCCTGGACAGCAGCCAGGCAGTGGGTGCACAGGCCGGACAGGTGTACCCCGCCGTCACCCTGACGGTGACCAAAAAAGCCGGTGAAAACGCCGTGGACGTCGCCCGCGCCGCTCGCCAGCGCCTGAACGAGCTGCACAACACCGTCATCCCCGAGGGCGTGCAGGTCACGGTGGCCCGCGACTACGGCGAAACGGCAGCAGAAAAGGCCAACAAGCTCATTCAGAAGCTGGCCTTTGCCACGGCCAGCGTCATCATCCTCGTCGGGTTTGCGCTGGGCAAGCGTGAGGCCATCATCGTGGGCGGTGCGGTCATCCTCACGCTCACGGCCACGTTGTTCGCGTCGTGGGCCTGGGGCTTTACCCTGAACAGGGTCAGCCTGTTCGCGCTGATCTTTTCCATCGGCATTTTGGTGGACGATGCCATCGTGGTGGTTGAAAACATCCACCGCCACCGCCTGCTCACACCCGAAGTGCCGTTGGCCACCATCATCCCGCGTGCGGTGGATGAGGTGGGTGGGCCCACCATTCTCGCCACGCTGACCGTTATTGCAGCCTTGCTGCCCATGGCCTTCGTCAGTGGGCTGATGGGCCCTTACATGAGCCCTATCCCCATCAATTCGAGCATGGGCATGGCCTTGTCGCTGGGCATTGCCTTCACCGTCACGCCTTGGCTGGCGCTGAAGCTCACGCAAACCGGCGCGGGTCACGCTGCCCATGGCCCCGGCAAGATCACCAGCGGTTTGCAGTCGTTCTTTGCCCGCACGCTCACGCCCCTGCTGGCCAGCGCGGCAAAGCGCTGGATGCTGCTGGGGGGGATCATCGTGGCCCTGCTGCTGTCTGTCGGCCTGACGCTGGTGCAGGCCGTGGTGCTGAAAATGCTGCCGTTCGACAACAAGAGCGAGTTCCAGGTGGTGGTGGACATGCCGCCGGGTACGCCGCTGGAGGGCACCGCTGCGGCCTTGCAAGACATGGCGGGCTACCTGGCACAGGCGCCTGAGGTGCGCGACATACAGGGCTACGCCGGCACGGCCAGCCCCATCACCTTCAACGGGTTGGTGCGCCAGTACTACCTGCGCGCCGACATGGAAAGCGGCGACCTGCAGGTGAACCTGGTGGACAAACACCACCGCCAGGACCAGAGCCACGCCATCGCCCAGCGCCTGCGTCCCGAACTGGAGCGCATTGCCCAGGCCCATGGCGCACGGGTGAAGGTGGTGGAAGTGCCGCCAGGTCCGCCCGTCATGTCACCCATCGTCGCCGAGGTGTACGGCCCTACTGAAGAGGGTCGCGCCGAGCTGGCGCGCAACATCGCACAGGCCTACGCCGCCACGCCCGACATTGTGGGCGTGGACACCAGCCTGAAAGAAGGTGCGCCGCGCGCCTTCCTGCGCATCAACCGGGTACGGGCTGAGTCGTTGGGCATTCCCGTGGCCGCCATCTCTCAGGTGGTTTACACCGCGCTGTCGGGGGCAGATGCCACTTACCTGCACGACGGCTTTTCCAAACATGCGGTACCCGTGCGCCTGCAGCTGCCGCGCGAGATGCAGGTGGGGCTGGACGCTGTGTTGGCCCTGCCTCTGAAGGCCGCCAACGGGAAGATGGTGCCGCTGTCAGAGCTGGTGCATGTGGAGCGCGGGCTGATCGACACGCCCCGCATGACCAAAGACCTGATGCCTGTGACCTACGTGTTTGGTGACATGGCGGGCAAGCTCGACTCGCCGCTGTACGGACTTTTCGACATCCGTACGCGATTGCAGGGCGCAGCCCTGAAGGACACCGGAACGGTGGGCGAATACTGGATTCGCCAGCCGTCGGACCCCTATCGCCAATACGCGGTGAAGTGGGATGGCGAATGGCAGATCACCTATGAAACCTTCCGCGACATGGGGGCAGCCTATGGGGTGGGTCTGGTGCTGATTTACCTGCTGGTGGTGGCGCAGTTCAAGAGCTATGTGACCCCCTTGGTCATCATGGCCCCCATTCCACTCACCATCATTGGGGTGATGCCAGGGCATGCGCTGTTGGGCTCGCAGTTCACGGCCACCAGCATGATCGGGATGATTGCACTGGCAGGGATCATTGTTCGCAACTCCATCTTGCTGGTGGACTTCATTGAACTCGAAACTGCACGGGGCGTGCCGTTTGCCGAGGCCGTGGTGCAGTCGGCTGCAGTGCGCGCACAGCCCATCGCGCTCACAGCGCTCGCCGCCATGATGGGTGCGTTCTTCATTCTGGACGACCCCATCTTCAACGGACTGGCCGTGTCGCTGATTTTTGGCATTGCCGTGTCCACCCTGCTCACGCTGATCGTGATCCCGGTGCTTTATTACGCGATTTACCGTCGCGCGCACGCCTCCGTTTGATTGTTTGCTAATTTTTTAGGAGTTTGAAAATGACTGTGGAACGTTACATCCGAGTGTTTGCCGGCTTGTTCATCATGGTGTCTCTGGCACTGGGCGTGGAAGCCAGCCCCTTGTTTGTGAACAGCTGGTTTCTGGCCTTCACCGCCTTCGTTGGCGTGAACCTGTTCCAGTTTGGCCTGACCAATTTCTGTCCCATGGCCATCATCCTCAAGCGTCTGGGTGTGCCCGAAAGCAAACTCAGCTGCAGCACCCAAGCCTGAAGGCCCACATGAACGCCACCCCCCTCAAGTTCCTCATGCCGGGCTGGTTCTCGGTGGTCATGGGCCTCGGTGGCCTGGCCCTCGCCTGGCTCAGTGCGGGGCCCGCTCTGGGTGAATCAGCCACTGGCGCTTCGCTGGTCATCGGCGCAGTCGCGGCATTGGTGTTCCTGGGGTTGCTGGTGTTGTCGGTGGTCCGGGCCAATCGCTACCCGGGCGCTTTGGCAGAAGATTTGCGGCACCCCGTGCGGCATGGCTTCGTGGCCGCGCTGCCCGTGGCCACCCTGCTCTTGGCCACCGAAGTGGCTGCCCTGGGCGTTGTCGGTCTGTGGGTCGATGTGCTGTGGTGGGCGGGTGCTCTGGGTCAGTTGTGGGCCACGGTCTGGGTGCTCAAGCGCTGGCTGGTGGCGTTGCCTCTGCCTCCCGCTCCGGCTTCGGCCCCGGCAGGCCTGCAAGGGCTGATCGACGGTGCGTTGGTATCTCCGAGCAACCCCAAACCTGCGCCGTCTCCGCCACCCTTTTGGCCTCTCGTCACGCCCGTGCTGTTGATCCCGGTGGTGGGCAACGTGGTCGCCCCTTTGGCCGGCCTGACCTTGGGCCACACGGTGTGGTCGATGGCTCAATTCGGTATCGGGTTGCTGCTGTGGCCTGTGGTGCTGGTGTTGCTGCTGGTTCGCCGCGCCGCACAGGGGCCGCTGCCCGAGCGCATCATGCCCACGTGGTTCATCACCATTGCGCCGCCTTCGGTCATGGGTTTGGTGCTGCTGCAAGCCCAGGCACCCGTGTCGGTGGTCGCCGCGTTCTGGGGCATGGCCGTGTTCTTTGTGCTGTGGGCCGGCAGTGTGGCCAAGCAAGCCGTGACCCAGCCCTTCTCGCTGACCTTCTGGGCCACTTCTTTCCCGTTGGCTGCTTTCACCACGCTCACGCTCAAGCTGGCTGGGCAGGTGGGCTCGTCAGGCCTGCAGCTGGCTGGCACCCTGCTGCTGGCGCTCACGTCTCTGGTGGTTTTTGGTTTGTGTCTGGCCACTGTGCGCGGCTTGCGCAACGGCAGTCTGCTGGCGCCTGAGCCTGTGGCTCAGATCGTGCCCAACGCTGCATGAGCGTGCTTTGAAATGAAAAAAATAGTGAACTTCCGTTGATGTAAAAGCGGCAGATGCCAATTTTTCATTGAAAATGGGTTTCCCTCTGAATGGGGGCTGCCGACAGGCGCTTGCACTTGAGCTTTAATCGGCGCTCACCATGCAAGACCTCAACTTTGACACCATCATCGTGGGCGCCGGCACTGCCGGTTGCCTGTTGGCCAATCGCCTGTCGTCGGATGCCTCCCGACGGGTCCTGTTGATCGAGGCGGGCCGCAAGGACGATTACCACTGGATCCACATTCCTGTCGGTTACCTGTACTGCATCGGCAACCCCCGTACCGACTGGCTGTACCAGACAGAGCCCGATGCCGGGCTCAATGGCCGCCAGCTGCGTTACCCGCGTGGCAAGACACTGGGGGGCTGTTCCAGCATCAACGGCATGATCTACATGCGTGGCCAGGCCCGTGACTACGACCGCTGGGCTCACATCACCGGTGAGCCCGAGTGGGCCTGGGACCAGAGCTTGCCCTACTTCAAGTTGCATGAAGACCACCATCTCGGTGCCAACAACAGCCACGGCGCCAAGGGCGTGGCATCACCTGTCTTGGAAGGGGACGAGAGCGTGTACGGCAAGGTGCTGCGGCATCGCCAGGCGGGTGGCGAATGGCGGGTGGAAAAACAGCGCTTGCGCTGGGATGTGCTGGACGCGTTTGCCCAGGCTGCCCAGCAGGCGGGCATTCCCGCGACCAGTGACTTCAACGCCGGAAACAACGAGGGCGTGGGTTACTTTGAGGTCAACCAGAAAGACGGTTGGCGATGGAACACCGCCAAGGCGTTTTTGCGGCCCAAGTGCTACGGCCGTCCGAACTTCGAGATGTGGACCTCTGCGCAGGTGCGGCGTCTGGTGCTCGAGACTCAGCCCGACGGCAGCCAGCGCTGCACCGGCGTGGAAGTCTGGACAGGGCAGGAAATGCTGTTCGCGCAAGCCCGCAAGGAGGTGGTGCTGAGTGCCGGGGCCATCGGCAGCCCGCATTTGCTCCAGCTGTCCGGCATTGGGCCTGCGGAGGTGTTGCACCGACACGGCATTCCCGTGAAGGTCGATCTGCCCGGGGTTGGGGCCAACCTGCAGGACCACCTGCAAATCCGCTCTGTTTACAAGGTTCAGGGGGTGAAGACCCTCAACACGCTGGCCAATTCTTGGTGGGGCAAGGCCCAGATCGGCCTGGAGTACGCGCTCAAGCGGTCCGGTCCGATGAGCATGGCCCCGAGCCAGCTCGGGGCCTTCACTCGCAGCGACCCCGGGCAAACGCACCCCAACGTGGAGTACCACGTTCAGCCGCTGAGTCTGGATGCATTTGGTGAGCCCTTGCACCCGTTTCCGGCGTTCACGGCCAGTGTCTGCAACCTCAACCCCACCAGTCGGGGGACGGTTCACATCAAGAGTCCGAACCCGGAAGACGCACCGGCCATCGCGCCCAACTACCTGGCCACCGCCGAGGACCAGCAAGTGGCGGTCGACAGCCTGCGCCTGACGCGGCGCATCGTGGCTCAACCTGCATTGGCACCTTACCAGCCGCAGGAGTACAAGCCCGGCAGCCAGTACCAGACCGATGATGAACTGGTGCGCTTGGCGGGTGACATCGCCACCACCATCTTCCACCCCACCGGTACCACGGCGATGGGCCGCGCTGGGGACCCGATGGCGGTGCTCGACTCTCACCTGCGCGTGCTCGACGGCAAAGGCGGGCGTGTGGACGGCCTGAGGGTGGTGGATGCGGGCGCCATGCCCACCATCACCAGCGGCAACACGAACAGCCCTACGCTCATGATGGCCGAGAAGGCAGCGCGGTGGTTGATGCGCGGTGACTGACGACGTATTGCCCGCTCAGCAGCGCAGCCCCACCACGTAACGCTCGGTGGCTGCAGGGCTGGGTTGGCTGGGCACTGAGGGCCTGACAGTGGCTGCTGTCGGCGTTTTGTCAGCCCAGGCTTTCGATAATTTGTTGGACCATTTCAGGAGGTCGTCGTCTTGTTGGTCGGTGGCATGTTGTCTGGCGAGTTCTGTCATGGCCAGTGCGTATGCCGGGTTGGTGGCCATCCATTCCACGTCGGTGACACGGCCCATCTTGCGGCGCATGGCCACGTGAAGGTGCGCTGCGGTGGCAATCATTTCAGAGGCGGTCATGCAGTTTCCCAGCGACGGTTGAAGACCCGGCATGGCCGAATTGCCCTATGGAGGTGCAGTGCCACGCAATGCCGCAGTGCGCAGCATGTTCTGTGCCAGTTTCAAGGGTTAGTCCCAGTGCACCAACTCCGAGCGCGGAGCTACATTATTGGGTGACAGCAATGCAGGTACCGCCGGGCAATAACCGAGGGCCAGCACTGCAAGGCCGAGGAGACAACCCAAGCCAACAACACAATTTGCAGCGCGCCAAGACGCGATTTTCAAACGCCGGCCCAGCCGGCGTTTTTTATGGGCGTTTCGAACGCGCCCACAATGCCGCCCATGGACATTTTTCTCGTTGCAGTGGCCTCGTTGCTGGCTGGTTTTGTCGATGCCATCGTCGGGGGCGGCGGCCTGATCCTGCTGCCGGCCCTGTTTGCGGTCTACCCCACCGCTGTACCAGCCACTTTGCTGGGTGTGAACAAGGGCTCGTCCGTCTGGGGCACTGCAGCTGCCACTTGGTCTTACACCCGCCGGGTACAACTGCGCTGGGGTCCGCTCGCTGCCGGTGCCGTGCTGGCGCTGGCGGGCTCGTTTGCCGGGGCGTGGCTGGTCACGCGGGTCTCACCCGATTTTTTGCGCAGGATCTTGCCCGTGGTGTTACTGGCCGTCTTCCTGTACACCCTGTGGCGAAAAGACCTTGGTCAGTACCACAAGCCACGGCTACATGGGGTGGCCGAAATCGGCGCGGTCGGCGTGCTGGGTTTGGTGGTGGGGTTTTATGACGGTTTCTTCGGGCCCGGCACCGGCAGTTTTTTTGTGTTTTTGCTGGTCCGCTGGCTGGGCTACGACTTCCTGCACGCCAGCGCGTCTGCCAAACTGCTCAACACCGCATCAAACTTGGCCGCCTTGTCTTTGTTTGCATGGACGGGCCACGTGTGGTGGCATGTGGTGGCGGTGACCGCTGTGGCCAATGTGCTTGGCAGTCTGCTGGGCACTCGCTTGGCCTTGAAACACGGTGCCGGGTTTGTCCGTGTGTTCTTCATGCTGGTGGTGGGCGCGCTGTTGCTCAAAACAGGCTGGAGCGCCTACGCCTGACCACCTGATCAGCCGCTGTTGTAGCCGTTACTTTGCCGGTGCGTCTGTGGCGGGCCAGGGCATTTCACTGGCTTTGCGGGGCTTGCCAATGGGCGCTGAGGCCATGCCTTTTTGTACCGCAGCAAGGTCGTCTTCGCTGGGGTATTGGTCCAGCAGCACATAGTCGAACACCCTGCGCGCAATCGGTGCCGCGTGGGCAGCACCGAAACCAGAGTTCTCAACCACGATGGCCAGCGCCACCCTGGGCTCGTTGGCAGGCGCGAATGCCGTGTACAGGGAGTGGTCGCGCTGGTGCTCTTCCATCTTCCGCGCGTCGTATTTGTCTTTCTGGCCAATGGTCACCGCCTGGGCGGTGCCGGTTTTGCCCCCACTGCTGTAGGGTGCCCCGGCAAACACACGGGTGGAGGTGCCTTCGGTGGTCACGCCGACCATGGCACGTGTCACGACATCGACATGGGCTGGGTCAAGTCCCAGATTCACCGGTTCCGGCAGCGGCAAGGCCTGACGCTGGCGCGTGACGGCGTCTTCCGTCGCCAGGCCCAGGTGTGGGCGAACCTTGATGCCTTTGTTCGCCACCACAGCCGTGGCTTGTGCGAGCTGCAACATGGTGAAGCTGTTGTAACCCTGCCCAATGCCGAGAGAGATCGTTTCACCTGCGTACCAACGCTGCTGCTCGGGGCGTTTGTAGGTTCTGCGCTTCCACGCCTGGTTGGGCAGCACACCCCGCACTTCCCCTTTGAGGTCAATGCCAGTGATTTGCCCAAAACCCAGGGGCGCCATGAAGTCATGGATGGCATCGACACCCAATTCGTTTGCCAGCGAGTAGTAGTAGGTGTTGCTGGACTTGACGATGCTGCGGTACATGTCCACGCCGCCGAGGCCTTCGTCTCCGTGGCTGCGGAATTTGTGATTGCCAAACATCCAGTAGCCTGGGTCGTTGATGATCGTGCCCGCCGACCGCTTGCCCGTGGTCAAGGCCGCCAGCGCCATGAACGGTTTGTATGTGGAGCCCGGCGGGTAGGTTCCCCGCAGCGCCCGATTGAGCAGGGGCTTGTCGATGGATTCGTTCAGCATCTTCCAGTTCTCGACATCGATGCCATCCACAAACAGGTTGGGGTCGAACGTGGGTTTGCTCACGAACGCCAATACTTCGCCGGTGCGCGGATCCAGGGCCACCAACGCGCCACGGCGCTCCCCGAACATGTCTTCCACCAACTTCTGCAACTTGATGTCCAGGGTCAGCACCACAGTGTTGCCCGGTGTGGCAGGGGTGCGGGCCAGCGTGCGAACAGCGCGCCCGCCAGCCGATGTTTCGATCTGGTCGAAGCCCGTGAGTCCGTGCAACTCTCGCTCGAAGCTTTGCTCAATGCCCAGTTTGCCGATGTACTCCGTCCCTCGGTAGTTGGCCTGGTCTTCGTCCTCCCAGTCCTCCATCTGCGTTTTTTCGGCGAGGTTGATGCGGCCGATGTAACCCACCACGTGGCTGGCTGTCTCGCCGTATGGGTACTGACGGAACAGGCGGGCCTTGATTTCCACGCCCGGAAATCGGTATCGGTGCGCCGTGAATCGGGCCACCTCCTCGTCACTCAAACGTGTGCGTATGGGCAAGGAGTCAAAGTTGCGTGACTCTTCCCTCAGGCGCTTGAAGCGCCGACGGTCGCGCAACTGGATGTCGATCAAACCTGACAGTTCGTCAATCACAGTCTCAACGTCGGTCACCCGCGACGGCGTGATCTCCAGTGTGTAGGCCGAGTAGTTGGTGGCCAGCGCAATGCCGTTGCGGTCCAGGATCAGACCCCGGTGAGGAACGATGGGCAACACCGCTGTGCGGTTGCTTTCAGCTTGGGCTTTCAGGTCGTCGTGGCGCATCACCTGCAGGTAGACGGCGCGTGCACCCACCAGCCCGAAGGCCAGAAGAACCCCCAGAAGCGCCACCAGTCCACGGGTGCGGAACCGGGACAGATCGGCTTCAACGTCTCGCAGCGCTGTCATGGCGGCGGGTGGTCACAGGGGGCGGTTGTCATCGGGGTCGTGCGCCCGCCGCTGAGGCGCCAGCAGCAGCAGGCTGGCCACAGGCCACAACGCAGCGGTCAGCAGGGGAGCCACCAGCACTGGCCACCCGGCGAAGCCGTCACCGGACAACAGTCGCACCGCCATCACGAGCAACTGAGCCACCACAAAGATTGGGAGCACATGCACTGCCTGCGTTGGCACTGGGAACCACAGCAGCCGCCGGTGTATGGACACGGCCATGAATCCCAGCACCGTGTAGGCGAGCGCATGTTGGCCGAGCAGGGCGGTGTGGTGCACATCCATGGCAAGCCCGAATACGAAGGCTGCCCCCACGCTCACGCGTTGCGGCTGGTGAACGCTCCAGAACACCAGCGTGAGCGCCAGCACGTCCGGCCCCCACGGTGCACGGCCCAGGAAGGCCATGTTGACCAGCATGTTGATGAGCAATGCCACCAACAGGCTTCCCCAGATGAACAGGGGGCTGGCTGGCAGCAACAAGGGTTGGCCGGGGCGCATGATCATGGCGTCGAACTCCGGTGCGGGGTGTGCTCAGCGTTCACGCGGGTGCAGCCTGTTGCCCGAGGGCGGGCGTGCCACGTCCTCGGCAGGCATGGCGGGTTGCTGCGCGGTGCTGGGCGGCAACACCAGCACATGGCTGGTGCTGGCCAACTGCGCCATCGGCGTGCACAGCACGCGGGCAAAAGCCGATTCCGCACGCCGCTCCACGTGCGTCACTCGAGCCACGGCCAGCCCGGCGGGATACACGCCGTCCACACCACTGGTGCTCAGCATGTCGCCCTCCTGAACGTCGGCGTTGCCAGCCATGAATCGCAGTTCGAGTTCGGTGCCGCTGGCCCCTGACTGGCCGTAGGCCACACTGCGCACACCCGTGCGGGTGTTCATCACGGGAATGGCCTGGTCGCGGTCGGTGAGGAGCGTGACCTCTGACACCAGCGGGTGTACCCGCGTCACCTGGCCAACCACGCCGCTTTCGTCGAGGACTGGCGAGCCGGCCTTAACGCCCTGCACGCTGCCGCGGTCAATGATCACTTTTCGGGTGTATGGGTCTGCTGCGTCGTACAGAACCTGTGCAGCCAGGCCCTGCGTATCGGGTCGGGTGCTGAGTTCCAGCAGCGCACGAAGGCGGTTGTTTTCAAGTGTCAGTTGCTCAACCTGGCCTGCGCGTGCCGCCAATGCGGTCAATGCTGCCTGGCTGTTGTGCGCCTTGTCCTGTGCATCTTCCAGGTCAGCAAAGTGCCGTTCGATCTGACGGAATCCGAGTACTGGCTGCTGGACCAGCCATTGCGCCGGGTACAACACGGCGGCCACAGCCGAACGCAGTGGCTTGACCAGTGAAAACCTCACATCAGCCACCATGAGGAACAATGCCAGCGCGCTGAAGAACGCGAGCTTTGACAGCGCTGAGGGCCCCTGCTTGAAAAAGGGGGGCGGTGTGCGATCCAGTGTGCCTAAAGGCATGGGCTATTTGCGCTCAAATGACAGCGCAGTGCCTGTGGCACCGCGTTGGCGTGCCCGACCCGACCAGCCCCGCCCGGCAGGACTGGCAACCGGGTGTGTGGGCGTTCATTAGGCTTACTCCGACGTGAAGATGGTGCCCAAGCGCTCCATGCGCTCCAGCGCCATGCCACAGCCACGCACCACACAGGTCAGCGGCTCTTCGGCCACCAGCACAGGCAGGCCGGTTTCTTCAGCCAGCAGGCGGTCCAAGTCACGCAGGAGGGCTCCGCCACCGGTCAGCATCATGCCGCGCTCGGCAATGTCAGCACCCAGTTCAGGTGGGGTGTGTTCCAGCGCGGTTTTCACGGCCGACACGATGTTGTTCAGCGGGTCAGTGAGGGCTTCCAGGATTTCGTTGCTGGAAATGGTGAAGCTGCGCGGCACGCCTTCCGACAGGTTGCGGCCCTTGACTTCCATTTCCTTCACTTCGGAGCCGGGGAAGGCCGAGCCGATGTTTTTCTTGATTGCTTCGGCAGTGGGCTCGCCAATCAACATGCCGTAGTTGCGGCGGATGTAGTTGATGATGGCGTCGTCAAAGCGGTCACCGCCCACGCGCACACTGCCTTTGTAGACCATGCCGCCCAGGGAAATGACACCCACTTCGGTGGTGCCACCGCCGATGTCCACCACCATGGAACCACTGGCATCGCTCACGGGCAGGCCCGCTCCGATGGCTGCGGCCATGGGTTCTTCGATCAGATACACCTCAGAGGCGCCTGCGCCCAGCGCAGATTCGCGGATGGCGCGACGTTCCACCTGGGTGGAGCCACACGGCACACAAATGATGATGCGCGGGCTCGGTTTGAACGCCGAGCGGGGGTGCACCATCTTGATGAACTGTTTGAGCATTTGCTCAGTGACCGTGAAGTCGGCAATCACGCCGTCTTTCATGGGGCGGATGGCTTCGATGTTGCCAGGCACCTTGCCGAGCATGGCTTTGGCTTCTTTGCCGACGGCCTGGATGGTTTTTTTGCCTTGTGGACCGCCTTCGTGGCGGATGGACACCACAGAAGGTTCATCGAGAACAATGCCCTTGCCACGAACGTAGATCAGGGTGTTGGCGGTGCCCAGGTCGATGGCGAGGTCGGTCGAAAAGTGCCGACGGAGAGATTCAAACATGACTGTCAAAGTCCATAAAAGCGTGCCCTACGCAAGGGGCATGGGCACTGCCGGTGTCAAATTGGGGGGCTTGCGCGGCGAGCGCTGTTGCCAAACGGTCGATAATACCGCAGCCCCCTTGCAGAACTCCCGGTTTTGTGCAAGGTTCGGCCCCCTTCTGCTGCTATTTTTGCCCGATTTCCCATGGCCCTCACCCCCCAAGACATTGCGCGGATCGCCACTTTGGCCCGCTTGGAGATGGATGCCGCGCACAGTGCGCGCATGCTGACCCAACTCAACGGTTTTTTTGACATCGTCGGTCAGATGAACGCGGTGGACACCACCGGCGTGGAGCCCCTGGCCCACCCCACCGCCGTCATCGACACCGTGGCCCTGCGCCTGCGCGACGACGTGGCCAGCGAGCCCAATCAGCGTGAGGCAAACCAGCAAAGTGCCCCAGCCGTTGAGCGGGGTCTGTTCCTGGTGCCCAAGGTCATAGAGTGAGTGATTCCATGAGTACCCCACAACTGCATCAACTCGGCGTGGCCGAACTGGCCGCCAAGCTGGCCACCCGGGACGTGTCCAGCACCGAAGTCACCCAGCACCTGTTGGCCCGCGCCCGGCAGCACAGCCACTTGGGCGCTTACCTGGCTTTCAACGACGAAGCTGCGATGGCGCAGGCCAAAGCAGCCGACGCTCGTTTGGCCGCAGGCGAACGCAGCCCCCTGTTGGGCGTGCCGCTGGCTCACAAAGACATCTTCGTGACCCGCGACCTGCCCACCACCGCCGGCTCGAAAATCCTCGAAAACTACCGCAGCCCCTTCGATGCCACCGTGGTGGCCAAACTGGCAACCGCCGGCATGGTCAACCTGGGCAAGCTCAATTGCGACGAATTCGCCATGGGCTCGGGCAACGACAACTCGGCCTATGGCCCTGCGCGCAACCCGTGGGACCCTGAACGCATTCCGGGCGGTTCGTCCGGCGGTTCTGCGGCAGCTGTCGCCGCCCGCTTGGTGCCCGCTGCCACAGGTACCGACACCGGTGGCTCCATCCGCCAGCCCGCCAGCCTGACCGGCATCACCGGCATCAAGCCCACCTACGGCCGCTGTTCGCGTTACGGCATGGTGGCCTTTGCCTCCAGCCTGGACCAGGCCGGTCCCATGGCTCGCAGCGCGCTGGACTGCGCGCTGCTGCTGTCGGCCATGGCCGGGCCCGACCTCGATCGCGACTCCACCTCGCTCGACCGCCCCGCTGAAGACTTTGCTGCCGGGTTGCTGGCCCAAACAGGCATAGCAAACAATTCAATGGAGTCAAGCGCTGGAGGCCAAAAAAGCCTGAAAGGTCTCCGCATTGGCTTGCCGAAAGAGTTTTTTGGCGAGGGTTGTGCACCCGGCGTGCAGGCTGCTTTGCGCGCGGCGCTGGCTGAGTTCGAAAAACTGGGCGCCACGCTGGTTGACATTTCATTGCCGCGCACCGAGCTGTCCATCCCGGTGTACTACATCATTGCCCCCGCCGAGGCCAGCTCCAACCTCAGCCGCTTTGACGGCGTGAAGTTTGGCCACCGCGCCCGGCAATACACCGACCTGGCCGACATGTACCAGAAGTCGCGCACCGAAGGCTTTGGTCCCGAGGTGCAAAAGCGCATCATGATCGGCACCTATGTGCTGAGCCACGGCTACTACGACGCCTACTACCTGCAGGCACAAAAAATCCGTCGCCTGATTGCACAAGACTTCCAGCAGGCCTTCACCCAGTGCGACGTGATCGCCGGGCCGGTTTCACCCACCGTGGCCTGGAACATCGGTGAAAAGTCCGAGGACCCTGTGGCCAACTACCTGGCCGACATTTACACCCTGTCCACCAGCTTGGCGGGTTTGCCCGGCATGAGCATTCCTGCCGGTTTTGGAGAGCACGGCATGCCTGTGGGCCTGCAGCTCATCGGCAACTATTTCAAAGAGGCGCAACTGCTGGGCACGGCCCACCAGTTCCAGTTGGCCACCGACTGGCACACCCGCGCACCAGCGGAGTTTTCAGCATGAACACACCGTCCAAATCCCTTCTGGTACAGGGCTACGAAGTCGTCATTGGCTTCGAAACCCACGCCCAGCTTTCAACCCAAAGCAAAATTTTCAGCCGCGCACCCACCGCTTTTGGCGCTGAGCCCAACACCCAGGCCTGCGCCGTGGACTTGGCCTTGCCCGGCACCCTGCCGGTGATGAACAAGGGCGCGGTCGAGCGCGCCATCCAGTTCGGCCTGTCCGTCGGTTCACACGTGGCCGAGCAGAGTGTGTTTGCCCGCAAAAACTACTTTTACCCAGACCTGCCCAAGGGCTACCAGATCAGCCAGCTTGAAATCCCGGTGGTGCAAGGCGGCAGCGTTGAATTCTTCCTGGGCGACGAGAAGAAGTCGGTCCGCCTGGTACGAGCCCACCTGGAAGAAGACGCGGGCAAAAGCCTGCACGAAGACTTCATTGGCCAGAGCGGCATTGACTTGAACCGCGCTGGCACGCCGCTGCTGGAAATCGTGACCGAGCCCGACATGCGCTCCAGCGCCGAGGCTGTGGCCTACGCCAAAGAACTGCACAAAATCGTCACGTGGATCGGCATTTGCGACGGCAATATGCAGGAAGGCAGCTTCCGTTGCGACGCCAACGTGTCGGTGCGCAAGCCCGGTGCCGCTGTGGGTACCCGCCGCGAAATCAAGAACCTGAACTCGTTCAAGTTCATGCAGCAGGCCATCGACTTTGAAATCCGCTGGCAGATCGAGCAGATTGAAGACGGTTTTGCCATTCAGCAGGCCACCGTGCTGTTTGACCCCGACACCGGCGAAACCCGTGCCATGCGCACAAAGGAAGACGCGGCCGACTACCGTTACTTCCCTGACCCTGACCTGCCCCCGTTGGTGATTGGCCGCGACTGGGTGGAGCGTGTGCGCTCCGAGATGGCCGAGTTGCCGCGCGTGATGGCACAACGCTTCATGGACAGCTATGGCCTGCCCGAGTACGACGCCACCACGCTGACCCAAAGCCAAGCCATGGCGTCCTACTTCGAGGCTGTGGCCAAAGCCTGCGGCCAACCCAAACTGGCCAGCAACTGGGTGATGGGCGAGATTTCCCGGAGATTGAACAGCGGTGATGTGGGCATGGGCAACCTGCCCGTGTCGGCCACCCAACTGGCCGCACTGATTGGCCGCATTGCCGACGGCACCATATCCAACAACGCGGGCAAGCAGGTGTTTGATGCGATGTGGACCGACGGTGGTGAGGTGGACGCCTTGATTGAAGCCAAGGGCCTCAAACAGATGAACGACACCGGCGCGCTCGACGCCATCATTGACGAGGTGTTGGCCGCCAACGCCAAGTCGGTGGAGGAATACCGTGCGGGCAAAGACAAGGCGTTCAACGCCCTGGTCGGTCAGGTCATGAAGGCCAGCAAAGGCAAGGCCAACCCGGCGCAAGCCAACGAACGGTTGAAGGCCAAGCTGGGCTGAACGCGGGTCGCAGGGGCCTGTGCGTCATCCGGGCGGGCCTCACTTGACTTGGCCTGCCCAAGGCGTCCAGAGCCGGCGCAAATGGGCCAACTCTTCGTCAAACCGGGTGTTGATGCGCTGCTTTTCCAGTCCCTTGTCAGCCACCAGCCGTTTCTGGCCTTCCATTTGCTGGGCGTTGTCTTCGAGCCGGCGCAGCAGCCATGCCGGGGCACGTGAGGGCGTGGCCTTGTAAAACTCCATCTCCATGTCCAAGGCTGCGCGTTGTTGTACCAACTCCTGGCTGCGAATGTGGATGGATGCAATCACCTCATCCACCTGTGCCAGTTGTTTGGCGCGCTCCTCATCGTGTTTGCGCTGGCTGGGGTAGCGGCTGAGCAAGGCACGGTCACGGCGGCGGTCTTCGTTGGCTTTGGCGCGTTCGGCCGCTTCTTGCTGTGCCTGGGCTTCCAGCCGCTCCCGCTCCTCGGCAGTCAGGCTGGCGGGCACCACACGTCGCGTGGCCCCTGTGGATGACAGTTCACGCTGCTCCCGGTCCAGGCACTCCGGAATGGGGCGGTCAGAGGTGATTCGCCTGCCCTTGGCATCCACACACACATAGATGCCAGGTCCTCCCGGGGCCGCTTGCGCTGCAACCTCGGTGCCCCAGGCCATGCCCAGGGCCCACACGCACAGCCTCAACGCACGACGCCCTGCCGAATGGCAGGGCAATGACGGTGTTGCGGTGCGGTGGTGTGTGTCGGTCAATGCCTCTCCTTGTGTATGTGCTTCCATGGCAGAGTTGGGCGATGACGGTTGGCTGGGTCGTGTTCCGTGGCCTCAGCCCGGGTCTGAGACCCCGTAACGTTCCCGGTAGGCCAGCACCCTGGCGTGGTGGCTGTGCAACTCGCTGCCGTCCGTCGGCGCGCTGCTCAAATACTGCAGCAAATCGCCCAGCCGGGCAATGGCGCACACCTGAAGGCCCAGTTCCCCGCGCACAAATTGCACTGCGCTGTGGGGCAAATCCGTCAATTGGCCGTCTGGACCGGTGCCGGTGGCCATTTCCTGGCGGTCCAGGGCGATGGCAACGCCGTAGGCCGTGGCACCTGCCGACCGGATCAGTGCAATCGATTCGCGTGCCGCCGTGCCGGCGCTCATCACGTCATCCACGATCAGTACCCGGCCTTTGAGCGGCGCGCCCACCAGGGTGCCACCTTCACCGTGGTCTTTGGCTTCCTTGCGGTTGTAGGCAAACGGCACGTTGCGCCCCAGGCGCGCCAGCTCGATGGCCACTGCCGCACCCAGCGGAATGCCCTTGTAGGCGGGGCCGAAAATCATGTCGAACTGCATGCCGCTGGCTAGGATGCGCTGTGCATAGAATTGCGCCAGCCGGCCCAGTTTGGCCCCGTCGTCAAACAGCCCGGCGTTGAAAAAGTAGGGGCTCATGCGCCCCGCTTTGGTTTTGAATTCACCAAAGCGCAGCACGCCCGAGGCCACCGCAAAGGCGACAAAATCCTGTGCCAGCGCGTCCGCAGGGGCCTGTGCCGGTGTGGCAGCCCCGTTTTGTTCCACCATGGGGAAATCCTTGTTCAAACTGACCAGCCTCAACCTCAACGGCATCCGTTCCGCAACCAGCAAAGGGCTGGAAGACTGGGTGGCCTCAGAAGCGCCTGATTGTATTTGTGTGCAGGAAATCAAGGCCCAGGCCCCTGACATTGCCGATCGCTTCGAAACCCTGTGCGGCATGCCAGGGTATTTCCAGCTGGCTGAAAAGAAGGGGTACTCCGGCGTGGGCGTCTACAGCCGCCACGAGCCCAGCGATGTGGTGGTGGGGTTCGACGGTGCCGAGTTCGATGCCGAAGGCCGTTGCGTGGAATTGCGCTTTGACAAGCCGGGGCGCAAGTTGTCCATCCTCAGCGCCTACTTTCCAAGTGGTTCGTCTGGCGAAGACCGGCAGGCGGCCAAGTTCCGGTTTTTGGACGTGTTCTATCCGCACCTGATGCAGCTCAAGGCCGAGCGTGAGGTGGTGCTGTGCGGTGACCTGAACATTGCGCACCAGGAAAAAGACCTGAAAAACTGGCGCAGCAACCAGAAAAACAGTGGCTTTTTGCCCGAAGAGCGTGCGTGGATGACCCGTGTGTTGGGTGAGGGAGGGCTGTGCGACGTATACCGGCAGTTGCACCCCGACACCACCACCGAGTGCTACACGTGGTGGAGCAACCGGGGCCAGGCCTATGCCAACAACGTGGGGTGGCGGCTGGACTACCACCTGGCCACGCCCGCGCTGGCACAAACGGCGATGTCTGCAGACATCTTCAAAGCGACAAAATTCTCGGACCATGCTCCGATCACCGTGCACTACGGCTTCTCGCTGTGATGCGCGGCGCAACTGGGACTACCATTCGCTGCATCCGTTCACCGTGAATCAAAAGGTCATCGCCATGCGCCGTACAGCTCCGTTTTCCCTGGCCCACCGCGTGGGCATGTGCGTGGCGCTGGGCATGGTGGCCTTGACGCTCATGGGGTGCGAAAAGCGCCATGTCTCCACCAAGCCCACTGGCTGGTACCTCGAGAAAACGGGTGATGCCACCGCCACCCTGATCCACGTCAGCAGCAAAGGCGAGCGGCGGGAGTGGGAGGGCGCCTTGGCCGATGACTCGCCCAAGTCGTCCGGCCTGACCCCGCTGCGTCCTGGCGAGGACAAGGGCTTGTTCCGCTGGTCGCGCAAAGGGTGTACGGAGCTGTCGTTTGTGATGAGCCGCGACGAGATGAAGTGCACCACCTGCATGTTGCCCACCAACCTCGTGCCCGACAGCGGCACCTGCGACTTTGACCAGCAGCGCCTGCCCGTGGAAGGCTGGGTGGGCGTTCGCCTGCCGTTACCACGCTGATTTGTAAGTCAAAATGGCACCTAGCGCTTTCCTGTATTGGGTTTGTAGCTATTGAGTTATACAGCCAGGTCGATCTGCTGAACCAGCCCCGCCTGACCGCTGTGGCTCAGATACAGCCCGGTGCTGCGCAGTTGGCCCAGCTGTGTACCGGTAGTACTGGCGCGCAGGGCCATGTCGGTGGACACCGTGCCAAGGCTCACGGCCCCCACGCCCGACTCGGACAGGCCTTGCAGCCGTGTGGTCCCCGCCCCGTCCATGCGCCATACCTGCAGCCGCTCGAACACCGCATCGGCCTCGTCGATCCAGCCGTTTTGGTCGTCATCGAAGGCGGCCAGGTCTGCAAACCCATTGCCGCTGATGGCGCCGAACAACTCCCGTCCGTTGTCCACTTTCCCATTGGCATTGCGGTCCAGCACCAGAAAGCCGCTGCCTTGCCCCACAAAGGGCATCGCATCGGCTCGGCCGTCGGCATCGAGGTCGAACGTGAAGCGGCTGTCTCGCAGCTCGCCCAACGGCCCGTCGAAGTGGATCACCAGCGGGTCTTTCAGCACGGCGTCACCGGCCCGCAGGCTGGTGCTGCTGGTGCTGATGCGGGTGGACTCCATCTGCACCTTGAGGGAGAAACTGATTTCGGTTCCGTCGGCCGTCACCACCCGCCCTTGCGCTTCGATGGCCAGTGACTCGGTGTCCACCTGTGTGGTCTCGCGCTCGTAAACCAGGCCCCAGCCTGCCGGGGCATTGGCCGGCGCAGCGGCGGCCGGTGCGGCGGGTACAGGCAGGTCTGCCGCCGGTGCCTGGCCGTCGGCCAGATCGTCCAGATGGCCCAGGCGCACTGGCATGCCGGTGATGGCTTGGATCATGCGCACCAGTGTTTGCATGCGCGGCTCCAGCGATTCGCGCCCTTGTGTTGCCCGCTCGGTTTTGGCGACATCAGGCGGCGGCGCAACGGGCGGTCGGGGCACAGACTGCACCAGTGGCGCGGTGGCCTGCGCTCGGGCGCGCCCATTGGTGCCACGTTTGCCGACCCACATTTCCAGCCGCTCGCGGCTGGATTCCAGTTGGGTGCGTGTGTGCTGCGACTGCAGCCCGATCTGGGAATGTTGAATGTGCATGAACCGCTATCGGCTCGCTTTATCCAAACTGCAACGGATTATTTAGGAGGACGCTGACTCAAGTTTGTGTCGCGTTGACCGAGCGGGGGGCGCAGCAATGCCTCCTGGCGCGGCGACAGACCGCCAGCGCGACGGCGTGCCAGTTCCTGCGGTGGCAGGGGCGCGGCCGCGACCGCAGCACTTTGGCTGGAGTCCCAGCCACGATCGCTTGAGGCGATGGGGCATCACACAGCAGGAGGCCTGAGCATGTACGGGGCCGTCACAGGTGGGGAAACCGCCATTCTCAACAGGTACAGGTTGCTGGTCGAGCGCCGTCGTGGGGCCGCCACCGTGCCCGAACTCAGCGGGGAGCACATCCGGGCGCAGATGCGTCTGGCGGTGGACCGGGTCAGTGGACACGGTCAGTGTGATCGACATGGTGTCATCGCGCATTCACAAAACCCTGATCTGATCCTGAAGTTGGCGACTGTGAGGAGCTTTGACCATGCCATTGACCGTTGACGAAATTACCCGGTTGTTGACCGTTCGGGGCAGCCGCCAATACGGACGAGAGGCCGTGAGTCAGCTCGAGCACGCCTTGCAGTGCGCCCACCTGGCCGAGCAGGCCGGCGAGAACACCCACACGGTGGTCGCTGCGCTGTTGCATGACCTCGGGCACCTGCTGGCCGCCGAACGTGACCGCCAGGCGGAAGACGACCAACGGCAGGACGATTTGCACCAGTTCATTGCCATTCCGTTTTTGCGGGGTCTGTTGCCTGATGGCGTTTTGGAGCCCATTCGCATGCATGTGGATGCCAAGCGCTGTCTGTGCACCACTGAGCTTGACTACTGGGACACGCTGTCGCCGGCTTCCAAACGCAGTCTTGAGTTGCAGGGCGGTGCCATGACGTTTGCGCAGGCGCTGGACTTCATGTCGCAGCCTTTTGCCGATGAGGCTCTGCGCTTGCGTCGCTACGATGATCTTGCCAAGGTGCCGCAGGCCAACACTCCACCACTGCAACACTTCATCGAGATGCTGACGCGCCTGACTCTCGGGGCGGACAGCGCGGTTCATGAGCGTGTGCAACGGACGGCATGTGAGCCAGTTTTCATGATGAAAAATGCCTTTGCCGCTTGACTGTATTCACTCAACTGCTGCAAACAAAAAAAGGCCTTTACAGGCCTTTTTTTGTTGACTGGGGGCAGGTCAAAACCGTTCTGGCACTCGCAATTCGGCAGACACGTCCTGGCGCACGTAGTCCTCGTGGCGCTCGCGCTCGGGCAGCGTGATGGCGTGGCGGGCCACTTCTGTGTAGGGCATCTGCTCCAGCAGGTGTGCAATGCAGTTCAGGCGGGCCTTCTTTTTGTCATTCGCCTGCACCACCCACCAGGGGGACTCGGGGATGTGGGTGCGTTCCAGCATCACTTCCTTGACCTTGGTGTATTGCTCCCAGCGGCGGCGGCTTTCCAGGTCCATGGGGCTGAGCTTCCACTGCTTCAGCGGGTCGTGTATGCGGGCCAGGAAGCGCTGGTGCTGCTCTTGGTCCGAAATGCTGAACCAGTATTTGATGAGCTGAATGCCGGAGCGAGCCAGCATTTTTTCAAACTCGGGCACTGTGCGGAAGAACTCCTCGTACTCGTCATCGGTGCAAAACCCCATCACCTTTTCCACACCAGCACGGTTGTACCAACTGCGGTCAAACAGCACGATTTCGCCAGCCGCAGGCAGGTGCGCGGCATAGCGCTGGAAATACCACTGCGTGCGCTCACGGTCGTTGGGCGCGGGCAGGGCCACCGTGCGGCACACCCGGGGGTTCAGCCGTTGGGTGATGCGCTTGATGACGCCGCCTTTGCCCGCCGCATCGCGGCCTTCGAACAGGATGACCACCTTGTGTCCGGTGGTCACCACCCAGTCTTGGAGCTTGACCAGTTCACCCTGCAGACGGAACAGTTCGCGGAAGTAAACGCGCCGGTCCTCGCGCAAGCGTTCCTGGGTGGCTTCGTCAGGGGCCGCCAGGTCATCAACGAACTGGTCTTCGATTTCCAGTTCGAGTTCTTCGTCGTAGCCGTCGATGAGTTCGGCATGGATGCGGCTCATCAGTGCGTGGTTGGGATTCATGTGGTCTTTCAGCAGAGCAGAGGTCGTCACCGTTGTTTGAGCGAACGACACTACCGGCCTGCTGTGACAGGCGTGTGAATTTCCCGGGGGCTGTCAGCGGTCCTGTTCCACCCAGTCCAACAACGGCTGCCACTCCAGCAAGTCCTTCTGCACCCTGGCCGGGGGCAGGTCGAACAGCGTCAAACCGGCTGCGGCAGCCTGCACATACAGTTGCGTGGGGCGCAAGAACGTCAGCACCTGCGCTTCCTGCTGAGACATGAACTGGCGCAGGGTTTCGGCAGACCTTGTACGGGCATCCACCCGCATGCCCACCAGCGCGATGTCGGCTTTGCCTTTGGTGACGGCCTTGAGTGCCATCACCTCCTGCAAAAACGCTTCCACCGCCCACATGTCGAACGGAGACGCCTGGATGGGCACCACGATCCGGGCCGCGACCTTGACCACTTTTTCAAGCTGTTTGCCGGACAACCCGGCCGGTGTGTCGAGCACGACATGCGACACCCCCTTAGGCGGGCGTGCCATGTGGTCGGGCCCGACTTCCCAGCTGGAAATGTGCGGTGCATCGTCCGGGCGTATGGCCAGCCAATCCCGGCTGGATTGCTGCCGGTCAATGTCGCCCAGCATGGCCCCCGATCCGTGGCGCGCGAAGTAGCCAGCCAGATGCGTGGCGATGGTGGACTTGCCAGATCCCCCCTTGGGGTTCATGACGACGATGGCTTTCATGTCGTGGCAGCGCTTACTTGGCGGGGCGCCCGGTTTTGAGCTTCTCCACACGCGCAACGGCGGCGGCCAGTGCGGCATCGTCGAGCGTATTCAGCAGGGCCAGGCCGGCGCGCACCAATTCGCCCTTTTTGATCTCTGTGCCAGCAGCCAGCAGCCGCTTTTTCAGGGCCACCAGGGTCAGGTATTCGGTTTCGGGGAAGGTGAAGCTGTCTCGCACCAGCTTTTGTTTGGGCGCCTTGGCAGGCTTTGGCGCAGCAGCCGGTTTGGCTTTGGCGGGTACTGCCGCAGCGGCTTTCACTACCTTGACGGGCTTTGCAGGCTTCTGCGCCGCCACTGCCTTGGGCTTGGCTGGAGCGGCTGGCGCACGTTTTGTCGGTGCCTTCGGCGCGGCCGCTTTCGGTGTCGACTTGGAGGCTGTTTTGGTTGCAGGCTTGGCTACCGGCTTGGTCGCGGGTGCCGCCTTCTCAGCGGCAGTGTTTGCTGTGGAAGTATCGGTCATGGTGCACTCCTGAAATAACGGTTTATACCGTTTAAACAGTTTACACCTTTGCAGGGATTCTTGTCTGTTACGCAGATGTCAGACTGTTGCCTTGACCGCTGGCAGGGTGGCTGACGCTGGCTGCGGGTTCCAGTTCAGGATTTCAAGTCTGCCGTCGGTGTGCTCCACCAGCGCACTCAGGCTCTCCACCCAGTCGCCGTCGTTGCAGTACAAAGTGCCTTCTATGTCGCGCATCTCAGCGCGGTGGATGTGGCCACAGACCACGCCGTCGTGGCCACGATGCCGCGCCTCGGCCGCCACGGCTTCTTCGAACTTGTTGACGTAGCTCACGGCCGATTTGACCTTGTGTTTCAGGTACTGCGACAGCGACCAGTACGGCAGCCCCAGTTTGGCCCGCAAAGAGTTGAAGTGTGTGTTCAGCCGCAGTGTCAGTTCGTACAGGTTGTCGCCCACATAGGCCAGCCACTTGGCGTACTGGATGACACCATCGAAGTGGTCACCGTGGATCAGCCACAGGCGCTTGCCCTGCAGTGTGGTGTGCACCGCTTCGCTCAGCACCTCCACCCCGCCAAAGTGGTGATCGGTGAAATGCCGGGCAAATTCGTCGTGGTTGCCAGGCACAAACACCACTTTGCAACCCTTGCGTGCCCGTTTGAGGATCTTTTGCACCACGTCGTTGTGGCTCTGCGGCCAGTACCAGCGGCGGCGCAGTTGCCAGCCGTCAATGATGTCTCCCAGCAGGTACAGCCGTTCGCTGGGGTAGGCCTTCAGGAACGCCAACAGTGCTTCGGCCTGGCAACCGGGCGTGCCCAGATGCAGGTCTGAAATGAACAGTGTGCGCACCCGCTGGCCGCCGGGCGCAGGTTGGTTGTCCGGGTCTTCCGGGTCTTGGGCATCGGGTGGGTTGGCGCACGCATTCAGCAAGGCACCCACCGGTGCATCACCCCCTCGGTGGAATCCCGTGAACAGGCTGTTGACTGCGGTGCGGGGAGGCGGGGCAAATTGCATCATGGCTTGTTGTGCAGAGGTGGGCGTTGAGGCCATGTTGGCAACGCGGGATGGCGTTTTGATGGCGCGCAGGTGAAATTTTTGTGACTTGCGCGCTGTTGCCGAAAGTCAAAAAACTTTCATCCATTTGCCATACCCGCTTCACAACTGCTGCCGAGCATGAAGCAACTTGTTCAAGGAGTTGCCATGAAAACAGTTGTTGTGGGTGCCGGGTATGTGAGGTTGGTGACGGCGGCGTGTCTGGCCGAGTCGGGTAACCGTGTGGTGGGGGTCGACCATGACCCCGCGCGCATCGCACTGCTGCAGGCAGGGGGCGTTCCCATTTACGAGCCGGGGCTGGAAGAGATGGTTGCCCGCAATCTGGCGGCAGGCCGACTGCAGTTCACCACCTCCATGGCACATGCGCTGGACGGTGCCGACGTGGTATTCATCGCAGTGGGCACACCACCCAAGGAGGACGGCTCCGCAGATTTGCAGCACGTTCTGGCGGTGGCCCGTTCCGTGGGTGAGCACACCACTGGCTTCAAGGTGGTGGTGAACAAGTCCACCGTACCCGTGGGCACTGCAGCGCGTGTGCATGCAGTCATTTGCGAGCAACTGGCTTTGCGCGGGCAAACCGATGCCGAGGTGGCGGTTGTCTCCAATCCTGAGTTCCTGAAGGAAGGTGCCGCCATTGATGATTTCATGCGGCCCGACCGCATCGTGGTGGGGGTGGATGCGGGAGCCAGTGGTGAGCGCGCGCGCCAGTTGATGACGCGTTTGTATGCACCCTTCAACCGCCACCACGACCGCACAGTGTGGATGGATGTGGCCAGCGCGGAACTCACCAAATACGCCTCGAATGCCATGCTGGCCACCCGCATTTCGTTCATGAACGAGGTGGCTCTGCTGGCCGACCAACTGGGTGCCGACGTGGACAGCGTGCGCCGTGGCATGGGCCTGGACCCTCGCATCGGGCATGGGTTTCTGTACGCAGGTACCGGTTACGGCGGCAGCTGTTTTCCCAAAGACACGCGCGCGCTGGTGCACACCGCTGAACTACACGGTTGCACCATGCAAGTGGTGGCAGCTGTGGAGCGGGTGAATGCGCTGCAAAAACACACCCTGGTAGACATGGTGCTGGGCGCCTTTGGCCCTGACCTGAGTGGTGTGCGTCTGGCGGTATGGGGTCTGGCTTTCAAGCCCAATACCAACGACATGCGCGAGGCACCCAGCCGCCACATCGTGACCGAGCTGTACCACCTGGGGGCCACACTGGTGCTGCATGACCCGGTGGCCGCTTCCGAGGCGCAAACGGCCCTGGCGCAGGATCTGGGCCAACCCTGGCACGAACTTGACCGTTTGCAAATCGCACCCACACCCATGGACGCGCTGGACCATGCACACGCACTGATCATCGTCACCGAGTGGAAGTGCTTTCACAACCCTGACTTTCATGCCATGGTGGACCGTCTGAGCGTGCCGTTGGTGCTTGACGGCCGCAACCTGTACGACCCCGAAACCCTCCAGCAACTGGGTGTTGCGTACCACGGCATAGGCCGCCGCAACCGCTTGGGTGTTCAGGCATTGAGCGCTGGCGTGGATACCCGGCGTGGACTGTTGGTGCCCGTGCCTGAAGCCGATCGGGTGAGGCAACCAGCCATGGCATGAGTTTTGGGGGGCGGTAAGCCCCCCGTTGTCAGAGGTCGGTTTTGGTGGGATGCCGGGCGTGTTTCAGACGGCAACCTGGCGGCCAATGCCAACGCGCATCAATGGGTGGTTGGTGCCGGTTCGCAGCAATACCTGGTCCCATATGGTTTCCACTTGTGCGGCAATGTGCGACCAGTCGCGCTGTGCCACTGCAGCGGGGGCGTGTGCACGCAACTGCTGTACCAGCAGGGGCGTGGTGGCCAGTGTGACCGCGTGGCGGACAAACGCATCGGTATCGCCTGCAGGTGCCAGCAGGCCGTTGATGCCGTGGCGCACCAGATCGCTGGCAGCGGCGTGGTCAAAAGCCAGCACCGCCAGCCCGCTGGCCAGCGCTTCGGGGGTGACGTTGCCATACGTTTCTGTGAGGCTGGGGAACACAAAGCTGTCTGCACTGGCGTAGTGGGTGGCCAGTGAGTCACCCGTCTGGCTGCCCACCAAGAGCGCCTGCGGGCATGCGGACTGGAACTCGGCACGGGCCGGGCCGTCGCCCACCACCACCAGCACCATGTTGGGGTTCGACGCTTTCATGGCGTTGAAAGCGTGCGCCAGCAAGCCCAGGTTCTTTTCGGGTGCCAGCCTGCCAACGTAGAGCGCGACATGGGTGTGCTCGTTGGCCCCCCACTCACCACGCAATGCGGCGCAGCGCCGTGTGGGCAGGAAGCGGGCCACGTCCACCCCGCGCGCCACCACATGCAGCCGCTCAAAGCGGCTGGCCGACAGGGTGGCATGCAGTGCAGCGGTGGGCACAGTGGTGCAGTCTGCCATGTTGTGGAATTTGCGCAGGTAGGCTGCTATGGGTTTTTGCAACCAGCCCAGTCGGTAGTGACGACTGTAGGCATCGAAATTGGTGCGGAAGTCGGTGCTGATGGGCAGTTTGAGCTTGCGGGCGGCCTGCAGTGCAGACCAACCCAGCGGCCCTTCGGTGGCAATGTGCACCACGTCTGGCCGGTGCAGCGTCCAGAGCTTGATCAGCGCCTTCTTGGCAGGGAGGCCCATGCGCATGTGCGGGTAGTTGGGAATGGGCAGGCCACGCACCAGCACCTGCTCCAACGGGTGTGGGTTGACCGGTTCCGTTGCCTCGGGCCCTTGGCGTGGACGCACCAGTTGAATGTGGTGACCACGCGCCTGCAGCGCCTGGACCAGCTTGGCCAGCGTCAGCGCCACGCCGTTGATTTCCGGCGGGTAGGTTTCGGTCACCAGGCCTACCCGCAGCGAAGACCGGGCCACGGGCAAATGTTCGACTTGAATGTGTTCACTCAGCAGATCAATGTTGTGTGCAGCGTTCATGCCTGCATGCTGGCCGGGGCACATGGCAGCTGTGTGAAAGTCAGGCGAAATTTTTGTGTCAGGGTGGGTTTTGTCACCGCGTTTTCACAGTGGGTGCACAACATGCGGCCGTTCCGCCCAAGTGCGGCGGAATGCCTTCACTGGCCTTTTTTGCACACCTCCAACCGGAAAGATCTGCCATGACGACATTTGCCGCAGCGCTTCGTGAGCAACGCTGGGACGACCACCGCTACTACCACCACAGCACCATCAACCAGAGCTTGCATCTGGTCAGCGCCATCAGTTTTGTGGTGGCTTACGGACTGCTGTTTGTGGACCCTGCTTTGGCTGCGCTGGTGGCGTGGCTGGTGTCCATGGTCAGCCGCCAGGCCGGGCACTTCTTTTTTGAGCCCAAGGGCTACGACCACATCAATCAGGCGACGCACGAGCACAAGGAAGACATCAAGGTGGGCTACAACCTGCAGCGCAAAGTGGTGCTGATGGTCATTTGGGCTGCATCGCCCTTGTTGTTGGTGTGGGAGCCCACCCTGTTTGGTCTGCTGGATGCCCATACCGACCTCTACAGCTTTGCCCGCAACGTCGGCTGGATGTGGCTGGCCGTAGGCGTGGGTGGACTTGTGTTCCGTGTGTTGCAGTTGTGGATGTTGAAAGACCTGTACACCGGCGTGGTGTGGGCCACCAAAATCATCACCGACCCGTTCCATGACATCAAGCTGTACCACAAGGCTCCTCTGGCTTTGCTGCGTGGAGAAATGATGGATCCCGGGCTTGGCAAGCACTGACAAGCTCCACTCCTGCCCAGCCATGCGTCGGGCGGAAAAAAGGCGGCCCGCTGGCCGCCTTTTTTTATGCATAAATCAGGAGCTACTCGTGCTTGCCAGTCAAGCGTTGGAGCACTATTTCTTTCAAAACCTGTCGCTTGTGGGTTTTGTGTGTGCTGTCAGGCGCTGTCCACCACCATCCGTCTGCGCGCATGCGCTCGCACGCCAGCAACACGCGGCGGGTGACTTCGGCCATGTCGGCATCGGTGTAGTTCAGGCTGAAGATGAATCGGCCTGTGCCCACCCAACTCAGTGCCAGCCCAGCGTCGCACAGGTAAAACTGCAACAGCCAGTGGTAGCGGGACGGCTGGTGGTAGGTCACAGTCCAAATGCTGGACAGCGCGGCCACCCGCAGGGGCACATCGGCGGCAGCCAGCGCCTGGTTGAATGCGGCGGCACGCGCTTGCCAGCATTCGTCCAGCCCGTTGTAGATGGCTTTCACTTCGGGCGTTGTCAGCCGCGTCAGGAAGGCGTCCATCGCGCCCATCACATAGGGGTGGGCGTTGAACGTGCCACGGGCAAAACAAATGTCGGCAGGGCGCTCGGGGCGGAAGCGCCGCATCAGGTCTTTTTTGCCACACACCACGCCCACTGGCAGGCCACCACCCAGTGTTTTGCCATATGTGACCACGTCGGCCCGCACGCCAAAGTATTCCTGCGCTCCGCCAGGGGCGAGGCGAAAGCCCACAAACACCTCATCAAAAATCAGCACGATGCCGCGCTCGGTGCACACCTGGCGCAGTTGCTGAAGCCAGGCGGTGTATGCGGCGCGGTCAAACCCGGCGCTGCGACTGCCGTCCACCAGGGTGGAGTCGCCGGGTGCGTTGCGGTTCGGGTGCAGGGCCTGCAGCGGGTTGACCAACACACATGCAATGTTGTTGCGGGTGCGCAGCACGCGCAGCGTGTCGGTATCCATGTCTTTCAGGGTGTAGGTTTCTCGCGGGGGCAGGGGGTTGCCAGGGCCGGGTTGCACGTCTTCCCACCACCCGTGGTAGGCGCCGGTGAAGCGCACCAGGTGTCGCTTGCCCGTGTGGTAACGGGCCAGGCGCACGGCCTGCATCACGGCCTCGGTGCCCGACATGTGAAAGCTCACCTCGTCCAGTCCTGAAATGGATTTGAGCCGTGCCACATTGCGCGCCACGCTGGGGTGGTAGCCACCCAACACGGGGCCCAGGGCGCTGCCTTGCGCGGCCCCTTCGGCCATGCAGGCTTTGTAGAAGTCCACGCCGAACACGTTCACGCCATACGAGCCGGTCAGGTCCATGAAGCGGTTGCCGTCCAGGTCGGTCAGCTCCACACCTTCAGCGCCGGCCCAGAACGCACCCACGGGCAAATGGGCCCGCGCATGGTCGCTGAACTGAAACGGGACGCGGTAGCGGCCGGTGAATTGCAGGTCCGACAGGCCTTCGCGTGTGTCGGATGTCAGTGCGAGCGTGGTTGGCGCGCATTCGCGCAGGCTGCGAGACAGCCGCTCGCACCCCGCACGGCGCTGGGCCACCACCTCAGGCGGGGCACCGTCTGCGTTGAAAAACTGTGCTTCGCTGTAGCTGTAGCCCGGAATCAAGCGGCCAATCCGCTTGGCCCACAGAGAGTGCCCCGCCAACGACGGGTGCTTGGCTTGTGACAACTGCAGCCGCCGCCACGCTTTAAACATGGCGTAGGGCAAAGCGGCGGCGGTTGCCAGGGGCCAGGCGGCGTTCATCACCATTTCAGCGCTCATGTCATCAGACTTTCAAGTTGCGGTGTGAAAGTTGTATTCATTTCCTTTGACAACTCGATGAAAAACATTGCAACCACCCCCTCTGCGGAGCCTCGTCTGTCCCTGAAGCAGCGGTTGCTGATGCAGGAAGACCTGAACTTCCTGCTCACCAACCGCGTGCCGCGCATCGCGCTCACACACGCAGTGGGCTGGTTCAGCAAGCTGAAAAGCCCGTTGCTGGCGCGCCTGTCGATTGCGGTGTGGCGCTGGTTCACGCCTTTGGACCTGAGCGAGGCCGAGCACACGAACTTCAACAGCCTGCACGACTGCTTCACCCGCCGCCTGAAGCCTGGGGCCCGCCCATTCAGTGCGGACGAGGCTGTGCTGTGCAGTCCCAGCGATGGCATCGTGGGGGCGTGTGGCCGCATCGAAGGCACGCGCGTGTTGCAGGCCAAGGGGTTTCCGTACACCTTGCAGGATCTGTTGGGGTCGGACACGCTGGCGCAGCGCTACGCCAATGGCAACTACGTGACGTTGCGGCTCACCTCTGCCATGTACCACCGCTTTCACGCCCCGGCCGATCTGACGGTGGACCAGGTGACCTACATCAGCGGTGACACCTGGAACGTCAACCCTGTTGCGCTCAAACGAGTGGAGCGTCTGTTTTGCAAGAACGAGCGGGCGGTGATCGAAGCCCGCCTGGCGCGCAGCAACGCTCCGGTGGCCCTGGTGCCAGTGGCGGCCATTCTGGTGGCCAGCATCCGCCTGCACTTCATTGATGTGCTGCTGCACCTGCGATACAGGGGCCCCAATGTCATGCCCTGCCAAGCTGCGGCCCACAAGGGCGACGAGTTGGGGTGGTTCGAGCACGGCTCCACCATCATCATCATGCTGGTGCCCGACGGATTTGCGCTGGCGCCTGGCCTGCACACCGGCAGCCAGGTTCGCGCGGGCCAGCCACTGTGTGTGGATACGGCAGCGGGTGAAGCTGCATGACAACATCGGCAGAGGCGGGTGCCGCGCCGTCGCGCCACGAGTCACTGCGGCTGGCTCGCCGATTTCGCCGGGCGTTGAGTGACGCGAAAGCGGCTGGTGGTGCAGGCTTGACGCTGCATGACCTGCTGGCCCTCCACGGCCATGCGTCCATTGCCACGCTGCTGATGCTGTACGCCCTGTTCTGCCTGTTGCCCGTGGGTGGGGTGGGCAACGTGTTTGGTGTGGCGCTGTGGCTGTTGTCGTGGCAATGGGCGAAGGGGCAACGCCAACTGACACTGCCCCGGCGCGTGGCGAGCTTCCGGTTGAACTCCCGCTGGAGCTGTGCGGCATTGCGTGGCCTTGCCGTGATGTACCGCAGTGCAGGGCGATGGTTGCGCCCCAGGTGGCCAGTCGTGCAGGCGCACTGGACGCAGCCGTGGTGGGCCGGGTGGATTGCGTTGCAGGCCCTGGTCATCTTTCTGCCAGTGCCGCTGGGCAACACACTGCCGGCATTCAGTCTGGTAGCACTGGGGCTTGGGCGCTTGCTGGCCGACGGCGCCATGTGCGTGGCCTCTCTGGCGCTGGGTGCGTTGGGCATGGTCTACATGTATGGCCTGGGCCGTGTTACCTGGGAGTTGACGCTGGACATGGCGGCAGTCGTGGCCCGTTGGCTGGGCTGAGCAGGCCAGTTGTCACTGAATATTCACAGCCGCTGCATAGAGTTGTCGCACTCCATTCACGCAAGACATCCCCCGTTCATGACTGAAGCGACAAACAACCCGCCTGGCCCTGCAAAGCGCCGCTTGGCCTGCCTGCGGCGCCCAGTGCTGGCAGCCGGTGTGTTGGCGCTGGCGCTGGTGATGTCTGCCTGTTCGCCGCGCCACCTGCTGGTGCAGGGCGTGGCGGACGAACTCGCCACCCAGGCCCCGGCGGATGAGGAAGACCTGACCCTGTTGCGCGACGCCAGTCCCTTCTATTTGAAGCTGAGCGAATCGCTGCTCAAGGAAACGCCGGGGCATCTGAAGCTGGCGCAAGCCGTTTCCAGCGGGTTCACGCAATATGCCTATGCGTTCGTTGCATTCGAAGCCGAACAACGCGCCGCCACCGATGCACGGGCCGCCCACGCGCTGAACGATCGCGCCCGCCGCCTGTACCTGCGTGCGCAGCGCCATGCCCTCACGGCGCTGGAGTTGTCCAGCCCGGGCCTGCGCCAGCGGCTGATGCAAACCCCTCGGCAGGGCGATGCACCTGCGAACGTTCTGCAACCGTCGCAAGTGGCGCTGGCCTACTGGGCCGCTGCGTCCTGGGGCGGCTACATATCGCTGTCCAAAGACGATGCCGATGCCGTGGCCGACTTGCCCGCCGTGGTGCGCCTGGCCCAGTGGGCCTGGAACACCCAGCCCGAGTACGGTGACGGCGCACTGGCCAGCCTCATGGGCACGCTGGAGGCAGCGCGCCCGGGCGGATCCTCTGCAACAGCGGCTCGATTCTTCGACCAGGCGATTGCGCTGGGGCAAGGACGCAGTGCGGGGCCCTATGTGGCCAAAGCCGAAGCAATCGCCCTGGCGGCAGGTGACCGTCCGGTATTCGAGCAGTTGCTGGGCCAGGCCCTGGCGGCCAGCGCCGACCGGCGCGACATGACCAACCAAGTGATGCGTGCCCGTGCCGAATGGCTGCTGCACACGGCTGACGACCTTTTCTGATTGAGCTCCATGACCATTTCAATGCGTTGTTTTCCCGCTGCCCAACGGGCTGTGTTGGCGTGGCTGGTGTGTGCCGCGCTTGCGTTCCACGGTTCAGCCCAAGCGTCAGACCTGCGGATGCGCATCGGCACGCTGGTGCCGAAAAACTCGCTCTACCACCGTGAGCTGATGGACATCGGGGAAACCTGGCGCACTGCCGTGGGCGGCAATGCGAGGTATCTGGTCTACACCGATGGCAGCCAGGGGGGCGAGGCTGAAATGGCGCGCCGCATGCGCATCGGGCAGTTGCAAGGCGCGCTGATGTCAGTGGTGGGGCTGCGCGAAATCGAGCCGTCCATCGCCGCGCTGCAAGTCATGCCGCTGCTGTTCAGGAGTTGGGAGGAAGTGGACTACGTGCGCGAAAACATGCGCGCTGGCATGGAGAAAAAGTTCCTCGACAAGGGCTTTGTGGTGTTGGCCTGGGGCGATGCGGGCTGGGTGCGGTTTTTCTCGAAAGAGGCGGCGGTCAAGCCCGATGACTTCAAACGGATGAAGTTCTTTGCCTGGGGGTCAGAGCCCGAACAACAAGCCATCATGAAAAGCCTGGGCTACACCCCTGTGCCACTGGAGACGTCGGACGTGTTGCCCGCCATCCAGACCGGCATGATCAATGTGGTGCCTTCTACTCCGTACTTCGCCCTGGCCACCCAGATCTACAGCACGGCGCCGAACATGCTGGAGATCAACTGGGCGCCCATCGTGGGGGCGTTTGTCATCACCAAAAAGGCGTGGGACGAAATGGGGCCAGAGGCGCAGAAAGCCGTGATGGCCAAAAGCGACAAGGCGGGTGCAGTGATCCGTGCGAAAGCTCGCCAGGAAGTGGACGACGCCGTCGATGCCATGAAAAAGCGTGGGCTCACCGTCAACCGCCCCAACCCCGAGCAGATGCGCGAATGGAATGACCTGGCTGAGAAGCTGTACCCCCGCATTCGCGGCACCATGGTGCCCGCCGAGACGTTTGACGAGGTGTTTGCCCACCTCAAGGCCTTCCGGGCCAGCAAGGGCAAGTCACAGTGAATACCCCGGCACCCGTCTGGCGGCGTTGGTTGGGCCAGCCGGACGAAGACCTGGCGTCGCTGGCCCTGTTGCTCATGATGGTGGTGGCACTGCTGGAAATTGCCATGCGCCCCCTGATGGGCCGGGGTGTGGAGAACGCACCCATCGTGGTGCAGCACCTGGGCCTGGTGCTGGCCATGGCAGGCGCATTGGCGGCCGAGCGGCACGGCCATCTGTCCACGCTCGGGGGTGTGGGCAGTGCATCGGGTGGGCTGGTGAGGCGTGTGACCCTGGCGTTTGCCAACGGTTCGTCTGCTCTAGTGTGTGGGGCACTGGCTCTGGCGAGCTGGCGCTTTGTGGCCACTGAAATCGAGACCGGCAGCCAGCTGGCCTATGGAATACCCGTGTGGTGGGTGCAGGCGACCATGCCCGTGGGCTTTGCCTTGTTGGGTGCCAAACTGGGCGCGCGCTGTGCCACGAGGTCGGCATACAAAACGGTCTGCGGCATCGCGTTGCCGGCGCTGGGCTGGTGGCTGGCAGCAGGCCTGGACAACATCTCAATGCCTTTGTGGCCCGTGGGGGTGTGGCTGGTGGCCGTGCTGTTGGCGGGCGCCCCGGTCTTTGCCGTGCTGGGGGGCTTGGCCCTGGCGCTGTTCTGGCACGACGGATTGCCGCTGGCTTCGGTGGCCCTGTCGCACTACCAGATCACGGTCAACCCCTCGTTGCCGGCGCTGCCGCTGTTCACCTTGGCCGGGCTGGTGTTTGCCCGCACTGGGGCTGCAGCCCGCATAGGGCAGCTGTTCGTGGCCATGATGGGCGGTGGCGTCATGGGCACGGTGGTGGCCACGGCGGTGCTGTGTTCGTTCTTCACCGCCTTCACAGGTGGCAGTGGCGTGACCATTCTGGCGCTGGGAGGTTTGTTGTTGCCGCTGTTGCGCAACGCGGGTTACCCGGAGCAGCGCGGCATCAGCCTGGTGACCAGTGCCAGTGCACTGGGTGTGTTGCTGGCTCCGTCGGTGCCGCTCATCATGTACGCCATCATTGCGCGGGTGCCGATCAACACCATGTTTCTGGCCGGCTTGTTGCCTGCCATGGTGATGGTGTTGTGTTTATTGGCGTTCGGAGGTTATCTGCGCCGCCCGTTGCCCTCGGTGCCGCCAGTGGCCGTTGCCGCGCCCAGTATGGGGAAAACCATGTCTGCGGCCTGGGCGGCCAAGTGGGAGATCGGCGCGCCTGTGGTGGCCATCGGTTCACTCGTCAGTGGGCTCGCCACACCCACCGAGAGTGCGGCCTTGACGGCGGCCTACGCCATTGCCACCCAGGCCTGGGCGCATGGCGAGTTGCCGTGGCACAAGCTCAGAAGCTGCCTGGGTGAATCGGTGCAAATCATCGGCGGCGTGCTGGTGATTCTGGGCATGGCGCTGGGCCTGACGAATTTCCTCATCGACGCGGGCGTACCCGATATGGCCATTGAGGCGGTGCAAAGTGTCATTCCCAACCAGGCGCTGTTTCTGGTGGCCTTGACTGCGTTTCTGCTGCTGGCGGGTGCGCTGATGGAGATCTATGCGGCCATCGTGGTTCTGGTGCCGCTGTTGCTGCCCGTGGCACTGAGTTATGGCATCGACCCCATCCATTTCGGCATCATTTTTCTGGCGGCGATGGAGATGGGTTTCCTGTGCCCACCGGCCGGTATGAACATCTATTTTTCGTCGGCCATGTTTGGCAAGTCCATACGGTATGTGGCGGTGTCGGTGTTGCCAGCGCTGTTTGCCATATTCGTGGGTACGCTGGTCATTGCCATGTGGCCCGCACTGTCGACGGCCCTGCCAGCCATGCTGGCCCGTTGACACGAGGCAGATGCGGGATACTCTGCGCCGCCCTTCCCAACCGGGAACCCTCGTTGATGTCAGCGCCATGTTCCAGTACCACACCGCCCCCGTGACCGCCTTTGCCCAGAACTGCTCCATCGTCTGGTGCGACGAAACGCTGGAGGCGGCCATCGTCGACCCCGGTGGTGATTTGGAGCGCCTGCTGGCCGAAGTCAAGAAACGTGGGCTGACCCTGAAGCAGATCTGGCTCACCCACGCCCACATCGACCACGCGGGTGGCACCGGGGAACTGGCCCGCCGCCTGGGGTTGCCCATCATCGGGCCGCACCCCGGAGACCAATTCTGGATCACCGGCTTGCCCGAGCAAAGCCGCATGTTTGGCTTCCCGGCGGCCGAAGCGTTCACGCCCACGCGCTGGCTGGCCGATGGCGACACCGTCACCGTGGGCAAATGCACGCTGAACGTGCGGCATTGCCCTGGCCACACGCCCGGCCATGTGGTGTTTCACTCGCCCGAGGCCAAACGCGCGTTTGTGGGTGATGTGTTGTTTGCGGGCAGCATTGGCCGCACCGACTTTCCGCAGGGCAACCACCAGCAACTGCTCGACAGCATTGCCCAGCGACTGTGGCCCATGGGCGACGACACGGTGTTCATTCCCGGCCACGGGCCCGAGAGCACGTTTGGGGAAGAGCGCCGCTTCAACCCCTACGTGCGCAACACCTGAAATTTATAGAAAAACAGGCGTTGCCGCTTGATGGTATTGCGCAGGCAGCTATCGTTAATAAAGCTCAACTGCCCTGTTTGGCCTGGTTGTACAAGTCCATCACCTTGGGCACGTTGGCCTGCAGGGCTTCGATCCGCTCGGGCCCCGAAGGGTGCGTGGACAGAAAGTTCAGCCCCGGCCCGCCGCTGCCGCCTGAGGCCTTGCCCATTTTTTGCCACAGTGTGACCCCGGCCTGGGGTTCGTAGGCACCGCGCGCAGCCAGCTCCAGGCCCACGAGGTCGGCCTCGGTCTCGTCGTCGCGGCTGAACTTGAGGCTGAGCAACTGCGTGCCCAGGTTGGCGGCCACGTCACCCAGGTCACCCAGACCCAGCAGCCGTGCCCCGAGGGAGAGGCCCATGCTGGTGGCCTGGCTCTTGGCCAGGCGCTCGCGGGCGTGTTCGCGCAGGGCATGGGCCATTTCGTGGCCCATGATCATGGCGGCTTCGTCGGTGCTGAGTTTGAGCGTGTCGAGAATGCCGGTATAGAACGCAATCTTGCCGCCGGGCATGCAAAACGCATTGATTTGTTTGCTGCCAATCAGGTTCACCTCCCAACGCCATTGCCTGGCCCGGTCGTTCCAGGGCAGGGTGAACGGAATGAGCTTCTGCGCCGTGGCACGCAAGGCTTGAAGCTGCGGGTGGTTGTCGGGTGCAAGGGCTTTTTGGGCGCGGGCTTCGGCCAGCATTTGTTTGTATTGCTGATCTGCCGCCGCCTCGAGCTGGGCGGCGGGCACCAGTTTGCGCATCGAGCTGGCTTTGCCCACGTCCACCTGGGCAGCGGCTGGCGCGGCCACGGCCAGCGCAGTGCTGGCAGCGGCCAGCTGCACAAAGCCCCGCCGGTTGTGGCGCAGGTGGGTGGCCAGGCCCTGCCCGCCCTCGGGCGCAGGGGTGGGTTGGGCAGCGTGCGCATTGGCCAAGCGCAGGGCATCACACAGTTGGCACATGGTTCAATAATAGACAAAGCACATTGCCATGACACCACCCAACCTTCCAACCCCATCTGCCGACCGCGCCGCCCCTGCCCAGGATGACACGCCCCGGTTGGGGTGGCGCGACACTTTGCGTGTGTATTTGGAGCCCGCCAGCCTGCGCATGCTGGCGCTGGGGTTTTCTGCCGGGCTGCCGCTGCTGCTGGTGCTGGGCACGCTGAGTTTTCGCTTGCGTGAGGCGGGCATTGACCGCGCCACCATCGGTTACCTGAGCTGGGTGGGCTTGGCCTACGCCTTCAAGTGGTGCTGGGCCCCGCTGGTGGACCGGCTGCCCATTCCGCTGCTGACGCGCGCCATGGGGCGGCGCCGCAGTTGGCTGCTGCTGTCGCAGTTGTGCATTGCCGGTGGGCTGGTGGGCATGGCGTTTGCCGACCCGCGCCACACGTTGGGCCCCGTGGTGTGGTGCGCATTGCTGGTGGCTGTGGCCTCTGCCACCCAAGACATTGCCTTGGACGCGTTCCGCATCGAATCGGCCGACAGCCGCCACCAGGGTGTGTTGGCCGCCACCTACCAGACCGGCTATCGCCTGGCGATGATCTGGGCAGGTGCGGGGGTGCTGTGGATTGCGGCGCGTGCCGAGGCCCCGACTGCCGTGGTCCAGGCCGTGGGCCAGGTGCTGCCCGGTGTCGCCTACCAAAACGCGGCGTGGCAAACGGCTTACCTCGTCATGGCTGCCTCGTTGCTGGTGGGGGTGCTCACTGTGCTGTTCAGCCGCGAACCTGCGCGCACCGAGTTGCCCCCGGCGCGCAACGCGGCCGAGTGGCTGCGCGGCGCGCTGCTGGAGCCGTTTGCCGACTTTCTGCGCCGCCACCGCTGGCAGGCGGTGCTGATCCTGGCGCTGATTGGCACCTACCGCATCAGCGACGTGGTGATGGGCATTATGGCCAACCCATTTTATGTGGACATGGGCTACACCAAAGACGAAGTGGCAGCGGTCACCAAGGTGTATGGCGTGGTGATGACGCTGGTGGGCGCATTTCTGGGCGGCGCCCTCACGCTGCGCTGGGGCGTGGGCCGGGTGCTGATGCTGGGGGCCGTGTTGAGCGCCCTGACCAACCTGCTGTTTGCCTGGTTGGCCGGACACGGGCACGACGTGACTGCGCTCATTGCCGTGGTGTCGGCCGACAACCTGGCCAGCGGCATTGCCTCGGCCGCGTTCATTGCCTACCTGTCTGGCCTGACCAACGTGCAGTACTCGGCCACGCAGTACGCGTTGTTCAGCTCGATGATGCTGCTGGCCCCCAAGTGGCTGGCCGGATTCTCGGGCGTGGCGGTCGATGCCGTGGGCTACCCCACCTTCTTTGCCGGCACCGCCTTGCTGGGGGTGCCGGTGCTGGCTCTGGTGTGGCTTGCCTTGAGAAAAAACAAATGAAAATGGCCTCCAGCGCTTGATGGTATTGGTTTTCTAGCTATGCCTTGAATTGGCACATTTACCCAGCTTTACACACCCGACAAACCCGCCACACCCAGGCCCCCCACACTGTCACCCCATGAGCCAACCGCTGTTGATGATTGAAGACGATGTGCGCCTGGCGCACATGGTGGCCGAGTACCTGGGCCAGTCGGGCTACGCAGTCGCCCATGCGCCCGACGCCACACAGGGCCTGGCTGCACTGCAAAACCCGGCAGGGCCAGCACCCGCGCTCGTCATTCTGGATTTGATGCTGCCCGACATGGACGGTCTGGAGGTGTGTCGCCGCATTCGCGCGCTGCCGGGCCCTGCCGCCTCGGTGCCGCTGCTCATGCTCACCGCCAAGGGCGACCCTATGGACCGCATCATTGGCCTGGAAATGGGGGCCGATGACTACCTGCCCAAACCCTTCGAGCCCCGCGAACTGCTGGCCCGCATCCGCGCCGTGCTGCGCCGCAAGGGCGATGGCGCCCAGACCCCGGCGGCAGCAGGCGGGCAGGCCACGCTTCGCTTTGGCTCTCTGGCCATCGACCGCGATGCACGCAGCGTGACCGTGGCGGGTGCCGAGGCCGACCTCACGTCTTACCAGTTCGATCTGCTGGTGGCCATGGCAGAGCGCGCCGGGCGTGTGCTGACGCGCGACCAGATCATGGAGGCCGTGCGCGGCCGCGAACTGGAGGCGTTTGACCGCTCGATCGACGTGCACATGGGCCGCATCCGCAACGCCATCGAGGCCGACCCCAAAGCCCCGCGCCGCATCCTGACCGTGCGCGGCGTGGGCTACGTGTTTGCCAAGCAGCAGGATTGAAATTGAAGAACATCCTGTCCCGCCACCTCTACATCCGCATCTGGCTGGCCGTGGTCAGCGCCGTGGTGGTGCTGGCGCTGGTGGCCGCATGGCTGTGGCAGTTGGACAAGGAGCGTGACCGGGCCGAGCGCCCGGGCCGCGAAATCGTGTTGCTGAACGAAGCGGGCGAGGTGCTGGGCCAGGCACCGGCCAAGCCCACGCGCAGGCCAGGTCATGGGCCGGTGGAGTTCCAGGTGACCACTCGCACTGGCGAAACCGTGTTTGTGCAGTTGCCTCGCCCGTCCCGGCCGCCTGGGGGCTCACGCGAAACGCCATGGATGGCGCAGACTGGCGGTTTTGTGGGCATGCTGGTGCTGGTGGCACTGGCGGTGGCGTTGGGCACCTACCCCGTGGTGCGGTGGCTGACCAAACGTTTGGAGGCTTTGCAGTCGGGTGTGGAGCGCTGGGGCGAGGGCGATCTGGCCGCCCGGGTGCCGGTGAACGGCAGCGACGAGGTGGCGTTTCTGGCCGAGCGGTTCAACGTGGCGGCGGGCCGGGTGCAAGCGCTGGTGCAGTCGCACAAAACCCTGTTGGCCAACGCTTCGCACGAGCTGCGCTCGCCGTTGGCGCGCATCCGCATGGGACTGGAGCTGCTGGATCCGACTGATCCCGCCAAAGTGGGCGCCCAACGTGCCGAGATTGCCCGCAACATTGCGGAGCTGGACCAGTTGATCGATGAAATATTGCTGGCCAGTCGCATGGACTCGGCAGACAACCAGCCCTTGCAGCGTGAAGACATTGACCTGACCGGCCTGGCCGCCGAAGAGTGCGCCCGCACCGGCGCCCATTTGCAGGTGCAGGCGCAACCCACGGTGCAGGCTGATGCACGCCTGCTGCGCCGGCTCATCCGCAACCTGCTGGAAAACGCCCGTCGCCACGGCCAGGGCCAAGGGGCCATCGGCACGTCAGTGGAACTGAGGCTGGATCAAGTGCTGCTGGCGGGTGTGCCCCACGCCCGGATCACTGTCGACGATCGAGGCCCCGGCGTGCCCGCCCACCTGCGCGATCGCATTTTCGAGCCGTTTTACCGGTTGTCCGGCGCCAGTGAAAAGGAGGGCGGTGTGGGCCTGGGGCTGGCCCTGGTGCGCACCATCGCCCTCAAGCATGGGGGTGGGGTGCGCTGTGAAGATCGCCCCGGCGGCGGTGCACGCTTTGTCGTGGAACTGCCGCTGACCACTCACTGACAGCCGGCGGACTTCATGGAGTGTTGCGCCCTCCCCCAAATGGGGGATGGCCGCGATTCGTGATGCACATCACAATTCCAGCCAGTTGCTGTCACAACGCCTCAAGTCAATACAACATGCGGGTTGCCCTCCAAGGTTGGCCTGCAGCACGGTTCCCAACGATGTCCATTTAGGACTTTCAAAGCCACCGGCCTCGGCTCGGTGGCTTTTTTTTGTTTTCAGCGCATCCGCCAGCTTTTGTGGTGCCTGGGCCACAAGCCCTTGGCACAGCGAGGCTGTGTGCAGACTGGCACCATAAGGCTTTTTTTGGACGTGTCAGCCCATGATCTATAACTTGCTCAAGCTCTCGCATGTGCTCTCCATCCTGGTGTGGGTGGGGGGCATGGTGTTCGCCCATTTCTTCCTGCGTTCGGCAGTGGCCGCGCTGCAGCCCCCTGAACGGCTTCGCCTGATGCACGACGTGTTGGGCCGGTTCTTCAAAGTGGTGCTGTGGCTGTCGACCTGGGCAGTGCTATCAGGTGTGTGGATGATCGGCCGTGTGGCCAAAGAGTCGGTGCAGGGTGGCGGCTCATTCCACATGCCGTTGTCTTGGACGGTCATGGCCACGCTGGGCGTGGTGATGTGGCTGATCTTCGGGCACATCCGCTTTGCGCTGTACAAGCGGTTCTCCCGCACCGTGACCGCCGCCGAGTGGCCACAGGCTGCGGAAGCGCTGGCCAGCATCCGCCTGTGGGTCACTGTCAATATGGTGCTGGGGTTGGTGACTGTGGGGGTGGCGCTGTTGGTTTGACGTGGCCCCACGCTTGGCACTCCCTTCGAGTGCCTGACAATCGGCAGGTTGCTATTTTTTCAGCTTCCTCACTCAATTTCCGTGCCGTTGTCATTTTTCAAGTCAAGCCCACGCCCTTCCCAGGGGACCTCATGGGAGCAGGCCTCAGCCGTCGTGTTTGTCGGCTTGTTTCTGGCGTTCCCCCTCAGCCTCGCTCTGACCAGTGTGCTGATGGCCGTGTTTCTGGTGCTGTGGGTGCTGGGCGGGCAGTGGCGAGGCGCCATGTCAAGCGTTCGTGCCAACCCTGTCGCTCTCGCGGCGCTGGCGTTATGGGCCGTGATCGTTTTGGGCGTCTTGTGGACGCCAGCCCCCTGGGACGACGTGCAATTGCATTTGTCAAAGTACAGCAAACTGCTGTTTGTCGTGGCGTTGATGACTGTTGCCGTGGGGGCTGACACCTACCGGCGCGCATTGCTGGGCTTTGTGGTCGCCATGATGTTCATTTTGGTCTCGACCTGGCTGAACGTCTGGATGGTTTTGCCATGGTCAAAGACGCAGGTGCCTGGGTGGGGCCTGAGTCACCACGTGGTGGGTGACTACATCACGCAAAACGTCATGATGGCGCTGTTCACGCTCCTTGCCTTGTTCAGGGCAAAGTCTGCCAGGGCGCCGGCGGCGAGCGCGGCCTGGTTTGCCGTGGCAGCGATGGCCGCGGTCAGCATCACCCACCTGTCGGATGGGCGAACCGGCTATCTGTTGCTGTTTTCGGTGCTGGTTTATTTTGTGGCTGTATCGTTCCGTGGCAAAGCTCTGTGGTTGTCAACCATCGCTGCCTTGCTGGTCATAAGTCTTGCCTATGCCAGTTCATCGCTCATGCGTGAGCGCGTAGCCAAAGCCGTGGATGAGATCAGCCGCATTGAAGACGACAAGTACACATCGATTGGCAATCGGTTGTACTTGTATGACATCACGCCTGACATGATCGCGGAGAAACCTTTGCTGGGTCATGGCACTGGCGCGTATCACACGGAAATCTGCCGGTATGTCGACACCCCGCCAGGCTGCCACGGGTGGATCAACTGGCACCCTCACAACCAGTTCCTGTTTTTTGCAGCCGATCACGGCTTGCTTGGCTTGCTGGTGTACCTGACCATGCTGGCCTCCATGGCGTGGGTGGCCTATCGGACGCCAGACCGGGAAGCTGGCGTTTTGCTAGGGGGCTTGACGGTTCTATTGATCGTGAACGGGATGATCAACTCCCCTCTATGGAGCGCGAGGGAGAGCCACCTGTTTTTCCTCATGATGGGACTGTGGGTGCCCCGCGCATTGTCAGCCTTGCGGCCTGTCGTGGGCTCTCGCGGCCAAGGTGGCCCGGCATGAGCGCGGTTCTGGTCTTAGGCGGCGCAGGCTACATCGGCAGCCACATGGTGTGGCAGTTGGGACAGTTCGGCGTGCGGGTGGTGGTGCTGGATGACTTGTCCAGCGGCCATGCCGATGCCGTGCCGGGTGCAGAACTGGTGCAAGGCAGCATGGCAAATGTGGCACTGCTCGACAGTCTGTTCGCCTCGCACCGGTTCGATGCCGTCATGCACTTTGCGTCGTTCATCCAGGTGGGTGAATCGGTGGTTGACCCTGCAAAGTACTACGCCAACAACGTGGCCAACACATTGCTGTTGTTGGATGCCATGCGCAGGCACAGGGTGCGGCAGTTCATTTTTTCGTCCACTGCCGCTGTGTTTGGCGAGCCCGCCTATTGCCCCATTGACGAGGCTCACCCACTAAGCCCCATCAACCCCTATGGCCGCAGCAAGTTGATGATTGAACAGGTGCTGGCCGACTACGCCCGCGCCTATGGGCTGCGGTCGGTGTCATTGCGCTACTTCAATGCAGCTGGTGCCCACCCTGACGCGCTGCTGGGCGAAAGGCACGAGCCAGAAACGCATTTGATTCCCCTGGTGCTGCAAGCCGTGGCGGGCAAGCGCCCACACATCAGCGTGTTTGGCACCGATTACCCCACGCCAGACGGCACCTGTATACGCGACTACATCCACGTGATGGACTTGGCCGATGCCCACTGGCGTGCCCTGCAATACCTGCAGGCCGGGGGCGAAACAACCGTGTTCAACCTGGGCAATGGCGGTGGCTTTTCCGTCAAGCAGGTGATCGACACGGCAGCCCAGGTCACGGGCCTGCCTGTGCCGGTGCAATATGGCACTCGCCGAGCCGGTGACCCGGCCCGTCTGGTGGCCGATGCCACGCAGGCCCGGCAAGTGCTGGGGTGGCAGCCGCAATATGCGTCGTTGGAATCCATTGTGGCGCATGCGTGGCGGTTTGAGAGTGTCACCTCAGGAGGTCGCCTGTGAGCATGACGCGCACCCTCCACATTGTTGCCAATACCTACTTTTTGACGGACTTCCTGCTGGACGCCATCAAGGACTGCGAGGACATCCGTGTGATCCGGCACCCGCAGCGGCGGCGTGGGTGGCACTGGTCTGTGTTGAAGTTCGCCGAGACCTATGTCCTGCGCAGTCACCGTTCCTCGTTGTTTTTTGGCAAAGAGTATGTGGAAGCTTATGCTGGTGTCGGTCCGCATGACAGCGTGCTGTTCTTTGGGGTGGACAACATCAAGGAACTGAGAATTGCCACGCGCTTTGTTCCGACCGACCACGTCAGCCTGTTTGTATGGAATCCGGTCCAGGACTTTGGACAGCCTGCCCGGTCCTCCCGAAAGCACGGAATCTCTCTGGCTTCGCTCGGCGACCGAGTCTGCACTTTTGACCCTGGCGATGCAGAGCGGTTTCAGCTCAAGCTGGTCAATCAGGTGTACCGAGATGTCAGCGGCGTCAGGGATGATTCTGTGCAGACCGACGTCGATGTTTTTTTTGTTGGATACGACAAAGGCCGCCTGCCTGTGTTGCGGCAGTGGCATGCCGTGTTGACCGGAGCAGGGTTGGAAGTCCATTTCCGGGTTGTGCGCGACAAGCGCAAGACATATCTGCCCCATGAAGATGTGTCGTTTCTTTTTCCAAGCGGGTTGTCTTATCCGGAGACACTCAAATGGATCCAGCGGTCCAGGTGTTTGCTCGATATCGCGCAGGAAAACCAGTCGGGTTTGACGGTGAGGGCGCTGGAGGCGTTTTTCTTCCGCAAGAAACTTATCACCAACAACCAGGCCATCGTGCACAGTGACCTCTACCATCCTTCCAGGGTGTTTGTGATCGGTCGCGATGACCCCGCGCGGATCGCCGAATTCCTGGCTGCTACGAGTGTGCCTGTGTCTGAAGACGTGCTGCGCAAGCACGACTTCCGCCATTGGTGCCGGCAGTTTTTGGTTGTTCCCACCCTTGAAGAGCCATCGATGGCGGCAGCAGACCGTGTCACGGTTTACTCGATGTATTGGGACAACATTTCGCCTGCCCTTCGCGAGGCGCAGCGGCTTGTGTTTGCGGCTTTGGGTATTCCACTGGTTCAGGAGGATGCCAACCTCATGCCACATGGTGAATGGATGACCGATGTGCTGTCGCGGCACCAGTCCGACGATGTGGTCGTGTTTTGCGACATCGACGCATTCCCTCTCACGTTGACTGCATACGAGCAGGCGATTGAGGCGGCCCGCCAGGGTGTGTTGTTTGGTTTGGCGCAGTTCTCCAACCACAAGCAAGGGCAGGACTTGTATGCGGGCCCCATGTTCATGGCGTTCCGCAAGTCTGTGTGGGAAGCTTTGGGTTCTCCGGCGTTGGCGGCGGACAAGCGTTACGACGCAGCAGAAGGCCTGTCGGCCGTGGCGCGTATGCGCGGTATCCAGGTGCAGATGGTGATGCCCACGGCGTGTCTCATTCCCAAATGGCCACTGGCCAACAGGGGGGTGTTCGGCATCGGCACCTTCTATGGCGACTGCGAGTTTTTCCATTTGTTCGAGTCCCGAAGGGCGGCGTATGAACCCCTGCTGCTCAACGTGGCCCAGGACGTGATCCAGGGGCGCAAACCCGACTTTGGCCGCTACCTGGATTTGACTGCAACCGTTGCTTCACAGCCTGGATCGGGTGCTCCAGGCAAGAACTGGGTACCCAAGCCCCTGCGGCGGTTTTTTGCCCGGAGGCCACAGTGATGGGGGCTCCCATTCCCATCGTTTTCATCAATCTTGCGTCAGATACCGCTCGGCGCGAGCAGATGGAGGCGGAACTTTGCCGTGCCAATCTGGCGGGCACTCGTTTCGATGCCACGCGTTGGACGCAACTGCCGCCGCAGGAACAGGCGTTGCTCTACAGCGAAAACCTCAATTCCTTGGGATATCACCAGCCGCTGGTGGCGGGCGAAAAGGGGTGTTATGCCAGTCACCTGGCTGCATGGCAGCAATTGCTGTGCAGCGAGAACGATGCGCTGGTGGTGCTCGAAGACGATGTGTGCCTCGAGGAGCAATTGCCTGAGGTGCTGAGCGCCATCCGTGAGTTGCAAATGCCTTGGGACATGGTCAAACTCATTGGCCGTGACCACCGCGAAAAAATCCGCAGCCGCCGCCCGCTGTGCGCCGGGGTGACGCTGGTGGAGTACACACGCGTGCCCAGTTCCACGGCTGGTTATGTCATCAGCCGCAGTGGTGCCCAAAAGCTGCTTGCTTCACGCAAGCCCTTTGGGCGTCCCATCGATGTGGATTTGCGCTTCTGGTGGGAGAACGACCTGACGGTGCTGGGCGTGATCCCATCCGTGATCAGTCTGGCCGAGACCAGCCATTCCAGCAGCATAGGCACCAAGTCGAGTGGGACTTCATGGCGTGGGGTGTGGCGCAAATTCGCCTTCAAGTGGGCCCTGACGTGGGGCAACACACGGGCCAACCGACAGCGCGCACGCCTGTTCGAATGAGCGCAGGGGCAACCTGACAGCGTCAGCTCAACGCTGGCTGCCTATCGAGCAGAGTGCTGAAAAGGCGGTGATAGCGCTGGTGCATCTGGCGCTTGTCAAAGGTCTGGCGCACATGCAGGCATCCAGCCTCTGCCAGCGAGGCCGCCCAGGCGTCGTCGGCCAGCAGGCGTGCAAACGCATCGGCCAACTGTTCGGGGCTGGACTCTGGCACCAGCAGGCCGGTTTGGCCTGATGCCATGATTTCCTGCGCGCCTTCCACATCGGAACCCACGCCGACGCACCCGGCCGCCATGCCTTCAATCAGGCCCAGGCTCAGGCCTTCATGGTGGGTGGACAACACGCAATACTTGACCCGAGCCATCAGCGCGGGCAAATCAGACACTCGCCCCAGAAAGTACACTTGATCCGTGACGCCCAGTGACTCGCACAGTTGCTCCGCCCGCTTGCGCCAGATGGCCTTGCCGTCACCAGCCAGGTAAACCGGCATTTGCCAGCCTTTGGTCTTGAGCAGCGCAACCGCCCGGATGAGTGTGGCGTGGTCCTTGGCGCTGGCAAACCGCGCGGGCATCACCATGGCCGTTTCGCGGTCGCGCCAAGGCAAGCCAGGTTGCCACCGGTCCAAGTCGACTCCATTCTGGATGGCGGTACACAAGTCTGGAGGGTGGCCGAGGCGCACCAAGGTGTCTCTGACAGCATATGACACGCCCACCAGAGAGTGGCTGCGCTGCGCCAGCCAGAGCGACTGTTTCAAGCGCCACCAGCGGTACCGTTCGCGGGTGTTGTGCTCTACTTGAACCAGCACCTTCACCTGGGCCAGCAGGCCTGCGAAACGGCCCCACAGGTGTTCGCTGAACCCATGGGCCGCCAGCACGTCGGGTTTCCAACTCAGGCACAGGCGGTACAAAGTCCAGATGGTGAGCAGGTGAAGCCAGCCGGGCACCACCCTCACATCCAGACCCTGGGCTCTCAGGGCATTCACGCGTTCGTTGCTGGTGTGGCGCTTGCGTCGCAGCACCAGCAGCACCTCTTGGTCCCCGGTGCGTTGTGCGGCCAGACACAAATCGACCGCCACTTGGGTGGCTCCGGAGAATCCACCCGTGACGAAGTGGAGCACCCGCATAGGGCGGGCCAATGTCAATGCCCGTGCCCCACCACCTCACCGGCCTTGAGCTTGTACACGGTGCCGCAGTAGGGGCACTTGGCTTCGCCGGTGCGGGCCACGTCCAGGTAGACCTTGGGGTGGGTGTTCCACACCTTCATGTCGGCCTTGGGGCTCGGGCAATACACGCCGCCTTGGGGGTTGAGGTCGGAGGCGAGGAGTTCAATGGCAGCTTGGCTCATGGGGGTCCTGGTGGGTTCGGTCGGGTGCGTGGGCAGCGGCGAATTTTAAGCGCCGAGGGTGGGGCCGGGCGCTTCGGTGCCGGCCTCGGCCAACGGGCGTTGCAGCGACCAGTGCGTGAGCCGCCCGTGCTCGAACGTGCAGGTCACCTCGCTGCCGCCGCTGTCGGCCCAGCGGAACACCTCGGGGTTGGCCCCTTCGGCCGATTGCAGCTCGCCCAACGAGCGGGTGAGCGCCATCACGTGGAGCAGGTTCACGCCGGGGCGCAGCTTCGCATTGAGCATGACGGCGCTGTCCACATAGCCCTTGGGCCGGTCGGCGGCGCGTTTGAGCACGGTCATCAGGCGCGTGACGTGCAGCAGCCCCCACATGACCAGGCCACCAGCCACCAGGGCCACTCCGGCCCAGCCCTGCGCTTGCCAGGCCACCACCACCAAAGCCGACAGCCCCAGGGGCACCAGCACGCGTTGGAACGGAAAATTCATAACAAAAATGCCTTTGGCGCTTGATGGATATTAAAAGTTTGCTTTTATTTTAGATGGTCATTGGAGCTGCCTGACCACGGCCATGGCCTCTTCAATGCGCTCCACGGGGTGGATGGTGAGGCCTTCAAAGTCTTTCATCTGCGCCTTTTTGGGCGCGTTGGCCTTGGGTACCACCGCCACGCTGAACCCCAGTTTGGCCGCTTCTTTCAGTCGCTCTTGGCCGCGCGGCGCAGGGCGCACCTCACCGGCCAGGCCCACCTCGCCAAACGCCAGAAACCCCTTGGGCAGCGCCTTGCCGCGCAGGCTGCTGCTGATGGCCAGCATCACCGCCAAATCAGCAGCGGGTTCACTGATGCGAACGCCGCCCACGGCGTTCACAAACACGTCTTGGTCCATGCACGCCACACCGGCGTGGCGGTGCAGCACCGCCAGCAGCATGGCCAGGCGGTCGCGGTCCAGGCCCACGCTCAGGCGGCGTGGGCTGGGGCCACCGCTGTCCACCAGCGCCTGAATTTCCACAAGCATGGGGCGGGTGCCCTCCAGTGTCACCATCACGCAGCTGCCGGGCACGGGCTCGGCGTGCTGGCTCAAAAAGATGGCGCTGGGGTTGCTCACGCCCTTCAAGCCGCGCTCGGTCATGGCAAACACGCCGATTTCATTCACCGCGCCAAACCGGTTTTTGATGGCGCGAATCAGCCTAAAGCTGCTGTGCGTGTCGCCCTCGAAGTACAGCACGGTGTCCACCATGTGTTCCAGCACACGCGGCCCTGCCAGCGCGCCTTCTTTCGTCACATGGCCCACCAGCACCACCGTCACGCCGGTGGCTTTGGCCGTGCGGGTCAACTGCGCCGCGCACTCGCGCACCTGCGCCACCGAGCCGGGGGCTGAAGTGAGCTGCTCGCTGTACACGGTTTGAATGGAGTCGATCACGCACACCGTGGGCCGCTCGGCGTCCAGCGTAGCCAATATCTTTTCCACTGATATTTCGGCCAGCACCCGCACCTGGCTGCCGTCCAGCCCCAGGCGGCGTGAGCGCAGCGCCACCTGAGCGCCCGATTCTTCGCCCGTCACATACAGCGTGGGCACCGTCAGGCTCAACTGGTGCAGCGCCTGCAACAGCAGCGTGCTTTTGCCAATGCCAGGGTCACCACCGATCAGCACCACGCCGCCCTCCACCATGCCACCGCCCAGCACGCGGTCCAGCTCGTCCAGGCCGGTGGGTTGGCGTTCAAAGTCTGCGGCGTCGATGTCGGCCAGCGTGGTCACAGGTTGTGCGGCGGCCAATGAGGCAAAGCGGTTCTTGCTGGCGGGCGCGGCGCTTTCGGCCACCGATTCGATGAGGGTGTTCCACGCCCCGCAGCTGGGGCATTTGCCCAGCCACTTGGGGCTGGTACCGCCGCACTCAGTGCAGGAGTAGAGGGTTTTGTCTTTGGCCATGGCGGGCACTATATAGTCCGCCCGCCATGCCACAGCCCCTTGCCTCGACCGCTTCCTCGACCCCCACCGATGCCCTGCGCGTTTTGGCTCCCGGTGCGGTGCCCCTGTCGGCTGCCGCGCGCGCCTACAACCTGCAGCTGGCGCGCATTGACAAGCTCAAAAGCCAGCTGTCGCAGATGGACGCGCTGGCCGGCGCCCACCGCCATGCGCTCACCATCCAGGTGTTTCCACTGGCGCAGCGGCGGCAGACGCTGGTGAAGGAACTGGCCCTGTGGCTGGACCAGCATCTGGCCGATGACACCACGCTGTCGGTCGGTCAGCGCCAGTTCGGTGCGCAGGTGTTGTGCAGCCTGGCCAAAGACCTGGTGGCCCAGGGCCATGCCGACATGGCTGCCGTGCACGACCGCCACAGCCCGCGCACCCTGGCCCAGCTGGAACGCGAACACGCCCAGGCCATGAAGGCCCAACTGGAAACCCTGCTGGGCGAACCCCTGTTGCCCGACCAGCCTGACGCCGACCTGCACGACGTGATGCACGCCGCCCGAGCCCGAATGAAACAGTCGGCTGAGGAAGAGGATGCCAAAGCGGCCAAACGCCAGGCCAAGCGCGATGCCAAAAGCAAAGCCAAACAAGCCAGCAAGCCGCCCAACGAAGCCCAGCTGCTGCAAGCCAGCCTGCAGGGCGACGCCGACACCAGCCTGCGCACCCTGTACCGCCAGCTGGCGAGCGCCCTGCACCCCGACCGCGAAAGCGACCCCGACGCCCGCCTGCACAAAACTGCCCTCATGAGCGAGGCCAACGCCGCCTATGCCCGCAAGGACTACGTGACCCTCGTGGACATTCAGCAGCGCGCCGCGCTGGCCAGCCCCGCTGACGTGGCGAAGATGCCCGACGACAAACTGCAGGCGCTGACCCTGCTGCTCAAGGCCCAGGTGGCCGAGCTGGAGCGTCAGCGCGCCCACACCCAGCAAGGGCTGTTGCATGAGTTCGACGTGCCCCCCGGTTTGGGGCTGAACGCCAACACCCTCAAGACCCTGCTGAACGAACAGGAAGACGGCCTGCAAGAGGCCGTGGACGCCCTGTTGTCAGAACTGGAGCTGGTCAAGCAGGAAGCAGGGTTGAAGCGTTGGCTGAACCATCAGCGCAAACTCAGTCAACGTGGGTTACGCCGGGTTTCTGACCACACGTTGATGTAGTTGCCCGCGAAGATGATGGCGGCACCCACCAGCACCGCCGCGTCGATGGCTTCACCGTACAGCACCGCACCCGCCACCGCAATCAGGGGCAGGCGGGCAAAGTCGATGGGCATGACGAACGATGCCGGTGCCAGCCGCAGCGCGCTGGTCAGGCAAAAGTGGGCCACCACCCCGGTGACGCCGATCACCACCAGCCATGGCCAACTGGCCGCTGTGGGCCAGCGCACTACGCCGTCCCAGAGTGCGATGCCTGCACCAAACACCAGTTGCAGCAGCGTCAGCCAGAACATGATGGACACAATGCTTTCGCGCCGCGTCAGCACCTTGGTGGTGATGCCGGTCAGCGCAAAACACACCGCGCTGGCAGCAGCTGCCATCATGCCCAGGTTCACCCCACCCACGTCAGGGCGCGCCACCACCAGAATGCCCACAAAACCCAGCACCGCAGCCAACATGCGCAACGGGGTGATGCGCTCACCTAGAAAAAACGGCGACAACAACAGCACCCAAATGGGCGTGGTGAACTCCAGCGCAAACACCTGCGCCAGTGGGATGAGCGTGACCGCCAGAATCCACAGGTTCTGCCCCGTGAAGTGAATGGCGTTGCGCAACACATGTCCGCCCAGCCGCTGGGCACTGACCTCGCGCAGCCTCCCGGTGGCGAATGCCGCTGCCAGCACGATGAGCAGGCCCACCGCCGAGCGCACCGCCATGATTTCGAACGTGTCGTGTGCGCCTTTCAGCTCTCGCACGGCAATGGCCATGGCGCTGAACGAGGTGATGGCGCCGGTCATCCACAGCGCGGCCCGAAGCGGGTTGTGTGCGGGCGCAGGCACTCCGTTGGGTGCGCTCATGAGGCGGCTGGTGCGGCGTAGTGCCGCTTGATTTCCGCCACTTCCACGCTGTAGCCGCTGTACCAGCGCTCGCGGCCCATTTGCTGAGCCATCAGGTGGTCGGTGTGTTGCTTCCAGGCGCGGATGCTGGCTTCGTCGGGCCAATAGGACAGGGCCACCTCCTGGCTGCCTTCGGTCACGGCCACAAACTCCAGGCAGCCAAACTGCGTCAGCGCCAACTCGCGCAGGCGGGCGGCGGTGGCGCTGTACTCGGCATCCAAGTGGCGGGCCGTGGCGCGAAAAATCACAACGAACATGGTGGGGCTGTTTCCGTTTGTCAGGGCAGGTGGTACTGGAAGAACCGCGTGCCGGGTTCTGGGTTGGCGTAGTACGGCGGGGTTTCTGTAAAGCCCATGCGCCGGTACAGCCCCTGCGCGTGGGTGGTGAGGGCCACGGCGTCAAGTATCAGGTGTTTGGCGTTCAGCGTGGGAGCCAGCTCCATCAGCCGCCGCACCAGGGCCTCGCCCAGGTTCAAGCCTCGGTGGGCAGGGCGCACGTACACGCGTTTGACCTCGGCTGTGGTGCCTTGGTGCACCAACAGGCCCGCGCACCCCGCCAGTTGATCGCCCACATGCGCCAGCACAAACAGGCCAGAGGGCGGGGTGAACAAGGCTTCAAAGTGGGCCAACTCGACGTCCAACTTTCGGGCACAGGAGCCCACATCGAGCCAAGCCATGTATTCGCGGATCAGCGCCAGCAGCGGTTCGGTGTCGGCCGGGTATTGCGCCAGACGAAGGGTCACAGGGTTCATGGGGGCAGGCTGTCCCATTCGTCATGCCGCTGGCGGCGCTCCAGCCGGTAGTTGGTGATTTCCAGACGGATGCCATCGGGGTCCGTGAAGAACGTGGCCCAGTAGTCTGGCGCGTAGTCGGGGTACAGCTTGGCATCGGTGGCGGTAATGCCCGCAGCCTGCAGCGCCTGCGCGGCTTCGGTCACGTCTGCCACGGTGTCTACCCTGAAGCAGAAGTGGTGCAGGCCTGGAGAGTATGGCTCGTGCGCCCTGGCCACGCGGGCAGGGCGCAGCACGTAGCCAAAGTGGCGGTTGTAAAACTGCACATGCGGGTCGCCGCCCAGCGTGAAACGGTTGTGCCTGAACCCCAGCACTTGCCCCATCACGGTGGTGTAGAACGCCTCGGCGCGCGCCATGTCGCTCACGGTGATGTAGATGTGGTCAATGCCGGTGACGTTGGGCATGGCGTGGGTTCGCAGAATCTTTTCAAATCAAAAGTGCCGCTGGCGCTTTTACATATTCAATAGTCAGCTATTTATTTTGTGGGCAGAAGTGTGCCCATTTCAACTGGGCAGGGCAAGCCGCAATGCGGCGAATGGCTCTCCGCCAACATTTTTGGTCAAATATCACATGGGCATTCGTTTCAAACTGTTGCTGGCTTTTCTGTTGAGCTTCGTTCTGGTGGGCGCTGTCAGCCTCTATGTGCTGCAGTTGCGTTTGCACGCGGAGTTTGAAGCACTGGAACAAACCGAGGTCAAAGCGGCGTTGTCCCGCGCCACGGCAGTATCAGAGGCGATACCTGTTTCCCTTCGCGGCATCACCTATGACTGGGCCGTCTGGTCTGAGATGTATTCGTTCGCGTTGCGTCCCCAGCAGCTGACGGCATGGGCTGCCGACAACATCGACGCATCCACCGCGCTCAACTCAGACTTGTCTTTCTTCGAGGTGTTGGGGCCGAAAGGCAACGTCATTTTGTCCACTCAGACCGGCAAAGATGGTGCGCATTTTTCGCTGGATGAGTCTGTTCGGCGCTTGCTGGTGCAACGGTTCGCTGAAGGAGAGGCGCCCCCGGAATGCTTCTTCATGCCGATGGCTGAACGCCATGGGCTCGTGTGCGTGGTTGCCATCCGCCAAAGCAATGGCGGTGGCAGTTTTGTGGGGGTGATCGCAACTGCGCGGGTGTTTTCTGACCAGAGAATGGCCGATTGGCAAAGCAAGATTGGCTTTCCAGCGCGGTTGGTGCGAATGAATGACATCCCCCAGGGCGTGAAGTGGACCCAGGTCGGACAGACAGATTCCATCATTGGGCTGGGCAAACTGGCGCAGATGACGGAGGAAAAGGTCCAGGTTTTGTACCTCCCGCTGCGTGGCATTGCCAACCAGCCAGAACTCGGTTTGGAGCTTCGGGTGCCCAGGGCCATCCACGCCCAAAGCGAGGCCTTGAGCCGGTACGTGCTGACGCAAACCCTGCTGACATCGTTCGTGACGGCCGTGCTCCTGGCCCTGGCGGTGCATTGGCTGTTGATCAAGCGGCTGCGTTCATTCCATCAGCAGCTGTCTGGCTTGGCGGCGGGCGGCGTTTGGAATCGCAGGGTGTCATTGCAGGGCGGTGACGAAGTGGGTTCCCTGGCGGCTGAGGTGAATGTGCTGCTCACCGTCATTGAAACCCAGGTGAAAGAACTGACGGTTCAGTCCATGACGGACCCGCTGACGGGTTTGCCCAACCGCCGGGCCTTCGATCTGCGCATGGCACTGGAGTTTTCTCGCTCCCAGCGCGAGGGGCAGGTGCAAACGCTGGCGCTGCTGCTCATCGATGTCGATTTTTTCAAACGCTACAACGACCACTACGGCCACCCGCAGGGTGATGTGGCACTGAAGGCTTTGGCGCTTGTGTTGGGCACGGTCTCCACCCAGGCCATTGACCTGGCTGCACGCATTGGTGGTGAGGAATTCGTGTTGATGCTGACCGCTTCTTCGAAAGAGGGGGCTCACAGAATGGCTCAGAGCATTCAACAGCTGTTGGCCGAGTCAGCGCTGCCGCATGCTGCGTCTGCTGTGTCACCTTGGCTGACGGTCAGCATGGGCATTGCCTTGTGCGATTCGAACGACGATTCGCCATCTGCCTTGTTGAGCCGAGCAGACAGGGCCCTGTACGAGGCCAAAGCCAATGGGCGCAATCGGTTTGTGTTCGATGAGCGGCCAATGGCTGGTCAGGTGGTGCCCGACACGCTAAAGGCCTAGGACTGATTTCACAGAACCCGCCGGACTGAATGACCAGTCAATGGGGTTGTTTTCAACCAGGAACATGATCGAGTTGGCGGGCTCGAAGCCGATGCGGCCAAGCCCCGTGCGGACAGCGGCATACAGCGCCTCTTTCTGGCTGTCTGACCGTCCCCCCAGCAGGGCAATTTCGATCACGATGGTGGCCAACGGATCACGGTTGCCAAGGTACGTGGGGTGAAACACCATGTCCGATGCGGGGTAGCGGCACACCAGACAAAAAAAGTCATTCGGGTTGACGTTGCAGGTTGCCACCAGGCTGTCGTGCAACACGTCGTTGATGGCATGGCAGGTGGCATCCGGCAGACCTTGCGGGACGTGCAATTTGTTGAAAGGCATGGCGCTTTTATGTATTCAAATGTCAGCGATATCTTCAGAGAGCAGGGTCATTGATGCCAACCGTTTTTGAAAAGCTGCTGAGCGGCGAATGGCCTTGCGCCAAAGTGTACGAAGACGAACATGTGTTTGCCTTCATGGACGCAGGCCAGGTGAACGACGGCCACGTGATTGTGGCCAGCAAACTGCCGTTCGAGACGCTGATGGACATGGACGAAGCCACCGCCGCCGCCATGATGCGCGCCGCGTGGCGCATCGCCCGCGCCGTGGAGGCCGAGTTCAAGCCCCAGGGAATCACGGTGCTGCAGGCCAACCGCGCAGCAGGTTGGCAAACCGTAACGCATGCACACCTGCATGTGCTGCCGCGTTATGAGGGGGATGGCGTGGAGCTGACCTGGCCGCGCAAAGAGCCGGGCATGGAGCGCTTGCGCGAGCTGGCGGCCCGGGTTCGGGTATGAGCAACAGCGCAACACCCAAGGTCTTGCCGCGCATCAAGATCTGCTGCATTTCAAGCGTCGATGAAGCACGTCTGGCGGTCAGGTATGGCGCATCCGCTGTGGGGCTCGTTTCACATATGCCCAGTGGTCCGGGGGTCATATCGAATGAACTCATCGCAGAGATCGTTGCCACTGTTCCCCCACCGGTGGCCACCTTTTTGCTCACATCGTTGAGTGATGCTGAGTCCATCGCCCAGCAACACATCACTTGCAAAAGTTCTGTGATTCAGCTCGTTGACTTTGTCGAGCCCGTTGAGCTCGCAAAGCTCAGGCGCCTGTTGCCGCATGTGAAGCTGGTTCAAGTCATTCATGTCATGAACGAGGAATCAGTCGATGAGGCAAGGCGGGTTGAGGGATTTGTCGACGCACTGTTGCTTGACTCGGGTAACCCGACGCTTCAAGTGAAAGAGCTCGGTGGAACAGGGCGGGTTCACGACTGGTCGCTCAGCCGCCGCATTCGGGAGCAGGTGGACCGTCCGGTCTTTCTGGCTGGTGGCTTGCGCGCGTCCAACGTCGCAGAGGCCATCCGGGCGGTCGAACCCTTTGGCTTGGACTTGTGTTCAAGTGTCAGACACGAAGGGAAACTGAGCGAACACAAGCTCAGCGAATTCATGCAAGCGGTGCGCACAGCGGCCTGAGCCTCCATCAAGTCAGAACTGCTATCGGCGGAATGATTGACCGCCCATGCATGGGCGAGGATACTTTTCACCCATGAGCGCACTCAGCGAAGAACAAGCCCGGGCCTACATGCACAAGCTGCTGGGCGCGATGAGCCAGGCCGGTGGGTCTGATCTGTTCATCGCGCATGACTTTCCTGCCAGCATGAAAGCCCACGGAAGCATGACGCCTCTGACCCAGCAGAAGCTCACGGGGGACGTGACACGCGCGCTGAGCCACGCCTTGATGAACGAACGTCAGCGCGAAGAATTCGCCAAAGAGATGGAGTGCAACTTTGCCATCCATGTGCCCGGCCTGTCGCGCTTTCGGGTCAACGTCTATGTTCAGCAACAGAACGTGGCAATGGTCGTGCGCACCATTGCCTCCGAAATCCCAAACTTTGAGAAACTCGCCCTGCCACCTGTGCTCAAGGAAGTCATCCTGAACAAGCGTGGGTTGGTGCTGGTTGTCGGGGGCACGGGCTCGGGCAAAAGCACCAGCCTGGCCGCGATGATTGACCACCGCAATGCCACATCGGCCGGGCACATCATCACCGTGGAAGACCCGGTGGAGTACGTGCATGTCTCCAAAAAATCGCTTGTGAGCCACCGTGAGGTGGGCGTGGACACTCATTCCTGGCACCACGCCCTGAAGAACACCCTGCGACAGGCGCCGGATGTGATCCTGATTGGCGAAATACGCGACCCGGAAACCATGGAACACGCCATTGCGTTTGCCGAAACCGGGCATTTGTGCCTGGGCACATTGCACGCCAACAGCGCCAACCAGGCCATTGATCGCATCATCAATTTTTTTCCGGAAGACCGGCGCAACCAGTTGCTCATGGACCTTTCGGCCAACCTGCGCGCCATCGTGTCGCAGCGTTTGGTGCGGACCGAAGACGGCAAAGGGCGCAAGGCCGCCGTCGAAATTCTGCTCAACACCCCCACCATTGCCGAACGAATTTTCAAGGGCCAGTTCGGCGATCTGAAAGCCATCATGGAAAAGTCGCGCGAACTGGGGATGCGCACCTTCGATTGGGCCTTGTTTGAGTTGTACGACCAAGGGCTGATCGGTTTTGAAGAAGCCATTCGCAATGCCGACTCGGCCAATGAATTGCGGCTGGCCATCAAACTCAAGAGCCAACGCGGTGAGCCTGCCAGCGCATCGGGGCCAACCTTGAGTTTTGACAAAGAGCCCACGCCGGAAGAGGTGGCCGCGTTGCGCGAAGAGGAGCAACGCAAGCAGGCACAGCGTCGCCGTGAGCTTGAAGATGCCGAACTCGAGCGCAAGCTCAAGGAAAAGGGGCTGGACAGTCGCTTCGGAAACAGCCAGTTCCGCGACAGTCAGGCCAGTGCTCAGCGGGGCTGATGTTCGTCCTTCGCTGACCGAGTGCAGTGCACAAACGCAGCATTCGTCACGCGGTGCCTTGGTATGCCGAATGACTTTCTTTCCATCAACGCTGCGGTCCCAACTTCACCGAGGCATGGGGCTGAATGGGGACCCATCCACACGACGACCGACACAACGAAGAAAGCCTCACATGAATCAGCCTACTCGTTCTTCTTTTGCCGCCGCCTCTTTGGCTGCGGAGATGTTGGCAAGCGGCTGCATCATCCACATGCATTTCAAGGAGTCCAGCCATGTCAGCGTCGGAAAAAGTCAAAGGCCCTGCTTCCTACTTCCCGTCGATTGAAGTGAAATACGGTCAGCCCATCGAACACTGGCTGCAGTTGGTCACACAGCGCAAGAGCATGAAGCACATGGAGATCGTGAACTGGCTCAAAACCGAACACGGCCTGGGGCACGGGCATGCGAACGCCATCGTGGCCCATGCCCTGGCCACAGCGGGGCCCATTGTCTCAGGCTGACACTTCTACTGCCTGGGTTGCCGATCAACTCAGTGCAAAATTGGACCCCAGCGCTTGCTGGTATTGACTTTTAAGCTGCAAAAATATCAAGCCTTTGCAGCGGTCTTAGCCGCCTTCTTCGCAGCCTTGGCCGCCGCGCCACTCGCCTCTTTCACCGCCTCGCGCTGGCGTTTGGCTTCGTCCAGCAGGTAGCGTTGGTAGTCGTCCAGGTCACCGTCGAAGGGTTCCACGCCGCCGCGTGACACCATCCAGAATTCGTCGCACACGCTGCGCAGCAAGGCCCGGTCGTGGCTGACCAGCATCACGGTGCCCTCGAACTCGTTCAGCGCCATGGCCAGGGCTTCGCGGGTGGCCAAATCGAGGTGGTTGGTGGGCTCGTCCAGCAGCAGCAGGTTGGGGCGTTGCCAGACGATCATGCCCAGCACCAGGCGGGCTTTTTCGCCGCCACTCATGCTGCCCACTGCCTGTTTGACCATGTCGCCACCAAAGTTGAAGGTGCCCAAAAAGCTGCGCAGGTCTTGCTCGCGCGTGGCCTGGCCGGCCAGTTTGCTGGCCGCGCCCAGGTCTTTGGCCAGTTTGATCATGTGCTCCAGCGGGTTGTCGGCGGGGCGCAGCACGTCCAGCTCTTGCTGGGCAAAGTAGCCGATGTTGAGGCCCTTGCCTTCAGTGACGTCGCCGCCGATGGGCTGCAGGGCGCGCGCCACGGTTTTGACCAGGGTTGATTTGCCTTGGCCGTTGGCG
>CAIYQZ010000046.1 GCA_903928495.1 uncultured bacterium
TGCGTCTGCAGTCTGCCAAGGGACCCCCTACAAGGGCGAAATGCCCTTGTCTGAGACCCGAAACGCACCGAATTCTTCATCATGTGGAATTTCTCGCCTCAGTGCCCAGCGTCAACCGTGTTTTGAACACCATCCCTAGCGCAATGGATTTCATGCCGGGTCTTTCTGTGTTGGGGTTGGGTGAACACACACAGGAACACTGTAGTGCACGGCCGTGGACGCTCTGTGTCAGCCGGCTTGCGGTGGATCAAGGTTTGTGCTCGACCCGGAGGGGCGCTGGCTCAGCAATTCCAGCAGGGTCAGGCCCCCAGCACCTGGCCTGAAGCCTTCGCGCTGCAGCTGAGCCTCGACACCGGACGCCATGCGCAAGGCGTCTTCCAGGCTGTGGGTTTGCAGCAGGTGCGTCATGAGTTCGCACCGCATCAGCAGCAGGGCCCGCAGTTCCTCTGCATCGCGTGATTCGCGCAGTTCTGCAGCTTGCATCCAGCCGGCGGTGGCCAATGCCTGGTGTCGCGCAAAAAATGGCAACTCGCGGTCAAGCACCTTTTGCAGGTCGTCCCAGGTTGCCAGCGGAGCACCCAGCAGCGATGCGAGCCGAGCGATGCGTTCCGTCAAGGCTGTCAGCGAAGCCTCGGCGCGCCGCAGGTCTTCCGGTTCGGTGCTGACTGACGGGGAAAAAGAATGTTGCATCGCAGCATTCTGACCGCTGTGGACGGAGCCGCGCTGAGTGCAAAGGCGCCAGACTAAACTGTCTCCATCTCACAACAAAGGATTCTCGCCATGGGCGCACAGTGGAAAGCCAAACACAAAGACGTGGCAGCCAACGCCAAAGGCCGCTTGTTCGGCAAACTGGCCAAAGACATCATGATTGCCGCCCGCCATGGGGCCGACCCCGCCGCCAACGCCCGCCTGCGGCTGGTGGTGGAGCAGGCCCGCAAGGTGTCCATGCCCAAAGACACGTTGGAGCGCGCCATCAAAAAAGGCGCTGGCCTCACGGGTGAGGCCGTGAACTTTGAGCACGTCATTTACGAGGGCTACGCCCCCCACCGCGTGCCGGTGATGGTGGAGTGCCTGACCGACAACGTGAACCGTGCGGCGTCAGACATGCGCGTGCTGTTCCGCAAGGGGCAGCAAGGCACCTCGGGCTCGGTGTCTTGGGACTTTGACCACGTGGGCATCATCGAGGCTGAGCCCACTGCCGCCGGCGCCGATGCCGAAACCGCCGCCATCGAGGCAGGTGCCCAGGACGTGGAGCCCGCAGACGAAGAGGGCGTGGTGGTGTTTCTCACCGACTACGCTGACCTGGACCTGGTCAGCCGTGCGCTGCCTGCACAGGGTTTCACGGTGGTGTCGGCCAAGCTGGGTTACCGGCCCAAAAACCCCATTGACCCAAGCACCCTGAGCGCCGAACAGCTGGAAGAGGTCGAAAGCTTCCTGGCCGCCATGGACGCCAACGAAGATGTGCAAAACGTGTTTGCCGGTCTGGCTGGCTGACGCGCCTTCACCCACTCAACGCAACCGCTGCCATGGCCTGGACCGAAACCCTCACCAGCTTTCTGGCGGCTCTGGGCCTGGGGCTGCTGAATGGCGTGATACGCGAGCGGCGCCATGGCGATGACGGGGAGATTGCCGGCACCCGCACGCATGCATTGGTGGCCGTGCTCGGTTTCGTCACTTGGGGCATGGGGTTGCACGTTTTTCTGGTGTGCCTGGGCCTGGTCGGGGCGCTCACGGTCACTGGATACCTCAAAACCGTCGACCGCGACCGTGGCCTGACGGGCGAGGTGGCCCTGCTGGTGTCAATGGTGTTGGGTGCCCTGGCTTACCAGGACCCGCACATGGCGGTGGCCGTGGGGGTGGTGTGCGCCATTCTGTTGTATGCCAAACAACCGTTGCACCGCTTCAGCAAAGAATTGGTGAGCGAGCGGGAGCTGCAAGACGCGCTGATGCTGGCCGCTGCCGCACTGGTGGTCATGCCACTGCTACCCCAGGGCGCACTCGACCCATGGGGTGTGCTCAAACCCTACACACTGTGGCGCATCGTGGTGCTTGTGATGGCAGTAGGCATGTTGGGCCATGTCGCCATGCGTGCGGTGGGTGCGCGCTGGGGGCTGCCGATAGCGGGGTTTTTCTCCGGGTTTGCATCGTCTACCGCCACGGTGGCGGGCATGGGCCACCGCGCCCGCACCGACCCGGGCATGGTGGCACCGGCTGCTGCTGCCGCGCTGCTGGCCAACATTGCGTCACTCTTGCTGTTTGGTGCGGTCACGGGCGCCGCCTCCCCCGAGTTGCTCAACGCGCTGAAGTGGCCTTTGCTGGCGGGCGTACTGGGGCTGGTGGTGGTGGCAGGCGCTTGCCTGTTGCGGGCTGATCTGCGTGAAGACTCAACGTCCGGCAGCGGTGGGCATGCTGAAACGACACCTGCTTTCAAACTGTCCCACGCGCTGATGCTGGCGGGGTTGATTGCCGGGGTGTCGCTGGTGGCCGCATGGCTGCGCCAGTTGTATGGTGACACCGGCGTGCTGGTGGCGGCCATTCTGGTGGCCCTGGCCGAAATCCATGCCGCTGCTGCCAGCATTGCGCAGGTGAGTGCTTCAGGAGGCATGGATCAGCGTGTGGCCATGTGGGGGCTGATCGGTGCCCTGGCAGCCAGTGTGGTGGCCAAAACGGTGCTGGCGCTGGTCAGCGGTGGCGTGCGCTACGGCCTGCTGGTGACTGCCGGGCTGGTGGCCATGCTGCTGGCCACTGCCGGGGTCATGGCCGTGGGCGCCTGACAAGCTGCCCAAGCTGGCCTACAGTCGGCGCCTCTTCATTCACTGAACGTTTCAGTTCAACCACCCATGACACACACCAATCCCCTGATCGAGCATTTGCAATGGCGCTACGCCACCAAAGCCATGGACCCCAGCCAATCGGTGCCAGCCGACGTGGTCGAACGCATCCTCGAAGCCACCCGTCTGGCCCCAACGTCCAGCGGCTTGCAGCCCTATGAAATTGTCATGGTGACCAGCCAGGCCGTGCGCGAGCGCATCAAGCCCATCGCCTGGAACCAGGCGCAAATCACCGATGGCTCTCACCTGCTGGTGTTTGCCGCCTGGGACAACTACACGGCCGAGCGCATCAACCACATGTTCGACCTGACCAACACCGTGCGCGGTTTCAAAAACGAGGGTTGGGAAAACTACCGCCAGATGCTGCTCTCCAGTTACCCCCAGCGCGACGCAGAGGTGAATTTTCAGCACGCCGCGCGCCAGGCCTACATTGGCCTGAGCGCAGCGCTGATGGCTGCTGCCTTCGAAGGCGTTGACAGCACGCCCATGGAGGGCTTTGACCCCAAAGCGCTCGACGACATTTTGGGCTTGCGCGCCCGGGGCCTGCGCAGTGTGGCCATCATGCCCCTGGGCTACCGGCTGGCCGACAAGGACTGGCTGGTGAACCTGCCCAAGGTGCGCCGCCCCCGCAGCGAGTTTGTGACCGAGGTGTGAAGCCAGGCGGTGGAGTGCGCCTCCACCTCTGATGCGCGAGGGCAAAGGGTTGTGAGTTGCAAATAGACCGACTGGTCTATAGAATTTGCAACCATGAACCCAACACTGCCACCGCCTCGCGCCACCCGCGAGCGTCTGATTGAAGCCATGCTTGATGTGTTGCCCCGCAAGGGGTACCACGGCGTGGGACTCACAGAACTGCTGACCCAGGCGCAGGCGCCCAAAGGCGTCTTGTACCACCATTTTCCAGGGGGCAAAGCCGAGCTGGCGGTTGCCGCCATCGAGGCCGTGGTGGATCAACTCACCAAAGGGCTTGGCCAACTGATGGCCAGGACGAACGATCCTGCAGACGCCCTGGCTGCATGGATGGAGGGCGCCCAGAGGCGGCTTGCCGGCAGCCAGTACGAGCGGGGTTGCCCCCTCGCGACCATTGCCCTCGAATCCACGCCCGATGACGTCGCCATTCGCCAGGCCTTGGCCAGCGGATTTGCCTCCATCAGGGCAACCCTGGCCGCCGCGCTGGCCACGGCAGGCATGGAGCCAACGCCTGCACGCGACATGGCTGCACTCATGGTGTCTGCCTACGAAGGGGCGTTGTTGCAGGCGCGCGTGGCCGGGCAATCGGACAGCATGCAGCACACCGCCCAGGCCTTGCTGCCCCTGCTGCGCCTGAGTTTGCAGGCAGCCGCACACCCAGGGCAAACCGAAAGGGATGCGCCATGAGCCACCCGTCCGTTCGCATGGTTGATGGCTCGGGGGCGGCCAGTGTTCATCCCCAAGCGCTCAATCTGGTGGCCAAAGACGGTTATCCGCTCTCGGCGACCCGCTACCCCGCAGTTGGGCAGGTGCGTGGTCACCTGGTCATGGCCGGTGCCACCGGGGTGCCTCAGGGGTTCTACAGACACTTTGCGTTGTTTGCGGCCGAGCGGGGTTACACCACGCTCACGCTGGACTACCGGGGCATTGGCCAGTCCAAACCCGCCAGCCTGCGCGGTTTTGACATGCAATACATGGATTGGGCCCGCTTGGACCTGGCCGCTGCGGTGGACGCCATGGCCAGCGACGAGGTGCCGTTGTTCATGGCTGGGCACTCGTTCGGTGGCCACGCGTTTGGCCTGTTGCCCAACCACCACTCTGTGGCCCGCATGTATACCTGCGGCACGGGGGCCGGATGGCATGGCTGGATGCCACCCGCCGAGCGATTGCGTGTGCTGCTGATGTGGCGCGTGGTGGGGCCCATGCTCGTCCGCTGGAAAGGTTATCTGGCCTGGAGCCACCTGGGCATGGGCGAAGACCTTCCGCTCAATGTCTTTCGCGAGTGGCGACACTGGTGCCGTTATCCGCGCTATTTCTTTGATGATCCGGCGACAGCCGAACACATGACTGCGCAGTTTGACCGCATCACCACACCCATCGTCGCGGCCAATGCCTTGGATGACCTGTGGGCCATGCCTGCCTCTCGGGATGCCTTCATGGCCGGCTATCGCAACAGCCCCTACCGGGCGGTGGATGTCGATGGCCCAGGCCAGGGGCTGGGCGCCGTGGGGCACATGGGTTACTTCCGTCGCCACGCTCAGCCGCTGTGGGCGGAGATGCTGGCGTGGTTTGAAGAGCATCCGCGGCCTCAATGAAGACAGTGTCATGGGGTCTGCCGTTGGGAGTGAAGGCCGCCACCGGCTTGCGCCGCGTGGTTCCCCACATCAGGCTCTGCATGGAATGAGTGCTTTCTCAGACCACAGATCGCAGGTCATAAGCTCATGACAAAACAGTCGTTGTCCCCAGTCGGCGGCATACCTACGATGCAGTTTTGCCAACCAAACTGTTTTCATGAAGCTTCGTCACATCGATTTGAATCACCTGTCGGTCAACCCGGAACGCGATGCCCTGGCCTTGCCTCCAGAGGAATACGAGGTGACCCACGCACTTGAACATCCGGTCATGCGCCTGGTGAGTTTTGGCGTGGTGGGCGTGTTGATTGGGTTGGTGGTGTACCTGGTGTATCGCCTGTTCCATGGTGATCAGGCACAGGATGGTTTTGAGCTCATTCGGCAAACGCTGCACGACCCCATGTTCTGGACAGCGGTGGCGGTGGGCCTGGTGGCGCAGGCCATTGACGGTGCATTGGGAATGGCCTACGGCATCACGTCCAGCAGCTTTTTGCTGGCGGTGGGGGCCCCACCTGCCATGGCCAGCGGCGCCACCCATTTGGCGGAAGTGTTCACGACCGGCATCAGCGGCGTCTCGCACCTGAAGCTGGGGAATGTGCACAAAAAGCTGTTCTTCAGCCTGTTGTTGCCCGGCATCGTGGGGGCGCTGGTGGGGGTGTACATCCTGGGCCAGTTGGACGGGGAAGCGTTGAAACCTTTTGTCAGTGCCTACCTCTTGGTGATGGGGGTGTATGTGTTTGCCAAGGCGTTCAGGCGCATTGGCGTGCGACGCAACGTGCAGCTGAGCCGGGTTGCGCCGTTGGCCTTTGTGGGTGGGCTGATGGACACCACCGGTGGTGGTGGTTGGGGGCCCATCGTGACCACATCGCTGGTCGGCGCTGGCAGCGATCCGCGCACCACCATTGGCTCGGTGAACCTGGCCGAGTTTTTTCTGACGGTCACAGTGGCTGCGTCGTTTTTGTCCATCCTGGACGAATCGGTCTGGGTACTGGTGGCGGGGTTGGCCCTTGGTGGGCTGGTGGCTGCGCCGTTTGCTGCCCTCATGACCAAGCATTTGCATGTGAAAGTGTTGCTCATGCTGGTGGGCGGGCTGATCTCGTGCATCAGCGTCTTCAACCTGTACCGGGTTTGGGCCAGTTGAGCGGTTGGTCTGCCGCTGTTGATTGGCCTAACCCAAGGCCCGTGCCACAAAGTCGCGCTTCACGCTGGGCTTGGGCACCTTCATGCTGAAAAAGCGGCGCACGTCGTCTTCCTGGCACATGCCGTGCATGTAGTTGTAAATGGCTTTTTTCAGGCCAGCACCCAGGGTGTTGTGGTCCACCCCGCTGGGGTCATTGAAGCCCACGTCGTTGCGGGCAAACGTCAGTGGCTGGCCGTTGGACCCGTTGGGCGGGGCGGGCAGGGGCTCGAGGGTGATGCCGTATTCAGCCGGGTTCAGCCCCACGGGTGAATGCACAGTGCACGTAAAGCGGTGCCAGAAGCCGCTTTGGATGCAGCCGTTTTCAAACAACTGGCGCACATACTCCAGCGCGTCCACCGTGTCTTGCACGGTCTGGGTGGGAAAGCCGTACATCAGGTAGGCGTGCACCAGCACCCCGGCATCGGTGAAGGCGCGGGTGACGCGCGCCACCTGGGCCACGTCCACGCCCTTTTTCATGAGCTTCAGCAGCCGGTCAGATGCCACCTCGAGCCCGCCCGATATGGCGATGCAGCCGCTGTCGGCCAGCAGCTCGCAAAGCTCAGGCGTGAAGCTTTTTTCAAACCGGATGTTGCCCCACCAACTGATGCCCACGTTGCGGCGGATGAGTTCTTCGGCCAGTGCTTTCAGCACCTTGGGCGGCGCGGCTTCGTCCACAAAGTGGAAGCCGGTCTGGCCGGTTTCAGCCACGATTTTTTCAATGCGGTCCACCAGTGTGGTGGCCTCAGCGGTTTCGTAGCGGCCGATGTAGTCCAGCCCCACGTCGCAAAAGCTGCACTTCTTCCAGTAACAGCCGTGGGCCACGGTGAGTTTGTTCCAGCGGCCGTCGCTCCACAGCCGGTTCATGGGGTTGAGCATGTCGAGCAGGCTCAGGTACTTGCCCAGCGGCAGGCCGTCCCAGGTGGGGGTGCCCACCTGCTCGAACGGCACGTCGGTCTCTGTGCCGGTCACGTAAACCACGTTGCCGTCATCGGCGCGGTAGAAAGTGCGCACCAGTTGCTCACGCCCGCGTTGCCCACCCAGATGGGCTAGCAGTGCCAGCAGGGGGCGCTCGCCGCTGTCGAGCGTGACAAAGTCGAAAAAGTCGAACACTCGGGGCTCGGCCAGTTCGCGCAGTTCGGTGTTCACATAGCCACCGCCCAGTACGGTGACAGTGGCTGGGTTCAGCGCCTTGATGCACTGTGCAACCCGAAACGCGGCATACACCGCGCCGGGGAATGGAACCGACAGCAGCACCACAGTGGGGACACCTGTGTTACTGGAATGTGTAGCTGAAACATCAATTCCAACAAGCGCCAGGACCTGTTTTGCTTCAGAAATCAGGATGTCGTCGATCAGGTTGGGGGCTGCTGCCAGTGCCTGGGCCAGCGGCTCAAAGCTGGCCTGGGCGGCGGCCAGCTTTTCGGCGTAGCGCACGAACTCGAAGCGCGGGTCCACCGCGTCTTTCAGCACGTCGGCCAGGTCGTTCAGGTACAGGGTGGCCAGGTGGCGGGCGCGGTCATGCAGGCCCAGTGCACCAAAGGCCCAGCCCAGCGGGTCGCCGCTGCCGTCGTCGGGGTGCTGGTCCAGCGTGGCAAACCACTTGCCTTCGGGCAGCAGGCTGCGGTTGGCAATGCGGTGGGCCAGGGTGCTGTCGCGGCCTTGCAAAAAGGCCACCACCCGTTCCACGGTGGCGTGGTAGCCGCTGAACTCGGCCAGAAAGTGCTGCACCTGGGCGCTGCGCTTGGCTTGCGGCAAGGCATCAGCGGCGGCTTTCACCTGGGTCAGCCCGTCGGTACTCAACAGGCGCAGCACCGTGGCCAGGGCCAGGTCCACCTGGGTGGCTTGCACACCTTGCTCGCGCAGAAACCCCGTGATGTACGCGGTAGAAGGGTAGGGCGTGTTGAGCTGCGTCATCGGCGGGATGACGGACAGCACCCGGCCCGCGTAGACGGGGGGCTTGTGGATGTTGGCTGGGCGCGCTGGGGTGATGCGCAGCAGTGGAAAGGTGGCGTCAGTCATTGCCGACATTGTCGGCGGGTGGTGGGGTGGGTGCGGCCTTCTCGGGCTTCACCCAGCCCACAAACTGGGGCATCAGCCGCGCCACCACGGGGCCGTTGACATCCCAGGTCATGCACTTGTTGACGAAAAACGGCGGTGTGCTGCCGCTGTGCCACGACTCGCCGCGCGCCAGGCGTTGCATTTCCTGGTGGTGCGGAATGGTCTGGAAAGCGGCGGTCGCCAGGTTGAACAGCAGCTCGCGGATGTGGGTGCACCCCGCCAGTCCGCCCACGGTTGTGTCGATGGTCCGGCGCCAGCCCGCGCCAATGGTCATGCCCACAAAGCGGTTCATGTGCTGGGTGGCCACGCCGCATTCCCCAAACGGGGTGCTGTCCATGCTGGTCGCAATGGCGTGGATGCAAAAGCGCTCGTCCAGCGTCACGCGCAGCCACAGGTGGTGCACCGCGTCACCGGCGGGGCGTGTGCCGTTGCTGTGGGGGTGGTCGTAGTGTTTGCTGTCGCGCAGCTCGCCTTCGATGTCCCACAGCCCGTCGGCGCGGGCGTAACCCTGGTAAGTGACGGCGCGGGTGTGCAGCGGGGTGCGTTCGGTGGTGGGGGTCGGCAACATGGGAGCATTGTGTGCGCAGGCGGTTAGCATGGCTGTCGCGCGCTTCACCCCAGCAACACCCATCAGTGCCATGGCCCTTTCATCCGCCTGCCCCTCGTGCCGCCAGCCCATGGAGGCCCACCGCTTCACCAGCAACCAAGGCCAGTCACTCGAACTGGACATTTGTTACCCCTGCCAGGGCATGTGGTTTGACCGCTACGAAAACCTCAAGCTCACGCCCGACGCGGTGGTGGAACTGTTTCGCCTGCTGCACGAACACCGGGCAGAGCAGCACATGCCTTTGTCGTCCAAACTGGCCTGTCCGCGCTGTGTCAAGCCGCTGGACAAGGGGTTTGATCTGGTGCGCAGCGGCCGCTACATCACCTACCGCTGTGCCGGGCAACACGGGCGGTTCAGCACGTTTTCGTCGTTCATGGTGGAAAAAGGGTTTGTGCGGCACATGACCCGCCCAGAGATAGACGACCTGGCCCAAAAGGTGGGGGCCATCTACTGCACCAGTTGTGGTGCGCCGGTGGACATCCGTAAAGACCACGCCTGCCCCTATTGCAAGGCCGCGTTTTCGCTGATTGACCCCAACGCTGTGGCCCGTGCACTGGAGGGTTACGCCCAGGCGAGTGCCAAGGCCAAAGCGGGTGCAGCCCATGCCTCCACCCTGGACATTGGGGATGCGTTGGTGGCGCTGGAGCGAGACCGCAGCAAGGCCGAACGGGAGCGCCAGAAATGCACTTTCAGCACCAGCGCGGATGTGTCTGACGCGCCGTTCACGGGTGACTTGCTGGTGGCGGGTGTGGCGTTGGTGTGGGGCATGCTTAACTGACGGCTGCCAGTGGCGACACACACACCCTGTTTCGTCCCGTGCTCTTGGCCTCGTACATGGCCACATCAGCGTGCTTCAGCACCTGCTCGGTTCGCGGTTGTCTGGGGTCGAGGGCTGCCACGCCAACGCTGATGGTGAATGCAACCTCGGTGGCTGGGCGACCTCCGAGGGCCGCAATCACTGCAGGGCTCTCCAGTATCGCCAGGCGCAAGCGCTCGGCCAACTCTGCAGCTCCGGCCAGCGTGGTGGCAGGCAGCAGAACCGCAAATTCTTCGCCCCCCAGGCGGCCCAGGGTGTCAATGCGACGCAAGTTGCCTTGCAGCACAGTCACCAGATGCTTGAGGACTTCATCTCCGGCGTCGTGGCCCCAGGTGTCATTGACGTGTTTGAAGTGGTCTATGTCCAGCATCAGCAGCCCGGCTTCCGAATGGGTGCGCTGCACACGCAGGTGTTCCTGTGCCATGGCATCCAGGAAGCTGCGGCGGTTGTGGGCACCCGTCAATGGGTCGTGGTAGGCCAGGGTGCGCAGTTCTTCAAGGGCGACCGCATGTGCTTCGCTCACGGCCGCCAGACGGTGTGCCATGTGGTTGAAGCTGCGTGCCGTGTCGGCCAGTTCGTCCTGGCCTTCGTCGTTCACGTGCTGTTTCAGCTGCCCTCCGGCAATGGCGCGGCTTGCAATGCTCAGGTCGTTCAACCGTTTGGTAAGCAAGGTGCCGAAGAACATCGAGAACACGGCCACGGCTGCCATCACCCCCAGCGCAATGGCAATGGTTTTGTTCTTGACCGCCGCCAGCATGGCCGTCATTTCGTCGAGTTCGATGCCAAAGCGCGCTTGACCGTAGTGCGTGCCGGCCACTTCGATCGCCACCGACCGTCCCAGCAGCTGCTCGTCTGCCTGCGCACTCCATGCGGTGTTGCCTTCAGGCTCGACGCCTGACGCGGCCATGCGGGTGCCACTCTGGTCAAGGAATTCCACGTAGGCAACTTGCCCGGAGGCCACCAGATCGGCCGCCAGATCCCTGAGCGTGGACACGTCAAAAGCCACCATCGGGTCGCGCGCAGCGGCTGACAGCAGTTGGGTTGTCACAGTGGCCCGATGCTCGATCTGCTGCCTGCAGGCCGTGCGCATCTGCGCCAGGACTGACAGCACCAGCACAGCAAGCAACACCGCTTGAATGAGGGTGACACCCAGAACCGTTTTGGTGCGGAATTTCATGAACAGACCCGTGTGTTGCGCTGCCTACTGCACTGACTCGATCAGCTTTTTCAGATCAAGCCGACGCACGTCGTTGTAGTCGCTGTCGATGGCAGGCTCAAAGCCCTTGAAAGCCACCGTGGCCAACAGTTTTCGTCCCACCTCGTCTTGTTGCAGGCTGCTGAAAGCCTGCTGGAGCTTGTGGACGGTGCTTGCAGGTACCCGCGGGTGTGCGCCAAAAGGATGGGAGTGATACACCGCTGTGGTGTGAAGCACGCGCAAACTGCCCCCCAACTGCGGGTCAGCGGTTTGCAGCACCTTCAGAATGGTGCCACCCACCTCGAAATGGCCACCGGCCACACTCTTCAACACCGAATCATGCGATTGCACATACTGGGCGTGAACCTGTATGCCTTGAGCGTGCAACTCGGCCTGCGTGAGCATGCTGGCTGCAAACGCTAGTTGCGTGGGGAAGCTGACTCTGGCCCCGTTGATTTCCCGCAGGTTCTTGATCTTGCTGTCTTTGCGGACGATCAGGATGCCTTCCAGGGGTTGGTTGCGTTCCCGTGCAAAAGCCCGATACCCGGGGCTGGCGCTGACCACCTGGTAGTGGTAGGGGTTCATGTAGGCAATGTCGTATTCGCCTTTTTCCAAACGCTCACCGAAGGCCGGAATGCTGGTGGCAGTGCGAAAACGCAGTTCCACACCCGATCGCCGGGCGACTTCATCCAGCAGGGGTGTCCATTCCTCGGCCAGTTTGGCTGCCGGTTTGAGCGGGGTGATTCCCACCCACAGAGGTTGGGCATGCGCACCCAACACTCCACTTAAAACCAGCAATAAACCCCAAAAGCCGATTCGTGTCATGGCTACACCCCGTTGAACCACATGTCGCCGGATGGCGACGGCAAACACAAGGTTAGCCACCGCAACGTTGGACGGGATGATCTGAATCAAGCGCTATTGAAACGTGCCCCACATGCGAAGCCTTCGTCCCACGCGCCAAGGCTGCGTCATTTCACAGCCTGAACACCGCCACCGACCGTTTCAGCCCCTCAGAGCCTGTGCTGAGGTTGTCGGCCGCCGCGCTGGCCTGCTCGACCATGGCCGCGTTTTGCTGCGTCACGTTGTCCAGTTGCACGATGGCATTGTTGATCTGCATCAGCCCCTCGGACTGCTCACGCGTGGCGTGACGGATTTCTTCCACCACCGTGTGTGTCGCGTTGATCTCGGTCACCACATCGTCAATGGTCCCGCTGGCCTGGCCCATCTGGCCCACCGCGTTGGTGACCTGGTTGACCGAGTTCTGGATGAGATCCTTGATCTCTTTGGCCGCTGCACCGCTGCGCTGGGCCAGGCTGCGCACCTCGCCCGCCACCACCGCAAAGCCTCTGCCTTGCTCACCGGCACGGGCCGCTTCTACCGCCGCGTTCAGCGCCAGGATGTTGGTCTGGAACGCAATGCCTTCGATCACGCTGATGATTTCGCTCATCTTCTTGGACGAGCTCTCAATGCCCTTCATGGCTTCGCCCACGGTGTGAATGGCTGTTTGCCCGTTGGCCGCGATGTGGGCGCTGCGCTGGGTCTGGTCGGCCATGGCGTTGGCGTTGTCTGAGGTGGTGCGCACCGTGGCTGCCAGCTCTTCCATGGAGGCTGCGGTTTCTTCCAGGTTGCTGGCCTGAGTTTCGGTGCGGGCAGACAGGTCCTGGCTGGCCGCTGCAATCTCTTGCGCCGCCTGGCCAAATCCGCTCACCTCGGAGCGCACATCACCGATGATGGCCTTGAGGTTGACTTGGATCTGCGACAGATTGCGCAGCAAACTGCCTGCTGGCTCGGGCGCCGATGTGTCCACGCGTGTGCTCAGATTGCAAGCGGCTACGTCACGGGCAAAGCGCTCAGCCGTTTGCAGCGGGGCCGACACGCTGGAGCGAAACCACCACATGATGACCGCCGAGCCCAGCAGCATTCCCAGGGTCTCGATGATGAAAGCGGTCTGGCCACTCACACCCAGCACGCTGGGCCCCAGACTGACCAAGATCATGGCCAGCAGCAAGAAGCCCAGTCGGGCCTCCCCACTGCTGCGGCTCCATTTGTTGACCAGCCCCATGACACCGCCACGCACTACTTGTCCCCGGTTCAGCGACAGGCCGCTGTTGCCAGCATTCAACTTGACATGCAGCGCTTCTGCTGCCTGTACCTGTGCACGGCTGGGTTTGGTGCGCACCGACAGGTAGCCCGTGGGTTTGCCGTTGTCCATGATGGGCGTGGCGTTGGCCACCACCCAGTAGTGGTCACCGTTTTTGCGGCGGTTTTTGACCAACCCGGTCCAGGGCAGACCGCTGCCGATGGTGCGCCACATGTCGCGGTAGGCCTCGGGCGGCATGTCGGGGTGGCGAATGATGTTGTGCGGCTGACCGATGAGCTCGTCGTACTCGAAGCCACTGGCTTCCACAAACGCCCGGTTGCAGTGAATGATTTCGCCCTTGGTGTTGGTGCTGGACACCAGCATCAGGTCAGCGGGGTAGTCGTACTCGCGCTGGGTAACAGGTTGGTTGTTGCGCATGACAAGGTCTCTTGTTGGTGGCAGTTGGGTCTAAACCCTGCCGTTGCTAAGTCTGTTACCGAACACTCATATTACCCATCAGGGTATATGGGCGGGGTGTTCTGGCTTGATAAATGTCAAGGTGGTTCGGTGTGTGTGTCCTGCACCACAGGTGCCCGAACGCCTCCTCCGGCATGTCGGGGTGCCTGACCATGTTGTGCGGTTGCCCTACCAACTCGTCCAGCAGGAAACCGCTGACCGAGACAAAGTTGGGGTTGGCGTAGGTGATCCGACCCTTGACGTCGGTGATCGAAATCAGCGTCTGGTCTTCTGGAACCTTGAGCGCGGTCTGTGTGACGGGCAGGTTGCTTCTCATGGGTGCTCCGGTTTCAAAAGATTGAAGGGTTTGGTGCGCATGCGGTCAGTGGTCTGGCAGTTGGTCGGCAGGCACAGGGCGCCCAAACAGATAGCCCTGGAATGAGGCACACCCCTGGCCCAGCAGAAACAGCAACTGTTCGGCTGTTTCCACACCCTCGGCCACCACGTTCAGGCCCAGGCTGTCGGCCAGCGACAAGATGGTGGACGCAATGGCCGCGTCGTTAGAGTCAGTGAGCACATCGCGCACAAACGACTGGTCAATCTTCAATTGGTCGAGCGGCAAGCGCTTGAGGTAACTCAGCGACGAGTAGCCAGTGCCAAAGTCGTCCAACGAGAAGCGCACGCCCAGGGCCCGCAGCGTGGTCATTTTGTCGATGGTTTCGGGGATGTCGCTGTGCAGCATGCTTTCGGTCAGTTCCAGGCGCAGCAGGTGTGCGTTGGCCCCCGTTTCGGTCAGTGTTTGCCTGACGTCTTGCACGAAGTCGGCGTCTTTGAACTGGCGTGCACTCACATTCACCGCCACCGACCATGTCTGCCTTATTGGGTGTGTTGCCCAGGCTGCCAATTGTTCGCAAGCGGTGTGCAGCACCCACTTGCCAATGGGCAGGATCAGCCCAGTCTGCTCTGCCAGCGGGATGAACTGGGCCGGTGATATGGGGCCTTTGGAGTGATGCGTCCATCGCAGCAGCGCCTCCACGCCCAGCACCCCGCCCCCTGCCGTGACAACAGGCTGGTAATGAACGGCCAACGCCTGGCGGCTTTGTGCCTCGCGCAGGTCGCGCAGCAGCACTGCGCGGTTGTTCACCTCGTCCTGCAAGGCAGGGTCGAAAAACGCCACGCGGTTGCGGCCCGCGGCCTTGGCACGATACAGCGCCATGTCGGCCTGCTTCAGCAGTTCCTCCACGGGCATGGCTGAGCTCAGGAACAACACCACGCCAACGCTGGCGGTTTCGTCCAGTTGCAGACCATTGAAGTGGTAGCGCATGGCCAGTGCCTCGCGAACTTTTTCGCCCAGGTCGCCCGCGCGGGCAGTGGCTTGTGCCAAGTCATCGCCCAGGCCCCCGAGCACCAGCACAAACTCGTCTCCGCCAAAGCGCGCCACGGTGTCGGTCTGGCGCACGCAATGCTGGAGGCGCAGCGAAACCTGGCGCAGCAACTCGTCGCCCTGGTAGTGGCCCAAGGTGTCGTTGACCTCTTTGAAGTGGTCCAAGTCCAGCATCACCAGGGCACCAAACTCGCCACTGCGGCCGGAGGCCAGCAGCGCCAGGTTCAGGCGCTCGGCCATCAGGCGGCGGTTGGGGAGGCCCGTGAGCGGGTCGAAGAAGGCCATGCGCTGGGCCTCTTCCTCCGCTTTCTTGCGTTCGGTGATGTCTGCGCGGATGGCGATGTATTGCACCGGCAGGCCGTCAGGCCCCACAAAAGGCACGATGGTGGTGTACACCCAGTACAGCGTGCCGTCTTTGGCACGGTTGCAAATTTCGCCGTTCCACACCTCGCCCCGGGAGATGGTGTGCCACAGCGTGTCAAAGAACGCCTTGGAGTGGTATCCGGAATTGATGACCTGGTGCGTTTTTCCGAGCAACTCACTGCGCGGGTACTTGGAAATGGTGCAGAACTTGTCGTTCACACGCGTGATGACGCCCTGTGCGTCGGTCACGGCCACGATGGCGTGGGCATCGAGTGCAGCCGTCAGATCTGAAATGTCACGCACCGAATCGAGCAGCTTTTGATGCGTGCGTTCGCGCTCTGTGATGTCGTTGACGATGGCCATCACGCCCATCACGTTGCCATGCTCGGAGCGCTGGGGCACCACGCGGCCTTCAGCCGCGACGGGCAAGCCATTTGGACCTGTGTAGTGCACTTCGACGGACGCCGACTGTCCACCCAGGGCCTGTTGCAGTGCACGCTGTACCGCCTCCAGTGTTTCCGGTGGCAGCACAGCATCGAAGCGCTGACCCAGGATGTCTTTGACCGAGCGGCCCAAGCGCGCGGCTTGCACCGGATTCACATAGAGAAAACGCAGTTCTGTGTCCAGGTGAGACACGCCCACCGGCACGTTGTTCAGCACAGCGTCGAGCTCTTGCTTTTGCTCGCGAACACGTTGTGCCGAGGCGTGCAACGCGGAATACGGTTCCTCGACGGTGATCTGGAATGTCACCCTGTAAATCAGCCAGAAAGCAAAAATCTTGTAAACGTGACCAAACACGTTCATGAAGTCGGATGGCGATGCATACCCAATGAAGGCGATCTCGCCCACGCCCATCACGAAATACGCACTGCCCAGGCGCAGCATCTTGGCGTTGCCCGGCAGTCGGAGCCCTTGCCAAAACAGCCAGGCGGCCGCCAGGAAGTGTGCGGCGGACAGCACCAGTTCAGCACCCACCTTGAACGGGGTAAGACCTTGGCCTGGCACAAACGTGGTGGGAAATGCAGACAGCGCGTGGCTGCTGAGCATCAGCAAGATGACCACGCAGCCTGCGCCGAGGCCCAGCCACAGGCCTTTGGTGCCGGGCAATGGCACCCGCGCTGCCACGAGCCACACCGTGATCACCTCGAAACTGCGGCCAGCCAGCCACAGGAAAATGGCTTTGGGTGTGCTTGCCTCGCTGATCAGTGAGGGCATGCCCTCGTAGGCCAGGGCATGCAGCACGTCCACACCCGCCACCACCGTGAAGCCAAACACCAGGGCCTTGACGGGCTGCGCGTATTTGGGTGATTGGTTGTGCCAAGCCAGTGACACCACCATCAGGGACACCAGCACTGACACCAGTTCCAGCAACAGGTGAACAGCAGGCCAGTCAGCCGCGCGGTGTGCAAACAACCCGTCCGGGGACATCAGTGCCGCCAACGTCATCACAGCCACGGCCAGCCCACATGTCCACGCCGTGTGGACACGCACCCGCGCCATGCTCATGGCAGGGGTGAGGAACAACTCGGGCAATGTGGGCATGTGCAACCTGCGGTACCAGTCAATCTGTCTGCAAGCGTACACACGCGAAATCAGCGTTTCAATCGATTTGATCGATTTTGATCTTGTGATCGGTTACGAGGGTGTGATGGGTGTGGCCTCCGGGGCCAGGGCCAATGACAACGCATGCCCCAATGCGGCGGTGTCCACGGGTTTGGCAAACACCTGTCGCACACTCACTGCACGGCTGTGAGCCAGGTCAATGCTGTCGGCCACTCCCGTGTAGAGGAACACCGGCAGCCCCGGGCGCTGTCGTTCCAGTTGGGCTGCCAATTCCAGGCCGGTCATGTCGGGCATGCTTTGGTCGGTCACCAAGGCATGCACTTCAGCCCCAGGCAACTCCAGCGCCTCGATCAGGCGCTGTGGCGTGTCAAAGGTTTGCACGCGGTAGCCCTCACCCGCCAGCCATTCGCCCACAAACCGGCCCACGGCGGGCTGATCGTCGAGCACCCACACACACTGGCCAGCACCACCGCGTGCGGCTGCAGGGGGGAGGGCTGTGGCGGGCTGAGGGTCCGGGGCAGCGTCCACCAATGGAAACAGCAACCGAAACCGAGAGCCGGTTCCGGGCGTCGAGTCGACGGTGACAAAGCCGCCGGCCCGTCGCAAGATGCCGTGCACCATGGGCAAGCCCAGTCCCGTGCCCTGACCGACACCTTTGGTGGTGAAGAAGGGTTCAAACAAATGCGGCATGGCCAATGGGGGAATGCCACTGCCACTGTCGCTCACATCCAGTGCCACGAAATCGCCCGCAAACGGCACGTGGCTGGCGGCGCACACGCCATGCTCGTTGGTCAGGCGGTGCAGGTGTATGTCAATCTTGCCACGCCCTTCAATGGCATCGCGCGCGTTGATGATGAGGTTGACCAGCACCTGGTTCAGCTCGCCAGGCTTGACGCGCACCTGGCCTTCGCCGCTGATGTGGGTTGTCAGCTTCACACCCGGAGGGATGGATGGGTGCAGCATGGTTGCCACTTCTTTCACGGTGTCGGCAGGGTCGATCACCGGCGCCTCTTCGTCGGCCTGTGTGCGGGCGAAGGTGAGCAACTTGCGCACAAGGTCCCGGCCGCGCTCACTCGCGCCCATAATTTCCCTGAGGTAGCGTGCCAGCTTGCTTTCTTTGTCAGGCACCAGCCGGGTCAGCGCCAGGTTGCCGTAACCGTGAACGGAGGCCAGTATGTTGTTGAAATCGTGCGCGATGCCTCCGGTGAGTTGCCCCAGGGCCTGCACCTTCTGGGCGTGCTGCAACTGCCGCTCCAGCACGCGTTGCGACACTTCGGCGTTCTGTCGCGCGGAAATGTCGCGCACAAAGGCGTAGAAGTTTTGGGTGTCGGGGTCGCGGGTGAGCGAAATTTCCACCGGGTAGTCGTGCCCGTCTTTATGGCGGTGGCGTGAAGACACCATCGCGCGGCCTGCAGCCCGCAGCTGGGTCAGCCGCCCCGCGAACACAGCCTCTGGCGTATCGACTTCCAAGTCACGAACGGTCATGGCCAACAGCTCGTTTTGCGTGTAGCCCGACATGGCCGCCAGCGCTGCGTTCACCTCCAGCATGCGACCGCCGGGGCCCACCACGCAGAAACCGTCCAGCGCTGTCTCCAGCATGCGGGCATACCGCTGCTGCGCAATGACGTTTTGCGTCACGTCTTCTGACATCGACACAAAGCCCTGCAACGAACCATCGGCATCAAGCATGGGTGTGACCACGCGGCGCATCAGAAAGTCCTGCCCGCTGGGGCATTGGATGGGGACCAGACCCGTCCACGGTTTGCCTTGACTCAGACTCAGCTGCATGGATTGGGCAAGCTGGCCATCAGGCGTCATGGGTGAGGCGAACAGGTTCAGGTTGCCCTGCAGTGCCTGTGTGTCGTAAGGCAAAAATGCCAGCGACGCGCGGTTGCGCCACAGCACGTTGCCCATGGCGTCACCCACCACCACTGGCGTGGCGGTGGTTTCAAGGGCCAGCGCCTGTGTGCGCAGGGTGGCGTTGGCGGTTTGCAAGTCTTGTGTTTGTGCCGCCAGGGCCTCATGCGGGCGGCGCACTGTGACCACCAGCAGTCCCCAGTACACCAGCCCGTAGGCCGCCACTTCGAACAGGTGGCCCAACATGTTTTGCACATCGTTGCTCAGGGCGTACTGGGTCAGAAACACCTCGCAACAGGTCAAGAGGCCGGCGGCCCCGAAGAGCATGGGACTGGAGTCACGGACAGCTGTCTGCGACGCTGCGCGCGACAACCGCCACAGGCGCCAGGTGGCCAGCACCAGCACGGCGGTGATGACTTGCTCTGAAATCACTTTGACCGGTGTCAGCCCGCTGCCCGCCACCCAAAGGGTGGGCAGCGCTTGTTCGTGTGCGATGACCACCCAAGACACCAGCATGGTGAAACAGGCGCCAGCGAGCAGCCAGACCCGGCGTTCGGCGGGCCGCAGCGGCGGGCAGGCGGGCCAGATGCTGAACACCAGCAGGCTCACGGCAACCAAGCCACGTGCTGCCAGCCAGAAGGCAATGCTTTTTTGAGACGACGATGGGGTGATGAACGCTGGCATGTCGCGGAACGACAAGGTGTGCAACAGGTCCAGGCAACCCCCAATGGCCAATGCCAGGGTGAGCAGGGCGAGCGAGCCTGGCACCGTTTTGTCGGGTGTGTGCCACACCGTGGCAAACACCAGAAACGCCACGAATATGGAGGCGAACTCCATCAGCGTGTGCAGCGGCAGGTAGTGCATGCGCGGAATGACCCAGTTCCCCAGCGGTTGGGCCATGGCCCCCACCGTGACGAGGCCCATTGCCATCACCAGCGCAACCATGTGGTCGTGTCGCCCCCGGTGTCTCCAGGTGGGCCCGATGGGGGCTGTCAGGGGAGGGGTGTCCACGCGTGTGACCCGGTTGTGGGGTCAGGAATCAGGCGGCCAGCCCCAGGAGTGCCAGCAACTCGGGCACATCCAGTGGCTTGGGCAGGCAACGCTCGGCACCGGCCTCACGCATCTCTCGCTCGTTCTCCGGGCTGAGGTGGCCCGTCATGCCGATGACGCGCAAGCTGGCATGTCCGGGCATCTCGCGGATTTGGCGGCATACCTCAGGCCCCTTGATGCCCGGCATCATGAGGTCGAGCAACACCACGTCGGGCAAGAAACTGTGCACTTTCAGTCCGGCTTCGAAGCCGTCACGCGCGGTGTCCACCACGGTGTTGAATTCGTCGTCGGCCAGAAGCTCTGTCAAAAAGCCGGTGACACCCGCGTCATCGTCCACGATGAGGATGCGCAGCGGTCCTTTGTTGCCCGACGGGTTCCACAGGCGGGCGAAGCGCTCCACCTCTTCGTGGCGAAACCGGCGGTGGCCGCGAGGGGTTACCTCGGCCTGCAACAGCCCCTTTTGCGCCCAACCGCGCACGGTGATGGGCGACACCATCATCCATTCCGCCACCTCTGTGGGGGTCAGGTACGGTTTGGTTGGGGTTGCTGAGGGCTTCACGGCTTGCTCGGGTGGAAGGGTTCGGAAAACCGATATCTCCGATGGTAGCAATGAAGTCAGGAAACCGGTTGGCTCATGTGTTGCGCCACCGGGCCAGCCACCGCCCACCCCACAAATTGACCGCCAGGCCCAGCATCAGCAGAGCGGCCCCGGCAAAGTGAACGGGTTGCAGGGCCTCGTTGTAGACAACCCAGCCGGTGGTCAGGCCCACCACCGGAACCAGCAGGCTGAACGGTGCCACCTGGTTGGCGGGGTAGCGGGTCAGCAGGCGGGTCCAGACGCTGTAGCCAAACAAGGTGGCCACACCGGCCAGGTAAGCTAGGGCGGCCATTGCTTCCCAGTCAAAGGCCTTCAATGCGGCAACCATGACCTCAGGGCCCTCGAACCAGGCCGACATCAGCAAAAACGGGATCGGGGGTACCAGGCTGCCCCACACCACCAACCCCAGTTGGTTGATGGGCCCACGCGCACTGATGACCCGGGTGATGATGTTGCTGCTGGCCCAGCTCAATGCGGCAGCCAGCGTGAGGCCAAACCCCAGCAGTGGCATGTGTGCGCCATGCGCCGAGCCAATGAGCGCCAACCCGCCGCCTGCCAGCGCCAGCCCGCCCAACTGGTGGGCACCCCAATGCTCTTTCAGGAAAAACGCCGCCAGCACCAGCGTGAAAAACGCCTGCGATTGCAGCACCAGCGAGGCCAGCCCGGTGGGCATGCCCAGTTGCACGGCCGTGAACAGAAACGCAAACTGCCCCACCGATGCCGTGAGCCCGTAGGCCAGGTAGAACTTGAAGGGCAGGTCGGGGCGTGGCACAAACAACAGCGCCGGAAAGGCCGCCAGCATGAAACGCAGCGCACCGAGCAGCAGCGGCGGGACATGGGTCACGCCCACCTTGACCACCACAAAGTTCACACCCCAGGCCACCAGCACGATCAGGGCCAGTGCCAGATCGCGGGGCTTCATGCGACGGGGGTCAGGATGCCCGACTGCAAATGCCGCGCCAGGCGCATGCGGTGGTACAGGTAGCCGGTCTGGAACTCGTCGAACAGCAGGCACAGCTGCCCATCGGCGCCCAGCCACTCCAGGTTGACCATGTAACGGCTGACCGGTGTGCGTTTGCGTTCAAACCTGTCACCCAATGCCAGCCCGCGAACGCGCTGCAGGGTGTCGGCGTCGGGCTCCTCGCCACCATGGCACACCACCTGCAGGCGCAGGTGGTCGTGGTGTGACAGCACGCGCAGCGCCTGGTCGTCCAGCTCCCGGTGCGAATGCAAGGAAAAGCCATCCACAAACGGCTCGCGGCGCGACAACAGCAGCACGGCGGTTGACCACACGTCGGTGGGGTGCGTGCCCGGGCGGTTGCCCATGCGTTCGCCCACGCCCATGGCCAGTTCATGCAGGTTGCGGTCCTGTTCGGCGGTGGTCATCCCGAGCAAGCCAATGCCTGTGCGCAGCGGGTTGAGCAGCACGGGCAGCCTCGCTCCGAAAACGAGTTTGCGGTCGTGTTTGCGCCGCGTGCTGCCGATGCGCACCAACTCCTGCGCCGTGGCGTGCAGCGACCGGGTCACTTCGCTGTCGACACCCAGGCGCGCCTCGGCCGTGGCCATGACCTCCACCCACACGTCCAGCAAGAAGCCTCGCACGGACTCAGGCACAGACACGTGTTTGAGGGTGCCATTGAGTGTGATGGTGTGTTGCACCACCAGGGTCTGGTGCCGCGTTTCAAGCTCGTGCACATGGGGGTCCGCGTCCTCCAGGGGCGTTGCATCGGGCGGTCCAGGTTACACGGACACAGTGAGGGAGTGGGTCATGGAGCTCAGGTGGCACGCCCACGGGCCAGGGGTGGGTTTTGCTGGAAGTATCGCTCTATGCCCCGCATCAGCGCATCGGCCAACTGGTTCTGGTAAACCGGGTCATTCAGCTTGGCTTCTTCGCTGGGGTTGCTGATGAAGGCGGTCTCCACCAGCACGCTGGGAATGTCTGGCGCTCGCAGCACGGCAAAGCCGGCTTGCTCCACCCGGGGTTTGTGCAGTTTGCCCACGCGTTTGATCTCGCCCAGCATGGCGCTGCCCAGCTTCAGGCTGTCGTTGATCTGTGCCGTGGTGCTCATGTCCAGCAGGGCGCGCTGCACGGCGGCGTCTTTGGCCTTGATGTTCAGGCCCCCCACCTGGTCGGCTGCGTTCTCTTTTTGTGCCATCCAGCGCGCGGCGGCGCTGCTCGCACCTGTTTGGCTCAGCGCAAACACGCTGGCACCCTGGGGGTCGGGGGTGAAGAACGCATCCGCATGGATGCTGATCATCAGGTCGGCCTTCACGCGGCGGGCCTTGTCCACGCGCACGTGCAGCGGCACGAAGAAATCGGCGTCGCGTGTCAGGAAGGCGCGCATGGGGCTGCCGTTGACCTGGCTGGCATTGATGCGGTCGCGCAGCAGGTGTGCCATTTTCAGGACCACGTCTTTTTCGCGGGTGCCGCCGGGGCCAATGGCACCGGGGTCTTCGCCGCCGTGGCCGGGGTCCAGCGCCACGATGATGAGGCGGTCGGTGACCGCGGGTGCCTTCAGTTTGGAGTCTTTTGAGGCTCCACCGCTTGATGGTATTGGTTTTTCAGCTAGCTTTTCAGGTTCTTTGGGGCCAGCGTTGGGCAGGCGCTCGGCAATCAGGTCGCCCAGCGGATCGGCGCTGGGAGCTGGGGGTTTGGCGGGGCCAGGTGTTGCCACAGGCGGTGGTAAATCGGTCAGGCGCTGGGCAATCAGCTCGGCCAGTGGGTCGGGTGGGTCGGTGGGGTAGAGGTCGATCACCAGCCGGTTCTGGTATGCCGCCACAGGGGGCAGGCTGAACATCTGTGGCACAAAGGGCTTTTTCAGGTCGACCACCAGGCGCACCACGCCGGGCGCGAACTGGCCCACACGCATGCCGCTGATGTTGGGGTCGTCGCTGCGCACCTGGGCCACCAGCTCGCGCAGGGCAGGAATGAGGTTCATGCCCTCGATGTCCACCGCCAGCCGCGGCGGTCCGGGCACCAGGTGGTGGCGCGCCTTGAGCTCGGTGTCGGACTCGATGGTCAGCCGCGTGTAGTCGGGTGCGGGCCACAGCCGCACGCCCACGATGCGCGCGCCCCACGCCAGCCCATGGGCCGCCAGTGCCACCACGGCACCCAGGCCGCGCAGCAGCATGCCTCGGCGGGTGGGGCGGGGCACGCCGTTCATGCGGTCAGCCCCTGCAGCAACAGTTGGCCATGGGGAGTGCCTGCTGACAGCGTGACTGCACGGCTGTCATCGGCCTGGGTTTGCAGCGCCAATGTGAGGTCGGGCGTGGGCAACACCGCGCGGGCGTGGTCTGCCCACTCCAGCAATTTGAGGCCCGGGCTGGCAAACAGGTCGCGAAAGCCGGCGTCTTCCCACTCGCGCGGGTCGGTGAAGCGGTAAAAATCGAAATGCCAGACCGACAGGCCTGTGCTCTGGGGGGTGGCTGGCACCTGGTGGGGTTCCACCACCGCATAGGTGGGGCTTTTGATGCGACCGCTGACCCCCAGCGCACGCAACAGGTGGCGCACAAAGGTGGTTTTGCCCGCGCCCAAATCGCCGTGCAGTTCAACCACGGCGTTGCGCACCCCGTCCAGCGAGGCCATGCGCTGCGCAAACGCCTGGGTGTCGTCCTCGGTGGCCCAGCGCAGTTGCAACGTGGCCAACGCAGGGCTCGGGGCGGTTTCTACAATGGGGTTGTGCTGGACCATGCTGCTCAAATCGTAACCCGTGCCCAAGCTTGGGGGCGAGAGCTCGGGTTTTCCCACATCGGGGTGGCGGGCGTGGACCTCTCCAGCGCCGAGCCCGGTCTGCTGGCGTGGCTGGAACAAGGGTTTCACGGCACCATGGGCTACATGGCGCACCACGGCCTCAAGCGTGCCCGCCCGGCCGAACTGGTGCCGGGCACGGTGAGCGTCATCACCGCCCGCATGGACTACCTGCCCAGGGCCACGCCCGAGGGCTGGCGCGACACCGAGCTGGCCCGCCCGGGGCAACCGCAGCAAGGCACCGTGTCGATCTACGCCCGGGGCCGTGATTACCACAAGGTGCTGCGCCAGCGCCTGCAGCAACTGGCCGACCGGCTGGCTGTTGATGTGGGCCCCTTTGGTCACCGCGTGTTCACCGACTCGGCCCCCGTGCTGGAAGCAGCGCTGGCCACCCACAGCGGCCAGGGCTGGCGCGGCAAACACACGCTGGTGCTGAACCGCGAAGGTGGCTCGCTGTTTTTTCTGGGTGAAATCTATGTGGACCTGGCCCTGCCGCCCACACCGCCGGTGCAGGCCCACTGCGGCGAGTGTTCGGCCTGCATGGTGGCTTGCCCTACGCAGGCCATCGTGGCCCCCTACCGGCTGGACGCGCGGCGCTGCATTTCGTACCTGACCATCGAGCACGATGGTCCCATTCCGTTGGAGTTCCGCCGCCCTATGGGCAACCGCATTTACGGCTGCGACGACTGCCAGCTGGTGTGCCCGTGGAACAAATACGCCCAACGCACCCCGCTGCCAGACTTTGACGAGCGCGCGGGCCTCAATGCCCAGCCCCTGGCGGCGCTGCTGCGCTGGAGCGAGCCCGAGTTTTTGCGCCGCACCGAGGGTGGCCCCATGCGGCGCATCGGCCACGAACGCTGGTTGCGCAACGTGGCCACCGCCGCCGGCAACGCCTTGCAGGCTGCCGATGTGACCCCTGTCGATCGCGAAGCGCTCACCCATGCGCTGGCCGAGCGCGCCGAACACCCCAGCGAGGTGGTGCGTGAACACGTGAACTGGGCTTTGCAGACATGACCGGTGTGACACCTTCGTTTTCACAGCGCTGGGCGCAGGCCGCGATGCGCCGCGTGCACAACGCTGCCCAGGTGACGCGTGACACCGCGCTCTTGCTCGCGTTGGCTGTGAGCCCCGCCACCCACACCGCCGCGCGGCGCGCCCGCATTGCGCAGCACGTGGTGCACGCCACCTTGCCGCAATTGCCCTGGTTCACGGTGTTGGCAGCGCTGGCGGGCTTGGTGCTGATCCGCATCGTGGTGGTCACGGCGCAAAGCTACGGCCTGTCGCAGTTTGCGCTGGAGATGGTGGTGCGCGTGCTGGTGCTGGAGCTGCTGCCACTGTCGGCCGCGCTGTTTGTGGCGCTGCGCTGCACCCTGCCGCTGGCGTCTGACCTGCGGCGTTTGCAGGCCCGGCCTGGCCAGCCCGCACTGGCGCCCGCCGAGTGGCTGGCCGACGAGGTCATGCCCCGCGCCCTGGCTGGCATGTTTGCCGTGCTGCTGCTGGTGGCCCTGAGCGGTGTGCTGGCCCTGGTGCTGGCTTATCTAGTGGTGCACGGTCTGTCGCTTTGGGGGCTGGACGGCTACACGCGCATGGTGGGCCGGGTGTTCAGCCCCGCTGTCACGCTGGTGTTTGTGCTCAAAACCCTGGCCTGCGCACTGGCTGTGGGCGCGGTGCCGCTGGTGTCGGTGGGTGGCCCGGTGCGACCGCCGCCCAGCGGGGCCGGCACGGCAGTGGAGCTGGTGGGCCTGGTGCGCATGACCGCCGTGTTGCTGGTGGTGGAGGTGGCATCGCTCCTAGGCAACTATTATTGATTCGACCCATCTCACTCCACATGACGCAGCCTGACCCCACCACCCCACCCTTGCCCCCGGCTGTGCCCGTGCCACCTGGCGTGCAGCGCCGTGCCATGGGCCTGCTCGTCCTGCTGCTGGCGCTGGTGCTGGGTTCGGCAGCGTATGTGATGTACGCCCGGGGTGTGTTCGAGGCTTCGCAGCGCCTGGTGCTGCTGGCCGACGATGCCGAAGGCGTGACCGTGGGCATGGACATCAGCTTTGCGGGTTTTCCGGTGGGTCGCGTGCAGCGCATCGAACTGGGCCCCGACGGGCTTGCCCGCCTGCTGATCGACGTGCCCCGCAAAGACGCCAAATGGCTGCGCACCAGCAGCGTGTTCACCCTGGAGCGCAGCCTGGTGGGCAGCACCAAATTGCGCGCCTTCAGCGGTGTGCTGAGCGACCCGCCACTGCCCGACGGTGCCGAGCGCAGCCTGCTCAAAGGCGACGCCCTGGCTGAGCTGCCCGCGCTCATGGATGCGGTGCGCAACCTGCTGGGCAACCTGAACCAGCTCACCGCGCCCGACGCTGCGCTGGCCCAGACATTGGGCAACGTGGCCACGGGCACCGCCCAGCTCCAAGGCCCGCACGGTGCCTTGGGTTTGCTGCTGGGCAACGAAGCCAACGTGCGCAAGGTGCTGGCTACGCTTGACCGCACGCAAACCCTGCTGGCCCGGCTCGACGGTGTGGCGCAGCGCACCGATGGCCTGCTGGCCAGCGCCAACACACAGGTGTTTGGCCCGCAGGGCCTGACCACCGACGCCCAGCGCCTGACCCGCGAGCTGGCCGGTGCCGCCGCCGAGGCCCGCCAGACCCTGAAAAAAGTAGACGCCTTGCTGGTGGATGCACAGGCCGTGGCGGGCAACGCCCGCGAGGCCAGCACTGACCTGAATGTGCTGCGCGCCGACGTTGAGGCCAGCCTGCGCAAACTCGACGGCATGGTGAACGACATCCAGCGCAAATGGCCTTTTGCCCAAGACCCGCAGGTGAAGCTGCCATGAGCCACCGTTTGCTGCGCTTGTTCATGGGTGCCACCACGGTCGCCGTGTTGGCTGGGTGCGGCAGCTCCCCACCCGTGCCCGACTGGCAGATCAACGCACGCGATGCAACCCAGCGCGGCACCGTGGCCTACTTGGAGGGCCGCAGCCGGGTGGCCGATGCCGAATTTGCCCGTGCCCGGCGCGAGGCCACCCGCAGCGCCCGCGCCGACGCGGTGGCGCGTGTGGAACTGGCACGCTGCGCTGCACAGCTTGCATCGCTGGTGCTGGGACCGTGTGCGGCCGTGGCGCCCTTGCAGGCCGACATGGGTTTGCCCCAGCAGGCTTACCAGCGCTACCTGGCCGGGCAATTGCTGCCGGGTGACGTGCCGGCCTTGCCCGAAGCTCAGCAGTCTGTGGGCCGGGCACTGCTGACACCCGCGCCCGGTGCCGACCCGGTGGGCTGGCTGCCCCAGGGCGACGCCTTGTCGCGTCTGGTGGCTGCGGCAGTGCTGGTGCAGGCGGGCCATGGCAGCCCGGCGGTGGTGGCAGCCGGTGTGTTGGCTGCGTCAGACCAGGGCTGGACACGGCCCCTGCTGGCCTGGCTGGGTTGGCAGTTGCGTCAGGCGAAGGCGGCGGGTGATGCTGCGCTGGCGCGGCAGGTGCAGGCCCGCATCGACTTGCTCACCTCGTCAGAAAAACAAACAAAATAGACCGTTAGCGCTTTATTGGTGAGTCTTTGAAGCTACCAATGGAGGAGTATGCCCAGCGCAAACGGCAAACTCGCCATGCCCAGCAGGGTGGACAGCGTGACCAGCCCGGCCACATAAGCGCCATTGAAGCCCATGCGGGCTGCCAGCACATAACAGCTTGAAGCGGTGGGCAGGGCTGAAAACATCAGCAGCACGGCTGTTTGAGCGGGGTTCAGCCCGAACAGCTTGGCCAGCCCCCAGGCCATCAGCGGCATGGCCAGGTGTTTGATGCTCAGCAGCGCCACCCCCATGCGCTTGGCCACGGCCAGGCTTCCCAGTTGCATACCGGCACCAGCGGCCATCAGCCCCAACGCCAGCGAGGCACCGCCAATGCGCGTGACCGTGGGCTCCAGCCACTGGGGAATGTGCAGCCCAACCACATTGGCCAGCAGGCCCCCGGCGGTGGCCAGAATCAGCGGGTTGCGCACCAGCTCGGTGGCAAAACCCTTGCGCTGGGCATGCGCGTCGCGCAATGCGTTCTGGCGGTACATGGGCCACACCGCACCCACGTTGAACATGGGCACACACATACCAATCAGCACGGCCACCATCTGCAGGCCTTGTGGCCCGGCCACGCGCTCGGCCAGCGCCAGCGCAATGAATGAGTTGAAGCGGAAGCCCACCTGTGCGCTGGCCGCATGCAGCCGCCGGTCCATGCCCTGCCGGAGGCCGGGCCACCACGGCATTGAATAGTTCAGCGCAATGGCCAACACCGCCAGCGAAAACCCGGCCGCTGCCAGGCTGGAGGCCGCGCCCAGATCGAGCGGTGTGCGCACGATGGAGTGGAACAGCAGTACCGGAAACAGAAAGTAATACACCAGCCCCTCCACCGGCTCCCACACCTTGCGGTTGAGCGCAGTGAATCGGCACAGCAGGTAGCCGCACAGAATCAACGAAAAGTCAGGGAACAGGAGTTGCGCAAAATTCATGGGGCATGAGGGTAACGCGCCCAGCGGGTCTCCGTGCTCGATATGCCAACTGCCACTAGTCAGCAATCATTCGATGGTTTTGATGCGTCAGGCATCGATGTAGGCACGATTTTGCATTAAAAACTTATTTCTAAAGTTTTAAAAATTACTGTAAAACAGTACACTATCAATCCATTGCAATTACGCTTGGAGACATAAATGCAATTGCCTGAGCCTGAAAACGACATCCCTGACCTGGGTGAAATGCACCCGGCATTGCGCAAACTGATGCGCCTGGCCCATTTGATGCGTGCACTCAGCGCCGGTTACGCCGCTTGGGTGCTTTGGCAAATCCTGAGTTGGTGGACCGATACTGACAAGGTACTGACTCAGTTCGGCAAGTACGTAAACCGCGACTTGGGCGCCGCGTCCCAATGGCAGTTGATGGTGTCGCTGGCGTTGGACATGGCAGCTTGGCTGCTTCTGCTGACGGCGGTGGTGCAGTGCTGGAAGTTTTTGCAGGGGGTCAGTCAAGCGCCTGCGCTTCTCGGTTTGGCGGCCAGTCACCTGACTCTTTGTGCTTGGTACGCCATAGGGTGTCAAGCCATCACCTCTGCAACACGGCCACTGCAAAGCTATTTGCTCACGCATCACCTGCCTTCTGACGAACAGGTTTGGAAGTGGGCTTTTGGGTCCAACGATTTGTTGGCCACCCTGCTTTGTGTGGCCCTGTTGATGTTTGCCTACGTCTTTGCCTGGACCGTGGAAGTGGCCGAAGAAAACCGCAGGTTTGTCTGATGCCCATTGTGGTCAATCTGGACGTGATGCTGGCCAAACGCAAGATGCGCTCGCGCGACTTGGCGCCGCTGGTGGGCATTACCGAACAAAACATTTCACTGCTCAAGTCCGGCAAGGTCAAGGGCGTGCGCTTTGACACGCTGGAGCGCATTTGTGCCGTTCTCAAGTGCCAGCCGGGGGACATTCTGGAATACGTGCCAGACGATGCTCCTTCCCCTCCTCACACAACCATTGCCTCTCCGCCATGAAGACTTCCATCTGTCTACTGATCTTGTCAGCGCTGCTCAGCGCCTGCGCCACTGCACCCACCCACCCGAGCCTGAACGCGGGTTTGTTGTCCGCTTCAGCAACTGCACTGCGCGCCACGCCGCAACTGCCACCCCTGCCACCCCTGCCACCTGCAAGGATGTATACGGCAGATTGGGACGGCAACGGTGCCCATCAAATTTCGCCAGACGGCACACGCTTGATGTGGGCTGCTCGCAAAGGTTTGAACCAAGGCCTGTTTGTCAAGGACCTGGCAACAGGTGCTGTGCACAGCTACGCCATTCCCGTTGTTGGCCAATGGGCTGAAGACAGCAAGCATGTGATATTGCACCTGCACACTGGGAATGAAAACACGCAGGTCAGCCTGCTGGATGTGACAGCCCCGGACACCAAACCCCGTGTCATCACTCCGCATGTTGGGTCGCGCTCTTTCTTTCATGCCCACATCGTGGGCAGCAACGACTTGCTGATCGAAAGCAACCAACGGGATGTCCGGGTGTTTGACCTGTACCGATACAGCGCACAGGACGGCGCGCTGGCCATGCAGGCGCAAAACCCCGGCAACGTGGGGCTGTGGCTGACCGACCGGCACGGCAAACTCATGGGCAGAGCCGCACAAACCGACAACCAGTGGGTGTACGAATGGTTTGACACCAGTGAGTCAGACCAGGGCGTGTGGCGAGCGGCTTTTTCTGTCCAGCTCAATGACACCGTTAAGCCGCTGCGGGTCTCTGAAGACCACCGCTTTGTGTGGGCGCTGTCAAACCGCAACCGAGACAAGACAGCGCTGGTGAAGCTGGATTTGAAAACGGGGGAGGAGTCGGTTTATTTTTCTGATCCTCGGGTGGATGTGAGCCAGGCGTTCATCAGCAACACAACGGGCATGCCCCTGGCGGCCGCCACCGACCCTGGCCAGCAGGAATGGACGTTTTTTGACACCCAACTGTCTGTGCTGGCGCACAAGATTTTTGGTGACTCGATGCGCCAAGCGCACATCACCAGCATGGACCGCGATCAAAAGTGGATAACAGTCACGGTGCAACACGACACCGGCGGTCAGCACCTTCTGGTCCGTCTGTCGGACGGTCAAAGCACGGTTCTGGGCCAAATGACGGAGAGCCGCATCCACGCGCAAAGCCCGCTGCCTGAGCGACGTGCCATTGCGTTTGATGCACGCGACGGCCTGCGGTTACACGGCTACCTGACGCTGCCACGTGATGCGGATGGACGTGTGCTGCAAAACGTCCCCGCTGTGGTGCTGGTGCACGGCGGACCGTGGGCAAGGGACTTTTGGGGCGACCGGAACATGCCGCTTTTTCTGGCCAGCCGGGGATACGCGGTGTTGCAAGTCAACTACCGGGGGTCCACAGGTTACGGAAGGGCATTTGAGGAAGCAGCCATGGGCGAGTTTGCTGGCAAGATGCACACCGACCTGCTGGACGGTGTGGCGTACATCAGCAGCCAAGGCGTTGCAGACCCCAGCAAGGTGGCCATCATGGGGGGCAGCTACGGTGGTTATGCCGCCCTGGTTGGCATGACCCACTCGCCGGGGAATTTTGCTTGCGCGGTGGATTTGTTCGGGGTGTCGGACTGGAGCAGCCTCATTGCCGACGCGCCACCTTACTGGTCATTGGGCCTTTTCAAATGGCACCAATATGTCGGCAACCCCAACAACGCGCAAGACCTGCAGGGCATGCGAGAACGCTCGCCGCTCTACCACGCAGACAAGGTGCAAGGCCCCATCCTGATTCTGCAGGGGGTGCGCGATGCCCGCGTACAGCGGGACCAGTCCACCCGCATGGTCGAAGCACTGCGCAAGGCCGGAAAAGAGGTGGAGTATGTCGAGTTTGCACACGCAGGCCACGGGCTGGACCGTTGGACCGATCAACTGCGCTACCACCGCAAGACCGAGGACTTTCTGGCCAAGTGCCTTGGGGGGCGCAGCAGAGGGTGGGACTTTTTCGAATTGGGTGGGTTGATTTTTTAGGTCTTCACCCGTCTCTCTCACCTTGCGGCTGAGCGCGGTGAACCGACACCGCATGTCGCCGCACAGCATGAACGAAGCATCGGCAAGCAGCATTGGGCGACATTCAACTGGCCTGAACGACAGGCCGCCGCAGCGCCCATGCTGGGGTAATTACTTATGGGGTTTCCACAGCGTCGCCAGAGCGACCGGGGGCTACCATGGGGTCTGTTGTTCAACCAATCGTTTGGAGTGTGTTCATGCTGTCTCGTCGTCAAGTGTGTGCGTTGGGTCTGGTGGCTGCATCCGTGGGTGCCAGCGGTGGTGCGTTTGCCCAGGCCTACCCGGCCAAGCCCGTCAAGCTGCAGGTGCCGTTTGCTCCGGGGGGCACCACAGACATCGTGGCTCGGGTGATGTCAGAGCCGCTCGGCCGCATCCTGGGTCAGTCGGTCATCATCGAGAACAAGGCCGGTGGCGGCGGCGTGGTGGGCGCACTGGAAACCAGCCGTGCAGCACCAGATGGTTATTCGTTGGGCATGGCCACGGTGTCCACCACGGCGGCCAACCCCGCCATCAACCCCAAGAACCCCTACAACCCTCTGACCGATTTCACCCCCATCATCAACATTGCGGCCACGCCCAATGTGATCGCGGTGCACCCCAGCTTCCCAGCCAAAGACTTCAAGGGTTTTGTGGCGGAGCTGAAGAAAAACCCCGGCAAATACTCCTATTCCTCGTCGGGCACGGGTGGCATTGGCCACCTGCAAACCGAGCTGTTCAAGAGCCTGGCGGGTGTGTTCATCACCCACATCCCGTACCGTGGTGCCGGCCCCGCGCTGAACGACACCGTGGGTGGTCAGGTGCCCATCATTTTTGACAACATGCCGTCCGCCCTGCCATTCATCCAGTCGGGGCGTCTGATACCGATCGTGGTTGCTGCGCCAGAACGGCTGGCCGTGTTGCCCAACGTGCCCACCTTCAAGGAAGTGGGCATGGAGCCCGTGAACCGCATGGCTTACTACGGCATCCTGGGCCCCAAGGGTTTGCCAGCTGAGGTGGTGACCAAGATCAGCGAAGCCACCAAAAAGGCCTTGGCCGAGCCAGCCGTGCGCAAGCGCATTGAAGACACGGGCTCACTCATCATCGGCAACACGCCCGAGCAGTTCGCGGCCCAGATCAAGGCCGAGTTCGAGGTGTACAAAGAAGTGGTGACCAAGCAAAAGCTGTCGCTGAACTGATGCCCAGTCGGGCCGCCGATGTGGCCCGGCTGCAGGCCTGGCTGGCCACGCTGCCGCCAGTGCCTGCGGCGAGCCAGGCATCCATTGACGCGTTTGCCGATGGCCTGTGGCTTGAGGCAGGGCTGGGCCGCCTGACCCTGGAGGCCTACCGTCGGGACCTGACGGTTTACGCGCGATGGCTCTCGGGCACCCAAGGTGGGCTGGCGTTGGATGACACCGCTGAACACCACCTCTCCAGCTATTTTTTGCTGCGCCACGGCCAGACCAAGGCCACCACCGCCAACCGGCGGCTCACGGTGTTCAAGCGTTACTTTCGCTGGGCGCTGCGGGAAGGCCGCATTGGCCACGACCCCACGCTGAAGCTCCTATCGGCTAAACAGCCGCTGCGGGTGCCCAAGAGCCTGACCGAATTTCAGGTGGAAGCCTTGCTGGCCGCGCCGGAGGTGGGCACGCCGCTGGGTCAGCGCGACCGCGCCATGCTGGAGCTGATGTACGCCAGCGGCCTGCGCGTGAGCGAACTGGTGGGCCTGAAAACCTTTCAGGTCAGCCTGAATGACCACGTGCTGCGCACCTTTGGCAAAGGCAGCAAAGAGCGGCTGGTGCCCTTTGGGCAGGAGGCGGCGGTGTGGATCGAGCGCTATGTGGCCGAGGCCCGACCAGCCATCTTGGCGGGCCAGCAAACAGATGACCTGTTTGTGACCAGCCGGGGCCAGGGCATGACGCGCGTGGCCTTCTGGATGATTGTGAAAAAGCACGCCCAATCGGCGGGCATTGTCAGCGCGTTGTCGCCGCACACGCTGCGCCACGCCTTTGCGACCCATTTGCTGAACCATGGGGCTGATTTGCGGGCTGTCCAACTGCTGCTGGGCCACGTCGACATTTCCACCACCACCATTTACACGCACGTGGCGCGGGAACGGTTGAAAACGCTGCATGCGCAGCACCACCCCAGGGGCTGAGGCTGCTCAACACGCCATGTGTCTAGCGGGGGTAGGCAGATTCAAACTGTGCCACGGACAGCGGACGGGAAAACAAGTAGCCCTGCCCATAGTCACACCCAGCCGCTGCCAGCAACGCCCGCTGCTCTTCGGTTTCGATGCCTTCGGCAACCACCTGTATGCCCAGTTCGTGGGCCATCACGATGATGGCTTTGCACAGTGCCAGGTCTGTGCAACCCGGGGTCAGGTTGCGCACAAAGGCTCGGTCAATCTTGATGAAGTCGATGGAAAAGCGTTGCAGGTAAAACAGCGATGAGTAGCCCGTGCCAAAGTCGTCCAGCGAGATCTGCAGGCCTGCTTGCTCCAGCTCCAGCAGTTTGGCAGACGTGACATCGGACGCCTTCAGCAACAAACCCTCTGTGATTTCCACACTGATGCATCGGCCGGGCAGGCCCATGTGTTGGAGCGTTTCCCCCCAGGGTTTGAGCTGCGTGTCCTGAAACTGAACCGGTGACTTGTTGACACTCAACTGAAATTCGGGGTGCAGGGTGGTGCGCCACTGCTTGACCTGATGCGCCGCTTGTCTGAACACCCAGTCGCCAATGTCCACGATCATGCCGTTGGACTCGGCGATGGGGATGAACCTGTCGGGTGGCACCATGCCGCGCTCGGGATGGTGCCACCGCAGCAGTGCCTCCGCCTTGTGAATGGCGCCAGTGCCCAGGTTGACAATGGGTTGGTAGAACACTTCGAACTGGGATGACGCCAGTGCCACTCGCATGTCGGCCGTGAGGCGCAGCCGCTCCTGGGCTTCCTCCTGAAGCTTCAAGGTGAAAAAGCTGTATCGGTTGCGCCCTGTGTTCTTGGCTTCGTACAACGCCTGATCGGCGTGCTTGAGCAAGCTGGTGACCTCGGTGGCGTCCTGTGGGTACAGCGCGACGCCAAGGCTCGCAGCCACATAGACTTTTTCATTGCCCAACTGGTAGCCTGAAGCCAAGGTTTGAAGCAGTTGGTCGAGCAGGGCTTCCAAATCCGGTCTTGGGGGTACGGTGTTGAGAAGCACCGTGAATTCGTCGCCGCCCATGCGTGCGACTGTGTCCTGCGGCCCCAGGCACGACTGAATCCGCAGAGCTGCTTCCTTCAGCAACTGGTCACCACTGTCGTGCCCCAGGGTGTCGTTGACCTCTTTGAAGTGGTCCAGGTCAATGAAAATCAGTGCCCGGGGTGGTGGTGGGTGGTGCAAGCCGCTGATGGCTGCCTGCAAGCGGCTTTGCAGCGTTCGACGGTTGGGCAACCCGGTGAGCGCGTCGAAATGGGCCTGCTGCCACACCGTGGCTTCCGCTGCTTTGCGGTCTGAGATGTCGGTGTGTGTGCCAATCATGCGCACGGGCTTGCCCTGTGCATCCCATTCGATGACCATGCCGCGTGTCAGCACCCATTTCCAGCTGCCATCTGCACAGCGCACGCGGTGCTCGTTGCTGTAGGTGGGCGTTTCCCGGTTGAAGTAGGCCTGTTGGTCGCGCTGCAGTTGGGCCTGGTCGTCGGGGTGGACGATGTCGGTGTAACCATCCGATGGTTGCCACACCTTGTCGTTGCTGTAGCCGTACATTTCCTTGTAGCGTTGGGAGTAGTACTCTCGTCCAGCCTGAATGTGCCAGTCCCACACCCCATCGCCGGTGCTGTCAAATGCCAGTTTCCAGCGGGCCTCGGACTCGTCGGCTTCGGCCTGAGCCAGTTTGCGCGCCGTCACATCCAGCATGATGCCGTTGCGTATCTGGCCCCACTCGTCTTCCCCGGCGAAATTCGAGGTCATGTGCACCCACTTTTGCGTGCCATCCCGCAGGTTGATGCGGAACTCCACGTTCAAAGGGCCCCTCTGTTGCACGGCCGTCGTCACCGCTTGCTGCACGTGCAACCGGTCATCGGGGTGCCTCATGTCACGCAACAGCGCGCCATTGGCCAACACGTCTGCAGGCGCTACGCCGTACAACTCGCGCGCCCCCGTGCTGACAAACAGGTATTCGCTGGTGCCCGACCTTGGAAAGCGGATGCGGTACAACATGCCGGGCACCTGGTCCGCCAGTTCTCGCAGCAGGCGCTCACTGCGCGCCAGCGCGTTTTGCGCCTGGTACTGTGCCGATATGTCTTCGACCGTGCCTTCGAAGTACAGCACCTGCCCCTGGTCGTCTTTCACCACGTGTGCTGTTTCCCGAATCCACGCCCGCTTGCGCGACTTGTGCCAGTAGATTTCGGACACAAAATCGGTCACGCCACCGTCTCGCTTCATCAACGCAATGAATTCGGCGCGCCGACCCGGCTGCACATACCACTCACGGGCAATGTCATTCACCCCGGCGATGTGTTCGGCCTCTGTTTCGTATCCATTCAGCCGCACAAGCACCCGGTTGGAGCGCAGCATCCGCCCATCTTCAGAAGATCGATAGGCGCCGATCGGTAGCAGGTCAAACAGCGTGTTCATTTGTGAGCCACTCTATCAGCGCTGCCGTCGGTGGGGTTGACTGTGTGGATCTCAGAGGCAGTCGTGTTTGCCCTGCAGCCAGTCGGCCAAGGGCACCGGTTCACTGATGGCATAACCCTGGCTTTCTTCGATGCCGAGCGCTGTGACCTCAACCCTCAGTGCGGGCGAGCTGACGTATTCAGCTACCGTGGTCATGCCCAGGCTGTGAGCCACTTTGACCATCGACTCGACGATGACCCGATCCACACCCCCGCCCTGCACCAGCGGCTGGATGAAGCTTCCATCAATTTTGACGCTGTCCACCGGAAACCGCTTCAGGTAATCAAACGTGGCGATGCCTGTTCCGAAGTCGTCAATGGCCACCTGGCAACCCAGCTTGCGCAGGGCCGTGAGTGTTTGGGCCGCTGAGTCCAGGTCTGTCATGGCCATGCTTTCGGTCACTTCGAAAACGAGGCGCTCGGCGCTGATGGCGTACCGCTGTAGCAGGTTTGCCACCCAGCTCACCAGCTGATCGTCCATGACGGTCGGACCACTCAGGTTGATGGCACATCGTGCACCCGGTCTGGATGTGGGTGATGCCATGGCCTGCAAGGTCATTTCAAGTACGGCCCTGTCGAGTTGCGGCATGAGGCCGGTCCGCATGGCGGGCGCCATGAACACGGCGGGCGTCAGCAGTGCACCGTCACCATCCCGCAACCGCACGAGTATTTCGGCTTTTGGCTGCGCAGGTGTCGGGGCGTGGCAATCGTTCGATACGATGGGTTGCGCCATCAGGACCAGGGAATGGCCTTCAATGGCTCGGCGGACTTTCTCTGCCAGGACCGACTCGTTGCGCAGTGCTTCCACCGCTGCTGCGGATATCTCCACCACCTCCAAACGGCGGAACTGCTGGGCACGGAACTCCGCTTGCACCAACAGCCCCAGTTGCATTTGTGCCGAACAGGCTTGCGCCAACGGGTAGTGAGCCAACGCCCCTGACACGACCCACGGGCTTGACCCCTCTGTGGTGTGGGCTCCGGCGCACACCCCGCTGATGCCGTCCAGCAGCGCCGATTGCTGGTGTGCCGCGCCCAACCACAATCCCCTGAACACCCCCAGGCCAGTGCGACTCCACCACACGTTGTGAGGCAGGGTGCGAAGCCGGTCCGACATGTCAAGGTCACGCGTGTAGAGGTCATTGAATCCGCTGCTCAGGTGCCTTTGCCTGGACGGCCCGGAACACACACTGACCAGCAGTCTGACCTGCCCCCCGGGCTGTCCCTCGTCCATGGGCGCGTCGAGTTTTTTGAACAATGCCGCTTCGTTTCCCAGCCCTGTCAAGGGGTCGATCAGCGCTGCGCTGGCCAGACGCTGCTCGGAGCGGCGGCGTTCAGCCATGGATGCAGCCACCACCAGCAACACACCGGAGCCTGCCAGCAGGTAGAGGATGAGGGTCAGTGGCAAGGTGTCGTCGCCTGACCATTCAGGTTGCCGCTTCAGGTAGGCCAGCGTGAACAGCACCAGCGCTGCGGCACCCATGAGCATCGTGTGGATGAGGAAGGGTGGCGCACGCAGTGCAAGCAACACCAGCAAGGGCATCAGCCCATACAGTGCGGCTTGTGCCAGGTCTGGCCGATCTGCCAACAACATGCTGACCACGGCCACCGTCAGCAACAGGGTGAAGAAAATCCCCACGCGGTGCGTCAGGGCTGCCTGCAGCAGTTGCTTCGGGCGATCGACATGCTTGCCGTCGCGCTGCCGCATGGTCAGCCATGAGGCCACCGGCGCAAACAGCCAGGCACCGCTTGTTTCCAGCAACCAGTAGGTGCTCAGTACCCACACCACGGGCAGGTTGGCGGGCCAATGACCCGTCCACCACAGGCCTGCCGTTCCCACCAACGCTGCCAGCACCGACCCGCCGGCCGCCTGCGCCCTCAATATGGCCAGCAGACTTGGCAAGCTGGCAAATGGCTGCGAGCCATCGGCCCACAGGCCCGGCGTGCGCCAGCGCACCCATGCCGGGCCACACATGGCCGCAACGGCAGTCCACAGCGCTGCAGACAGTGACCAGTCTCGAAACAACATGGCCCACAGGCCCACCCCCAAACCAGTGGCTGCCAGACCGGCCAGGGCGTATCGGACAGCCAGCGCCAGCCCGATGCCCGCCGACGGCCAGAACAATGCAAAACCTGCCTCATCAGGGCGCTGTACGTACGACACAGCGGTCAGGCCGGCCAGGCCCAAGGCCACCCATGACAGGCGAAGCCAGTCTTTCGCTGTGAGTGGTTCTGTGTGTGGATGCACTGCCGTGGACAGCGTTGGAAAAAAGGGCCGATGGGTTGAGGTTGAGCGGAAAAGGAAATCAGTCTTCCAGCACGCGCACCTTAACGCTTTTGCCTTTGATGCGCCCGGCATTCAACCGGCTGGCCACTTGGGCTGCAATGCTTCTGTCCACCGCCACGTAGGTGGACCACTCGTTCACATTAATTTTGCCCACCTGCTCGCGGGTGTAGCCCAGGTCTGCGGTCAGTGCGCCCAGCACGTCGCCGGGGCGGATTTTTTCTTTGCGGCCACCCTGGATGTGCAGCGTGACCATGGGCGGCATCAGCGGGCCTTGGCCGGTGGGGGTGAGTTCGGCCAGTGGGCTCCACACGGTTTCCTTCTTCTGCAGCACCTCGATCTTGCCCACGTTGCCCATCTCGTTCATGCTGGCCAGGTTGAGCGCCAGCCCGGTTTCACCCGCCCGGCCGGTGCGGCCGATGCGGTGGATGTGCACTTCGGAATCAGGCGTCACGTCTACGTTGATGACGCAGGCCAAGGATGCAATGTCCAGACCGCGCGCGGCCACGTCGGTGGCCACCAGCACAGAGCAGCTTTTGTTGGCAAAACGCACCAGCACCTGGTCGCGCTCGCGCTGTTCCAGTTCGCCAAACAGGGCCAGGGCGCTGTGGCCTTCGGCGCGCAGCACGTCCACCAGGTCGCGGCACTGGGCCTTGGTGTTGCAAAACGCCAGCGTGCTGGCGGGGCGAAAGTGCGCCAGCAACTGGCCCACGGTGTGCAGGCGCTGGCTGTCTTTCACTTCGTACCAGCGTTGCTCGATCTGGTTGCCGGTGTGCTGGGCTTCCACCTTCACGGTGACGGGGTCGCGCATGAACTGGGCGCTCAGCTTGGCAATGCCTTCGGGGTAGGTGGCCGAAAACAGCAGGGTCTGGCGGGTTTTGGGGCACTGTTTGGCCACTTTCACGATGTCGTCGAAAAAGCCCATGTCCAGCATGCGGTCGGCTTCGTCCAGCACCAGGGTGTTGAGGGCCTCCAGGTCCAGGCTGCCGCGCTCCAGGTGGTCTATCACACGGCCGGGCGTGCCCACCACGATGTGTGCGCCGTGTTCCAGGCTGGCGATTTGCCCACGAAGGGGCACGCCACCGCACAACGTCACGACCTTGATGTTGTCTTCAGACCGCGCCAGGCGGCGGATTTCGGTGGTGACCTGGTCGGCCAGTTCGCGCGTGGGGCACAGCACCAGCGTTTGCACGGCAAAGCGGCGGGGGTTCAGGTTGGCCAGCAGCGTGAGCGCGAAGGCAGCGGTTTTGCCGCTGCCGGTTTTGGCTTGGGCAATGATGTCTTTGCCCAGCAGCGCCGCAGGCAGGCTGGCCGCCTGGATGGGCGTCATGGCGGTGTAGCCCAGGGCCGTGAGGTTGGCCAGCGTAGCGGGGGTGAGGGGGAGGGTGCTGAAGTCAGCGGAACCGGCAGGAGAGGTCATGCAGGATTATCGGTGGTGGGTGTGTCAGGCCCTCCCCAGCTTCGGAGCTGTTCAATTTGGTCTGTCGTGCGTTCACGAGACCATCAGTCTTCGTCGGCATCAGGCACAACGCGGGACTTGCAATCACTCTTTGAAAAAATGGCAGATGTGCTCCCGACGCATGGGCGCACGCATATACCGAAGGCGCATTTTAGAGCACTAGTGCCCAGGTACCGGGCTCGCTCCCGCAGGGCCTTTTTGCAAAGCGGCCTCGCGGCCACCAAACCGTGCAATGAGCGCGTCTTGATCTGCCTTGGCCCGTTGGTCAACGGCTTTCGGATCCAGCATCTGCGTCAGAAGTGTCTCCATCTGCTCGCACACAGAACGATGTTCCTCTTTCATTGCGAGGTTTGAACATTGTCCGGGATCGACGGCAATATCAAACAGCTCGGGCTCGAACCCCACGTAGTGGTGATAAGTCCAACGACCTTGCCGCACCAGATAGGCCGCGCTTGGCGACCCGACCGCGTGATATTCACTGAAACCCACACGTTGTGCGTCGTCGGCCTCATTCGCAATGGCGATCAGCGAACGGCCAGGCAACGAGCTGTCTGCTGGGAGACTGGCGCCATCAAGCAGCGTCGGCCCGATGTCGATCAGGTTGGTATTGGTGTTGCAAACCTTACCTTCTGGAATCCCAGGGCCCGCCAAGATCAATGGAACGTTGGTGGCTTCGCGATACAGCGTCGATTTATTCCACATGCCGCGAACACCTTGGTTGTCGCCGTGATCGCTGCTCATGATCACGCGTGTTTGCCCTTGTAATCCGGACTGCTGGAGTGCACCAAGTACTTTGCCGATTTGCTCATCTATGAAGATCGTCAAGGCGTAATAGCAAGCCAATGCCAATCGGCGGCGTTCAGGAGTGCCCAATTCAGAATCGGCATTTGAGAAGTCTGCATGCCGCTGCACCCACGGATGACGCCGGTAACCATCCTGCGGATGCAGCCTGGGGGCAGGAATGGCACTCACGTCAATGAGATCAAGGTATCGCTGTGGCACGACCAGTGGGAAATGCGGAGCCACGAAGCCGACAAACAGCGTCCATGGGGCAGCATCTTTCTCGGCTGCGCGATCTTGTAGCCACTGCGCGGCATGATCGGCTGACTGCATGTCATAGCGGTTATAGCTTGACTCGCCGGCGCCAAGTTCGTCGAACAAGTGAGAGGTGCGAGGCTCGATCGGAAGCGGGTTGCGCACCGAGCCCCAAACCTGCCCAATGCCGTGTGCCAGATGCAAAGGATCGTGTTGCACGGAAAAACCGGTGGGTGCGGTCGCGCTTACAAAATGGAGCTTGCCTACGGACTCCACCCGATGTCCTGCCTTTTGCAGTGCGTGCCCCCAAGATGGAACTCGGCCATCGTAGCCCATGGCATTGTCCCAATAGCCAATGTTGTGGACCCACCGCCCCGTTGCCAAGGCCGCGCGGGCTGGCACGCAAATAGGAGATGGCGTCAGGGCCTGAGTGAATCGCGTGCCACGCGCAGCCAGCGCATCCAAATGCGGCGTTTTGACGAAGGGATGCCCTGCGCAGCCCATGGCATGCGCGTCTTGTTCGTCAGTCAGCAAGATGAGTGTGTTGTAGTGTTGGTGCGTCATGAACTAAGGCCTTTGGAGCATCCATCTGACGGCGATGCAATAAAGGCAATCCTTTGTGTAACCCAGGCGAGAGCCATCAGCGACTAAACAAATCGCTGCGGATCGATCGGCATGACATCGTGATGCCCCTCGACTTGAGCGTGTTTGAAGCGACGGTCTTTTTGAGTGCCGGTAGAGACGCTGCCACCCTGAGCTGCCTTGTATGACAAATGAAGCGCCTGCGACACCAAGCAGGGCAGCACGACGTCCCAAGTTCATAGTGAGGCTTTATCGAAAAATCAAGCCGGGCCAACCGCCTCAGGCAATGGGTTTCGGATGTCATTGGGGCGGCTCATCAGCCGCTGCATCAACTCGTCACGCAAACCACGGTGGTTTGGATCGTCAAAACGGTTGATGCATTCGCAGGGATCGTTGTCCAAGTCATACATCTCACCTACGCCACTGCCCAGCTCAAGGGTGAGCTTGGCGGTGCGCGTTCGCACTGTGCGCAGATCCAAAGCCACGCCGCAGCGCGATGGCCCCAGTCGCCACTCGTTGTAGGCATGATCGCGTGGTGCATCGTGCATACCCTCAAGGAGGCTGCGCAGGCTTGTGCTGTGAATGGCAGAGCGCACTGGTGTCGATGCGTAGTCGCCAAACGTGGCCGCCAAATCGAGTGTGGAGACTGGATCAGTGATCACACGGTCGACTGCAACACCCGGTCCTCGCATGATCATGCCAACGCGCAACAGGCCTTCATAGTGCATCGGGCCCTTGAGCATCAGGCCATGGTCGCCGAGCAATTCACCGTGGTCAGACGTGAAAACCACCAAGGTGTTGTCCGCCAAGCCGGCGTCTTGAAGCGCATTGAGCATGCGCCCAACCTGATGATCAACCAAAGAAATCATGCCGTAATAGTTGGCAATGATCTCTCGCAACTGCCCGTCGGTTTGGACCGGCATGCGCGAATATTCCTCACGAACTTTTCGACTCTCGGGCGTTCCACCCGGTGTGTTTTCCAGCGCTGCGCGGTGCCACCATGGCCGGCGCTCCAGATCACGGCTGCGATGCTCCGGAAGGTCCACGTCCTCTGGTCGATGCATCCAGCACCAAGGCGCAGGGGCATCGAAAGGATGATGGGGATCTGCCATGGACACCCAGGCACAAAACGGCTGAACCGGCGCTCCAGCGTGCTTGGCGTTGCGTTGGTGGCGGCCTTGCTCGCTCAGGTACGCAACTGTTCGATCGCCAACCCAGGTGCTGTTGTGCCACGCTGTTGGCAAGGCGCTGTTGTGGGTTTGGGCGGCAGTGGTGTTGGGCGCAAACCTCTTTGCATACATCGCGTCCTTCACGTCGCCCAGTCCATCTGCGTGGTACCAGCGTTCGTAATGCAAGCCACCAGGGCTTCGCTCAGGCAGCCAGTAGTTGTGCCCCAATTGCATCAGCTCGACGTTTTCAAAGCCCATGTATGGACCTTGCCAATCATCAGCAAACAGATGGGAGCTTGGAATGTTTTCGCAACGCCCGGTCGGTCGGTTGCCGTATGAGTGATTGCTGGAGAAATGTGCCTTGCCAATGAATCGGGTGTCGTAGCCCGCTTTGGCCAGCGATCCTGCAAAGCCTTGTGCAGCGATGCTTTCTTCCAGATCGATGCCGTTGTCACACACCCCGCTGGTGAGCGGCAGCATGCCCGTGAGCACGGCGCTCCTGGCGGGCATGCACACAACATTCGGAGTGATGCAGTTGGAAAATCGCGTGCCTTGCCGCGACAGCAGGTCCAGATGCGGCGTTTGGACGCGTCGCCCCTCAAAGCCAAAGCAATCGCCTCGGTGCTGATCGCTCATGATGAGCAAAATGTTGGGAGCTGTCATGGCGACCCTGTGCTGCACGGTGGATCAATCTTCAGACTTGTATCCCGTCGCTTTGACCACTGGGCCCCAGCGGTCAAAGTCCGCTTTCAGGTGGAGCGCCAAATCGGCTGAGGATGTCACGTCAGAGTTGAATTCCAGCTTCTCGATCGCAGCGATCAGGCGCGGCTGCCTGGCAGCCGTCATCAGTGCTTTCTCAAGTTCAGCAAGCGTGGCTTTCGGCGTTTTGCTTGACGCAAACATGCCAAAGATCTCGGTCAACTGCAGTTCGGGGTAACCTTGTTCCTTGAAGGTTTGTACGCCCGGCAAGCTTGGCAATGCCTTATCACCGGTAAACCCCAAGATCCGCAATTTGCCGGATTTGTGATGTGTGATCAAGTTGGGCAAGGTCGTGGCCAGGGCCGGAATGGTGCCGCCCAACACATCAGTCATGGCGAGCGCGCCACCGCGATAAGGCACATGCTGAAAATCAATGCCTGCCATCCGCCCAAACATCACACCCATGAAATGCATGGCCGTCCCTGCGCCGGGTGTGCCGTAGCTGGCTTTGCCAGGATTGGCCTTTGCCCAATCCACAAACTCTTTCAAGTTTTTGGCTGGCGTGGCCGGCCCCACGGCAAGGCCGAATTGGAACGAGCACACACCCGTCAGCGGCGCCAAGTCACTCAATGCATAGCGCAGTTTGGGGTAAACGTGCGGAAAGATCGTTGCATTGCCGCCTGGCATCAGGACGACAGTGCTCCCATCGGCCGGCGCAGCCAGCATCGCTTCCGTTGCAAGCTGGCCGGCAGCACCTGTGCGATTCTCGACAATCGCGTTGTAGCCCAGCGAGCGGAGTTCTTCACTGACGTGGCGGGCCACGACATCCACAGCACCGCCGGCTGGGTAGCCAACCAGGATCTTGAGTGGCTTACCTTGGCCAAAAGCCACACTGGGCAGTGCGGCAGCGCCGAGATACATCAGGGATTGCCGGCGTGTAAACATGATCAGCCTTTCATTCGGGGGTAACTGAACTGGGTACCCAGAGGGTGCGTGGATGGCGATCGTCATCGAATGCCATGCCGCTTACTGTTACCGCGGTAACAATATCGGGATGACCCCTAGTGCTTCCATCAGCTTGCCAAGCGTTGGCCACGAGTTGCTCGTGAGCCGGAGCATGAGCAGGCAGCTTGCGCAGGCGCTTGCAGCACCGCTTGCGTTGGGCAGTCGAGTGCTTCATCGCTTCGAAGTGGGCGCCACGCTCTGCAAGTCGGGAGATCACATCACCCAATTGCCTTTTGTCATCAGTGGTCGGCTTGATGCAATCGTTCATGTCCCAGGCGCGCAAGGGGGGCAAATTGTCCCGATCGCATTTGGAGCAGGCGAAGTAGCGTTTCTGTCGTATTTGTTCAATCAGTTGCCCAGTGGTGTTGACCTTGTGGCCGGTGAGCTCACTGCCATCAAATGGGTACCGGTGGCTGAAATCGAATCGGCTTTGCTCAAGGATCCAGCGTTGTTGATCATGTTGGTTCGTTTCCTGGGGCAGCGCTTGCGCGAGGTGCAGGCGCGAGAGCGTGCATGGGCTTCGCGTGGCGTGCAACATCGTTTGTGTGCAGGCTTGGCGCGACTGCTGGTGGATTTGCCCAGGCGCAAGGATAAGGATGGTCGCTTGATTGTCGAATTGACACACGAACAGTTGGCTGCCCGATGCGGCATCAGCCGGCCGAAAGCATCCATCGCGCTTAAACATTTGGAGCGGTCCGGACTCGTGGTTTTAGGGCATCGGTCGATTGAAGTACTTGACCCGATTGCTCTGACAAAGCTGACGTCCTGAGCATCTGCCAGGCCCGAAGGGGTTCTTGCGAGGCCGACCAACTTGGAACGTGCTCGCACAACTGAGATGTCTCAGGTGGTCTTCGCTTTGATGTGAAAAATAAATAAAAATAAGCTCTTACGCTTATCCAGTAAGCTCTGATAGCTACGAATTATGCTTCCCTTACGGGGCGCCCGTTGGACGCTTTGGTTGCCCCCAACCATCCACCAACCCACCCACGTGGCTTCCCGACTACTCACCGCCCCAGCAAAGCCCGCAGCTTGATGAACGCCAGCGCCGCCATGGTGGCGTCGTTCACGGGGTTGTGGGCTTTGCGCTCGGGCAGACCCAGGTCGGCCATCAGGGTGGCCAGACGCAGGTCGATGTGGGCGTTGGGGTTTTGCTTGTACTTGTGGTCGTAGTACAGACCCGACACCTCGATTTGCTCGTTGGGCAGCGGTATGCCGATGACCGGCTGTACCAGTCGGTTGAGCAGGGCCACATCAAATTCCAGGTAGTAGCCCACCAGCGGGCGCGAGCCAATGAAATCCAGCACGCGTTGCGCCACTTCCTGCGGCGGCAGCCCGTGGTCGGCCAGGTCGCTTTCGCGCACCTGGTGGATGCGCACACTCTCGGCGCCCATGGGGCTGCGGTCTGCGTCGGGCCGCACCAGCAGTTCCAGCCGCTGGCTGGTCAACACGCGTTGGCCACTGATGCGCACCGCGCCCACGCTGATGATGTGGTCGCGTTCGCGGTCGAGGCCGGTGGTTTCGCAGTCGATGCTGACCCACTCACCGGGCGGCGGTGGGTCAAACAGACCGGCATATTGGGGGTTGGTCAGGCGGTGGCGGTACCACGCGCGCTGCAGGCGGTTCACAGCGCCTCCAGCTTGAAGTGGATGTGCAGGTGCTGTTTGAAGCGCTTGATGATGGCCAGCGAGTCTTTCAGCAGGTCGCGTTCCAGTGTGCCCAGTTCAGACAGTTTGACCAGGTTATGGGGCGTGGTACCCATCTGACGCTGGCGCAGGTTGTTTTTGAGTTTGAGGCCCATCAGGAACTGCAGGGCATCCACCAGGTCGCGCGCCAGCGCGGCGTCCAGGTGTTCCTTGGTGGCCAGCAGGTGTATGCGTTCGGTGGTGCGCAGGGCATCGAGTTGGTGTTCGAGTGCCAGGGCGCGTATGCCGTGGACGATGGGGAAGGTGCCCAGCTTTTTCAGGTCGAAGCTTTGTTCATCTCGCCCCCGCAGGGTGGTCAGGCGGTCCCACCAGGTGCCGGGTTCGCTGAACTGTTCCACGGCGCCGGCAAAGCGGGCCAGCAGGGCATCGCTGCCGCCAAACAGCCCACGCAGGTGGTTGTGTGCCTGGCGCAGCAGGTCTGTGTCACCGGCCACTGCGCGTGCGTCCATGAAGATGGCCAGGTGCATGGGCCCGTCTGGGTGTGAGCCCAGCAGCCAGTCGGCAATGGTTGTTTTGTAGCCTGCCAGCGGCTGGCGCCACAGCGGGTTGGTCAGCATGATGTGTCCGGGGCAGGGCGGGTAGCCAAACGTGGCCAATGCCTCGTTGAAGCGTTGGGCCAAGGCTTCCAGTTCAGGGAACTCGAAGCCATCGCGCAGGATGAGTGCGTTGTCCTGATCGGTCTTCAGAATCTGCTCGCCCCGCCCCTCGCTGCCCATCACCATCAGGCAGCTGTTGGCAGCGAGTTCTGGCGGGGCCAGCATTCCCCACAGCCGGGCAAAAATCTGGCTGTTCAGTTCGCTGACCAGTGTTGAAATCACTTCTATCTTCACGCCGCCGTTGTGCAGCAGGGCAATCAACCCGTCCATTTGCTGGGCGGCGGCTTGCAGCTCGTCCACCGTGTTTGCCTGCTGTACCTGCAGCGCAATGATGTGCGAGTGGTTGGAAATGAAGCTCATCAGGTCCAGCTGCGTCAGCACACCCAGAATGGCGTCGCCCTCGCGCACCAGCACGCGGTGCACCCTGTGGCGGATCATCACCAGCAAGGCGTCAAACAGCTCGGTATCGGGCGTGACGGCTATCAGGTCAAAGCGGGCCACATCGCGCACGGGCAGCGCGTTGGGTGGGGTGGGGCGCAGCAGGGCGTCGCGCAGGTCGGTGGTGGTGAACATGCCCACGCGGGGTTGGCCGTTGGCATCGTTGTCGTTCACCAGGGCGTTGGTCAGGCCACGTTCGGACAGCTGTGCGCACAGGCTGACCAGATCGGTGTTGCCATCCACGAAGAATGGTTTGCGGATGAAAGCGTCGCGCACCTTCACCATCATCAGCGACAAAAACTCGCGGCTCTTGTTGCCCTCTGACACAGCGGACAGCCGACGCGACATGTCGGCAAACAGCAAGGCGCTGAAACGGCTGTTGCTGGCGACCAGATCGCGCAGGGTGGCTTGTGGCAGCTGGTAAGTGATGACTTCGTCCAGCGCGGTCAGCACGCTGGTGGTGCGCCCGGCCATGGCGGCACGGGCGGCAAAAAAGTCTTCAGGCCCATAGACGGACACCACCTCGCCCGCTTCCATGTGCTGCACATGCCCCTTGATGACCACATGCACGTGTGTGGCGGGCATGTCGGGGTTCAGGATGACGGCGTCTTTGGGGTAGTACGCAATGTCCACCGTGTCTTGCACCAGCTTCCGTTCTTTGGGGCTGAGGCAGTCGAACGGCGGGTGGTTGAAATTGAATGAACTGGGCATGGGTGCTGAATGGGTGCGGGGGCAAAGAAAAAAGCCGCTGGCACCGAAGTGGCAGCGGCTTTTCAACCCTGTGAGAACGTGCTCAGTGGCCGGAAGCGCCCGATGCGCCAATGCCGGTTTCAGAGCGAACCTGCTGGGCCAGGAAGCCCGCACGGTCAACCTTGGCACGCTCGCTGTTGTCCAGAATGGAGAACAGCCAGATGCCCACAAAACCGATGGTCATCGAGAACAAGGCGGGTGACGTGTAGGGGAATGGAGCGCTGCCTTTGGCGTTGCCCAGCACGGCTTCCCACACAGAGGCGGACAGCACGGTCAGGACCACGGAAGAAATCAGGCCCAGGAAGCCGCCGATCACGGCACCACGCGTGGTGCAGTTTTTCCACAGCACCGACATGAACAGCACCGGGAAGTTGGCGGACGCCGCAATGGCGAAGGCCAGAGACACCATGAACGCGATGTTTTGCTTCTCAAAGGCAATGCCCAGTGTCACGGCGATGATGCCAAGTGCAATGGTGGTGGCGCGTGAAACCTTCAGTTCAGACACGCTGTCGGCCTTGCCCTTTTTGATCACAGTGGCGTAAATGTCGTGAGACACGGCAGATGCGCCAGAGAGTGTCAGGCCAGCCACCACAGCCAGGATGGTGGCAAACGCCACGGCCGAGATGAAGCCCAGGAACACGTTGCCGCCCATGGCGTTGGCCAGGTGAATGGCCGCCATGTTGCCGCCGCCCTTCAAGGCGCCCTTGGCGTCCAGGAATTCAGGGTTGGTCAACACAAAGGCAATGGCACCGAAACCGATGATGAAGGTCAGCACGTAGAAGTAGCCGATCCAGGTGGTGGCCCACAGCACGGATTTGCGGGCTTCTTTGGCGTTGGGCACCGTGAAGAAGCGCATCAGGATGTGGGGCAAACCAGCGGTACCGAACATCAGGGCCATGCCGAAAGAGATGGCGCTGATGGGGTCTTTCACAAACGAGCCGGGGCCCATGATGGAAAAGCCCGCCACTGCGGCTTCTTCAGGCGTTTTGCCTGCGGTCACGGCCAAGCCGGTCTTGATTTCAACGGCCTTGGCAAACATGGCTTCGGGGCTGAAACCAAAGTTCCACAGCACCATGAAAGCCATGAACGACGCACCGGCCAGCAACAGACAGGCCTTGATGATCTGCACCCAGGTGGTGGCGGTCATGCCGCCGAACAGCACGTACACCATCATCAGCGCGCCCACGATCACCACAGCGATGTAGTACTCCAGGCCGAACAGCAGCTTGATCAGCTGGCCTGCACCCACCATCTGGGCAATCAGGTAGAAGGCCACCACCACGAGCGTGCCGGAAGCGGCAAACACGCGGATGGGAGTTTGGGCAAAGCGGAAGGCAGCCACGTCGGCAAAGGTGAACTTGCCCAGGTTGCGCAGGCGCTCGGCCATCAGGAAGGTGACCACAGGCCAGCCCACCAGGAAGCCGATGGAGTAGATCAGGCCGTCAAAGCCGCTGGCCATCACGGCAGCGGAAATACCCAGGAACGAAGCGGCAGACATGTAGTCGCCCGCAATGGCCAAACCGTTCTGAAAACCGGTGATGCCGCCACCGCCGGTGTAGAAGTCGGCGGCCGACTTGGTTTTGGCCGCTGCCCACTTGGTGATGAACATCGTGCCGGCCACAAACGCGCCGAACATGATGATGGCCGTCCAGTTGGTGGCCTGCTTTTCAGCCTGGCCCAGGTCGGCACCGGCCGCAATGGCACCGGTACAGGCCATCAGCAGGGCCCACAAGACCATGTTGGAGTAGGGTTTGGTTTTCATTTCGACACTGCCTTTTTGATTTCTTCGGTCAGGTCGTCGAATTCGCTGTTGGCGCGACGCACGTAGAAGCCGGTGATGACGATGGTGAACACAATCACGCCCAGGCCAATGGGCATGCCCACGGTCATGACGCCTGCGCCCATTTTTTGGGACAGGAATTCCTTGTTGAAGGCCACCAGCAAGATGAAGCCGTAATACACGACCATCATCAGCGCCGTCAGCAGCCAGCCAAAGCTGGAGCGCTTGGCCTTGAGTTCTTGGTATTTCGGATGGTTTGCAATCCGGTTTGCCAGGTCCATTTCCATGGAATCCCTTTCAGTGAGTTGACTTTCATCCAAGGTCACGGCTTGCATACCAAGCAGTGTTTTTCCTGATTCGCGAAAGTTGAAAAGGATGCTATGCCCCTGGTATTACCAAGGTCTTACTGAATCTGCTGATATCCGTGGAAACGAGTAGGGGTTTACCCTTGTTTCGGGTTGATGTGCTGTGTCTTTACCCAGCAGACAGCAGGTAAGCCAATTCGTCCTCGGTGAAGCCAGCCTGTTTTCGGGCTTCGTCATTGAACGGCGGCCTCAGTCGTGGGGCAGCATGCTCGCGGGCCAGCACCCGGTAGTGCGCCACCGGGTCCAGCCCCTGCTGGGCACACAGCCATGCGTACCAGCGGTTGCCAATGGCCACGTGGCCAATTTCATCGCGCAGGATGATGTCCAGTGCGTCGCACATGGCCAGGGCGTCGGGCGTGCCCACTTTGCGCAATTTGGCTTGTATGAGCGGTGTGGCGTCCAGCCCTCTGGCTTCAAGTGTGCGTGGCACCAGTGCCATGCGTGCGGTCACATCCAGCGCGGTTTTTTCGCACATGGCCCACAGCCCATCGTGCGCAGGAAAGCTGCCGTAGTGCCAGCGTTCCCCTGCGGGCCCTTGCAGGCCCAGCAGCAGCTCATGCAGCAAGCCGAAGTGGTAGGCCTCTTCGGCGGCCACTTGCAGCCAGTCCCAGTAATAGTCATCGGGCATGTCCGGGAACCGCCACACGGCGTCCAGCGCCAGGTTGATGGCATTGAACTCAATGTGGCAAATCGCGTGCAGCAGGGCTGCCCGCCCCTCCTGTGTGAAAGGAGAGCGTGTGGGTACGTCCGAGGGGTCGATCAGGACCGGCTTGCCGGGCCTGCCGGGTACCGCGGGCCCGGCCGCGCCATCGAGCCGCGCGGATGCATCCAGCTGCACGCGCCCCTGCGCGACGGCTGCAGTCAAGGCTTGAACGAGTCGGACCTTCTCTGCGATGTCGGGTTCGGCGAGGATGGCCAACGCACGCGGCCGCAATTGCACAAAGGAGTCCATCCCTACAATTCTAGGGATGAGCATTTACCAACTTGACGATCAAACCCCCAGCGTGCACCCCTCGGCCTGGGTGGCAGACAGTGCCCAGGTGATGGGCAACGTCAGCCTGGCGGCCGACACCAGCATCTGGTTTGGCGCCGTTATCCGGGGTGACAACGAGCCCATCGCCATTGGCGAAGGCACCAACATTCAGGACGGCAGCGTGCTGCACAGCGACAACGGCAAACCGCTGACCGTTGGCAAACACGTGACCGTGGGCCACCAGGTCATGCTGCACGGCTGCACCATCGGTGACGAATCGCTGATTGGCATCGGTGCCATCGTGCTCAACGGGGCAAAAATCGGCAAACACTGCCTGGTGGGTGCCGGTTCACTGGTGACCGAGGGCAAAGAGTTTCCCGACGGTTCCATGATCATGGGCAGCCCCGCCAAGGTGGTGCGCCAGCTCAGCCCTGAGCAGCAAGAGGGCCTGCGTCAAAGTGCGAAGTACTACATCGACAATGCCCGCCGCTTTCAAACCGGCCTGAAGAAAATTGCCTGAAAGCCGCACCATGTCTGAACTTCACAAATTTCTGTTCGACGGTTTGCCCGTGCGCGGCATGCTGGTGCGCCTGACCGACGCCTGGCAAGACATGCTGGCCCGCCGCCAGCAAGCCGGCGGTTACCCCCAGGCCGTGACCGAGTTGCTGGGCGAGATGACGGCCGCTGCCACGCTGATGCAGGCCAACATCAAGTTCAACGGTGCCCTCATCCTGCAAATCATGGGCGATGGCCCGGTCAAGTTGGCCGTGGCCGAAGTTCAGCCCGACCTCAGCCTGCGCGCCACGGCCACTGTGGTGGGCGAGGTGGCCGACGCGTCTGCTGGCGTTGTGAAACTGAGCGACATGGTCAATGTGAACAACCAGGGCCGCTGCGCCATCACCCTGGACCCGAAAGACCGCCAGCCCGGCCAGCAGCCCTACCAGGGTGTGGTGCCTCTGTTCGGCGACCGCCACGAAAAGCTGGAAAAACTCAGCGAGGTGATCGAGCATTACATGCTGCAAAGCGAGCAGTTGGACACCCGCTTGGTGCTGGCCGCCAACGACAAGGTGGCTGCAGGTCTGCTGATTCAGCGTCTGCCCGTCAAGGGCGAGAACAATCTGGAGGGCAACCAGGCTGGCCAGTCCCGTGCCGATGCCGTGCGCAGCGCCGACGAAGACCAGATTGGTGTGAACGAAGACTACAACCGCATTTCCATTCTGGCCGCCAGCCTGAAGCGCGAAGAGCTGCTGGAGCTGGACGTGGACACCATCCTGCGCCGCCTGTTCTGGGAAGAGCCACACACCCGCTTTGAGCCCCTGACCGGGGACACCGGCCCCCGCTTTGCCTGCACCTGCTCGCGCGATCGGGTGGGCAGCATGCTGCGCAGCCTGGGTGTGGCCGAAGTGGATTCCATCATTGCCGAGCAAGGCCAGGTGGAGGTGGGCTGTGAGTTTTGCGGCACCCAGTACCGCTACGACCCTGTGGATGCCGCCCACCTGTTTGTGCCCCCCACAGCCAGTGCACCGGGAACCGAAAAGCTGCACTGAGGCAATGATGATTCGATAGCTGACTATTGAATACAGTCAAGCGGTAGGGCGTTTTTTCATTGTGAAAATGTCACCGGTGCGCCCTGGCCCAGTGTGTCCAGCACATCGTGGCAGGCGCCCATGGTGTGGTAGTCCACTTTGCCGGCCGGGCTTTTGTCATCGCTGAGCTTGCGGTTGTCGGCGCTCAGGATGCGCCACCACGCGCCGTGCTCATGGTCCACAAAATGGGTCCAGGCGTAGGCCCACAGGCGGTCGTATGTGGCCCAGCACCGGGTAGCGGTGTCGGGCTGCCCGGCCGATTGGTGCGCCACCGCCAGGCGCGCGGCCGCTGCAATGGTTTCAGCCTGAACCCAGAAGTATTTGTGCGCATCGCAAATGCTGCCGTCCGGGGCAAAGCCGTAGAACAGCCCACCGTGGGGGGTGTCCCATGCCTTGTCCAGCGCCGTGTCGAAAAACAGCTGGGCCAGTGGCAGGCGGTCGGCGCGCGGGCGGCGCTGGTCCAGCAGCAGGAGCAACTTGGTCCATTCGGTCAGGTGCCCGGGCTGAAAGCCCCAGGGCCGGAAGATGTTGCTGCTGTCGTGGCGGTTGTAGTCCCAGTCCACCTGCCAGTTGTCGTGGTAATGCTCCCACACCAGGCCACCTGCCAGCGCAGCCTGGCGGATGCAGATGTGGTCGGCCAGTTGTTCTGCACGGTCCAGATAGCGGGCTTCACCGGTGGCATCGAACGCGGCCAGCAGGGCTTCGCACAGGTGCATGTTGGCGTTCTGCCCCCGGTAGGGTTTGAGCGTCCAGTCCGGCGTGGCTTCGTCGGCATACAGGCCGTGGTGGGGCTCCCAGAAATGCTGTTCCAGCAGGTCGAAAGTGTCGGCAATGCCCGCATGTGCCTCCGGCAGACCGGCCATGTGGGCGTGTGCATGGGCCAGTAACACGAATGCGAGTCCGTAGGCGTGGCAGGTGTCGTCCAGCACTTGCGCCCGGCCGTTGCGCCATTCCAGCAGCCAGGCATACCCACCCGTGGCTGGGTTGCGGTGGGCTTGCTTCAGGAAATCAAAGGCTTGTTTCAGCCCGGCGCGGTAGGTGTCTGTGCCCCATGTGCGCGAGGCCATGGCATAGGTGTACACAAACCGGGTGCTGCTGACCAGATGCCGGGTGTACGGGTCGTACACGTCGCCGTTGTCTTTGAAGAAGTGAAACAAACCACCCGACGGGTCCAACGCCCTGGGGTGATAAAAGTCCATGGTGTGTCGGGCGTGCGAGCGCAGAAACTCGGGCGAACGGAAGTCCGGGGTCACTCGGTTGGTCCTGGTCATGGTGCGTCCTTCTGGGGTGGTGAGCGGTCAATGCTCAACAAGCGCGAAAACAACTGCCGTTCTGCCCATGCGTCGCCGCATTGTGCGCAGGCTGAGCTGCCATGCAAACGGTCATGGACCGGACAGGCCCAACCCGTTGCGGGGGGCGCGTGTGCCAGCGCAGCCAGCGCGTTGGTCAGCCGGGCCGCACCGGCGCCGTAGACCACCTGGTAGGGAACCTCCGCCAAGGTCAGGTGGTGGCGCAGCAATGCATCTACGGCTTGGCGGGCAAGGGGTCCGTCGCGCTGTACACCATCTGCTTGCCAGGGCAGGTCCAGTCCCATCAGCAAGGTGTGGTCAAAAGCCCGCTGATCTGCCAGCGCGGTGCTCAGCAAGGTGTCGTCTTGAAAGTAGTGAATGCTGTAGACGGCTGTCATCAGCGCAGTGGTGTCGGCCACCACCACGCCGCCGGGGCCCACGGCTGCTGTTGCGTCGGCAATGGCCTGCGATTGCCGTTGTGCAATGCCCGCCTGTTCGTGGGCCAGCGGGGTTCTGCCCATGTGGTCGCACCACTGGCGCAAGTGTTCAGGAACGGGGAGAGACCGTGTGTGCGGGGCCGTTGTGCTGTTGAAACGCGCCACCAGTGCTTGCACCAACGCGCTTTTGCCGGTGCACTCTGCCCCCAGCACCGCGATCTTCAACGGCTGCCCTGCGCGATTTGCACCAGAATTTCATTGGGCTTGACCATTCCCAACTCCATCCTGGCTTTTTCTTCGATGATTTCCAGGCCCTCGCGCAGGTCGCGCACTTCATTGGCCAACTGCTGGTTGCGCCACTCGGCCTGCTGGTTGCTTGCCTGAACGGTGGCCAGTTGCTCGCGCATCTGCGCCACCTTGGGCACGCTGCCACGCCCCAGCCACAACTGGGCATGCAGCATGCCCAGCAGTGCCAGCAGCAAAACGGACACCAAGCGAGCAGCCATGGCCAAGCGTTACTTCAGGTTGTAGAACGCCGCACGACCTGGGTAGTAGGCGATGTCGCCCAAGTCTTCTTCGATGCGCAGCAACTGGTTGTATTTGGACATGCGGTCGGAGCGGCTCAAGGAACCGGTTTTGATCTGGCCGGCGTTCAGCCCAACGGCGATGTCGGAGATGGTGTTGTCTTCGGTTTCGCCCGAGCGGTGGCTGATGACGGCGGTGTAACCGGCGCGTTTGGCCATTTCGATGGCGGCAAACGTTTCGGTCAGCGTGCCGATCTGGTTGATTTTGATGAGGATCGAGTTGGCAATGCCCTTGTCGATGCCTTCTTTCAGGATCTTGGTGTTGGTCACGAACAGGTCGTCGCCCACCAGTTGCACCTGCTTGCCCAAACGCTCGGTCAGCAGTTTCCAGCCGTCCCAGTCGCCTTCGTGCATGCCGTCCTCGATGCTGATGATGGGGTACTTGTCGACCCAGGTGGCCAGCATGTCGGTCCACTGCGCGGCCGACAGCACCAGGCCTTCGCCTTCCAGGTGGTACATACCGTCTTTGTAGAACTCGCTGGCGGCGCAGTCCAGACCCAGGGCGATCTGCTCGCCGGGGGTGTAGCCCGCGGCGGTGATGGCTTCCAGAATCATCTGGATGGCGGCTTCGTGGTTGGGCACGTTGGGAGCAAAACCGCCCTCGTCACCCACGGACGTGGGCATGCCCTTGTCGTTCAGGATTTTCTTCAGGGCGTGGAACACCTCTGCACCCCAGCGCAGCGCTTCGCGGAACGATGGTGCGCCCACGGGGATGATCATCAGCTCTTGCAGGTCGAGGTTGTTGTTGGCGTGTGCGCCGCCGTTGACCACGTTCATCATGGGCACAGGCATCTGGCAGGCCGAGGTGCCGCCAAAGTAGCGGTACAGCGGCAGGCCGGCTTCTTCGGCAGCGGCGCGGGCCACGGCCATGGAGACGGCCAACATGGCGTTGGCACCCAGGCGGCTCTTGTTGTCGGTTCCGTCGAGGTCGATCAGGGTCTTGTCCAGAAAACCTTGCTCGGAGGCATCGAGGCCCAACACGGCTTCCGAAATCTCGGTGTTGATGTGCTCGACCGCACGCAACACGCCCTTGCCCAGGTAGCGGCTTTTGTCGCCGTCGCGCAGCTCGATGGCTTCGCGGCTGCCGGTGGACGCGCCGGAGGGCACGGCTGCACGGCCCATCACGCCGCTTTCCAGCAGCACGTCGCATTCGACGGTGGGGTTGCCGCGGCTGTCCAGCACTTCACGGCCTACGATGTCAACAATTGCGCTCATGGTTTCTCTCTCGATGAAGTCAAAAAACAAAAAAGGTCACAGGCTGCTCAAAGGCCTTCCACACACACCATCCGCATGATGGCTGCACCCTCGCGGGCTGCTCTGGCTTTGCGGTATTCGGCGCTGTCGTAAAAGGCTTGGGCAGCTTCAAAGCTGGGGAACTTCAGGATGACTGTACGCCCTGGGTTCCAGTCGCCCTCCAGCACCTTCACCTGGCCACCACGCACACACACCTCGGCGTTGTGCGCCTGCATGGCCGCAGTGCTCCATTTGCGGTATTCCTCGTACTGCTCGGGGTTGGTGACTGTGACGGACGCGATGATGTAGCCAGATGCCATGGTGTGTGTGCTCGCAAAGTCAGGCAGAAAAATGGTTTTCCAGGAAGCCGCTGCGCTTGGTGGCCTGGTCCAGCGTGACCAGGGTTTCCAGCAGGGCTTTCATGTGTTTCAGGGGGACAGCATTGGGGCCGTCGCTCCACGCTTGAGCCGGGTTGGGGTGGCATTCCATGAACAGACCCGCCACACCGACTGCGGTGCCAGCACGCGCCAGCACGGGCACCATGTCGCGCGCACCGCCGCTGACGGTGCCCTGGCCACCGGGTTTTTGCACCGAGTGGGTCACATCGAACACCACAGGCGCGCCCGAGTGGCGCATTTCGGCCAGGCTGGTCATGTCAGCCACCAGGTTGTTGTAGCCAAAACTCACGCCGCGCTCGCAGGCCAGAAAGCGGTCTTCAGACAACCCCACCTCGCGTGCGGCGGTGCGGGCCTTGTCAATGACGTTTTTCATGTCCCAAGGGGCCAGAAACTGCCCCTTTTTGATGTTGACCGGCTTGCCGCTCTGGGCCACAGCGCGGATGAAGTCGGTCTGGCGGCACAGAAAGGCTGGGGTTTGCAGCACATCGACCACGCTGGCCACCTCGGCCACCTGGTCGGCTTCGTGCACGTCGGTCAGCACGGGCAGACCGGTCTGGCGACGCACTTCATCCAGGATCTTCAGCCCGGCATCCATGCCAACTCCACGTGCCGTGGTGCCTGACGACCGGTTGGCCTTGTCGAACGAGCCTTTGTAAATGAGCGGGATGCCCAGCGCGGTGCAGGTTTCTTTCAGCTGCCCGGCCACGTCGAGCGACATCTGCAGACCTTCAATGGAGCAGGTGCCTGCGATCAGGAAAAACGGCTGGTCCAGCCCGATGTCGAATCCACACAGCTTCATGTGGCAGCCTTGGCGGTTTGGTGGTCCAGCGCCGCTTTGACGAACGCATTGAACAGGGGGTGCCCGGCCCAGGGGGTGGACTTGAACTCGGGGTGGAACTGAACACCCATGAACCAAGGGTGCACGGTTTGGGGCAGTTCGACGATTTCGGTCAGTTGCTCGCGCTGGGTCAGCGCGGAAATGACCAGGCCAGCCTTGCGCAACTGGTCCAGGTAGGCCACGTTGGCTTCGTAGCGGTGGCGGTGGCGCTCGGTGACAACCGGGCCGTAAATGCTGTGGGCCAGGGTGCCGGGGGCCACATCAGAGCTTTGGGCACCCAGGCGCATGGTGCCGCCCAGGTCGGAGTTTTCGTCGCGCGTTTTGATGGTGCCGTCTTCGTCTTTCCACTCGGTGATGAGGGCAATGACGGGTTGTGCGCCGTCGGGTTCGAACTCGGTGCTGTTGGCTTTCGTCAAGCCGGCCACGTGGCGGGCAAACTCGATGGTGGCCACTTGCATCCCCAGGCAAATGCCCAGGTAGGGCACTTTGGTTTCGCGCGCGAATCGGGCAGCCTTGATCTTGCCTTCCACCCCGCGTTTGCCAAAGCCACCGGGCACCAGCACCGCGTCGAACTGCGCCAGTTGCTCGATGGGTTCGGATTCGAGGTTTTCAGAGTCGATGTAGGTGATGTTGACTTTGGCATGGTTCTTCATGCCCGCGTGGCGCAACGCTTCGTTCAGCGATTTGTAGCTGTCGGACAGGTCCACATACTTGCCCACCATGGCAATGCTCACCTCGCGCTGGGGGTGAAGCACCTCTTGCACCAGGTCGTCCCAGCGCTTGAGGTTGGCGGGCGGCGTGTTCAGGCGCAGCTTGTCGCAGATCAGGCCGTCCAGCCCCTGTTCGTGCAACACGCGGGGCACTTTGTAGATGGTGTCCACGTCAGGCATCGAAATGACGCCCCATTGCGCCACGTTGGTGAACAGGCTGATTTTTTCGCGCTCGTCGTCGGGAATGGCGCGGTCGGCGCGGCACAGAAGGGCATCGGGCTGGATGCCGATTTCGCGCAGCTTTTGCACCGTGTGCTGGGTGGGCTTGGTTTTCAGCTCGCCCGCAGCGGCAATCCAGGGCACATAGGTCAGGTGCACAAAGGCGGCCTGGTTGGGCCCCAGGCGCAGGCTCAACTGGCGAACGGCCTCCACAAACGGCAGCGATTCAATGTCACCAATGGTGCCGCCAATTTCCACAATGGCGACGTCCACAGCTTCGGGCGTGCCGTAGCCCGCGCCGCGCTTGATGAAGTCCTGGATTTCGTTGGTGACGTGTGGGATGACCTGCACGGTCTTGCCCAGGTAGTCGCCACGGCGCTCTTTTTCGAGCACGCTTTTGTAAATTTGGCCGGTGGTGAAGTTGTTGGCCTTCTTCATACGCGTTTCAATGAAACGCTCGTAGTGACCGAGGTCAAGGTCGGTTTCGGCACCGTCATCGGTCACGAACACCTCTCCATGCTGGAAAGGTGACATGGTGCCCGGGTCCACGTTCAGATACGGGTCGAGCTTGATGAGGGTGACTTTGAGGCCGCGTGATTCAAGCAGTGCGGCCAGGGATGCAGAAGCGATGCCCTTGCCCAGCGAAGACACCACACCGCCGGTGACGAAGACAAATTTGGTCATGTCGCAAACGAGCGACTGCGCCGCCCGTGGAGGTGGAAATGGCGATTATAAGTGGGGGGTGAACGCCATCAGGTCATCACCGTTGGCGCATTCATGCCCGTGTGGTGTGCGATGCGTGCCACGGCCTCGGCCAGGGCCACGAGCGGGGCCAGGGCTTCTTGTGCGGGCACGTCGTGGCGGCTTGCATCGGGTTCGTGGCGCTCCAGGTACACACGCAGCGTGGCACCCTCGGTGCCCGTGCCGGACAGGCGGAACACCACCCTTGACGAATCGGCCAGGACCACACGCACGCCCTGGCGCTGGCTGACGGAGCCGTCCACCGGGTCGGTGTAGGCAAAGTCGTCCGCCCAGGCGATGGCTTGTCCTGCCACCGTGGTGCCGCCCAGCGTTGGCAGGCTGGCGCGCAGTTCGGCCATCAGGGCGTTGGCACGCTCGGTGGCGATGCCGTCGTAATCGTGGCGTGAATACACGCAACGGCCATGCTCGCTCCACAGGCCGCGCACCAGTTGTTCGACCGACTGGCCTGTGACAGCCACCAGGTTGAGCCAGAACAGCACGGCCCACAGACCGTCTTTTTCACGCACATGGTCGGAGCCCGTGCCGTAGCTTTCTTCGCCGCACAGGGTGATGCGGCCCGCATCGAGCAGGTTGCCAAAAAATTTCCAGCCGGTGGGCGTTTCGTAGCAGGGCAGGCTCAGCGCTTTGGCCACGCGGTCCACGGCGGTGGAGGTGGGCATGGAGCGGGCCACACCGGCCAATCCGCCTTGGTAGCCAGGCACCTTGCGCGCATGGGCTGCCAGCACGGCCAGGCTGTCGGAGGGTGAGACGATGAAGCCACGGCCGAGAATCATGTTGCGGTCTGCATCGCCGTCGGAGGCTGCCCCCATGTCGGGCGCGTCGGCGGCCATCAGGTGGGCCACCAGGTCGTCGGCGTAGACGGGGTTGGGGTCGGGGTGCAGGCCGCCAAAGTCTTCCAGCGGCTCGGCGTGCACCACGGTGCCAGCCGGTGCGCCCAGCTCGCCCTCGATGATGGCTTTGGCGCTGGGGCCGCCCACCGCCCACATGGCGTCGTAGCGCAGCCTGAAGCCACGTGCGAACAGCGCACGGATCGCGTCAAAGTCAAACAGGCTGCGCAGCACAGCGGCGTGGTCGGCCACCGAGTCGATCACCTCGATGCGGGTGTTCTCCATCTGCTGCACACCCTGCGTGCCCAGGTCGATGTCGGCCGCGTCGCTCAGCGTGTAGCTGCCCAGCGCCTGCGTGCGTTCGTAAACGGCCTGTGTCAGGGTTTCGGGGGCCGGCCCGCCGTTGGTGCCGTTGTATTTGATGCCAAAGTCACCGTCGGGTCCGCCCGGGTTGTGGCTGGCCGAAAGCACGATGCCGCCGCTGGCCGAATGGCGACGGATGACCGCGCTGACCGCCGGGGTGGACAGGATGCTGTTTTGCCCCACCAGCACTCGGGCGTAGCCGCGAGCAGCGGCCATGCGCAGGATGGTTTGGATGGCGGTGCGGTTGTGAAAGCGGCCGTCGCCCCCCAGCACCAGGGTGAGGCCGGTGGCGGGTTGTCCCACGCCGTGCACCACGTCAAACAGCGCCTGGACGAAGTTTTCCAGGTAGCCGGGCTGCTGAAACACCGTGACTTTCTTGCGCAGGCCCGAGGTGCCTGGCTGCTGCCCGGCGAAAGGGGTGGTGGGGGTGGTGCGAATGCCCATGGAAGCTCCGTGCAGAAAAGATCGAAAGCGGGGCTCCATCTTCGTCTGTTTTGGCGCGGGGTCAGGCAGGCAGCGACACGGTGCGCGTCAGGGCCTGGCCCTGGGTGTCAAACAGGTGCAGGTCTTCCGCGGCCACCTGCACGCGGATGTTCTCTCCTGGGTGCAGGGTGGTGGTTCCCTCGACCTTGAGTGTGATGGTGGGGGTGCCAGGTGTCAGCTCCAGGTACAGCAGCGACGCTTCGCCCAGTTTTTCGATGTGCACCACCTGGGCGGCCAGGCTGTTGGCGCTGCTGTCAGGCGGGGCCAGGCGCATGTGCTCAGGCCGCAGCCCCATGTGCACGGCCTGCCCCTGAACCAGTTGTTCGGCCGACACCGCCACCTCGAAGGCGTGGCCCGCCACCGTCACCTGGGCGCGGCCTGCACTGGCCGACACGAAACTGGCCGGCAGGATGTTCATCTTGGGTGAGCCGATGAACTCCGCCACAAACAGGCTGTTGGGGCGGTGGTATAGGTCCATAGGTGTGCCCACCTGGGCCACCGATCCTTTGGTCTGCACGTCTTCACCTGAGCGAAGCAGCACGATTCTGTCGGCCAGGGTCATGGCCTCTACCTGGTCATGGGTCACGTAGATCATGCTGGCGGTGCCAATTTCGTGGTGCAGCTTGGCAATCTCCAGCCGGGTTTGCACCCGCAACGCGGCGTCCAGGTTGGACAGCGGTTCGTCAAACAGAAACACCCGTGGTTCCTTGACGATGGCGCGGCCAATGGCCACGCGCTGGCGTTGCCCGCCCGACAGGGCTTTGGGCAGGCGGTCCAGCAGGTGTGTGAGCTGCAGAATTTCGGCCGCGTTCCGCACTTTTTTGTCGATCTCGGTGGCATTGGAGCCCAGCACCTGCAGGCCAAAGGCCATGTTTTCGCGCACGGTCATGTGTGGGTAGAGCGCGTAGCTCTGGAACACCATGGCCAGACCCCTGCGGGCGGGGGGCAGGTCGTTCACCCGTTCGCCACCAATGAACAGGTCACCGCTGCTGATGTCTTCCAGCCCGGCGACCATGCGCAGCAGCGTGGACTTGCCACAGCCCGATGGGCCCACAAACACGCAGAACTCACCCGCTTCGATGGTGATGTTGGCGTCGTTGATGGTCAGCGGTGAGTGGGCGCTGTAGCGTTTGGACAGGTGGCGGAATTCAATTTTGGACATGGCTTGCCTGAGTCTGGTGTGTGGGCTGGGGCGTGACGCTGCAAAGGGTCCTCAGAGAGACGCCACCCAGCCTCCCCACGGTTGCAGCACCAGATGCTGGTCTTGAACGGTGGCGCTGGCCAGACCCAGGTTGTGCGCTGATGCTTGGACCCAACCTGTGGGCATTGGCCAGGTGGCTGGTTGCGCACTGAAGTTGAAAACGCAGGCAAGGCGCTGGGTGTGCCCGCCGATGGTGTGGCTTCGCTCGTAAGCGAGCACCTGGGGATGGCTGGTTTGCAGTGTCATGTCTCCATGAAGAAGGGCGTGTTGGTCACGTCGCCAGTGCAGAAGTTGCGTGTAGAACGCGAGCAGCGAGTCGGGCGCGGCCTGTTGCAGGTCCACCGCCAGCGGCACATGTGCAGGCGACACCGGCAGCCAGGGTTTGGCGGGGCCAAAACCAGCGTGGGGTTCCGCCTGGGACCAGGGCATGGGCGTGCGGCATCCGTCGCGCCCTTTGAAGCTGGGCCACATGGTGATGCCATATGGGTCTTGAAGGTCTTCGAACGCCACGTCTGCTTCGGGCAGACCCAGTTCATCACCCTGATAGATGCAGGGCGTGCCACGCAGGGTCATCTGCATGGCTGCCGCCAACCGCAACAGGCGGCCGTCGGGATCTGTGCCTCCCCAGCGCGTTGCCAGGCGCGCGCAGTCGTGGTTGGACAGCGCCCAGCAGGGCCAGCCGTCGCCCACCACGCTCAGAAAGCGGCTGAACAGCGCGTGCAGAAAGGTCGCGTCTTTCTTGGTGCCCAGAAGGTCGAAGCAATACGCCATGTGCAGCATGGGCTGGTTGTCCGGACCCAAGCCGGTGTACTCGGCCATGCGGGCCAGGCCATCGTCGTCGCCGATTTCGCCCACCATGGCGGTGTTCGGGTATTCGTCCAGCAATGCGCGCAGGCGCTGCAAAAACACCAGGTTTTCGGGTTGGCTCTTGTCGTAAAGGTGGCGTTGCCAGCCGTAGGGGTTGGTGGCGTTCACGGCGGGGTCTTCGCCATCAGGCTGGCCACGGCCTGGGTTGCTGCGCAACTGCCGGTCGTGACAGTAGAAGTTGGCGGTGTCCAGTCGATACCCGTCCACACCCAGCTCCAGCCAGAAACGAACGTCATCCAGCACCGCTTGCTGCACTTCTGGGTTGTGAAAGTTCAGGTCGGGCTGGCTCGTGAGAAAGTTGTGCATGTAGTACTGCAAGCGCCCCGTGTCCCATTGCCAGGCGCTGCCACCGAAAATGGACAGCCAGTTGTTGGGCGGGTTGCCGTCGTCTTTGGCGTCGGCCCACACGTACCAATCGGCTTTGGGGTTGGTGCGGCTGCTGCGGCTTTCCACAAACCAGGGGTGCTGGTCTGCCGTGTGCGACAGCACCTGGTCGATCATGACCCGCAGCCCCAAAGAGTGGGCGCGGGCCACCAGGGTTTTGAAGTCGTTCAGCGTGCCAAACATGGGGTCCACGTCGCGGTAGTCGCTCACGTCGTAGCCAAAGTCCTTCATCGGGCTTTTGAAGAAGGGCGACAGCCAGATGCCGTCTGCCCCCAGGGCGGCGATGTGGTCCAGCCGCTGGGTGATGCCGGGCAAGTCGCCAATGCCGTCGGCGTTGGTGTCCTGGTAGCTGCGGGGGTAGATCTGGTAGATCACGCCGCCACGCCACCAACCGTTGTTCGGAGCTTTTATTGCCATGAAACGTTTGATAAAAATTAGAGCATTAACCCTTCACCGCACCTGCGGTAAGGCCTGAAACGATCTTTTTTTGGAAAACAAGAACCAAACCAATGAGCGGCAGCGTCACCAGGACGGATGCGGCCATGATCTTTCCCCACGGGATTTCGTATTTGCTGGCGCCGCTGATGAGAGAGATGGACACGGGCACCGTGCGTTCGTTGTTGTCCAGCACAAAGGTCAGGGCAAACAGAAACTCGTTCCACGCCGCAATGAACGCCAGCAGGCCGGTGGACACCAGGGCGGGCCACAACAGCGGCATGAACACCTGCATGATGATTCGCCAGGGGCCGCAACCGTCCATGATGGCGGCCTCCTCCAGCTCTTTGGGCAACTGCTTCATGAAGGTGGTCAGCACCCACACCGTGAACGGCAGCGTGAATATGAGGTAGGGCAGCACCAGGCCCAGTGCCTTGTTGTAGAGCCCCATGAAACGGATCATTTCGAACATGCCCGCCAGCACCGCCACCTGCGGGAACATGGACACGCCCAGAATCGCAGTGAGCAGCAGCCCACGGCCTTTGAACTCGATGCGGCCCAACGCATAGGCTGCGGTCACACCCAGAAAAATCGACAGAGCCACCACCAGCACCGACACCATGATGGAGTTGACGATGTGGGTGCCAAACGGTTGCTCGGCAATGGTGAACAGGTTGATGTAGTTGTCGAACGTGGGCTGGTCGGGCCACAGGTCGGTGGAAAACAGCGCAGCGCCGGTTTTGAGCGAGGTGGAAATGGCGTACACAAACGGGAACACCGATTCCACCGTGACCAAGGCGGCTAGAACGTAAATGGCGGCCTTGCCCCAATCAAAGCGGCGGGCCTGACTTGAGTGGCGTGGGGTGCTCATGCGTCAGCTCCTTGGCGGCCACGCGCCAGGCGCATGTAGGTGAGGGTGGCCAGGCCGATGATGAGGAACAGGGCAGTCGACGCCGCCGAGCCGTAGCCCATGTAACCGTTGTCCACCATTTCGCGGCGCACAAAGCCGGACATGCTCATGGTGCTGTTGTTGTTCGAGGTCAGCACAAAAATCAGGTCGAACACGCGCAGCGCGTCCAGCAGGCGGAAGATCACCGCCACCATCAGCGCCGGGCTGATGAGTGGGAGCGTGACTTTCCAGAACATGCGCAGGGGGTGCACACCGTCCACCTTGCCCGCTTCGTAGCAGTCCTTGGGCAGGGTTTGCAGCGCCGCCAGGATCAGCAGCGCCATGAAGGGTGTGGTTTTCCACACGTCCACTGCTACGACAGTCCACAGCGCATAGGCGGGTTCGGCCGTCCACGCGATCTTGTTGGCAATCAGACCCCAGTCAAGCAAGATGGCGTTGACGATGCCGAACTGGTCATGAAGCATCCAGCCCCACATCTTGGCCGACACGATGGTGGGAATGGCCCAGGGCACCAGCACGGCAGCACGCACCAGTGTGCGGCCCTTGAATTCCTGGTTCAGCAGCATGGCCACGCCCAGCCCCGCCAGGGTTTCCAGGGTGACCGACACCACCGAGAACTTCAGCGTGTTGACGATGGCCACGCCCCAGTCGCTCTGCCAGAAACCGTCGGTGTGGTTGGGGTTGTTGAACAGCCCGTACTCGCCAAAGTAGTTTTCCCAACCCACAAACTTGGCATCGGCCATGTTGTTGATGTTGGCGTCGGTGAAGCTGAACCACACCGTGCGTGCCAGCGGCCAGGCGGCCACCAGCAGCAGGGTGATCAGCATCGGCGCCAGAAACAGCCAGGCGGTACGGGTTTTGCTGTTCATGGCGCGCGGTTTACCACTGCTTGCCGCGGCGGATCTGGTTCAGCTTGCCTTCCAGCTTTTTCAGGCTGGCATCGGCCTTTTCTTTGCCCGACAACACGTCGTGCGTGGCGTTCCAGAAAGCGGCACTGACTTCGTTGTACTTCAGACCGGTGGGGGTTGAAGGGCGTGGCACGGCGTTTGTGAACACGTCGTACAGCGTGCCAAAAAACGGTGTGGCGGCCAGCACCTCTTTGTCTTTGTACAGCTCGGGAATGGTGGGGTTGTATGAGCCTTCGATGGCGCGCTTTTTCTGGATTTCAGGGGATGTCATGTACATCACCAGTTCGGCCGCCAGCTTCTGCTCTTTCGAGTACTTGGAGACGGCCAGTTGCCAGCCACCCAGAGTGGCAGCGTTTTTGCCGTCTGCGCCGCCCTTGGGCAACGCGGCCACGCCGATCTTGCCGGCAATCTTGCTGTCTTTGCCGTTGCCCAGCGACCAGGCATAGGGCCAGTTGCGCATGAACACCGCGTTGCCGTTTTGGAACACGCCACGGGCGTCTTCTTCACCATAGTTCAACACGCCAGTGGGCGCGATGGTGCCGATCCACGAGGCAGCGGTGGTCAGTGCTTTGGCTGCATTGGGGTTGTTGACGGTGATCTTGCCGCTGTCGTCGACGATGTTGCCACCGTTGTAGCTCCACAGCCACTCGACGGCGTCGCAGGTCAGGCCTTCGTAGGCTTTGGCCTGAAACACAAAGCCCTGCATGTCGGCATTGCCCGCCTTGCGCTCGGCGTCTTGGATCTTTTTGGCGGTGGCCGCCAAATCTTCCCAGGTGGTGGGTGCTTTTTCACCGTGCTTTTCCAGCAGGTCTTTGCGGTAGTACAGCAAGCCGGCGTCGGTGAACCAGGGCATGGCAATCAGTTTGCCGTCGGCCGTGTTGTTGGCCACGATGGACGGAAAGTGTTTCTTTTCGGCGCCGTTGGAATAGGGCTTGAGGTCAATCAAATGGTCTTTGATCATGCCGGGCCACACCACGTCCACGTTGATGATGTCCACATCTCCGCTCTTGGCCGCAAACATCTGGCGGTACAGGCCCAGCAGGTCGGTGGTGGACTGGGGCAGTGTGAAAAGTTTGACCGTATGACCGGTTTTCTTGGCCCATTCTTCGGTGTGTTTTTTGCAGAATTCAAAGTCTTGGCCCACCGAGCCGCAGGAGATGGTGATGGTGGCTGCGTTGGCGCCAGCCATGAACAGGGGGGTGCTCAAGGCCAGCAAGGCGGCTTTGACAGCGGTGGGGCGGAAGCTGAATGTCATGTGAAGACCTCTGGGGGTGTGGTTGAAACGGCTTGCTGTCTCTGGGCAAGTGAGTGAATTGAAGCATTGTTGCAAACGATTGCAAATAGGGTTTTCCCTGTCGGTTCTGACCGCGTATGCAATGAAATATGTGCTCTTGTAGAAGTGTGTGTTGCTGATGGTTTCTGCGATTGCAAATGTTTGCATAACCACGGCGTGCTCTGTTCGGCAGACCACGACGTGTTGCCTCCTGCTACATTGCCGCGCATGAACGACCTTGCTGGAAAACACCTTGTGTTGGGCCTCTCGGGGGGCATTGCCTGTTACAAAGCGGCCGAGTTGTGCCGCGCCCTGGTCAAGGCCGGTGCCACGGTGCAGGTCGTCATGACCGATGCAGCGTGCCAGTTCATCACCCCGGTGACCATGCAGGCCTTGTCAGGCCGTCCCGTGTTCAGCTCGCAGTGGGACCCGCGTGATGCAGCCGGGGTGGGCAACAACATGGCCCACATCAACCTCAGCCGCGATGCCGATGCCATCGTGGTGGCCCCGGCCAGCGCCGACTTCATGAGCAAGCTGCTGCACGGTGGGGCCGACGACCTGCTCAGCCTGATGTGCCTGGCCCGCCCGCTGGACACTGTGCCCCTCATCGTGGCCCCCGCCATGAACCGCGAAATGTGGGCCAACCCCGCCACCCAGCGCAACGTCGGTCAGTTGAAAGCCGACGGCATTCACGTGTTGGCCGTGGGGCAGGGCGATCAGGCCTGTGGCGAGGTGGGCGACGGCCGCATGCTCGAAGCCGACGAACTGCTGGCCGAGTTGGTGGCGTTTTTCCAGCCCAAGGTGCTGGCGGGTCACCATGTGCTGGTGAGCGCCGGGCCCACCTACGAGGCCATTGACCCCGTGCGTGGCATCACCAACCTGTCCAGCGGCAAGATGGGTTTTGCCATCGCCCGCGCCGCGCGCGAAGCCGGCGCCGATGTGACGCTGGTGGCCGGGCCTGTGGCTCTGCCCACCCCGCATGGTGTGCGCCGTGTGGATGTGAAATCAGCACAAAATATGAAGCTAGCGCTTGATGAGATTGCGTTGTCAGCTACTGTTTTCATATCTGCTGCCGCTGTGGCCGACTGGCGGCCTGCTGCCCCGGCCACCCACAAAATCAAGAAAGATGGCAGTGGCGATGTGCCTGCGCTGACCTTTGTGGAAAACCCGGACATCCTGGCCGGCATTGCCGCCAGCGAGCGGGCCCGCCAAGGCATGCTGTATTGCGTGGGTTTTGCGGCGGAAAGCCACGACCTGCTCACCCACGCCCAGGCCAAGCGCGCCCGCAAGGGCGTGCCCCTGTTGGTGGGCAACATTGGCCCTGCCACCTTTGGACACGATGACAACGCGCTGCTGCTGGTGGACGAGCACGGTTCGCGCGAATTGCCTCGCGCCAGCAAGCTGGTGCTGGCCAGGCAGTTGGTGGCTGAGATTGCCGCCAAGTTGGCGAACTGATCAGCCAACTGTTTCACACACTGTTGGGCTTGATCTAGCGCAACAAGGCGGTGTTCTTTTCTTTGCACATGGCGCCTCGCAAATCAGAATATGCGCATTGCCTTAGCCATGCGGTTTGAGGCAATGCATTTCCATTCTTTGCGTGCCTTTCATATGAGGAGACAGGTCATGGTGCATTCATTCAAACGGCGTTTCATCCAGTCGGTAGGCCTGACGGCAGCGGCTTGTGTATTGGCATCGACCAGCTTCCTGGCGCAGGCCGAGGTGCCCGCTGCGCTCCAGCCCAAGGTTGAAAAATACAAAAAGCAACTGGGCGATTGGGCTGCCAAGCCCGCGATGGTGGCCGCTGTGCGAGATGCCAACACCAAAGGCCCTGGCGGAATGAGCAATGCCAAGTGGAATGACCTGGAAGACAAAGACCCCGCAGTGGTCGCCACCATGAGTGGCCCGGTCGCGACCCAAATCATCAAGTGGGAAGAAGACAAAAACATCAACAAGCTTTACCTGCGTGACCTGAAGGGCAACCTGATTGCCGGCAGCAGCAAGGCATTGTTGTTCAACGCTGCATCCCGCGCTCCGGTGGCCAATGCACTCAAAGGCAGTGGCTGGAGCGACACCGATGTGAAGCCTGACCCCACCACCCAAATCAAGAGCGTGCAGATTTCCACGCCTGTCCTTGACGGTGGCAAAGTCATCGGCGTTCTTCACGCCAGTGTGACTGCCGAGTAAACCGCATTCGTTTTCAGCTGTATTTGTCGCCGGTTGAGCAATGAAGTGCTCAACCGGCGGCGTTTTGCCGCTTTCTGCGGCTGTTGGTTTGCTGCAAGGGTGGTGCCATGAATGTGCTCGGACATTTGAAAATCGGTGCGCGGCTGTCGGTGGGTTTTGGTGTGCTGCTGGCGCTGTTGCTCGTACTCACCGCCGTGGCGGTCAACCGGATGGCTGTGATCGATGCCAGCCTCACGGGCATCGTGAACATTGATGCCAAAAAGCTGCGCCTGGCCATAGCCATGCGTGACTTGGTGCGCGACCAGTCAGTGGCCATTCGCGATGTGGTGCTGCAAGACGACCTGTCTTTCAAGAAGTCTGAGCTCAAGCGGATGAAGGCAGTGGCAGAGCAATTTGCCAAAACCAAAGAGGCTCTCAAAACCGATTTCCCCGAGCCGGGCATTCTCGCCAGACTGGATGCGTTGGCTCCGCTTGAAGCAAAGGCGAAAACCGCGCTCGATGCCGTGATCGAGCATGCGCTGGGTGACGAAATGGCACAGGCCGGGGAGGCCGTGCGCAGTCAGTTGCGGCCTGCACAGGCTGATTTGGTGAAGCTCCTGGATGAACTGATTGCAGACATCGAATCTGGCTCGGCCAGCTCCGCACAGGCTGCATCCGATGTTCACAACCAAGCGGAACGGGTGTTGTTGAGTTTGGGCTTGGTTGCGGTGGTGCTTGGGGCATTGATCAGCTTCCTGATCGTCAAAACCATCGTCCCGCCGTTGCACCAGGCAGTGCAGGCCGCAGAGCGCATTGCTGCCAGTGACCTCACTTGGCAGCACCTGCCCAGCTCGCGTGACGAAGTGGGGCAGTTGATGGCAGCGTTGACCAAAATGGGCAAGGCCTTGTCGCTGTCTATTGCACAGGTGCGTGACACGGCGGAGGGCATTCACCTGGCCAGTTCCGAGATCGCCACAGGCACGCTGGACCTGTCTTCCCGCACCGAGGAAACGGCCAACAACCTGGTCACCACTTCCAGCAACATGGGCGGCCTGACCGACTCAGTTCGCCAGAGCTCGGCGGCTGCCAGCACGGCCAACCAGCTTGCCGCCAGTGCTGCTGACGTGGCCCGCCGGGGTGGCACTGTGGTGGCAGAGGTGGTGCACACCATGCAGGACATCCACACCAGTTCACGCCGCATCAACGACATCATCGGCGTGATCGACGGCATCGCCTTCCAGACCAACATCCTGGCGCTGAACGCTGCCGTGGAAGCGGCGCGGGCCGGGGAGCATGGGCGAGGCTTTGCGGTGGTGGCCAGCGAAGTGCGCAACCTGGCGCAGCGCAGCGCACAGGCGGCCCGCGAAATCAAAGACCTGATTCAGGTCAGCGTCACCAACGTGGCTGCGGGCACTGAACTGGTAGACCGCGCCGGTGCCACCATGAACGACATCGTCAGCAGCGTGCAACGCGTGACAGACGTCATCGGCGAAATCACCTCGGCGGCCAGCGAACAAAGTGCCGAGATTGAGCAGGTCAACTCCGCGATCGGTACGCTGGACCAGATGACCCAGCAAAACGCGGCGCTGGTGGATGAGTCTTCGGCAGCGTCAGACAGCCTGCGCGAGCAGGCTCAGCGCCTGAAAGACATCGTGTCTGTTTTCAAGATTGACGGCACGGCGCATACCTGAATGTGATGTATGCGCGATTGCTTATGGGCGCATAATTTCACTTTTCCGGAGACAACCACATGTCCACAATACCTGCCAAGCCTTTCGCCGTCGACGCTGGTCGGCGCCGTTTTCTGACCCGCGCGGGTGGTTTGGGCATCGCGGGTTTCGCCGGGTCCGCCGTGCTGGGGGCGGGTGTGTACGGGTTGCCGCAGGTGACGGCTTTTGCCGAACAGTTGCACGACTTCATCGAAGGCCCCCCGGTGGCAGACGTGCCCGCGCAGCAGGTGTCCAAACACGTGTGGATGATCTACGCGGAAGACGGTTTTCCCAACTCCGAAAACAAAGGGATGATGGCCAACATCCTGTTTGTGGTCACCCAGCAGGGCGTGGTCATGCTCGACACGGGCGCGTCGCTCCAAATCGGCCAGATGGCCATCCGCATGATCAAGAAGGTCACGCCCAAACCGGTGGTGGCCGTGTTCAACAGCCACTACCACGGCGACCATTGGTTGGGCAACCATGCATTCGCTGAAGCCTATGGGGCCAACCTGCCCATCCATGCGCTGGAGCACACCACTGCCCAGATCAAAGGTCACGAGGGCAACCTGTGGCGCAGCCTGATGGAGCGCTGGACCAACCAGGCCACCATGGGCACCAAAGTGGTTGCGCCCAACAAGGTGGTGAACAACGGTGACGTGTTTCGCTTTGGCGACGTGACGCTCAAGATGCATTTTTATGGCCACGCGCACACCCCGTCTGACCTGTGCGTGGAGGTGGTGGAAGACAAACTCACCGCGATTGGCGACATTGCCATGGCCAACCGCATCGCCAACATCGACGACGGCTCCTACCCCGGCACGTTCAAGTATTACGAAGCTCTGGCCAAGACCGCTGGCGACCAGTTGTGGGTGCCTGGCCATGGGGTGGCCAGCAAGGACATTCTGCAAACCTATGGCACGTTCCTCAAAGGCATTTGGGAGCCCTGTGTCTATGCCATCAAGAACGACATTCCCCTCGAAAAAGCCAAAGACCTGGTGCTGAAAGACCCCCGTGTGGCCGCGCGAGCAGCCACCATGCAGGGCTTTGCAGACAACATTGGCAAGTACACCAGCCTGGCTTTCCTTGAGGCTGAAAAAGAGGCGTTCTGAGCCCCGGGTTGACCTCGCCTTGCAGGAGCTTCAGCTCTTGAAAGCCCACCAGGGCAGGCAGCGGTTCATGGGCTTGACCTGTCCGCTGTCGTCAAGCATGTAGCCAGGAAGTTGTTGCAGGGCCGAGGTCCAAGCGGGCGATGACAACAGCCGCCGCAACGCAGCCACCGGTGCAGAGTCCAGCTCGGTTTTCAGGCACACCAGTTGGTAACGCTCCTGCAGCAGAGGTGCAAAGGCCAGCCCCGCCGCCCTGGCTGCAGATTCAGAGCCCAAACCCACATCCGCTTGCCCACTGGCCACAGCCTGTGCAGCGGCCGCGTGTGATGGTTGTGTGTGTGCATACCCATTGACGTCGTTCGGCGACAGCCCGGCATCGGCCAGCAGTTCGTCCAGCAGCACCCGCGTGCCTGTGCCGGTTGGGCGATTCACCCAGCGGGCCGAAGTCCGCGCCACATCGGCCAGCGTGTGCAGGTGCAGCGGGTTGCCAGGGGCCACCATCAACCCCACCCAACGCAGCGCAAACCCGATGAGTTTGTGTCGCCCCGGCTTCAAAAGCGGTTTGTAGGTGCGGGCTGTGAGTGTGCGGGCCAGCGGTTGCTGTCGGGTGTGAAAGCCTGCCATCAGGCAGCGGCCTTCGTTCAGCGCACGAATGGCATCCACACTGCCGGTGAACTGAATGTCCAGATGCAACCCGGCCTGCGCAGCAGCCAGATCTTGAAGGCTGGCGAGTGCGTCGTCGTGGCTGGCGTGGAGGCCCAGCACCTGCGTCTGGTCGTCGAACACCAGTGCCAGTGCGCGCTCCAGTTCGGCACGCAGCGCCTCTATCTGGGGTGCCAGCCTCGCTTGTGCCAAGCGTTCTGCCCACAACAATTTGTCTGCAAATGGGGTCAAGCGAGCAGCTTGCCCCCGGTCCCACACGATGAGTTCATGCCCCACGGTGCTTTCCCAGTCTTTCAATTGACCCCACACATGGCGGTAAGACAGCCCCATGCGGCGGGCTGCGCCCGAAATGGAACCCTCGTGACGCACTGCCTGCAACAAGTCCAACAATGGGTTGCGCAACAGTGCCGAGCGCTCTCGCTGAGCAGCCAGTTGGTAGACCAGTTCGACCTTGGGCGCTGCCGGCGGCGCGCTGGCGGCGGCCGCGCCCGAAGGGGGCGGTGCGGGCGGCGCTGCGTGGGCAAAAGTGGGGGGGCTGCTGCGGTTCATGGCAGCAGTTTGCCGCATGTTGTTGGCGACACCTGTTGGCCTTATGCATGGCATTTCATACCGTGCCAATACCTATGATGCAGGCCTTCTTCCGCCCCTACCATCCTCCCCCACGGCCCTCAGGCCAGGACTCACCTCTCCGTGAACAGTTTTTGGGAAAGCGCCTCGGTGGCGCTGGATTTGATGACCTCGGGCGACCCCATGCTGTGGGCCATCGTCGCGCGCTCGCTGGGCGTCAGTGCCACCGCCTGCCTGTTGGCCTGTGTGGCGGGTTTGTTGCTGGGCGCGTGGCTGGCAGTGGCCCGGTTTGCCGGGCGCGGGCTGGTGCTGGCCGTGCTCAACACCCTGCTGGCGCTGCCCTCGGTGGTGGTGGGGCTGGTGGTGTACCTGCTGCTGAGCCGTTCGGGGCCGCTGGGTTTTCTGGGCTGGATGTTCAGCTTTCAGGCCATGGTGGTCGCGCAAACCGTGCTGGTGTTGCCAGTGGTCACGGCGCTGACCCGCCAGGCCATTGAAGACGCTGACCGTACCCATGGCGAGCAATGGCAGTCGCTGGGGGCAAACACTTTTCAGCGCGGACTGTTGCTGCTGTGGGACGAACGCTTTGCGCTGCTGACTGTGCTCATTGCCTCGTTTGGCCGTGCCATTTCCGAGGTGGGCGCGGTGATGATCGTGGGCGGCAACATCGATGGCTTCACCCGCGTGATGACCACGGCCATAGCTTTGGAAACCAGCAAGGGCGACCTGCCACTGGCGCTGGCGCTGGGCATCATCCTGTTGGGCGTGGTGCTGCTTCTCAACCTGCTGATGGCCGCTGTGCGCGTGTGGCGCGAGCGCCTGGAGCCAGGCCGCACAACCGCCACGCTGGCGCTGGGGACGTGAGCACCGTGTTTGTGGCACCCGACCTGGCCCAGTCTGGCGAAACCCTGCCGCGCCCCGTTCAGTCGGGCGAAACGGTGCTGGCATTGCGCGGCGTGGGTCTGCGGTATGGCGCCTTTGAGGCACTCAAACACATTGACCTGTCCATCCGTCAAGGCGAGCGCGTGGCCCTGGTGGGTGCCAACGGTTCCGGCAAAAGCACCCTGCTGCGCGTGTTGCATGGGTTGCTGACACCCAGCCACGGGCAACGGGAGTTGTGCCCCGACTGCCGCCAGGCCATGCTGTTCCAGCGCCCGCACATGCTGCGTACCAGCGCGCTGAACAACGTGGCTTTGGGTCTGTGGTTCAAGGGCACACCGTGGCGGGCCAGCCGCACACAGGCGCAGGCCGCGCTGCAGCGCGTGGGCCTGGCCGACCTGGCCAACCGAAATGCCAAGGCCCTGTCGGGCGGGCAGCAGCAGCGCCTGGCGCTGGCCCGCGCCTGGAGCGTCCAGCCCGATGTATTGCTGCTAGACGAGCCCACCGCCAGCCTCGACCCGCACGCCAAACGGGATGTAGAAGCGCTGGTGGCCGTACTGGGGCCGCACATGACGCTGGTGTTTTCCAGCCACAACCTCGGCCAGGTCAAGCGCCTGGCCAGCCGGGTGATTTACCTGGAGCAGGGGAGGGTGCTGGCCGATCTGCCCGTGGACGAGTTTTTCAACGGTCTGGTGTTGCCGCAAAAGCACCCTGAAGCCCATTTGTTTGTCACTGGAGAATCTTGATGAAAAATTTGAAGTCTTTTAGCCGCCTGGCGCTTGCCTGTATTGGTTTTTCAGCTGCTGTTTTTTCGGCATCTGTTGCGGCTCAGACAGCATCCATCGTGATGGCGTCCACCACCTCCACCGAGCAGTCGGGCCTGTTTGCCCACCTGTTGCCTGACTTCAAAAAGGCCCATGGCATCGACGTGAAAGTGGTGGCATTGGGCACCGGCCAGGCCATCGACATGGCCCGCCGGGGCGATGCCGATGTGCTGTTTGTGCACGACCGCGTGGCCGAAGACAAGTTTGTGGCTGAAGGCTTTGCCGCCAAACGCATGGACGTGATGTACAACGACTTCGTGCTCATCGGCCCCAAGGCCGACCCGGCAGCCACAAAAGGCAACGACATCGTGGCCGCTATGAAAAAGTTGGCCACTGCCAACGCCACCTTTGTGTCGCGTGGCGACAAAAGCGGCACACACGCCGCCGAACTGCGCTTCTGGAAAATGACCGACACCGATGCCAACAAAGGCACTGGCTACAAAGAGTGTGGTTGCGGCATGGGCCCCGCGCTCAACATCGCAGCCAGTACCGGCGGTTATGTGCTGGCCGACCGGGGCACCTGGCTCAACTTCAAAAACCGCGCCGACCTGGCCATTCTGGTGGAAGGTGACAAACGCCTGTTCAACCAATACGGCGTGATGCTGGTCAGTGCGGCCAAACATCCGCAGGTGAAAACCGCCGAAGGCCAGAAATTTGTGGACTGGGTGGTCTCTGCCGCCGGGCAGGAAAGCATTGCCAATTACAAAATTGGTGGCGAGCAGTTGTTCTTCCCGAACGCTGCGAAGTGACCTTTCACCATGAGCCACGCCGCTGCAAACCGTTTGTGGGCGTTGATCGTGCCTGTGGCCGCTCTGGTGGGGTGTTCAGCGCCCACCACGGCCGTTCGCGCGCCTGAGGCCAAGGTCAACATGCCGCCCATTCAGGTGTATGCCGCAGGCAGCCTGCGTGAGGCACTGACCGACATCGCGCGCGACCACGAAACCCGCACCGGGCAAAAAGTAGCGCTGACATTCGGTGCGTCCGGACTGCTGCGCGAGCGCATCGAAAAAGGCGAGGGCGCACAGGTGTTTGCCTCGGCAGACACTCAGCACCCCCAGCGCCTGGCCACTGCAGGCGGCTGGAAGCCCCATGCCGTGTTTGTGCGCAATGGCCTGTGTGCGCTTACACAAGCCACGGTAGAAGCCACGCCGCCAACCCTGTTGGCCACGCTGCTCCAGCCTGGCATTCGGGTGGGCACCTCCACACCCAAGGCGGACCCATCAGGGGACTATGCATGGGAGCTTTTCCGCAAAGCTGACAAGCTCAAGCCAGGAGCCTATGCCACGCTGGACGCCAAAGCCTTGAAACTGACTGGCGCTGCCGACTCGCCCAAGCCCCCGGCTGGGCGCGGCACTTATGCATGGGTCATGGACAACCAACAGGCCGATGTGTTCCTGACCTATTGCACCAACGCCGTGGCCGCGCAGAAAGAAGTACCGCGCCTGAAAACCGTCGACGTGCCGCCTGAACTGCAGGTGGCTGCTGCCTACGGATTCACGGTGCGCCTGGACGCACCTCCGGCTGCGGCAGCGTTTGCACAGGCGCTGGTGGCACCGCCCGCGCAAGCCATTTTCAAACGCTACGGTTTCGGCCAGCCTTGAGTGGTGGAGGGGGGCTGCCGCATCGGCAAGCCCTTCACCGGACCATGGCCACGCCTTTGATCTGGGCGAACACTGCTGCCCCCGGTTCCAGGCCCAGGCGGTGTGCCGATGCCTGGCTGATGCGTGACAGCAGCCGGGTGCCAACTGGGCTGGGTTCGGTGGAGGGCACGTCCAGCCCCACCAGCACCTGCCCCGGGCCATCGGGCGTGATGTCGGCCACGGTGGCTGGCAGTATGTTCAGCACACTGGTGCGCTGCGGTGCGTCAAGCGACACGCTCACGTCCCTGGCCTGAATGCGCACCCGCACCCGGGTTTGCGCTGGCAATGGGGTGCTGCGGGTTTGCGGTAGCAGCAGGCGACCCCCGGCAAACTCCAGGGCGCACATGCCCTCCTCGGCGGCCAAGCCGCAGGTGCGCGCTTCGATCAGGGTGGATGCGCCGTCGCCATGGGCCAATGGCAGGTCGGTGCGGGTCAGCATCTCGGCCACCGGGCCCTGAGCCAGCACCCTGCCTTGCTCCAGCAACACGATGTGGTCTGCTAGCCGCACGACTTCGTCCATCGCGTGGGTCACGTAGATCACCGGAATGTCCAGCCCTTCGTGCAACTGCTCCAGCCACGGCAGGATGTCGGCTTTGCGGGCTGCGTCCAGGGCTGCCAGGGGCTCGTCCATCAGCAGCACGCGTGGGCTGGTGGCCAGTGCGCGGGCCATGGACACGCGTTGACGCTCGCCGCCCGACAGTTCGTGCGGCATGCGCGCCAGCAGGTGGCGGATGCCCAGCAAGTCCAGCCCATGGTCCCAGCCGTGGCGGCGCTGGCTGGGGGGGGTTCGGGCGTAGCCGAAGGTCAGGTTTTCTTGCACGCTCAGGTGCTCAAACAGGCTGGCCTCTTGAAACACGTAGCCCAGCGCCCGCTGGTGCACGGGTTTGAAGATGTGCTGCGCGCTGTCTTGCCACACCTCTGCGGCCACGCTGATGTGGCCCTGTGCCTGCGGCTCCAGCCCGGCCAGCACGCGCAGGCAGGTGGTCTTGCCCGAGCCCGATGGGCCAAACAGCGCAGTGACCCCGGTCGCGGGCAGGGTCATGTCAACGTTCAGCGCAAAGCCCGGGCGTTGCAAACAGGTTTGCAGGCGCAGCGGGGGTGTCGTGTGGGCATCGGGTGCAACGGTCATGGCGTACCCCGCTGCTGGGCTTGCAAACGCTGGTTGTAAGCCTGCAATGCCAGCAGCACGGCAAAGGCAAACACCAGCATCACGGCGGCCAGGCGGTGGGCGTCAGCGTATTCGGCGGCTTCTACGTGGTCGTAAATTTGCACCGACACCATGCGCGTTACGCCCGGGATGTTGCCGCCAACCATCAGCACCACACCAAA
>CAIYQZ010000047.1 GCA_903928495.1 uncultured bacterium
CTCCATGCCACCGGCCACCAGCACGTCGTGTGTGCCGGCCACCAGCATGTCGTGCGCAAACATGGCCGCACGCATGCCCGAGCCGCACATCTTGCTCAGCGTGACCGCACCGGCGCTCTGGGGCAAACCGCCTTTGAACGCGGCTTGGCGCGCAGGGGCCTGGCCCTGGCCCGCCATCAGGCAGTTGCCAAACAGCACCTCGGTCACCAGATCAGGGCTGATACCGGCGCGCTGGACGGCGGCCTTGATGGCAGCTCCGCCCAGGTCGTGCGCGGCGAGTGCCGCGAAGTCGCCCTGAAACGCGCCCATGGGGGTGCGGGCGGCGCCGACGATGACGATGGGGTCTGTGACGGTGGAACTCATGCTTGTCTCCGGAAATATGAATGAAATTGGCACTTGACGCTTGTGTCTATTGGACTTCAAGCTACCGAAAAATCAGAATCAACCCACGCGCGGATAACGCTTCAGCGCATTGCGAAACACGCCCACCACCTCGTCGTGACCGCTCATGGTCACGCCCAGGTCTTTCACCAGGCCGTCCTTCAAGCCGTAGCACCAGCCGTGCACGGCCACTTTCTGGCCCCGGCTCCAGGCGTCCTGCAGCACGTTGGTGAGGGCCACGTTGCCCACCTGCTCGATCACGTTCATTTCGCACAGCGCGTCTTCCTGCTCGGGCACGCTGAGGTGGTCGAGGCGGTGGCGGTGGCGCAGCTTCACGTCGTGCACATGGCGCAACCAGTTGTCGGCCAGCCCCACCCGGGTACCGCGCAGCGTGGCCAGCACACCGCCGCAGCCGTAGTGGCCCACCACCATGATGTGTTCCACCTTCAAGTGGTCCACCGCAAACTGGATGACCGACAAGGCGTTCAGGTCGGAATGCACCACCACGTTGGCGATGTTGCGGTGCACGAACACCTCGCCCGGGTCGAGCGAGATGATTTCGTTGGCAGGCACGCGGCTGTCTGCACAGCCGATCCACAGGTACTTGGGGCTTTGCTGGCGCGCGAGTGTGCTGAAAAAACCCGGCCGTTGCTGCTCCATGCGGGCAGCCCAGGTCACGTTGTTGTCGAGAAGGTTTTGAAGTGATGTGCTCATGCGGTCATTTTGGCTGACGGCAGTGGTGTTTTGAGGGCGATCAGCAGGTTTCGGCAAACAGCTCGCGCCCGATCAGCATGCGGCGGATTTCGCTGGTGCCAGCACCAATTTCATACAGCTTGGCATCGCGCCACAGGCGACCCAGCGGGTATTCGTTGATGTAGCCGTTGCCACCAAAAATCTGCACGCCGTTGCCAGCCATCTTGGTGGCCTCTTCGGCACACCACAAAATGACGCTGGCGCAGTCCTTGCGCACCTGGCGCACGTGTTCGCTGCCGAGTTGATCAAGGTTCTTGCCGATCTGGTAGCAGAAGGCGCGGCCCGCTTGCAGCACGGTGTACATGTCGGCCACCTTGCCCTGGATGAGTTGGAACTCGCCAATGCTCTGGCCGAACTGCTTGCGGTCGTGGATGTAGGGCACCACGTTGTCCATCACCGCCTGCATGATGCCGATGGGCCCGGCGGCCAGCACGGCACGCTCGTAGTCCAGGCCGCTCATCAACACCTTGGCGCCCATGTTCAGGCCGCCCAAAATGTTGGCCTCGGGCACCTCGACGTCCTGGAACACCATCTCGCCCGTGTGGCTGCCGCGCATGCCCAGCTTGTCGAGCTTTTGGGCGGTGAAAAAGCCTTTCATGCCTTTTTCGACGATGAAGGCGGTCACACCGCGTGCGCCCATTTCAGGCTCGGTTTTGGCGTACACCACCATGGTGTCGGCGTCGGGCCCGTTGGTGATCCACATCTTGCTGCCGTTGAGCAGGTAGTAGCCGCCTTTGTCTTCAGCCTTCAGCTTCATGCTGATGACATCGGAGCCCGCGCCGGGTTCGCTCATGGCCAGTGCGCCAACGTGCTGGCCGCTGACCAACTTGGGCAGGTACTTTTCTTTCTGGGCCTGCGTGCCATTGCGCTTGATCTGGTTCACGCACAGGTTACTGTGCGCCCCGTAGCTCAGGCCCACCGATGCAGATGCGCGGCTGATTTCTTCCATGGCCACCATGTGGGCCAGGTAACCCATGTTGGCGCCGCCGAATTCTTCGGGCACTGTGATGCCCAGCACGCCCAGGGACCCCATTTTTTCCCACAGGTCCATGGGGAACTGATCGGTTTTGTCGATTTCTGCCGCGCGGGGGGCGATTTCGGCGGCGCAGAAGTCGCGAACGGCGTCGCGCAACGCGTCAATGTCTTCGCCAAGCATGAAGTTGAGGCCGGGGAGCTGGGTCATGGAAGGTCTCCTGAATTTCAAATAAGAGCTTGAGAGTCAATACTGAAAAGCGCAAGAGGCACTTTTCATTGAAAAATGATCAATAGGTTTGGGGCACGGGCATCAGGGTCTGCTGCATCACCGCGCATGGGGTGCGTTTGCCGTCGGCAGCCAGGTGCGTCACCTCGGCCGTGGTAACGATGCTGCGTTTGCCCGCCTTCACCACTTTGCCGGTGGCCTGCAACTCGCCACCCTGAAAGGCATTGAGGAAATTGATTTTGTATTCCACCGTCACCACCTCCATGCCCTCGGGCGCGACGGTCAAGCCGGCGTATCCCCCTGCAATGTCGGCCAGCGCCCCCATGGCACCGCCATGAAAACCGCCCTGCTGTTGCGTCACGCGCTCGCTATAGGGGAGCGCCAACGTCACCTCGCCAGGGGCCACGGCCAGCAAGCGAGTGCCCAGGTGCTGCATCAGACCCTGGCGCTGCAGGCTGGCCGACACGCGTTCGTGGATGGGTGTATTGTTGAGATCCATGCCGTGATTTTATTTGACGTTTACGTAAACGTAAATCAGAGATTAACCCGAGCCGTCACCCCAACTGCCCGTCACCCCGTGCCGAATGTCTGACACATTGAAAGCGCTTTACCTGAAGCATGGGGTGCTGCTGTTTGCGACCGTGGTGCTGGTGTGCCTCGGATTGGCCTGGTGGCTGACATTCAGTCAGGCACGCACCACTGCACATCAGAGCGTGAAAGCGTCCACAGAAGCCGCCAATACCGCGCTGACCCAGGTGTTTGTGAACCAGACATGGCAAGTCATCCGCCAGGATCTGGCGCTGGACACTGTCGCCGCAGGGCCCACTGACCACAACCCGCAGTTGGGCAACATCCACCAGTTGGTCAAGCAGTTCGGGCTGAACACCGACATCGTGAAGATCAAGATCTTCAACCTCTCGGGCGTCACGGTTTATTCGTCAGAAGAGCGACAAATCGGGGAAAACAAATCGGGAAGCACTGGCTTTCGGCAGGCACTGGCGGGCACTCCTGCCAGCGAACTGACCCAGCGTGGCAGGTTCAACACGCTGAACGGCGAGGTGTATGACCGCAGCTTGGTGTCGTCTTATGTCCCCATCACCAACAATGGCGTGGTCGAGGCTGTGGCCGAGATTTACACCGACCGCACAGAAGCCATCCACAGCACCGATCAGGCTCTGACCGCTTTCGGCGGCACATTGCTTCTGATTTTTCTGGCGGTGTATGCAGCGCTCTGTTTTTTCATGGTTCATGCTCATGGGGTGAGCGCTGCGCACCAGCAGTCGCTGCTGCTGTTGGCACAGGAAAGCGCGGCAGCCCGGCTGGCAGCCGAAGATGCCACGGCTGTGAAGTCCCAATTTCTGGCCACCATGAGCCACGAGATTCGCACCCCCATGAATGGCGTGCTGGGCATGGCGCAATTGCTGCGCGACACACCGTTGAACGCCGAGCAGGCGTCGCTGGTGAAGCTGTTGCAGGTGTCGGGCGAGTCGCTGCTGGCCTTGCTCAATGACATCCTTGATTTGTCCAAAATCGAAGCCGGTCGCCTGGAGCTGGACCCGCAACCGTTCCACCTGCCACTCCTGGTGGGCAACGTCGGCGCCCTGCTGGGTGTCCGCGCAAAGGAAAAACACACGGACCTGCAAGTGCAGGTCGACCCACACATGCCGCTTTGGTGGCTGGGCGACGAGTTGCGCATCCGGCAGATACTGCTGAACTTGGGGGGGTAATGCCGTCAAATTCACCGAGCGCGGTCAGGTCACACTGGAAGTGGTCGCGCAAGACCAGGGGGTGCGCGTGACCGTGCGCGACACTGGCATGGGCATGTCGGCAGACACGCTGGCCAAGTTGTTCACCAAGTTCACCCAAGCAGACGCGTCCATTGCACGGCAGCACGGCAGCACGGGGGCACTGGCCTGGGACTGGCCATCAGCCAAAGCCTGGCCGAGGCCATGGGCGGGCACATCAGCGTCACCAGCACTCCGGGGGTGGGCAGCTGCTTTGAACTGTGGCTGCCCCTCCCGGTTGCGGAACCAGACGAGACACCCGCAGCCGCCACCAATCCGCCCCACTTGTCCGACCCGTCGATTGACACCCCACCACACAAGGCAGGCCGGGTGCTGGTGGCGGAAGACCACGCCATCAACCAAAAAGTCATCCAAACCATGCTCGAACGACTGGGTTGGGATGTCACCCTGGCGGTCAACGGCATCGAAGCCGTGCAGGCGGCCAATGAACAGGTTTTTGACCTGGTGCTCATGGACATGCAAATGCCTGAAATGGACGGGCTGGAGGCCACCCGCCGCATTCGCCAACTCCCCGGGGCTGGGGCGCATCTTCCCATCGTGGCGCTGACGGCGAATGCCATGCAAAGCGACCGCGAGGCCTGCTTGGCAGCGGGCATGAACGACTTTCTGCCCAAGCCGCTGAACGGCCAGCAGCTCAAAGACTGCTTGGCACGCCACTGCCGCGCCTGAGGGCGCGGGTCGGCAGTTCTGTCAGGTTTGTTTGACCGCTTTGGCCAGCAAGGCCCTGGCCTGCTTTTCGTGCAGCTTCACCTCGTCCAGGTTGGCCTGCAGGTCGGCCATTTGCTCTTCGAGCTGACGCTTGTGGTCGGCCAGTACGCGCAAAAACTTTTCCAGCTGCGGCGCGGTGTCGCGCGGGCTGTCGTACATGTCGATGATGTCTTTGGCCTCGGTCAAGGACAGGCCCAGGCGCTTGGCGCGCAGCGTCAGCTTCAGCCGGGTGCGGTCGCGGGCGCTGTACTGGCGCACCCGCCCGCCGGGGCCGGTGCGCGTGGGCTCCAGCAGCCCCATGTCTTCGTAAAAACGGATGGCCCGGGTGGTCAGGTCAAATTCCCGGGCCAGGTCGCTGATGGTGTGTGTGGTAGAGGCCATGACGCGGTACAGAAGGGGCAGTTCTCGGTTGAAGGGCTCTGGCGCACTGCATTGTGAGATCGCAGCGACGTTACGTAAACGTCAACACTTCCAATGGTAGTCGGCCGACGGCTGCCACCTGCAGCACGCGCCCGTTGTGGTCCCACCACACCTCAGACACAAAGTCCAGTCGGGCTGATTTTCGTCAGGGCCCCGTCCGCAGGGGTCTGTAATGTGCCAGTCACCCTCTGACGCTGGGGTTTCACCCAGCTTTTCTGAACGCGCAGTGCGCCCCACAATTTTCCTGCCATGACCTCGTCCAACCAGCCCCCTTCGGTCTCTGCGCCGGCCACTGCACAGCCATTGGTCGAGCGCCCCGTCGCCGAAGCGCCGACCCAGGGCGCAGAGCCACCGTTGTACGTGGTGGCCATCGGTGCATCGGCCGGGGGCCTTGACGCGCTTGAAAAGCTGTTTGCCAGCCTCCCACCCGACGGGGGGGCAGCGTTTGTGGTGATTCAGCATTTGTCGCCTGACCACAAAAGCATGATGGCCAGCCTGCTGTCGCGTCACACCGAAATGCCGGTGATCATGGTGGAAGACGACATGCCCATCGCGGCCAACCAGGTGTTCCTGATCCCACCCGGCTCCATCATGCACATGGACAACCGGCACCTGCGCCTCACGCCCAAGAGCCCACGCACCCTGACGCTGCCCATCGACGTGTTCTTCCAGTCGTTGGCCACACAGTTTGGCGACAAGGCTGTGGGCGTCGTGTTGTCGGGCACAGGCTCTGACGGCACGCGCGGGGCTGGTGCCATCAACGAAGCCGGGGGCCTGCTGATTGCGCAAGACCCTGAAAACGCCAAGTTCGACGGCATGCCGCGCAGCGTCATCTCCACCGGACTGGTCGATGCCATCATGCCGGTGGAAGCCATGGCCCAGCGCATCGTGGCGCACATCCACAACCAGCCCCCGCCGCAGTTGGAGGCCGCGCACCGCTTCCGGAGCCAGTCGCTCAACATGGGGCCCGACGCGGCACTGGCCGGGGTGCAACACCTGCTCTATCAGCTTGGCGGCATCAACTTCGAAGAGTACAAGCCCGGCACGGTGATGCGCCGCATAGAACGCCGCATGGCGGTGCGGCAGGTGGCATCGATCGAGTCGTACCTGGCGCTGCTGAACGAAGACCGCGCCGAGGTGCTGACGCTGCGGCGCGAACTGCTGATTCCGGTCACCAGTTTTTTCCGCGACACCGAATCCTTCGAGGCCCTGTCGCGCCAGGTGGTCGATGCGATCGTGGCCAGCAAAGACGCAGGCCAACCCATTCGCGTGTGGTGCGCCGGTGTGGCCACTGGCGAAGAGGCGTATTCAGTGGCCATGCTGTTCCTGGAGGCCTTTGAGCAGGCCAAACGCTGGCCCAGCCTGAAAATTTTTGCCACCGACGTGGAGCAGGTGAACATCGAAACAGCGGGTGCAGGCTCATATCCCGAGTCGATCGCGGCTGAAATTTCTGCCCAGCAACTGGAGCGGTTTTTTGTCCGCCGGGGTTCCAGCTTTGTGGTCAAGAACGAACTGCGCCAGTGCATCGTGTTTGCCCGCCATAACCTGCTGAGCGACCCGCCTTTCACCAAAATGGACTTGGTGGTGTGCCGCAACGCGCTCATTTATTTCCGCAGCGTGGCACAGGACCGTGTGTTGCGCCGGTTGCAGTATTCCCTCAGCCCCAAGGGCTATCTGTTTCTGGGCTCCAGCGAGTCGTTGGGCGACCTGCAGCGCGACTTTCAGACACTCAGCGCCCGCCACAAAATCTGGCAGATCACCCGCCCCACGTCGTTGCCCCTGGAGTTTGGCAGCCGCACAGCTGCCGCAGCGGCCTACCCGCTGGTCATGGCGGCTCGCGGGCGGCCCATGTCTGGCACCCATCACCGGGTGGGCAGCAGTGCGGTGGACATGGGCTTTTCCACCCTGCTCAAGGCGTTCGCGCCGCCGGCGGCCATGCTGATCGACGCACGCCACGAACTGGTGCACTCATATGGCGACATTCAGCCCTACATGCACATGCGTGAGGGCCAGGCCAGCTTGGACATCAACCGCCTGCTGGCCGAACCACTGGTGCCAGTGGCCGCAGCCCTGCTCTTCAAATCCGCACGGGAAAACACCAGTGTCACCTCAGATGTGGTTCGCCTGCCCCAGCAGGGCACCGTCGTCACCGAGCGCGGCGCACCCACGCTTCAGGTCAAACTGAGCGCATGGCCCGTGGGTGAGGTGGATGGACACCGCATGTCCCTGCTGGCGTTCGAGCGCGTGCATGTCAACGAATCGCCCGATGCACCCCTGAGCATCGACATCGACACGGAAACCTCTGAGCGCCTGGAGCTGCTGGAGCACGAACTGGCCGCTACCCGCGAGAGCCTGCAAGCCACCATTGAAGAGCTGGAAACGTCCAACGAAGAACTGCAGGCCACCAACGAAGAAATGATGGCCTCGAACGAGGAACTGCAAAGCTCCAACGAAGAGCTTCAATCGGTGAACGAAGAACTCAACACCGTGAACGCGGAATACCAGGAAAAGATCGAAATCCTCAACCGCGTCAACGCAGACCTCGACAACATGGCCCGCGCCGTGTCGGCGGGCACCGTGTTTGTGGACGACAAGTTGCAACTCACCCGCTTCAGCCCGGACGCTGCCCAGATTTTCCGTCTGCGCGACACCGACATCGGACGCCCGCTCGAGGACCTGACCCACACGCTGGAATACCCGGCGCTGATGGACGATCTGCGCCACACCCTGAACTCGTCACGGGCCATGGAAAACGATGTCATGGGGCCCGGCCAGCGCCACTTCATGGTGCGCATGCTGCCCTACCAGATCCCCTCGTCCTCCTCGCGCGGGGTGGTGTTGACCTTCATGGATGTGACATCGCTGCACGATGCCGCACGCCTGCAGCGCATCCTCGACTCGATGAGCGAACACATCGCGGTGCTTGACACGACCGGTCGCATCCTGATGGTGAACGCCGCCTGGAACCGCTTTGCGCAGGCCAATGGCGACCCCAATCAGCGGGCCAGTTCCGTTGGCGTGAACTACCTCAGCGCTTGCGCGTCCAGAACAGGCCAACAGTCGCCGAGCGCGGCCACCGCCGAAGCAGGCATGCGGGCGGTGCTCGGTGGCGAACAGGACCGTTTTTCCATGGAGTACCCCTGCCACTCCGGCACCGAAGAGCGCTGGTTTGTGATGAACGTCACTGCATTGGGCGGCGACCGCCCCGGTGCAGTGGTGAGCCACGTCAACATCACGAACTGGCGCGCAGGACAAGCCGATACAACCCCCGTCACACCCTGAACCTTGCAACATGACCGAAGACCGCAACGAGCGTCTGGCCAAGCTCAAAATTCAGGCCATGCAGGCCCTGCAGCAGCATCCGCAGGACTTCCAAGGCAGCGTGCCCGAAGGCGCCGACCTGCACAAGCTGCTGGAAGACTTGCGCATCTACCAGATTGAACTGGAACTGCAGAACGAGGAACTCCGGCTCGCCCAGCAGCAAGCTGCATTGGCCAGCAGTCGCTACCAGTCGCTGTTTGACCTGTTGCCCGTACCGGCCTTTGTGGTGGACCGCCACGCACTCATTCAGCAATCCAACGACGTGGCGCAGGAGTGGTTCGGCCCCTGCCGGGCACCAAGCATGCAGGACTTCCGGCTTGCGCACGGCATTTTGCGCACGGAACGCCCTCGCTTTTTGTCTGCACTCTCGGATGCGCAGGGCAACACCGCAGAACTCGTGCAGGGCACCAACCTGACCGATGTCAAAGGCAACACCCGGCTGGTGGATGCCCATGTCATCAAGCTGCCGCAGACCTTCCATGCCGACCACCGATACATCGTGGTCTTGTTGGACCGCAGCACCGAGGCAGCCCGCGAACATGACCGCCAGCTCTACCAAACCGTGCTGGACAGCAGTGACGACCTGATTTATGCCACCGACGAAACCGGGCGCTGCCTGTTGGCCAACCAGGCCACCCTGTCCCTGATCGGCCTGCCACTGGACAAGGTGCTGGGGCGCCGGCGCGATGCCGTGCTGCCCCTGCGGGAAGCCATCCTCCAGGACATGAGCGACCAGAAAGTGCTGCAAAGCGGTCGCCCCATCAGCACCCAGGACGAATTGCACGGCGACTCAACCCGCCCGGCGCGCAGCTTCACCACACGCAAGTTTCCGCTGCGCAATGCGCAGGGCCAGGTATGGGGCGTGGGTGGCATTTCCCGAGACATCACGGCCGAGCTGGAGACGCAGTTGCACCAGCGCTGGAGCGAGCTGGCGTTTGCCTACACCTCGCAAGCCGTGATCGTGACGGACCAGAACACCCGGATCCTGAGGGTGAACCCTGCTTTCGAGCGCATGTCAGGCTTCTCCGAGAACACCGTGCTGGGCCAGCGCACCAGTCTCCTGCGGTCCGGCCGCCAAGGAGCAGAGTTTTACCGGGAGATGTGGTCAACGCTGGCAGACCAACAGCACTGGGCGGGCGAACTGACCAACCGCAGTGCCGATGGCAGGTTCTACACAGTCTGGAGCAGCATCGACACCATCCGCAACGACGACGGTGAGCTTCTGGGCTACATGGCCGTTCAAACAGACCTGTCGGAACTGCGTCGCGGGCAGTCCGAAGTCGAGCGGCTGGCGTCCACCGACAGCCTGACGGGCCTGCCGAACCGCACCCTGTTCGAGGACCGCATAGGCCAGTTGCTGACTTTCTCGGCGCGACAGAACAGCAGCTTTGCCGTGCTGTTCATCGATCTCGACCACTTCAAACAGGTCAACGATGCGCTGGGCCACCAGGCCGGTGACCAACTGCTGCAAGCCATTGCACAGCGCTTGCTGCAGGCTGTGCGCGCACAGGACACCGTTGCGCGGCTGGGCGGAGACGAATTCGTGCTGTTGCTGCCCTCGACCGGGCGTGCCGACGCACTCGCCCTGGCAGCCAAAATCCACGATCACCTGACCGAACCCCTCGACCTTTCGGGGCGCGACCGGTACGTACCCGAGGCTTCCATTGGCCTGGCGATGTACCCGGAAGACGGTGAAACCGCAGATCAGCTCGTATCCAACGCCGACACGGCGATGTATGCCGCCAAAATGGCAGGCCGCCGCCGCACGGTGAGCTACACCGCCACCATGAGCCAGGACAACGCGCGGGCTTTTGCCGTGCAGATGGAGTTGCAAACGGCCCTGAAAGAACAGCAGCTCAGGCTCCACATCCAACCCATATTCGAGCTGGACTCATTGAAAGTGGTGGGGGCCGAGGCGCTGGTGCGCTGGGCCAAGCCAGGGCATGGACTGGTCTTGCCCGACGACTTCCTGGCCGTGGCAGAACGTTCGGGACTGATGCGCGAGCTCGACGCCTGGGTGCTCGAACAAGCGGTAGAGCTGGTTGGCATGTGGACATCATCTGGCCTGTGGCCGGACGGCTGGAGCCTGTCGGTCAACCAGTCGGCCACGGCTGTCTCGCACCGCAGTTATGCCACGCTCTTGGGTCAGGCGTTGGGCGCCCACAAGGTGCCGCCAGCCGCACTCGAGATCGAAATTCGCGAGGGCGCGCTCGTCAAACCCGAGCCTGAACTGCTGCTGCAACTGACTGACCTGCAGGCACTGGGTGTAACGCTGTGCATCGATGACTTTGGCACTGGCTACTCGAGCCTGTCGTACCTTCAGTCGCTGCCAGTGTCCACCATCAAAATCGACAGGACTTTTGTTCAGGACATGCTGGTGGACGAAAGCAACCGGGTGCTGATCGATGCCATGATCGAGTTGGGGCACAAACTCGGGCATACCATGGTGGCCGAAGGCGTCGAAACCTCCGAGCAGCAGAAAGCATTGCTGAAACTGCGCTGTGAAAACGCGCAAGGACACCTGTTGGGCCCCGCAGTAGACCCGCAAGAGTTTGAAGACCGTTACCTGAGATCCGGATACACCAGATGAACGCTCCCCTCGAACCCGCGCCACGCCACTCGGCATCAACCGAGCCCGTGCGCACGGTGGCCGAGGTCATGAGCCGGCAGGTGCGCACCCTGCCCCCCGATGCCACCCTCACCCAGGCCGCACAGAGCATGGCAGAAGGCCATGTGTCCTGCGTGGTGGTACTTGAAAACGGCGTGGCGGTTGGCATCATCACCGAGCGGGACCTGCTTCGGCTGCTGACATCCGGTGCCAAAGGCACCACCGAGCTGGCATGGGTGATGAGCTCGCCCGTGACAACGGTGCCGCTCACCGAAAGCTTTCACACCGCATGGCCGCGCATGCTGGAACAAGGCCTCAGGCATCTGGCAGTGGTCGATGAGCACAACCATCTGGTGGGCGTCATCACCGAAACCGATGCACGCCAGCAACTGGGGCAGTCCCTGCTGGCCGGTTTGGGCAGCGTGGCTGAGGTGATGGAGCACGAGATTCCCGAGCTGGACCCCGAAGCCAGCCTGGCCGATGCCCTGGCCCTCATGCTCCGAGCCGGCTCTTCATACGTGCTCATTGCGCGCCAGCGCAGGGCGCTCGGCATCCTCACAGAACGTGACGTACCGGACCTGATGCTGCAGCACGCCGAGCAGGACCTGGCCAATGTGCCCTTGGCATCGGTGGCTTCGCACCCGGTCCATGCAGTGGGCAAGGGTTTCTGGCTGACGGAAGCGGCTGCCCGCATGCAGCACAGTGGCGTGCGGCACCTGGCAGTGGTGGACGAGCAAGGCCTGGTGGTTGGCATGGTGCAGCAACACGGCCTGTTGCTGCGCATCAGCACCAACCTGCGACACCAACAGGCACTGCGCGAACAGATGGACATGCAGCTGCGGACCCAGAAGGCAGAAGAGCGGCTCAGCCTCGCGGCTGATGCAGCGCAACTGGGGTTCTGGGAGCTGGACGTGCCAAACAGCCAGTTCCACTTCAGTGGGCACATGCGGCACCTGATGCGTGTGGACGTGTCGCAGACCATCAGCCACCTGAAACAGTTTCTGTCACGCATCCACCCAGCGGACCGAGAACGAATTGCTTCGGCCATGCAAGCCGCGCTGATGCGCGGTGGAGGCGAGCCGCTGGACCTGGAGTACCGGGTCTACCGCCTGGATGATGCCTTGCGGTGGTTCCATTCGCGCGGACAGGTCGTCCAACGGGACGAGCAGGGTGTTCCCCTGCGGGCGGTCGGGGTCACGTCGGACATCACCGTACGCAAAGAGCAGGAAGCCTCCCTGGACGCGGCGGTGGTCGGTCTGCAACAACGCCAGGCACTGCTGGAGCAACTGTCGCAAACCATCAACCGTTCACCGGTCGTGGCCATTTCGTGGGCCACCACACAAGGCTGGCCCGTGACATTTGTGAGCGACAACATCCAGCAGTGGGGCTACGACCGCGCAGACTTCATGGGCGGCTCGCTGTACTACGAGTCGCTGGTTCACCCCGACGACCTGCCCCGCATCAACGCCGAAATCGAGCGTTTTTTCGCCGCGTCACTCGACAGCTATGACCAGCGATACCGCGTCCGTGCGGCCGACGGACGCTGGCTGTGGATCGACGACCACACCTGGATCGAGCGCGACGAGCACGGCCAGATGGACCGGGTGCATGGCATGTTGACCGACGTGACCGAGCGCCACACCCTGCAACAAACCGCTCGCATCGAGCGTGACATGCTGGAAAACCTGGCGCGTGGGGTGCCACTCAAAACCCTGCTGGCACAACTCACCGACGCGTATCCGGCCGTCATGGAAGGTGTGAGTTGCCAGATTCTGCTCACCAGCGACACGGCGCCACAGGAGCAGCAGCCGTGCTGCAGGTTCCCCATCCTGAACGGACAGGGTGTTGTGTTGGGCGACTTGGCGGTGTACGTGCAGGCCGAGCGCCAGCTCCACAAGCATGAAATGAACGCCCTGGAGCGGGGTGCCTACCTGGCCGGCCTGGCGCTGGAGCGGGCCAGCAACGAAGCCACCTTGCGCAAACTCTGGCAAGCGGTGGAGCAAAGCCCCAATTCGGTGGTTATCACCGACCTGAAGTCCCGCATCGAGTACGCCAACCAGTCGTTCTACTCGGTCACAGGCTATTCACCCGAGGAAGTGCTGGGCGCCAACCCCAACATGCTGCAGTCCGGCAAAACCGACCCTCAGGTGTACGCCGACATGTGGGCCCAGCTCAGCCAGGGCAATGCGTGGACGGGCGAGTTCACCAACCGCCGCAAAGATGGCAGCGAGTACATCGAAGCCGTGCGCATTTCCCCCGTGCACCAGTCCGATGGCAGTGTGACGCACTATCTCGCCATCAAGGAGGACATCACCCACCGCAAAGAGAGCGAGCAGCAAATCCACCGGCTGGCGTATTTCGACACCCTGACCGGCCTGCCGAACCGGCTGCTTCTGGCCGATCGCTTCAAGCAGGCCGTGAGCATGGCCGAACGTCAGCAGGAGCCGCTGACGGTCATGTTCATCGACCTGGACCACTTCAAGAACATCAACGACACCCTGGGCCACCGCGCGGGTGATGCGTTGCTCATTGAGGCGGCTTTGAGGCTGACATCCGTGTTGCGCGCCGGAGACACGCTCTCGCGCCAGGGTGGGGATGAATTTGTGTTGGTGCTGCCCGGCTGCGGGGACGTACAAGCGGCACAGGTGGCCGAAAAACTGCTGGAAACCAGCGCCCGCAGCATCACCCTGGACGGGCACGATGTGGTGGTGACCCTGTCGGTGGGCATTGCGCTGTACCCGTCCGACGGGACAGACTTCGACGCCTTGTCCAAAGCCGCCGACGTGGCCATGTACCGGGCCAAAGACGAAGGCCGCAACACCTACCGCTTTTTCAAAGCCGACATGCAGACGCACTCGGCGCGCACCCTCACGCTCGAAAGCCACCTGCGCCATGCGCTGGACCGCAACGAACTGGTGCTGGTGTACCAACCCCAGATGTCGCTGGCCAACGGCAGCCTCGTGGGGGCAGAGGCATTGCTGCGCTGGCACCACCCGACGCTGGGTGTGGTGTCGCCGGTCGAGTTCATTCCGCTGGCCGAGAGCAGCGGCCTGATCCTGCCCATCGGTGAATGGGTGCTGCGCACCGCCATGCAGCAACTCAAAGTCTGGATGGCGGCAGGGCTGGGCAACCTCACCATGGCGGTGAACCTGTCGGCAGTCCAGTTCCGCCATGCGGGGCTGGCGGCCATGGTGGAGCAGGTGCTGCGGGACACCGAGATTCCGCCAGCACTCATGGAACTGGAGCTGACCGAAAGCGTGGCCATGGACGACCCACTGGGCGCGGTGGTGGCGATCGACGAGATTTCTGCCCTGGGAGTGGCCATGTCCATCGACGACTTCGGCACGGGCTACTCCAGCCTCAGCTACCTCAAGCGGTTCAAGGTCGGCAAGCTGAAAATCGACAAGAGTTTTGTGCGGGACATCACCACCGACCCCGATGACAAGGCAATTGCCAGCGCCATCATCGGTCTGGCGAGCAGCCTGGGGCTGCGGACCATTGCAGAAGGGGTTGAATCACCCGGTCAACTCGCCTGGCTGCGCCTGCAAGGCTGCGACGAGGCGCAGGGGTACTTCTTCAGCCAGCCCCTGAGTCCGCCCGACTTCGTGCGGTGGGTGCACGACAGCGGTCTGGCACCCTAGGCTGGCCGGGCTGACTGGTCAGGCCAGGCCCACGCGGTTGCCGCCTTCCAGGCGTGCACGCTCCTGTGCAGCTTCGGCCTCGCTCACCAGCAAGGGGCCGTCATCCCGGCTGCGGGGCACCCAGCCGGCCACCCCCACGCTGGCCGTGACCACCGGTGCGGCCAGCGACTCGGGATGTGGCAAGTCCAGCAGCGCCACGCTGTCCACCACCCGTTGCGCGGCCTGTGCGGCACCCATGCGGTCGGTCTCGGGCATCATCACCACGAGCCGGTGCGTGTCGTGCCGGGCCACCAGGTCGGTGGTGCGTTTCATGGCCCCCGCCACAGCCTGCGTCACAGTCTGCAGGCAGGCATCGGCCGCGGGCAGGCCCAGGCGGTCGCCGTAATTCGGGAAAAAGTCCAGGTCCACTACCAACACCGCCAGAGGCTCTTCGCCCCGAAACGCGCGGGCCACCTCTTCCGACAGGCGCTGGTCGAAGTAGCGCTGGTTGGCCACCTGCAAGAGTTCGTCAAAGCGGGAGTGCACCTCCAGTCGCTGTGACACCGTTTGCACCTGCCCCTCGCAGGCGCTGAGGTCCAGCCGGGCCTGGCTGAGCGCCACCGTCTGTGTGCCCAGCTCCTGGTACAGCCGCCCCACCATGTTGAGCAGCGAGCGCAGGCCTTTGTCTGACACAGCGGTTTCGCGATCGTAGGCCTCGGTCGAACTGGTGCCATCCTGCACCAGACGCAACTGGCGCACCATGGACTGGTCCACGCCCAGCACATGCAAGCCGATCCACGACGACAGGAACCCCATCATGCGGGCCGACCACTCGGCCCGTGTGTCGCGCTCGCCCCAGAGCTCCCGCAGGTTGATGATGAATTGTTCGTGCTGACGCCGGTGCACGGCCACATGGCGGGCGTCCAGTCCGTGGGTTTGCATCATGGACTCTTCGGCCGCGAACTGCGCCCGCGCGTAAGCCATGAGCCGGTCAAACGCCCGGCGCAGCGACACCTCCCGGCGGTCGGGCGGGTAGTTCGGGTCGAACAAGGTGCGGTGCAACTCGTTGAAGATGTCGATCAGCCCACGGTGCTGGTCGTCCATTTCGGGCAAACCTGTGCCAAAGCTGCGGTCCCAAACAAACAGGTCCATGGTGTTCTCCGCCAGTGCGCTGGCTGTGTCTGCGGTGGAGCAAAGGCGCAGCTGTGAAACATGCCGCGCGCGTGTCCGTCCACTATAAGCCCATGCCTGGCAGTTGCGACACGGGCAAACCCCGTTGGAGCGTCACCAGGAGGGCAGGCGCTCACCTTTGAGCCGGGCACGCAGCGCCGCGTAGTCGGGTACCACGCTGGCCACGGTGGCCCAGAACCGGTCGCTGTGATCCATGTGGCGCAAATGGGCCAGTTCGTGGGCCACCACGTAGTCCAGCACATCGGGGGCGAACTGCATCAGCCGCCAGTGGAGCCGGATGCTGCCGTCGGCCTTGGCGCTGCCCCAACGGGTGTTGGCGGACGACAGCTTCAACAGTGTCCAGCGCACACCGAGCAACAGTGCAAAGTGGTCCAGTCGATGCACAAAATGGGCGTGCGCGGTGTGCATCATCCAGGCCTGCACGGCATCGCGCAGTTGGGCGGGCGTGGCTGTGGCGGGCAGGGCCACCCACAAACTGTCGGCGCCAGTGCTGCCTGGGTCCGGTGCCACACGGCTCACCGGGGGTTGACCCCGGCGGCGTGGCGTGGCGGCGGGGGCCACGACAGTACCTTCAGGCGGTTGACCGAGCCGCAGGGTCAGCGTGCTACCCAACCAGGCCAGCTCGGTGCCATCGACCCAGTCCACCCGCGCGTCTTTCAGCACGGCGTGGCGCTGTTCCACCTGGGCCAGTTTGCGCAGCACCCAGCCCGCCTTGGTTTGCAGGGCGGCATCGACAGCGGCCAACGTGGTCCAGCGCGGAGCACTGACACTGAGGCCCTGTGGCCCCACCGAAAACCCGATGGTGCGCCGCTGACCACGCCGGAACCAGTACCCCACCGCTTGGCCTTGCAAGACGGCCTGACGGTTGGCCTGGGGGTGCTGCCACAGACCACGGGGTACAGCAGGTGTAGCTGAAAAACCAATACCATCAAGCGCTGGATGGACTTTTGGCTTGATTTTTCCAGCCACCGCAGTGGGGGCATGCAATGGGGAGGGAGGCTCCAGACCCAGCAGACTGAGTTGCTCCATGGCGGCGGGGCTCCGGTTCAGCGGTAGGCCTCTGGGTCGAGGCGACGCATCTCGGCCTCGATCCAGGCCTCCACCTCCCGCATCAGTTCATCGGGCTCGCGGCCTTCACTGGGAATGGGCTTGCCAATGGAGAACTCCACCGTACCGGGGGTTTTGATGAACGCCTTGCGCGGCCAGCACTTGGCAGACGTCACAGCCACCGGAATGACCGGGGCCCCGGTTTCAATGGCCAGGCGTGTGCCGCCGTTTTTGTACTGGCCTTGCTGCCCACGCGGGATGCGCGTGCCCTCGGGAAACATGATGACCCAGGTGCCCTGCGCCAGCAGTCGCTTGCCTTGTGCCACCACCTTGCCAAAGGCCTCGCGGCCGCGCGAGCGGTCGATGTGGATCATGTCCATGCGTGCCATGGCCCAGCCGAAAAACGGCACGTAAAGCAGTTCCTTCTTGAACACATAGGCCAGCGGGTGTGGCATGAGCGCCACCATGCTGAAGGTTTCCCAGGTGGACTGGTGCTTCACCAGCAGGATGGCCGGGCTGGTGGTGCCGGAGGGCAGGTTCTCGAACCCGATCACCTTGTTGTGTATGCCCAGAATCACCTTGCCACCCCACACCGCTGCCTTCAGCCAACCGGCGCACATCCAGTACACGCGGGTGGGGCTGAGGAAGGGCGAGGTCACCACCACCACCGTGGCCCAGGGGATGACCGTGAGGCCCATCCACAGAAAATGCAACAGCGAACGGATCACGAGCATGGGGGCAAATTTTCCAGATAAAAACAATCGCCAGCGCTTGATCGCATTGATTGTATTGCTACAGTGAATTGGCTTCTTGCTTCACCCGTTCGCGCGCCAGGATGAAATCGGCAAACGCCGGCAAATCGGTGTGGACGTAGCTGCCGGGCGGCAGGTCGGAGGGCAGGTTGCCGTCTCGGCAGGTGAGTGAGTTGCCGGTCATCAGCAGATGGGGCTCGCAGCCCACAGCGGCGGCGGCCTGCGCGTCGCGCACCGAGTCACCGGCAGCGGGCACACCTTGCAGCGACACGCCAAACCGCTCGGCTATCTGAAGGAACAACCCGCTGGCGGGCTTGCGGCAGGTGCAGTGGTCGTCGGGCACGTGGGGGCAGAAGAAAATGGCCTCCACCCGACCGCCCGCAGCGGCCAGTGCCTTGTTCATTTTGTTGTGAATGGCGTTCAGGTTGGCCATGTCCAGCAGGCCACGACCCAGCCCGGACTGGTTGCTGACGATCACCAGTCGCCAGCCCGCCTGGTTCAACCGGGCCACGGCCTCCAGCGCGCCGGGCAGTGGCTCCCAGTCGGCAGGGGTGGTGACAAAGTCGTCGCGCGAGGCATTGAGGGTGCCGTCGCGGTCCAGTATCAGCAGTTTCATGGGGCAGACCTCGGGATGGTGGGCGCAGCTGCATTGTCCACCCGCCAGCCTGTGACGAACACGCCGCTGTAGCGACCGGCCGCCAGCGTCAGCGTCAGCGCAGCCGGTTTACGCAGCAGGTCTTCGGTGGGCGACTCCAACACCACTGTGTGCAAGCCCCCACCCGCAGGCCAATCCACATACACCTTGGCCCCGCCCACAGCGCGCACGGAGGCGGGCTGTACTTGCACCGCCACCACCTTCACCAACACTTCGCGCGCGGGCTGCAGCCCCAGGCGGTTGGCATGACTGCGCTGGGCCTGGACCACACCGCCGGCCCACACCAGTACCCACAGCACCAACAGCCCCCGGCCCACCGACCGTCGGGCGGCCACTCCCGCCGTGGACGGGCGCATCAGCCACCACACCAGCGCCCCGAGTGCCGCTGCCGCTGCCACACCCACCATCACCCAGCGCATGGCGCTGTCGGGATCGGCGGCAGGGCTGAGCGCCGGAGGCAGCACGATGCCACCGCGCTGTACTTGAAAGTCCAGCCACCAGCGCAACGCCACCCACACCGCAGGGGGGCCAAAAAGGCCCACAAGCAAACCGTTTCGCTGCCACCAGGTGTTCACGGGGCTGGCCATGGTGTGCGGCTTCACACGGACTTCAGGACGCCAGGCGGCCGAGATCGGCCACACGGTTCATGGCGTCGTGCAGCGTTTTCAGCAGGCCCAAGCGGTTGGCTTTGAGCGCGGGGTCGTCTGCATTGACCATCACCCCATCAAAAAACGCGTCCACCGGGGCACGCAGCGCGGCCAGGGCTTGCAAGCTGGCGGTGTAGTCGCCGTTGGCAAACGCGGCGTCAGCGGCGGGTGCCACAGCGGCCAGGGCTGCAGCCAAGGCTTGCTCGGCGGGCTCTTGCAGCAGCGCGGTGTTGACCTGCGCCAGCACCTCGCCCTCGGCCTTTTTCAGGATGTTGCCCACGCGCTTGTTGGCCGCTGCCAGCGCAGGGGCTTCGGCCAAGGCGACAAAGGCGCGCACCGCGCTCAGGCGCCGGCCAATGTCGGCCAGGCGCTGGGGGCGCAGCGCCAGCACGGCGTCCACTTCCTGGGCGCTGTAGCCCTGCTCGCGCAGGCCACCACTGATGCGGTCATACACAAACTCGGTCAGCTGTGGCGTGGCGTCGGTGATGAGGGCACCAAAGGCAGGCACCGCTGCGGCGAGCACGGCAGACACGTCCAGCGGCAGGTCTTTTTCCACCAGCATGCGCACCACACCCAGAGCGTGGCGGCGCAGGGCAAACGGGTCTTTGTCACCCGTGGGCAGGTTGCCAATACCGAACATGCCCACCAGGGTTTCCAGCTTGTCGGCCAGGGCCACCACCACACCAGCCGCATTGCGGGGCAACTCGTCACCGGCAAAGCGGGGTTTGTAGTGGTCTTCGATGGCGTTGGCCACGGTGTCGCCCAGGCCGTCGTGGCGGGCGTAGTAGCCGCCCATGGTCCCTTGCAGCTCGGGGAATTCGCCCACCATGTCGGTCAGCAGGTCGGTTTTGGCCAGCTGCGCGGCCAGGTCGGCCTGCGCGGCCAGATCGGCATCGCCCCAGCCTTGCTGATTCAGTGCGGTGGCGATGGCCCGCGCTATGCCGCGCACGCGCTCCACTCGCTGGCCTTGGGTGCCCAATTTGTTGTGATACACCACTTTGCTCAAGCCCTCCACGCGGGAGGCCAGGGTTTTCTTGCGGTCCTGGTCAAAGAAGAACTTGGCATCGGCCAGTCGTGGGCGCACCACGCGCTCGTTGCCACCGGTCACGGCGCTGGCATCTGCGGGGCTGATGTTGCTGACCACCAGGAACCGGTTGGTCAGCTTGCCTGCCGCATCCAACAGTGGGAAGTACTTCTGGTTGGCCTTCATGGTGAGGATGAGGCACTCTTGCGGCACGGCCAGAAACTCGGGCTCGAACTGGCACAGCAGCACGTTGGGCCGCTCGACCAGTGCAGTCACTTCGTCCAGCAAAGCCTCGTCATCAATGGGCTTGCAGCCTCCGCCCACTTCAGCCGCCTTGGCAGCCAGTTGGCGGGCAATGTCAGCCTTGCGCGCGGCAAAGCTGGCAATCACCGCGCCGTCGCGGGCCAGAGTCTCAGCGTACGCGTCGGCATGCGCCAGGGGCACGGGGTCGATGGCGGCTTCAAACCGGTGGCCGTGTGTGGTGTTGCCCGCGTTCAGGCCCAAAGCGCTCACGGGCACCACATCGGCACCGTGCAGGGCCACCAGACCGTGCGCGGGGCGCACAAAGCTGACGCTGGTCCAGCCGGGCAACTCGCAGCCGGTGTGCAGCTGGTAGCTCATGACCTTGGGAATGGGCAGCTTGGCAATGGCTTCGTTCAAAGCCTTTTGCAAACCGGCGGTCAGATCCACGCCTTTCTTCATTCTTTTCAAATGCAATCCACTTGGCATGGGGACCACGTCTTTTATGTCTCCGCCAAGTGCTGCCAGCTTCTTTGCCAACGCCGGGGTCGGCTCACCTGCGGGGTTCAATCCCACAGCTACCGGCATAAGCCTGATCTCCTCAGGTTCGTCAGTGGCTGTCTCAAGTACATCTTCGATCCAAACGCCAAGACGGCGCGGCGAGGCAAAAAACTTGAATTGACTGGGGGTTCGCTGCTCTATAAGTCCTTGCTCCTCAAGGCTTCCCATCACCCCCCCGGCAAATGCCTGCCCAAGCGTCTTCAAAGCCTTGGGGGGAAGTTCTTCTACAAACAGTTCGATCAGGAGGTTTTTCGTTGTCATTTTTGTGTTCTCCATGCGGTCACGCGGCCTTCTTGCCCATCTGAGCCACCCACTCGCGCGGGGCCATGGGGAAGCCCAGGCGCTCGCGGCTTTCGTAATAACTTTGCGCCACGGCGCGGGCCAGGTTGCGGATGCGGCCGATGTAGGCAGCGCGCTCGGTCACGCTGATGGCACCGCGTGCGTCCAGCAGGTTGAAGCTGTGGGCACATTTCAGCACCTGCTCGTAGGCCGGCAGCGCCAGTTGCTGCTCCATCAGGTACTTGGCCTGTTTTTCGTGGGCTGCGAATGCGGTGAACAAAAAGTCGGCGTCGGAGTGTTCAAAGTTGTAGGTGGACTGCTCCACCTCGTTTTGCTTGTACACGTCGCCGTAGCTGAGGCTTTCGGTCCACTTCAGGTTGTAAACGTTGTCCACCCCTTGCAGGTACATGGCCAGGCGCTCCAGGCCATAGGTGATTTCGCCGGTGGCGGGTTTGCAGTCGATGCCGCCCACCTGCTGGAAGTAGGTGAACTGCGTCACTTCCATGCCGTTCAACCACACTTCCCAGCCCAGACCCCAGGCGCCGAGCGTGGGGTTTTCCCAGTCGTCTTCGACGAAGCGGATGTCGTTCTTCTTCAGGTCAAAGCCCAGGGCTTCCAGTGACCCCAAGTACAGCTCCAGGATGTTGGCGGGCGCGGGCTTCAACACCACTTGGTATTGGTAGTAGTGCTGGAGGCGGTTGGGGTTTTCGCCATAGCGGCCATCCTTGGGGCGGCGGCTGGGTTGCACGTAGGCGGCCTTCCACGGCTCGGGGCCAATGGCGCGCAGAAACGTGGCCGTGTGGCTGGTGCCCGCGCCCACTTCCATGTCGTAGGGCTGGAGCAAGGCGCAGCCTTGCGCGTCCCAGTAGGACTGCAGGCGAAGGATGATTTGTTGGAACGTGAGCATGGGCGCGGCAAAAAAGCGCCCGCCGGACGGCGGCGGGCAAGCTGCTGATTTTACGGGCGACGTGTGCGCTGCGCCCGAGCCACCACAGCCCCCGCCAACACCACGCCCCCGGCCAGCAGCCAAACGGGCCACAGGCCCCAGCGCGATGCCCAGCGGGCGAACGGTGTGAGGCCTTGCTGCCCCTCCACTGTGGCCAGCAACACGCCTTGTGTCAGGCGCGGCAGGGCGTGGGTGACGCGGCCCTGGTGGTCGATGGCCACAGTGGCGCCCGTGTTGGTGGCGCGCACCATGGGCCGCGCCAGCTCCAGGGCCCGCAAACGGGAAGCGTGCAAGTGCTGGTCCAGCGCCACGGTGTTGCCGAACCAGGCCAGGTTACTGAGGTTCACCAGCACGGTGGGGGCCGTGGCGGCATCGCCAAAGCCCTGGGCCAACTCCTCGCCAAACAGGTCTTCGTAGCAAATGTTCGGGGCCACGCGCTGGCCTGCCCACTCAAACGGCGGCTGGGCCAGGGCACCCCGGTTGAAGTCGCCCAGTGGGATGTTCATGAGGTCCACAAACCAGCGGAAGAACGGGGGAATGAACTCGCCAAACGGCACCAGGTGGTGTTTTTCGTAGCGGTAGAACGGCGGTTGCGCGGGGTCGCGAGGGTTGGGCATGTCCAGCGTGCCCAACGGGCGGCCTTCGGCCACATCGGTTGCGGCCTGTGCGGCTGCCTGCGGGGTGATGGCCCAGACGGCGTTGGAGTAGCCCTGGTCAAAGCTCCCCAGCGGCAACCCCAGCAGGGCGGCACGGGTGCCCTGCCCCAGAAATTGCAACAGCGGCCCCCACAATTCAGGCCCTGCCTGCTGGGGCAGCAGGGGCAATGCGGTTTCTGGGGCCACGATCAGCGCGTTCGGCGGCAAGGTGTCTGCACTTCTGTCAGCGGACGCATGTGGGTCGGCCAGGTGGGCGGAGTACCAGGCCAACGCCTTGGGCAGGCCGGTGCGGGTATCAAACTTTTCCCCTTGGTCAATGTTGCCTTGCAGCAAGGCCAAGTGCAGCGCCCCGGCAGACTGGGTGTGTGTGGGCACATGAGCCGACAGCCATGGCCCGGCCGTTAGGAGCGCCACTGCCCCGCCCGCCAGGGCCAACGCGCGCACGCGCGCCCGTGGCCAAGCGGCCGCCACGCCCGCCGCCAGTGCAACGGCCAGGGCGCCCATGCCGTACACGCCCACCCAAGGAGCAACCCAACCCAAGCTGTCCACATGCACATAGCCCACAGCCCCCCAGGGGAAACCGGTCAGCCACACGCCCCGGGCCAGCTCTGCCAGGGTCCACAAGGCAGCAAAAACCAGAGCTGAAAACACAATACCATCAAGCGCCAGATGCCAATAAAGTACTGAAATGGCGGTGTAGTACACCGCCAATGCCCCAGCCAGGGCCAGCACCGCCCCCACGGCCAGCGGCGCAGCCAAGCCGCCGTGGGTGTGCAGCGACACAAACAACCACCAGAACGTGCCCACCAGCCACGTGGCGGCAAACACCCAGCCCACGCCTGCCGCGCTGCGCGCAGTCGGCGCGCGACGCAGCACCACCACAAACAGCGCCATGGCGGCCAGTTGCAACAAGGGTAAGGGTTGGCCAGCCCAGCCAGTGGAGCCAAATGCGGCACCTGCCACGCCCCAGGGCCAAGCCAGGGAGAGCGCCTGCAATCCGCCAGCCAGACCCGCGATTGCGGCGAGCCACGCAGGGCGGGCGTGGGAAGTGGGTGTCAAGGCTCTGGTGTGGTCGCGGGACTGGCTTTGAACCACTTGACCGCGCCACCTCGCGCGTGCAGCACCACAAAGTTGAAGCCCTGCAAGGTGTGGCGCTCGCCACGTTTGGGCACATGACCCATTTCATGCGCAATCAGGCCGCCCACAGTGTCCACCTCGTCGTCAGGCAATTGCAGGTCGAACGCCTCATTGATGCGCGCGATGGGGGTGTCGCCGCTGATGCGCCAGGTGCGGTCGGCCAGGGCGAAGATGTCGCCGTCTTCTTCGTCGTCATCGAATTCGTCTTCGATTTCACCGACGATTTCTTCGAGCACGTCTTCGATCGTGATGAGCCCGGCCACGCGGCCAAACTCATCAATGACCAGTGCCAAGTGGTTGCGGTTGCCCCGGAACTCTCGCAACAAATCGTTCAGACCTTTGCTTTCCGGCACCATGGTGGGAGGACGAAGCAGGGCTCTGAGGTTCAGCTCGGGGGCGCGCTGCAGCTTCAGCAGGTCTTTGGCCAGCAGGATGCCGATGATGTTGTCGCGCTCGCCTTCAAACACCGGGAAACGCGAGTGCGCGGTGTCGATGACCGTGTGCAGCAACTCTTCGTAGGGGGCATCAATGTCCAGCACGTCCATGCGGGGCGCGGCCACCATCACATCACCCGCTGTCATGTCGGCCATGCGCAGCACGCCTTCGAGCATGACGCGGGACTCGGTGTTGATGAGGTGTCGGTCTTCGGCCTCCGAGAGCGTGGCAATGAGCTCGTCGGTGGAATCGGGGCCGGGGTGGAGCAACTCGGCGAGCTTTTGCAAGATGCCGCGCTTGTCTTCGGAGCGGGGGCTGCGGGAGTCAGAACGCTTGTGGGAGGCTGGCGCAGGGTAAGGGTCGGGCACGGACGGATGCAGAAGTGGAGGTCTTTCTAGGATACCCCATGGTCATGACACCTGCTTGATCGACCTGGGTCAGGGCGAGCTTTGGTCGCGTGCGTGGCGAACGCCGTCGCGGATGTCCTGCAAGGTTGACAGCATGTGACGAAAGGCCTGCGCTTGGGCTTTGAACCTGTAGTTGGTTTGGGCCACCTGTTCTTCGACCAGTTCGGTCAGCACACTGTCGAAGTTGGCGGGTGGCAGATGGAGATAGGCCTCGGTTTCCGATCCGTCGCGCTCGAGCCGTGCACCGGCGTGAGCGGCAATCGCCAGCATGGGCGTGTTCTCTGTCAGTGCGTGGATGAACAGCATGTGCACACCCTGGTTGCGCGCATGCATCACCGCGCGTTCAAACAGGCGTTTGCCATAGCCGCGCCCCCTGGCGTGCTGCGACACACTCACGCCAAATTCCGCGCAACTGTCGCACTCAGGGCTGCTGGCATACGCCAGGTGGGCCATTGCCAGCAACTCCAGGCGGCGGTTGTATATGCCAAATACATCGTCACGATCGAAATTGAGATGGTCTGCGTAATGCTGGATCTGCACATCTCCCGCCGAGTAACCGAAGCGCAGGTACCGGTCAGCAGGTTCCAGCGCGAGCAAGTGCGCAGCAATGCGCTCGCGGTGCCCAGGCCCCAGGGAGCGAATGGGCGCATAAACAGTGCGCTGAACTGAGGCGGTTTGGGTTTCAGACATGAGATCAATATAAGGGTTTTCCCTAGATTTCACAGTGCGTTCTGCGTTTATCCGACCCGCGTGGTCCGTCACATGCGCAATCGCCCGAGCACATCGCCCATCAATTCGGCATTGAATGCCAGCGCAACGTGGCCAACGCCTGGCACATGCCGCGCCTCTGACCCGGGCAATACAGCCGTACCGAAGGGGAAAACAATGTTGTCACCGTCCGAGTGCCAACAGGTGAATTTGGCTGCAACGGCTGCGCCTTCGGTGCGCGCGAGGGCCGTCAGCCATGCACTGCCCGGCCGCATTTGGGCGGCATTGGCACCGTGGCCAAACCTCGCCAGCCATGTACCAGAATGTGGCGTGCCGATGGTGACGATGTGGGCCACGCGGTCAATGGCACCTGGTGTGGCTTGCAACCAGGCTCGCACAGCCAACCCGCCCATGCTGTGCGCCACCACCAGAGGCGGTTCTCCCGTGGCCGCCGTCAGCCGACGCACAGCCTCATCGAGGGTAGGTCCGTAGGCATCGATGGGCCCCAGTACTGGCTCAAGGTTGACTGCAACCACCGGGTGCTGGCGTCGGCGCAACTCTGCCAACCAGGGGTTCCACAGGCCTCGGTTGCACATGAACCCATGCACCAGCAAGACGCCCCGGTGGCCGCCCGACGGTCGTGCGGCAGGAATGGCGGCGACGGGCAAGAGGTCAGGAAACGCCCGCCAAGCCCATGGCTGCCACACACCGAAGACACGGGCTGCGGTGCGGACCTCACTCCACCAGACGGCCCATGGGAAGCGGCCACGGGGCACCACGCCCTCGCAGGCATTGACCCAACCGGCCAGCACAAACTGCAAACCAAGCAAGCCGGGTTGGGCCACAAACCACAGGATCAAAGCCATGGCACCCCACACAGGCTCGCGCAGGGACCAAGCGGCCAAACCCACACCGATCATCAGCAACAGCACCCCGAGCGTCTGCTGGAGGCGAGCCAGGCTTGAGTGCGGGGCAGACTGGGACATGCCTCAGGCCAAAGGCCGCGGGGTTCCACCCAAACGGGTGATCAGCTGCTGGGTCAAGCGGTTGACCAATCCATAAATGGACAGTTGCGGATTGGCGCCGATGCTGGTGGGGAACAGTGATCCGTCATGTACCGACAGGTTGGGCAATTGCCAATGCACCGCGTCGGGCCGCACAACGCCCTGGGCCGCAGACGCAGACATGGCGCAGCCACCCATGACGTGTGCGCTGACCACCCTTGCCTGCAAAGTCACCATGGGCAATGCTGCAATGGCAGCCCGTGCCTGGGCCCAACTGGTGCTGGGTTGACCCATTTCGTGCACCGGCATGACATGTCGTGCGCCCGCCGCAAACTGGATTTCGGCCATGGAGAGCAAGGCGCGGCGCGCTCCCTCCATGACAAATGGATTCAACGGATAGTCGAGCAACGGACTACCGTCGCTGCGCAGTGAAACGCGCCCTCCGCTGGACTCCGCGGCGAAGCCGTCACGCAACAGGGCCAACAGAATGTGATGGTGGGCAAACTGCTTCAACAGGGCTGCCTGTGCCTCACCAAAACCGGGAATGCTGGATGCAAAAATGACAGGGTGAATGGGCGGAGCCTCCAGCTTGTAGCCCATGGGTCCATCGATGGCATTCACTCCCAGAAAATGATCGGTGTAGATGGTCTGCGGCGCACCGCTCCACCCCTCCACACGCTGTGCGAAACCCGCTGCGCTCATGACAACGGGGTGCAGGAAGGTGCGGGTGCCCAACACCCCGTGCGGGTCTGGCATGCCTGAGCGCATCAGCAAAGCGGGCGAGTTGATGGCGCCGCCCGCGACCACAAAATGCTTGGCAGATATTTCGATAGTGGTTTCTGTAGGCCTGGACTGCGCCAGAGTTGAATTTTTATTGAAATGGGTGACGTGCAAGCGAACCACCTTGCCCCCGTCTGTTTCCAAGCGGTCAGCACGTGTGTCTGCCAGCAGGCGGGCACCATGTGCCAGCGCTGTTGGAACGCCGGTGACAAGCATCGATTGCTTCGCGTTTGTGGGACACCCCAGGCCACAGGAGCCAAGGTTCCAGCAACCTCTCACATTGCGTGCAATTGCCGCAGCTGGAATGCCCAATGCGGCGGCGCCCTTGCGCAACAGTTCGTTGTTTTCGTTTGGGGGCACCAGCCAGGGGCCGATGCCCAATCGGCGCTCCGCCTGCATGAAGTAAGGTGACAACTCGTCGTCGGTCAGTTCTCCGAGCGCCAGGCGATCGCGCCAGAACGCCAACGTGTCCGAGGGCGTTCGAAAGGAACTGGTCCAATTGACCGTGGTGGAGCCCCCCACACAACGGCCTTGCAAGATGTTGATGCCCTTGTCGGCGGTTTTCCGAGCGGCACTTTCCTGGTACAGCGTGGGATAAGCCTCGCTTTCCAGCTGATTGAAATCCTTGCTGGTTTTCAATGGTCCTTCTTCGACCATCAGGACATCAAAGCCTGCACGCGCCAGCAGTTCAGCGGTGATACCGCCGCCTGCGCCAGTCCCCACCACGACAACGTCGCAGCTCAGTTTGTTTGGTGGCGCCGAGTCGCGGCCCAAGACGCGCCACCCGCCCGACAAACCGTCCACCCAAGGATCTGGCAAGCGGCTCACAATGCTTGCGGCCCGGGGTAACCCAGAACCGTCCATGTGTGTGCCTCTGAAAAATAGGCTGCCCCGATCAGATCGTGCAGTCCGAGATAGGCCTGTTGCTTCAGGCTGATGCGGCTGCGCTGCATTCCGGCAAACATCTTGTGCAATTCCTCGTCCGTTGCCTCACTCCAGGGCGTTTGCAGACCCGCCAAGCCGATGCGACCGGGCGCTGAAGCCAGCAGAGTCAGCAATTGGGCCAGTTCGTCCTGTGTGTAGGTGGGGAAAGCGGCAATTGCCGTTTCCATTCGGCTCACCAATCCATCCAACGCTTGTGCCTGTTGGGATGGATCCGTGGGCAAGCTACCCTTTAGTTGCGCCCTGCCCCAAGCCCGAACCACGTCAGCGGCGGCGGCAGACAAGGCACCTCCGTGCCAAGCCGGCTCACTGTCTTTCAGCCAATACCCGCCCGCCGCCAGCACGGCGGCCGAGGCCAAGCCCAATGTCATCCACGTTCTGCGTCTCATGGCTGAGAATGTGGCACGTCTCACTGGCCCACAGGTAGGGGGGCGGGTCTATTTGGCGTCCGCTGCTGTGCCGCGTGTGACACGCGCATAGGGCTTGCCCTGAAGGCTGGGGCCTTCTGATCCCCCCACAATTGCCAGCAGGAGATCCACATGCTTTCTAAACCCTGGTTTGACAGTTATCCCCCCGGTGTACCTCACGACGTTGACGTCACGCAATACAACTCTCTGAGTGCACTGCTAGAGGAGTCGTTCAAAAAGAATGCTGCACGACCCGTGAGCGTGTGCATGGAGCGTTGGATGACCTACGGCGAACTCGATGACAGGTCGGCAGACGTTGGGGCGTGGCTGCAGTCGCTGGGGCTGGAGCCCGGGGCAAGGGTAGCGCTCATGATGCCCAACGTCCCACAGTTTCTCGTGGTGATGGCAGCCATATTGCGTGCGGGCTACACCTGCGTGAATGTGAACCCGCTCTACACCGCCCGCGAATTGGGGCACCAGTTGAAAGACTCGGGAGCGGAGGTGATTTTCATACTTGAAAACTTCGCTCATGTGCTGGAAGAAGTCGTGGTCACTTCGCCAATCAAACATGTTGTATTGGCCAGCATGGGCGACATGCTCGGATTCTGGTACGGACGTTGGATCACGTTCGCTGTGCGCCATCTTGCGAAGATGGTGCCAGCCTATCGCTTGCCATTGAACGGAAGCCATGGGTCGCTTTCGGTGACGCATTTCAACCGCGTGCTGGAGGCCGGAGGAAAGCTGACGCTCAAATCCAGCAAAAGCACTTTGGACAGTTACGCCTTCCTTCAATACACCGGAGGAACAACCGGCCTTTCCAAAGGCGCAGTTCTCACACATCGAAACATCCTCGCTGCAATTCTGCAAGCAGAGGCTTGGTTCACCCCGGCATTGGGGAAGGTTGGGGACATACGCAAAGCAAACAGCATTGCCGCCCTGCCGCTGTATCACATCTTTGCCCTCACTTTGAGTTTGCTCACTGTCCGGTGGGGTGCTCACATGACGCTGATACCAAACCCCAGAGACATCCCGAAGTTTGTTGAAGTGATGAAGCTCCGGCCCTTCCATTTGTTGCCTGGCGTCAATACGCTGTTCAATGCTTTGCTGCAAAACCCTCAATTCAAGTCTTTGGACTTCAGTCAGTTGGCGGTGTCCCAGGCGGGAGGTATGGCTGCATCGGAAGGGACTGCACGCCATTGGTTGTCCGTGACCGGGTGCCCGATGATTGAAGGCTGGGGCATGAGCGAAACCTGCGCAATCGGAACCAACAATCCAGTCACAAACAAGGAGTTCTCTGGAAAGATCGGTTTGCCACTTCCGGGAATCGATATCGCCATCAAGACCGATGAAGGTGATGACGTAGAAAGAGGGCAAGCGGGCGAAATTTGCATCAAAGGGCCCAATGTCATGGTGGGGTATTTCAATCAGCCCGCCGAAAACGCAAAGGCGTTCACACCTGATGGTTACATGCGCACAGGTGATATCGGCATCATGGACAGCTGCGGTTACACCAAAATTGTCGACCGCAAGAAAGACATGATCATCGTTTCGGGTTTCAATGTATTCCCCAACGAACTCGAGAACGTGATTTCCCTCTGCCCTGGGGTTGTGGAGTGCGCTGCCGTTGGCGTACCCGACGGAAAGTCAGGGGAAACAATCAAGGTCTTCGTCGTCAAGGACGACCCGACACTGACCGAAGAGCAGGTGGCAGCCTTTTGCCACGACAACCTGACTGGCTACAAACGCCCGAAATACATCGAATTCCGAGATGAGCTGCCCAAGAGCAACGTCGGAAAGATCCTGCGCAGAGAATTGCGCAGCAACTGAGCCACAAAAACCCAAAAAGCCCCCATACCGAGTGGTATGGGGGCTGAGGGAGGGATAAGAGCCTGACGATGACCTACTTTCACACGGGAATCCGCACTATCATCGGCGCTAAGGCGTTTCACTGTCCTGTTCGGGATGGGAAGGAGTGGTACCACCTTGCTATGGTCATCAGGCATAACGGGTTGTTTAAGCTGACGAGGTCAGCCTAAACGAATTCACAGAGTCGGTATCAGCGCTATTTTTGATTGCGGCCAACGAAGAGTGGTTTTCACCACCCGGGCACAACAAACATTTCTTTGTACTGCTTCACGGTTGATCACAGATCAACACAACACATCAAAGTTATAGGGTCAAGCCGCACGAGCAATTAGTACTGGTTAGCTTAACGCATTACTGCGCTTCCACACCCAGCCTATCAACGTCCTGGTCTTGAACGACTCTTCAGGGGGCTCAAGGCCCCGGCAGATCTCATCTTGGAACGAGTTTCCCGCTTAGATGCTTTCAGCGGTTATCTCTTCCACAC